>NZ_JABBYC010000069.1 GCF_016742955.1 Myceligenerans indicum | reverse complement strand
CCTTATCGTCGGCAGCGTCAGATGTGTATAAGAGACCGCCTACACCCTCTTCCGCGCCACCTGGTGGGCCGCACACACCCCCCGCACCGCCCGCGTCGAGATCACCGCGGCGCTCGCGGGCTGGCGGCGGGCCCTGGTCGTGCTCGGCGCGACCGAGCTCCTGGGCCTGGTGGCCTGGGCGGTCACGACGACGCCGGGGGCCGGCTGGGCGATCCTGCTGGGTGCGCTCGCGCTGGCGGTGCTAGCGGTCCTGCTGCTGCCTCGTCAGGAGGAGTGAGGGAGAACACGAACGCCGGTCCCGCGATCGTGAGGATCGCGGGACCGGCGTCGGGGACGTCAGGGCTCCCGTGCCGGGAGCCGCGGGAAGGCACGCCCTCCCGGGCGTCCGGTCAGGGCACCGGGGTGAAGTCTCGTGACCCCAGGAAATCGGGGCGACGGGGCTTGCCCGTGAACGGCTCGACCGGCTCGTTCTCCACCGAGTTGTACACGAAGTAGAGGGTGGAGCTCGGGTACGGGGAGATGTTGCCGCCGGACCCGTGCATGCTGTTGGAGTCGAACAGCACGGCCGTGCCCGGCTCGCCCTCCAGCACCTCGATGCCGTGGCGGTCGGCCAGCTGGGCCAGCGCGGCCGGGCTCGGCGTGCCGGACCCGTGCATGTCCAGCAGGGCCTTCTCCTCCTGCGTGGGCACGATGTCACCGCACGACACGTAGGTCGTGTGCGACCCGGGCATGATCATCAGCGGGCTGTTGAACGAGTGGAACTCGCTCAGGGAGATCGTGAAGCTCACCGCGCGCATGCGGGGCATCCCGTCCTCGGCGTGCCACGTCTCGAAGTCCGAGTGCCAGTACACGTCCCCGCCCGTCAGGCCGGGCTTGGAGTTGGCGCCGCTCTGGTGGATGTACACGTCCGTCCCGAGGATCTGCCGGGCACGATTCACCAGGCGCGGGTCGTGCGCGACGGCGCGGAACACGTCGCTGGTGCGGTGCACGCCGAAGATGGAGCGCACCTCCTGCGACGCGGGCTCCACGATCGTGCTGTCCTGCGCGAGGATCTCCGGGTCGGAGGCCATGCGCTCCAGCTCGTCGCCGAGCTCGGCGACCTCCGCGGGCGTGATGAAGCTCTCGAACGTGAGGTAGCCGTTCTCGGCGAAGCCCTCCAGTTCGGGACCGTCCAGCGGGCCGTCGTCGGGCGTGCCGTGAACCACGAAGTCTTCCCGCGGCATCAGGAGGAACTCACCCCCTGTCCGCGTGGGGTAGACGTCAGCGATCTTCTCGCTCGAGGGGTTCATGCGCACTTTCCTCCTGGACTGGGATCGGACCAGTTCTCGCCGTTGCCTGCCGAAGCTCGGCACATCTCAGGCGCCGGGGGTCGGCTCCTCCTCCGTGATCAGGGGGTAGACGCCGTTCTCGTCGTGCACCTCGCGGCCCGTGACCGGCGGGTTGAACACGCACGCCATGCGCAGGTCCGTCTTGGCGCGGACGGTGTGCTTCTCGTTGCCGTCCAGCAGGTAGCACATGCCGTCACGGATCGGGTGGACCTCCCCGGTCTCCCGGTTCACGAGCTCGCCCTCGCCGCCGACGCAGTACACCGACTCGATGTGGTTGGCGTACCAGAAGTCGCTCTCGGTGCCGGCGTACAGGATCGTCTCGTGGAAGGAGAACCCGACGCCCTCCTTGGCCAGGACGATGCGGCGGCTGCGCCAGTTCCCGTTCTCCGGGGTGACGTCACGGTCGGTGCCGTCGAGGTCCTCGACGTAGGTGATCTTCACGGCAGGTGCTCTCGTTTCTGCGGTCGGGGCGGGGCCGGTGCGGCCCCGCGAAGGGGGTTCTGGGGGACGACGACGGACCCGCGGCCCGCCGTCGTCGGATCGGCGTGCTGCCGCCTCAGGCCGCGGCGGCCACCGGGGCGCCGAGCACCTCGGTGGCGGCGTTGGCGATGATGGCGAGGCCGCGCTGCACCTCCTGCGAGGTGATGGTCAGCGGCGGCATGGTCTTGAGGACCTCGCTGTCGGGGCCGGACGTCTCCACCAGCAGGCCCCGCTGGAATGCCGCCGCGGCGATCTTCCCGGCGGCCTCCTTGTCGGGGAACTCGATGCCGGTGAGCATGCCCCGGCCCTTGACGACGGCGTCCTGGTAGCCGTCCGCGATCTTCTGCAGGCCGTCACGCAGCTCGCCAGCGCGCGCCTGGACCTCCTTCTCGAAGGTGTCGTCGGCCCAGAACTTCTTGAGGGCGGCGGCGCCGGTCACGAACGCGGGGTTGTGGCCGCGGAACGTGCCGTTGTGCTCGCCCGCCTCCCACTGGTCCAGCTCGGGGCGCAGCAGCGTGAGGGCCATCGGCAGGCCGTAGCCCGACAGGGCCTTGGACATGCACACGATGTCGGGCGTGATGCCCGCCTCCTCGAAGCTGAAGTACGTGCCGGTGCGCCCCACCCCGGCCTGCACGTCGTCGACGATCAGCAGGATCTCGTGCGCCTTGCACAGGTCGGCCAGCGCACGCAGCCACTCCGGGCGGGCGGCGTTCAGACCACCCTCGCCCTGGACCGTCTCCACGATGATCGCGGCCGGCAGGTCGACGCCGGAGCCGCTGTCCTGCAGGACGCGCTCCAGCCACAGGAAGTCCTCGACCGCACCCGAGAAGTAGTTGTCGTAGGGAATCTTGGAGGTGTTCGTCAGCGGCAGACCCGCGCCCTGGCGCTTCATCGAGTTCCCGGTCACGGACAGCGCGCCGAGCGTCATGCCGTGGAACGCGTTCGTGAACGACAGGATGTGCTGGCGCCCGGTCACCTTGCGGGCGAGCTTGAGCGCGCTCTCGACCGAGTTGGTACCCGTCGGGCCGGTGAACATCACCTTGTAGTCGAGGCCTCGCGGCTCCAGGACGTAGCTGCGGAAGTTCTCCAGGAACTCACGCTTGGCGACGGTGTGCATGTCGAGCGAGTGCACGATCGCGCCGGAGCGCAGGTAGTCGACCAGCGGCTCGGTGAGCTCGGGGTGGTTGTGCCCGTAGTTCATCACGCCGGCACCGGCGAAGAAGTCGAGGTACTCCTTCCCGTCCTCCGTCGTCACCGTGGATCCCTCCGCGGTCGCGAGCACGACCGGCCAGTTCCTGCAGTAGCTGCGGACCTGCGACTCGAGCTCGTCGAAGATGGTGGTCTGGGACATGGGGTATCTGCTCCCGGGCATGGTTCGTCACCGCGGCCACGCCGATGGGCAGGCCGACGGTCGGTCTCGTGGTTCGATCGAGGATGGTTGTCAGGCCGCGTGGGCGACCGGGCCGATACGGAACAGGTGCTCCGTGTCGTGCCCTCCCCCGAGGATGTCCTCGGTGAAGAGGGGGGTGCGTTCGACGGTGGCGCCACGCGCCTGTGCGAACGAGGTGAACAGGGCGATCGACGCCGCGTTGTCCGCGGTGATGGTGGTCTCCAGGTGAGTGCACCGAGGTGCGGCGGAGGCCACGTGGTCGAGCATCCGGGCGGCCAGCCGACGCCCGCGGAAGGCGGCGTCGACGGCTACCTGCCACACCATCAGCGTGGTGGGCTCGTCCGGACGGATGTAGCCGGTCAGGAATCCGGCCGGCTGTCCGTCGACGGTGGCGATCACCGACGTGGCGGCGAAGTCACGGGCCCACAGCACATAGGCGTAGGACGAGTTGAGGTCAAGCGTCTTGGAATCCCTGGCGATCCGCCACATGGCGGATCCGTCCTGGACGGTGGGCTCCTTCAGTCCCACATCCTCGCTGGTCCGTGCTTTGTCATGGTCTTCGTCGGAGGGCTGCATCGCCCATCAACCGTAACGGACTTTATTGACACTGTCATGTTGCCGTCACAATTCGGCAACAACATGTGGTCAAGGCCACGCCTCGAATCGATATTGTTCCTCTGTGATCGCCAACCACCGCGGCAGCGGAGCAATTATCCGGCCCTACCAGCCCAATGACCGGGATTCGGTCACCGAGATCTGCATCCGGACGGCCGCCGGCGGCGACGACGCCCGAGGCATCTACTCCGACGATCTCCTCATGCCCGACGTGTACTGCCTGCCGTACGTCACCCACAGCCCGGACCTCGCATGGGTGGTGGACGACGCCGGAGGACGCGCCATCGGCTACGTCATCGCCGTGGCCGACACGCGCGCCTTCGTCGACTGGTACACGGCCGAGTGGGCACCGGGATTCCGCGCCCGCCACCCGCACGCCGGCCCGATGGGCCGCGACCACGGCTACACCGAGGAGGCGCTGGTGCGCGACGGCGGCGACCCGGAGCGGATGGTCCGTGGCCTGACCCCGGCCGAACTCGACGAATACCCCGCCCACCTGCACATCGACCTGCTGCCCGCGGGGCAGCGCCAAGGCCTCGGGCGGCGCATGCTCGACACGCTGCGCGCCGCCCTGGCCGAGCGCGGCGTCCCCGGGGTGCACCTCAGCATGGACCCCGCCAATGCCGGAGCCCGAGCCTTCTACGCCGCCTACGGCTTCCACGAGCTCCCGTCCCACCGCCCGCACGCGCCGCTGCTGGGTATCGGTACCCGCTGACCCCGCCCGCTACGCCTCCTCCCCCGCCCCGGCCTCGGTCCAGGCGCGCCGGACCTGCTCGAAGCGGGTCGGGAGCGGGGGGCGCGTCGCCCCGTACCTCGCGTTCGTGCGGTGGACGAACCGCCGCCAGGACAGCACCAGCCCCTGCCGGGTGATCGGCAGCCCGCTGGCGACCGTCGTGCCGTTGTCGTGCGTGTGGTGCACCGTGAGCAGCAGCGCCCGGGGCGCCGTCCCCTCCAGCTCCGCCGCCAGGTCCTCGCGCACCGACATCCAGTGCCGCAGCAGCACCACGAGGTCCGTCGGCAGGCGGTGGCGCCGCAGCACGCGGTGCTTGCCGTGCCTCACCGTGGCGACACCCTCCCCGGCGCGGGCCGCGTCGGGGCCCAGGTCGAGATCCTCGACGCGGATCCGCAGCAGGTCGCCGTAGCGCGCACCCGTCGCACGCACCAGGCCGGTGATCACCGCCAGGCGCGCGATCTCCGGCTTCGCGTCCGGGCGCATCGCCTCCGCCGCCAGCTCCCGCCACACCCGCTCGGCCTCGTCGAGCGTGACAGGGGGACGTGGGTAGCGGGACTCCTCGCGGGGGCCGTCCTGCGTCGTCGAGAGCTGTTCGTCGTTGCCGTCCTGGCTGGCCATGGCGCTAGTCTAGGCTTGGCACACTATTAATTCCAGATGATCACGGGTGTGTCCCGAGGTCGAGTCCCCCGCCGGGGCGGGCGGCGTCGTGCGACTCGGACCTCGCGTAGGCTCGGCGCCGTGACCGAGCCCGCCCTGCCCCGTACGCTGGCCCGCCCGGTCGACCACGAGCTGGTGATCAGGAAGTCGCGCTTCCTGGCCCATCTCGAGCCGGTCCGCGACACCGCGGCGGCCGACGCCGTGGTCGCCCGGCTCCGGAAGGAGTTCTGGGACGCGCGGCACCATTGCGTGGCGATGGTGCTCGGCGTCCGGGCGGACCAGGCCCGGTCCTCCGACGACGGCGAGCCCTCGGGAACTGCCGGCGTCCCGATGCTGGAGGTGCTCAAGCACCGCGGCATGACCGACGTCGTCGCCGTGGTGACCCGGTACTTCGGCGGGGTGAAGCTCGGCGCGGGCGGGCTGGTGCGCGCATACTCGGGCGCGGTGTCCGCGGCGCTGGACGAGGCCGCCGGATCGGGTGCGATCCTGCGCCGCGAGATCCTGCACGAGGTCGAGGTGCCCGTCCCGCACGCCGACGCCGGCCGGATCGACAACGTCCTGCGTGACTGGGCGGGTTCGCACGGTGCGATCGTGGCCGAGCCCGCCTACGACGCCGTGGCCCGCCTGCGCCTGCTCGTGCCCGGCGCCCACCTGGAGTCCTTGCGCTCCGGCCTCGCGGCCGCGTCGGCGGGAACGCTCGTTCCCGAGGTCGGCGACAGTCGCGTGGTGGACGTCGCGTAGCGGATCGGTGCGCGGCCCGGGCCGGTGAGGATCGGCGCGGTGAGGATCGGCGCGCTGCGCCGACACGGCGTACCGGGGAGCGCCCTTGGTCTCCGTGGAGGTTATCCACAGATCATGCTCTTCGGTAGCAGGGCGGGTGTGTCGATCATAGGATCGAACACACAGACCAAGGAGAGAACGGCGGCCGGTCCGGTCCACGGCGGAGGGGGGTGCGTGCTGATGCAGGGTCCGATGTTCGACGGCGTCGGGGGCCATGACGGTTTCGGCTTTCCGCTCGCACCGCCTGACCACACGGAGAGCGAGCTCGCGGCGATCCTGGCGGCCAACCCGGCCAACGACCCGGAGCTGGCCGCCGAGCTCGCCGCGCGGGACGGCATCGGGCCCGACGGACAGGCCGGTGAGGTCGTGGACCCTGTCGACCTTCTCCTGGAGGACGTCGCACGGCTCGCCCCCGGCCCGCTGCTCGCCGGGCGCCTACGCGGTTTCTCGGAACGAGGCGGCACCACGCCCTCGACCACGCCCTCGACCACGTCCCCAGCCGCCGGCTCCGTCGTGGCCTCCACCGCAGGCGGCGTCACGGACGGTCCGGCGACGGACGCCGCGCCCCTCGGCACGCCCCTCGGCACGCTCGACGGCGCCGAGCTGCGCCAGGTCGTGGCGGGCTGGGAACGGCTGATCTCGTGGGCCCGGGGCGAGCAGGCCCGTGTCGCCCGGGAGCTGATCCACAGGGTGGACGATCCCTTGTCGCGCGACTCGGTGGCCGGGGAGATCTCCGGCGAGCTGCACGTGACCACGAACGAGGCGTGGCAGATCGCGATGCGCGCCGAGGGTACCGGCCGGTACCCGGCGCTGGCCGACGCGCTGGGCAGCGGAACGGTGGACGCCAAGAAGGCCGACACCTTCCTGCGCGCCGGGGCGGACCTGACACCGGGTGAGCGTGCAGAGGCCATCACGGACCTGCTTCCGTACGCACCACGGCGCACCTGGAAGTGGATCAGCGAGCAGCTGAACGCCCGTGCCGCCACGCTCCACGGAGCCAGGGCACGTCGCCGGGACGTCACCGACCGCTGCAACGTGTGGGCCGAGCAGGCCGGACCGGGCCGTGGCCGCATCGTCGCCGACCTCCCGGTCACCGATGCCGCCATGACGTTCAACGCCGTCCAGGCCGCCGCGAAGGCGCTCAAGGACACGCCCGGGGAGAACCGGCCGCTGGGCGCGCTACGAGCCGCCGCGTTCACCGCGCTGGTCACGGGCCGCGTCGTCGTGCCGTGTCCCGACGACGCGGCCGGCGGCTCGGCGGACCACCCGCGCGGGAGCGACGTTCACACCGGCGGGCCCGAGGCTGACGCACCCGTGACGCCACCCGACCTCGTCGAGCCCCGTCTCGACACCGACCTCGTGCCCGTGCCCGAGGACCCGCAGGGCCTGCACCTGACCGCGCCTGCTCCTGCCACCGACCCCGGCACCGGCGCAGGTGCAGGTGCAGGTGCAGGTGCCGCACCCGGCACGCTCCTGCGCGTGATCGAGGTCCCGGCCACGGTCCAGGTGACCGTGGCGGCATCCACGCTCCTCGACCCTGCCGACATGACCCCCGGGATGATCGAAGGTCTCGGCCCGATCCCCGCGGACGATGCCGCACGGATCGCGGCCGACGGCACCTGGCGCCGCCTCCTGACCGACCCGGTCTCCGGGGTCCTTCGGGACTACTCCACCCGCACCTATGCTCCTGGTGCGACCCTTCGTGCCGCCGTCACCGCACGGGACCGAACGTGCAGGTTCC
Source organism: Myceligenerans indicum (assembly GCF_016742955.1). Classification (GTDB taxonomy): domain Bacteria; phylum Actinomycetota; class Actinomycetes; order Actinomycetales; family Cellulomonadaceae; genus Myceligenerans; species Myceligenerans indicum. The sequence goes on along the minus strand of NZ_JABBYC010000069.1, from coordinate 7,427 downwards.
CCGGATGCGACCGGCCTGCGGTCGCTGGAGGCAAGCCGGCCACCGATCTCGACCACCTCCAGCCCTTCGACAAGGACCACCGGTACCTGCCTGGAGAACCCGGGCAGACCCGAGCGGAGAATCTCCATCCCCTCTGCCGCCGGCACCACAACGTCAAGACCCATGCGAACTGGCGTGTGACCCGTGACCCTGCCACCGGGGTCACCCGCTGGACCGCACCCACAGGCACCGTCACGGCTGTCGAACCGACCGCCGTCGACCCCGTCGTGCGGTACGCACACGCCCGCGGGCTCACCATCGCCCAGCCACCGGGAGAACCGGCCACGACCCGTCGGAGCGGGGTTCCTGCGAGCGGTCCCCGCACCCCCCGCGGCGGCACCCGCCGCCCCGATCCGCGCCCTCCCGGTCCCGGCCGACCACCCTTCTGACGGCCGGGCCCGGGGGCTGCCGGGCTCAAGGTTCAGGCAGCCTGTCCCGGCGCCTGGGTGAGCGGCGGCAGCGGGCAGTGCAGCATGGCGCAGATCGTGTGCAGCAGCTCGAGCTCGGCCACCGTCATACGGTCGTCGTAGCCGATCACCGTGACAACCCCTGTCACGAGCTGTTCCTTGGCCTGCGCGGACATCCCGTCGAGCGCGCCCCAGGCGTCCTCCAGCGCAACGACGCCGGCAGACGGCGGGGCGTACGTGGCGCTCGCGCCGTGTCCGTGCCGCCCGTCCCGGTAGACCGCGGCGATCCCGGCCTCGAAGGCTCGTGCCGCGCTCGTGGGATCGTCGTGCCCGGCGTCGGCGAGGACCGCGAGCAACGTGGCGGTGGCCTCCCGGGCGGCCGCCGCGGAGTACCGCTGCCCGGCCCAGGAGGAGCGGTGGTGCCGCGCCTCGTGGAGCTGCTCGTGCAGCAGCCGCGACAGGCAGTACTCGACGACGTCGAGCCGCCCGTCGGCCGCGATCATGTCGTGCAGGGTGGCCATGATCGCGTCCTGCTGCGGAACCGTGCGCTGCTGCACCGCCGGGAACGCCAGCTCTGCCAGCGGCAGCCGCAGTTGCGCCGGCAGCCCGGCCAGCCCGCGGGCGGCCCGGCGCACCTCGTCGGCCGCGGGCTCGCCGAAGTGCCCCGCCACCGACGAGAGCTGCGCGGTCCTCACGTCCGGATGCTCCGACAGCACCAGCGCGAGCACCAGCGCCGTCGAGCCCTCCGGATCGCGGGCCGCGGCACGCAGGTGCTCGGGGATGCGGTCGAGCAGGCTGCCCGCCCGCTCGAGGGCGGCGGGCCCGAGGCTGCCGATGGCCGCGACCACGGCGGCCGGGTCGGCGGCGGCCGTCGCTTGTCCCCCGGCCCGGACCCGCTCACCGGCAGACGGCTCGGCCAGCCCCATCGCGCGATCCTCCGCGGCACCCGACGGCGGTCTCGAGGCCCACTGGCGCCGCAGCTGCTCCAGGTCCTCCGGCCGCGTGCCCGGCTCCAGTGCGCGGATCCGGTCGATCAGCGGCGGGTGCGTGGCCAGAAAGCTTCCCCTGAGACCCTTCGCCGAGCCGAACAGCATGTGGCCGACCTCGTCGGCCCGCGGGTTGCGCACCGTCGAGCTCTCGCTCAGGCCGGCGATCTTCTTCAGCGCGCCGACCAGGCCGGTGGTCTGCCGGGTGTACTGCACGGCGGTCGCGTCGGCCAGGTACTCCCGCTGCCGCGAGACCGCGGCCTGGATCAGCCGGCCCACCCCCATCCCGATCGCCCCGGCGATGATCAGCGCCACACCGATCAACGGCGCCGGGTTGCGGTTGCCGCCCCGGACCAGTGTCATCACCCGGCCCACGATGAACAGCACCAGCAGGCCGAACAGGAGGCCCATGAGCTTGATGTTGAGCCGCATGTCGCCGTTCACGACGTGGCTGAACTCGTGCGCGATCACGCCCTGCAGCTCGTCACGGTTCAGGCGGTCCAGGGAGCCCCGTGTGACGGCCACCGCGGCGTCGGCGGGCGACCACCCGGCGGCGAACGCGTTGATACCCCGCTCCTGTTCGAGCACGTACAGCGCGGGTACCGGCGTGCCCGACGCGATGGCGATCTCCTCGACCACGTTGCGCAGGCGCCGCAGGTCCGGGTCCCGCGTGTCTGCCGGAACGGCCTTCCCACCCAGCGACTCCGCGACCCGTGCTCCCCCGCCGCTGCGCAGCGAGATGGACTTGAACAGCGAGGACAGCCCGATGAGCGCCACCGTCAGGACGGTCGCCGCCGTCAGCGCCGTGACGACGGTGTCGGCCGGCGACCCGATGCCGACGATGATCCACACGGCGAGGTTGACGACCACGACCGTGCCCACGACGGCGAGCGCGAACAGCACGACGAGCCGCGCGGAGAGGCGGCGGACCTGTCGCTGCCGCTCGAAGAAGTTCATCGGGCACTCAGGCCGGGTAGTCGGGAAGGCCGAGGTCGACCTGCGGCGCCTCGCGTTCCTCGGGGTCCTCGATCTCGAAGAGGGCGGCCTCGGTGAAGCCGAAGGGGCCGGCGATCATGCTCGCGGGGAAGACCTCGCGCTTGTTGTTGTAGAACATGACGCCGTCGTTGAACGCCTGGCGGGCGAAGGCCACCTTGTTCTCGGTCGAGCGCAGGTCCTCCATGGCCTGCAGCAGCGTCTGGTTCGCCTTGAGGTCGGGATAGTTCTCCGTCAGGGCGATGAAGCGCCCCATGGCCTGGGTGAGCATGTTCTCCCCCTCGGCCAGCGCCTGCATCGCGCCCGGGTCGCCCGGTGCGGCCGACGCCGCGGACTGGGCGTTGACGGCCTGGGACCGCGCCTGGATGACCGCCTCCAGGGTCGAGCGCTCGTGGACGAGCGAGCCCTTGGCGATCTGCACGATGTTGGGGATGAGGTCGTGGCGCCGTTTGACCTGGACGTCGACCTGGGCCCATGCGTTCTTGTAGGCGTTGCGGGCACGGACGAGGCCGTTGTAGATCCCGACCACCCAGAACACCAGCACGAGGATGACGACGACGATCGCCAGCCCGATGATGATCCCGATCTCCATGGCCGCTCTTCCCCTCGTCCGGGTGCGCGTTTGCAGGCTCCTGCGGCCAACGTATACCAGGAGACCGGCGGCGGTCCCGGGAAGCGGGACGGCGGCGCCCGGAAGACACGAGGGGGCGTGTCCCGGGCGCCGCGTTCCGGCCGCTCGGCCGGGTCGAGCGATCCCGTCGAGCGATCCCGTCGAGCGATCCCGTCAGGCGATCCCGTCAGGCGATCCCGTCGGGCCCCACGGTGGCGCCGTCGGGCACCTGGGCGGGTGCCCCCTCGGCGGGCTCGGTCAGCACCGCCTTGCCGACCGCCCGCACGCCGGGGCCGAACGTCCAGTCACCGGCGACGGTGAGCGACTCGGCCTCGGTGAGCGAGGGCGCGCCGGCGTCGAACCGGGCGGTGAAGTCGTCGATCAGCTTGTAGTAGCGCTTGTCGAGGTCGACGAGGGGCGCGGACTGGCCGGCATCGGCGTCGAACGTGGCGTCCAGCCGGTAGTCGTCGCCGAGCTCGTACACGTCGGACCGCAGCAGCAGCAGGTCGTTGGTGGTCTTGACCGGCAGGAAGCGGCTACGCGGGACGTCGATGGCCGTCGCTCCCTCGAAGACGCGCACGGCGGCGCCCATCGCGGACTCGATCTGCACGACGGCGGGCGAGGACGCGTCCGACGGGTCGACCGTCTTCTCGTTGCGGATCAGCGGCAGCTCCAGCACGCCCCCGGTGCGCTCCAGCTCGGCCCCGAGGGCTTCGAGGTCGAACCAGAGGTTGTTGGTGTGGAAGTAGGGGTGGCGCTCGGCGTCGAGGGCGAACACCATGTCGTCCGGGTGGGTCTGGGCGGTCTCGCGCTGCACGATGCGCCCGTCGGACTTGCGGCGCACCAGCTGCCCGCCCTTGACGTCGGCGGGGGTCTTGGCGCACATCTCGGCGGCGTACGGGGCTCCGGAGGCGGCGAACCAGCCCGCGATGTCGGCGTCGGGCGCGGCGCCGAGGTTGTCGGAGTTGGACACCGACAGGTAGCGGAACCCGGCTTCCAGGAGCTTGGGCACGATCCCGCCCGCGTGCAGGGCCGCGTAGAGGTCACCGTGCCCGGGCGGGCACCACTCGAGGGACGGGTCGGCGTCCCACCGGACCGGCTCGAGGGTGTCGGCGCGCAGCTTCGGCTCACGGTTCTGCAGGAAGTCGAGCGGCAGGCCGTCGACGGTCAGGTCCGTGTACCTGCCGAGCGCCTCCAGGGTGTCGTCCCGGGTCCGGAACGAGTCCATGAGGATCAGCGGGAGGCGGGCGCCCGTGGCGCGGCGCGCGGCGCGGATCTGTCCGGCGATGATGTCCAGGAAGCTCAGGACGGAACCGTCGTCGGCCACCCGGACCGGCAGGAGGCTCTTGGCGCGGTCCATGCCCATGGACGTGCCGAGGCCGCCGTTGAGCTTGCAGATGGCCGTCCGGCCCAGGGCCTCGGCGGCGGCGCCGGGCTCGATGTCCAGGTCGGCGTGACGGGGGATCCCGGTCAGCGGCTCCACGTCCTCCTCACGGATGAGGCCGGTCTCCCCGGAGGTGAGGATCCGGTAGAACCGGGTGAACGTCTCGATGGCGGCGGGTGCCACGCCCGCCTCTGTCATCTTGTCCCTGGCCTGCTGCAGGCCGTGCGGCTGTGCGGTCGCGTCGCTCATGGCGTCAGGTTATGCGAATCCCGGAGGGTTCAGGCGAAGCGTCCGGGATCACCCGCGCCCTCACGGACGATCTCCGGGTAGCCGCCCGACCAGTCCACCACCGTCGTCGGCTCCGCCGTCCCGGTCTCGCCGTCGTCGAGCACGACGTCCACAGCCTTGTCGAGGGTCTCCCTGACGACGGCGCCGTCCGACAGGGGCTCGGTCTGCCCGGGCAGGATCAGGGTGGAGGAGAGCAGGGGCTCCCCGAGCTCGCGCAGGAGCGCGGCCACCACCCGGTGGTCGGGGATGCGTACGCCGACGGTCTTCTTCTTCGGGTGCGCGAGGCGGCGCGGCACCTCGGCGGTGGCGGGAAGGATGAAGGTGTAGGGCCCCGGCGTGGCGGCCTTGATGGCCCGGAACGCGTTGTTGTCGAGCTTGACGAGCCGCCCCATCTGCGCGAAGTCGGCGCACACCAGGGTGTAGTGATGGTGGGCGTCGAGCCGCCGGATGTCCCGGATGCGCCCGACGGCGTCATGGTTGCCGAGACAAGCTCCCAGGGCGTAGCCCGAGTCGGTCGGATAGGCGACCAGGCCGCCGTCGCGGAGCGCGGCGACGGCCTGGGCGATGCTGCGCGGCTGCGGGTCCACCGGGTGGACCTCGAGGTAGCGGGCCATGGGCCGACGCTACTCCCCGCCGCGCACGTCCGCCTCCCCCTCGAGAGCCCGCCGGAGCTCGGCACCCGACGCGTTGCCGCCGCTGCACACGACGCCGACACGGCGCCCGGCGAAGCGCTCGCGGTTGCCGACGACGGCCGCCAGCGCCGCCGCCCCGGCTCCCTCGGCGACCGTCCGTGCCGCGGTGAGGTAGCGGTACTGGGCGGCGGTGATCTCGTCGTCGGACACGAGCAGGAAGTCGGCGAGGTGCCGGCGCAGGACGGACTGGGTCAGGCTGAAGCCTGCGCCCGTCGCGAGCCCCTCCGCGCGCGTCGTGGCAGGCCGCTGCACGAGTTCCCCGGTGCGCCAGGAGTCGTGGGCCGCGGGAGCGGCGGCGGACTGCACGCCGATCACCTCCACGTGCGGCGCGATCGCGGCGGCGACGAGACACGCGGCAGCCGCGCCGGAGCCGCCGCCGATGGGCACGACGATGGCGTCGAGGTCGGGCGCCTGCTGCAGCAGTTCCAGGTAGCAGGTGGCGACGCCGGCGATGAGGAGCGGCTCGTTCGCGGCGGACACGAGCCGGGCGCCGTCCTGTTCGGCGAGCCGGGCCGCATGGGCGGCGGCCTCGGTGAGGGACTGCCCGGCGAGCTCGACGCGCGCGCCGAGGGCCCGCACGGCACGCTCCTTGAGGGGGTTGGGCGGCGTGGGCCCCGCCGGCATCACGATCGTGGCCGGCGCCCCCGTGTGCCGCGCGGCGTACGCCTGCGCCTGGGCGTGGTTGCCGGTGGAGTAGGCCACGACGCCGCGCTCACGTTCCCCGGGTGTCATGGACAGCAGGAGGTTGAGCGCGCCGCGGACCTTGAACGCTCCCGTGGGCTGCAGGTTCTCGTGCTTGACGACCACCCGCGCGCCGGTGGCCGCGTCGAGCTCGGGATAGGACGTCGCCGGGGTGCGGACCACGAGGTGCTCGATCCGGGCGCGGGCCGTGAGCACGTCGCGCATGGCGGGGACGGTCTCCTGGGCGGGCGCGGAGCCGGACGCGGCGGCGGCGAGTGGTGCGGCGGTGGCAGGCGGCGGGGCGGTGGCAAGTGGTGCGGCGGTCATGCTCATTACTCTGCCCCGGCGCCAACCCATAGGTCCAATACGAGGTTTCGTCCAAACGCATAGCAATTACCGATGCAACAGGCGTAGGCTGATCTCATGCCCGCAGACCTCGACCTGACCCGGCTGCGTGTGCTCGCGGCCGTCGCCCGCACCGGCTCCGTGACGTCCGCCGCACGCACGCTCGGCTACGCGCAGCCGTCCGTCAGCCACCACCTGTCCCGCCTGGAGTCCGAGGCCGGGATACCGCTGCTGCAGCGCGCCGGACGCGGCGTCCGGCTCACCGAGGCCGGCCGCCTGCTGGCGGACCGCGCCGAGGAGATCCTGGCCCGCGTGGACGGCGCCGCCCGCGAGCTGGAGGCCCTGGCCGGGATGCGAGCCGGGCGCGCCCGGCTCGCGGCCTTCCCCTCAGCCCTCGCCACGATCGTTCCCGCCGCCGTGGCGAGCCTGCGGGCCGACCTGCCCGGGCTGGCCGTCAGCCTCCTGGAGGCCGAGCCGCCCGAGGCCGTCGACGCACTGCGTTCCGGGAGGGTCGACGTCGCCCTCGTCTTCGAGCACACCGACGTCGCGCACACGCGCAGCATCGAGGACCTGTCCCGCTTCGAGGTGACGGACGTCTTCGACGAGCCCGTCCACCTCGTCCGCTCCGTGGCCGAAGCGCCGGCGGACGCCGCCGGCGGCGTGTGCACCGCCCCCGCGCTCGCCACCCTGTCCGACGCCGACTGGATCGCCGGCTGCGAACGCTGTCGCGCCGACCTCCTGGCCCGCTGCGCCCAGGCCGGGTTCGCCCCGCACATCGCGTTCGAGACGGACGACTACGTCGCCATCCAGGCGCTCGTCGCCTCGGGCGCGGGCGTCAGCACGGTCCCCGCGCTGACGCTGCGCGCCCACCGCGACCCGGGTGTGGTGACCGCTCCCCTGCCCGGCGCCATCCGGCGGATCATGGCACTGACCATCGGCGCGCCCACCCCTGTCTCTTATACACATCTGACGCTGCCGACGATAAGGCTCGTGTAGATCTCG
>NZ_JABBYC010000068.1 GCF_016742955.1 Myceligenerans indicum | reverse complement strand
CGAATGGGTCGACTGGTACAACCAGCGCCGCGTCCACTCCGCTCTCGACTACGCCTCACCGGCCGCCGTCGAGCACGCCTACTACACTCAAGCCCCGGCCAGAGAGCTGGCCGTCGTCAACAACTGAACTCTCCACAGAACCCGGGGCGGTTCAATCAGGGGTGGCCTCTTCGGCGTGCTGCGGACCGGTTCGGTGTCTCGGTCACCTGTGCTCACCGTTGGGCTACTCGGTACCGCCAGCACGGCCCTGCCGGGATGGTTGACCGTTCCTCCCGGCCACGCTCGTGCCCGCACCGCACCACCGGCCGTCTCGAGCGACGCGTACTGGGGCTGCGGGTCTCGCGCCGTTGGGGGCCGGCCCGGATCGCCTACCACCTGGGCCTGAACATCTCGACGGTCGGCCGGGTCCTTGCCCGCTACGACTGTCCGCGCCTGTCGTGGACCGACCCGGCCACCGGAACCCGGATCCGACGCGCCCGCCCGATCCGCTACGAGCACCCCGCCCCGGGTGACCTGATCCACGTCGACATCAAGAAGCTCGGCCGTATCCCCGACGGCGGCGGGCACAAAGCCCTGGGCCGAGCAGCCGGCAGGAAGAACCGCCACGCTCACCAGGACCCGGCCCGACCCCGCAGGAAGAACGTCAGTGGCGGGCGCCCGAACCTGGGCTACGTCTACCTGCACCACGCCGTGGACGACCACTCCCGCCTGGCCTACTCCGAGATGCTGCCCGACGAGACCAAACAGACCGCCGCCGCGTTCATGACCCGCGCCCTGGAACACTTCCAAACACTCGGCATCACCGTGACCCGGGTACTGACCGACAACGGGGCCTGCTACCGCTCACGCGACTTCGCCAAGGTCCTGACCGACGCCCAGGTCAAGCACAAACGCACCTACCGGCCACAGACCAACGGCAAGGTCGAGCGCTTCAACCGAACCCTGCAAGAAGAATGGGCCTACGCCCGCGCCTACACCAGCGAGTCCGAACGCGCAGCGGCCTACCCTGGATTCCTACACCGGTACAACCACCACCGGCCCCACACCGCACTCGAAGGCTCCTGCCCCGCCGACCGCGTACCCAACCTGCCGGGTCAGTACACCTAGGTGGCCTCGATCGTGCCGATCTGGTCCGCGGTCAGCCCTGGGCCGAGCCTGACGTTGAAGTGCTGGAGTGCCTCGATCGTGAGGCCGTGACGCTGTCAAGGACGTCTCAGTCCGCACCGATGGCAGGGGAACGTGGGCTACTGTTTATTCGAATCGATGATGTCGTCGTGTTGGAGATCACTGTGGTCAAGGATGGCGGAATCCAGTCGGTTGACCTTCGTCCGGGCGTGAGTGACCGCCGGTTTGACGGGATCGGGGCGGTCAACGGCGGAGGAGCGACCTCGGTACTGCTCAAGGACTACCCCCGGGAGCAGCGCGACCAGATCCTTGATCTGGTCTTCGCGCCCAAGTTCGGTGCGTCGGTCAGTGCGATGCTCGTGGAGGTCCCCGGCGACGGCAACTCGACCCAGGGGTCCATGCCCAGCCACAGGCACACCCGCGGCGACCTCGAGGCGCACCGCGGCTACACGTGGTGGGTGATGCGGGAGGCGAAGCGTCGCAACCCGGCGTTGAGCCTGGACGCGGTCGCGTGGAGTGCGCCGGGCTGGATCGGGGACGGCGAATTCTGGTCGCAGGACATGGCCGACTACTACGTGTCGTGGGCGCAGATCCTTCGTGACACGCATGGGCTCGATCTGGATGCAATCGGGTGTCGCAACGAGAAGGGCGTGAGCCTCCATTTCGCCAAGTGCCTGCGCGCGGCGTTGGACGAGGCTGGGTTCGGTTCGGTCTTGCTTCACGCGTTCGACGACTGGCCAGCTGACAAGTTCGATTTCGTCGAGGAACTGCGGCGCGATCCGGAAGCGGTCGCGGCGATCGATGTCATCGGCGCGCATGTGATGTACGGCACCGGCGTGCATGCGCCCGCCGAGGTCCGCGAGTGGGCCGGGGCGATGGGGAAGCCGATCTGGAACACGGAGGACCACGTCTACCGATCCGGTTACGACTGCCTGATCGGCATCGTCAAGTGCTTCAACGAGAACTATCTGCTCAGCGGTGCCACGAAGGTCGTGCTCTGGTACGACGTTGCGGGTGTCTACCCGACCGAGCCGTACGCGGTGGAGCCTGCGATGATCGTGGCCCATGAGCCGTGGAGCGGGCACTATCGGGTGCGGGATGCGCTGTGGGGCTACGCCCACTACGGGCAGTTCACCGAGCTCGGATGGATCTACGTGGACGGCGCCTGCACCTTCCTGGACGGCGGTGGCAGCGTCGTCGCGCTGCGTTCAGCGGATGGCGACTTCAGCATTGTCGCCGAGACCAAGGACGCGGCCGCTGTTCAGCGGCTACGCATGCACGTCCCCAGCGATCTGGCCCAGGGCCCGGTGACGATCTGGCGCAGTGACGCCACCGAGCAGTTCCAGCACCTGGGCTTCGTCCGGATCGAGGACGGGACGATCGAGATCGACCTTGCTCCCAACTCGGTGTATTCGCTGTCAACGACGTCCGGTCAGCGCAAGGGCGGATTCGTCGATGTGCCGTCCAGCACCCCTTTTCCGTTCCCTTACCGCGATACCTTCGCGGGCTACGACGACCCGGGAGCGCGCGGCTTCCTGCCCCGCTTCACCGCCGATATCGCTGGAGCCTTCGAGTTGGTCCCCGCCCCTGGCGACGTGGGCACCTGCCTCCGGCAGACCGTGCCCGCTCCAACACTGTCGTGGGCCCCGGACTGGCGGCCATACACGATCATCGGTGACGGCGACTGGGGCGACTACGAGGTCAGTGTCAGCGTCCTGCTCGAACCGGGGGAAGGCGCCGCCGTCATGGGTCGCATCAATCATGTCGGTACGGGATACGGCTTCATCCCCAGGTGCTACCTGTTCGAACTGACGGCGGACGGCACGTGCCGTCTGGTCTCGGTCAACGGCAAGGAGGACCAGCGGGAACTGGTCGGTGACGCCGAGCAGCGGGCTGTCATCGCGGCCGCCGCCGGGGACGGCACCGGCGGCGAGCGCACCCTGGGAAAGGCCAGGGCGACCGACGCGCAGGGCAGGTGGCAGCGCATGACGCTGCGGTTCGCTGGCGCAGACATCACCGCGCTGCTTGACGGTGAGGTGATCCTTGAAGCCGTGGACACCACCCACCAGGCCGGAATGGTGGGCCTGCTGGCCGGAGTCGAGCCTTCCTTCAGCAGGCCTCGCTTCGCAGACCTGGTCGTCAAGGCGCTCGGGGCGGACGATCCGGCGGCTACCGCCGCCTCAGGGGCACAACTGTACGGGCGGGCCTCATGAGCGCGCGCCGGACCGTCCCCACCAGTTACGACGTCGCGAAGCTGGCCGGCGTCTCGCAGAGCACGGTCTCGTACGTCATGAACGGCAAACGACCGATCTCCCAGGCCACAAGGGACCGCGTGCTCGCCGCCGTCGAGGAACTCACCTATCAGCCGAATGCAGGTGCCCGCGCACTGCGCGGACGCAAGACCTATGTCATCGCCCTCATGGTCCACCTCGACTCGGGCGCCGATCCCCGTGACAGCATCCCGTACATCGATGCGGTCATCGAGACCGCACGGAGTCGCGACCACGACGTCGTACTCATCACCACCGATGAGGGGCCTGAGGGGCTCAAGCGGATGGCCGGGCGCCAGAACTGCGATGCCTTCGTCCTGATGGACATCCGCCACGATGATGACCGCATCGTGACCGCCGCGACTCTCGGCCTCCCGGTGGTCCTCGTGGGTACTCCCGCGGACCGTGCCGGCCTGGACGCGGTCGACCACGACGCCCGCCGGGCTGCCGAGCTCATGATCGATGAGCTGGCCGATACCGGCCACGAGCACGCCGTACTCGTGGGAGAGCCAGGCGGCACCATTCCCGGTCAGTTCTGGTTCATCAGCGCCTTCCACGACGGCTGCCGTGCCCGTGCCGCCGAACGAGGCTTGGACTTCACCGTGGTGGACCCGGCAAGGCGTGGTTGGACAGGCGTCAGCGCCGTCGCATCCCGGCTGCTCGAGTTCCGCAGCCGCCGTCTCGGCCTGATCGCTCGTACCCCACAGGTCACCGAGTGGCTCCTCTGCCTGGCCCAGCTCCACAGTCTTCGTCCCGGGGTAGACCTCTCGATCATCGGCATGTGCGCGGACGACGTCGCTGCATCCTTCGACCCGCCGGTGTCGAACGTCTCGCCGCGTGCCCGCGAGGTCTCGACGCTGGCCGTGGAGATCCTGTTCGACAGGATGGACGACGACCATCGCGAACCAGTCGTGCACCTGGTCGCCCCCACCGACCTCACCCGCCGCTCGACCACTGCAGTCTTCGCTGAGCCGAGCGCACTGTCGGCGCGTTGACACCGATGAGATCCCCGAGATCGAGCCGCCGAGTCGATTCGAATCGACCGTTGCGTTGTCTTACTCGGCACGAGCCGCCTTCGCCACCCACCATTTGCCCAGGTCCCGGACATCGATCCGGGTGAAACCGAAAGGCTGTGTCCACGTGCCTGCCATCGCTACCACCACGACGCTCACCTTCGGGGCCGGGCGCGCCGCTCTCGACCCGGCCACCGGCGCTCCGCAACAGTTCACCGACGACGCGGATCCGGCTCGCCGCTACCTGCTCGACGCCGGGGACTCCACCTGGCATTCGATCGAGCACCAGTGGGGCTCGGGCCACGTGACCACCGACTGTGGCGGCGCCCGCTGGCACACCCCTGCCGTGCTGCGCGAGTCCGACGCCGGTATCGAAGCCGTCCACCGGCTGCCGCACGATCTGCGAATGGACGTGCGTCGCTGGGTCGACGGCGAGGTGCTGCGGGAGCAGTACGTCCTGCGCAACGACGGCGCCGAGACGCGGAGCGTCACCGGTCTGGGCGTCCAGACCCCGTTCGGCGACGTGTACGCCGGCGCCGAGGATTCCCTGGACCGCTCCGTCCACGCCCACCTCTTCACCGGCGGAACCTGGGCGTGGGCCCTCGCGCGGCCCATGTCCGGGGCCGGTCGCCTCCTCGGCCTGATCGTGCGTGAGGGCGCCGTGCGCGCGTACTCGATCGAGTCGCGCAACCCCGGAACGTTTTCGAACGTCCGCGGGCACATCGCGCTCCTGGCCACCGACCGCGCCCGGAACCCCGAGGCGTTCGGCGGGCAGCCCGAGCTCACCCTTGCGCCTGGCGAGGAGCACGTCCTCGAATGGGAACTCGGCTGGTACGAGTCGGTGGACGAGTTCTTGGCGGCGACGGCGGCCCCAGCGGTGTTCTCCGCCTACGCGGCCCGCACCGGTGAGGCGATCACGGTGGAGGCCGCTGAGGTGACCAGCCCTGACGCCACCGTCATCCGTGTCGGCGACAGGCGCTTCCACGTCTCGGCCGAGGTACACGGCACCTACACCGTCGACGTCGACGGCACGGCCCGTACCGAGGTCCTCTTCCACGACTCCCTCGAGGACGTCGTGCGCCGCCGCGTCGACTACATCATCCGTCACCAGGTCGCCCGGGAGCGGCCGGGGCTCCTCGCCCACGCCTTCGTCCCGGTCGACGTGCGCACCCGGACCACCTTGCCGACAAACGGCTGGCCGGACTGGACCGACGGGTCCGAGCGCGTCGCCATGCCCGTCCTGATCCAGCTCGCAGCACTGCGCGGATGGGCCGACCCTGCTGAGGTCAGGACCTTGCTGGAAGGCTGGGGCGAGTTCGCCTGGACCCACCTGTTCGACGAGGAGGCGACACCCACGCGCGGATCCCAGGTCGGCAGGGTTCCCAGGTTGTACGACGCACCCTGGCACGCCCAGTTCTTCCACGACCACCACCGGCTCACCGGCAGCGGCGTCGCCCTCGACCGCGCCGCTCGGATCATCGAGCGCAACTTCGCCCTCGGTGGAGCGGCCCACCTGTCGATCACCCTGTCCGAGACGATCCTCGCCGTCGCTGCCGGTCTTGACGCCGCCGGTGAACCCGTCCGGGCCGAGGTGCTGCGGCAGCGCCTGCTCGAGAGCGCCTGGTCCTTCGTGCGGATCGGCAGGGGCCTGCCCCCGCATGAGGTGAACTACGAGCAGTCGATCGTGGCGCCACTGATCGACCTCTTGGTCGCGGCCTATGGCCTCACCGGCGACCAGGCATTCCACGACGCCATCGCCGAGCGTCTGCCCTGGCTCCTGGCCTTCTCCGGTCCGCAGCCGCACGTGCGCCTTCACGGCGTCGCGATCCGGCACTGGGACGGCTACTGGTTCGGCATCGAGCGGCTATGGGGCGATGTATTCCCCCACCACTGGAGCGCCCTCACCGCTGCCACCCTGCACCGCCTGCCCCGCGACCTGCGTACCACGGAGACTGAGCGGATCACTGAAGCGATCCTGCGCGCGAACATGGCCAACCAGTTCCCTGACGGCTCCGCCACCTGCGCGTACGTCATGCCCTCCAGCGTCGACGGCCGCGCCGCCCACTTGTCCGACCCCCTCGCCAACGACCAGGACTGGCACCTGGTGCTGTGGCTACGCGCACTCGACGAGCGCTAACCAAGACGACGTCGATCTCCGCCTTATCCACAACGTACGGTCCGGGCTCACTGTCCGCCGCCCCGGCGAGGCCGTGGGCGCCCTGCAGTTCCATCGCGCCGTGAAGCAGGAGGCCGAGCAGGCGCGCGACGATCGTGGCGGGCTCGTCGCGCCGGTCGAGCACGACATAGAGCAACGCTGCCGCGAGCGCATCCGCGAGGACGTCGGGGTCGACGTCCTCGCGGATCTCCCCGGTGGCCTGAGCGGTGCGGACCCGCTTCACGATCTGGTCGTGGCCGGGCGTGGTGAGATGGTTCTGCAGTGCCGCCGCGTCGGTGTTGCGTGCGGCGGACGCGGCGGTGAGGTCGCGCACGATGGCGGCGTTGTTCGGCGTCGCCATTGCGGTCAGACGTCATCAGCACAGCGATGGGCTTGCAGGAGTTGGCCGGCGAATCCGCCGACCTGATGAGGTCGATGCTCGACCGGTCCGCGCTGGGCAGGATGGGTGACCCTGAGGAGATCGCCGCGGTCAGCGCGCTCTACGCCGACCACACCGGACTCCCGCCGACGCTCATCTTCAGCGGCGACCGGGAGATGCTCGACTCCGACGCGCGGCGACTGCAACAGGCGAACCCACTGGTCGATCATCGCTAGTACGCGGAGATGGCACACGTGTTCCCGCTCGGCGGGACACGGGAGGCGGTGCACGCGTTCGACGAATCTGCCGCGTTCATCAACGCGGCGTGGCAGCCGGCAGCCTGAGGCCACTGGCCGGGTTCCGGGACGAACTCGATCGCCTCCTCGCGGAGTCGAGGCACGACGATGCGGGGTAGGGCAGCCGTCAGGGAGGACGGCTACCCCACCTGCCCGACGTCTTGGATCAGTCGGCGCGTTCGAGGAATTCCAGGGCCGCCGCGGTGAACTCCGTGTGATGCTGGAAGATCCCGCCGTGGCCTGCGTCCGGGTAGAGCGGGACGAGTTCGCCGTGGGGCAGGCGATCGGCGAGGTCGATCGTGTTTCGGCTGGGCACCATGGCGTCGGTCTCGCCGTTGGCGAGCAGGACCGGGTGTCCGATGCGCGACAGGTCCCACGGCGACTGCTTCCCCCACCGATGAATGGCCTTCATCTGCGCGCTGAACGTCGCGTTGGCAACGGGGCCGTCACGGTCTTCGGTGCGCTCCTGCAGCCGGTCGAGGAACGCCTGCGCGGCAGCACGACCGGTCGCCGTGCCGGTGAAGAACAGGTGGTACTTCGGGTGCTTGCGGCGGACCAGAGCCTTGATGGTGGGAACGATGCTGGTCCAGCGGATCTTGTCGATCCCGGGCCCTCCGGCGGGCCCGGT
Source organism: Myceligenerans indicum (assembly GCF_016742955.1). GTDB lineage: Bacteria > Actinomycetota > Actinomycetes > Actinomycetales > Cellulomonadaceae > Myceligenerans > Myceligenerans indicum. The sequence goes on along the minus strand of NZ_JABBYC010000068.1, from coordinate 7,410 downwards.
TCCCGCGAGGACGGCCCGACGGACCAGTGCGGGTTCCCGTTCGAGGACGGCCTGGGCGACGAAACCGCCCAGCGAGAACCCGAACAGATCGACCCTCTCGTGACCGAGCGCCCGGACGAACGCGACCGCATCAGCAGCCATGGCCTCCACCGTCTGCGGTGTCGAGCCCGTCGAGGCACCGACGCCGCGGTTGTCGAAGGCGATCACGTGACGCGTGGCGGCGAGCCCGTCGATCAGGCGGGGGTCCCAGTCGTCGAGATTGGCGGCGAGGTGGTGCAGCAGGATCACGGGCGTGCCGCCCCTGGGTCCGAGTTCACGGTACGCGAACTCGGCGTCGCCGACCCGGACGGACCGGGTGGGTACGTCGTGGGAAGAGGGGGACGGGCGAGCGGCACCACTGATCGAGGCCTGGCTCATGGCGAGTTCCTTTCAGCTCGGTGCAGTTCAGGCGACCTGGGTCGGGATGGGGCCGTACGCCAGGCCTTGGCGGACCTGGCGGGTGAGGTCGTCGGCGAGAATCTCGCTGGCGCCCGACGCGATGCCGTCCAGCGCCTGGGCGGCGACATCGGCGGGGTCCGCCTTGGGGACCTCGCCCATACCGGCGGTCATGTCGGTGTCCATCAGACCGACGTGGAGGCCGGAGACCGTGATCCGCTGCGGGGCGAGCTCCTCGCGGGTCGCGTCGGTCAGGGCCCATGCGGCAGCCTTGGCCGCGGCGTAACCCCCGGCTTGCGCCGGGTGCATCCAGGAGACGACCGAGAGGACGTTGAGGATCGCGCCACCCCCGTTAGCTGCGATGACCGGCGCAAACGCCCGTGTCACGCGCAGCGGTCCGTAGAAGTTGGTGTCGATTTCGCGGTCGATGCTGCCCATGTCGCCGGTACCCAGCGGCGTGTAGGTCGAGATCCCGGCGTTGTTGATCAGCACGGTCGTGTCGGCGGCGATCTTGGCGGCCGCGTGGATGGAAGCATCGTCGGTCACGTCCAGACGCAGTGCAGTGACGCCGGGCAGATCAAGCGCGTCGGGATGGCGTACGGCCGCGTAGACGGCAGCGCCGCGGTCGAGCAGTTGAGTGGCCAGGTGGCGCCCCAGGCCACGGTTTGCGCCGGTGACCAGTGCGGTTGCGCCGTTGAGTTCCATGTTCGTCTCCTCGTGCTGAGCCCGTAGGCGGTCGTTTAGATTACGCCCGTAATCTATAGCTCGATGGTAGATTAGATGGCGCTCAACATCCAAGAGGGAGACGGTGAATGGGACGCGCATCACAGGCCCAGGCGCAGGAAAATCGGCAACGGGTGATCGAGACGGCATCGCGACTGTTCCGCGAGTCGGGCACCGAGGTCAGCGTTGCCGACCTGATGAAGGCGGCGGGCCTGACCCACGGCGGCTTCTACAAGCAGTTCACGTCCAAGGGGGCGCTCATCGCCGAGGCGGCAGCACACGCCTTCGACGAGCAGACACGCCTTCGCGCCGCGGTGCTGGAGCAGCACCCGGGTCATCGCGACGACGCACAGCGGGAGGTCATCGACGCCTACCTGTCGCCCGAACACCGCGACCGCGCCGCCGACGGCTGCCCGATCGCCGGGCTCGCGGTCGACGTCGCCCGCGGCCACGGCAGCCCGGAAGCGCGCCAGGTTTTCGCCGAACAGGTCGAAGCCACCGCCGAATGGCTGGCCACCAAGGACGACGACGGACTCACCCGGCTCGCGACCATGGTCGGCGCACTCATTCTCGCGCGCGCCACCAAGGACGCGCCGATCTCGGAGAACTTCCTCACCGCAGCGCGCAAAGCCCTCTGAACGGCACACCTCTACGCCGTGCTACCAGCCACACCGTCGGCGAAGCCATCGTCTGGTTCACCGACGAGATCACGTCGGGATCGAGTACGCGTACTGCCTGGGCGGCGCTCCCCCGAGAGGCCACGAGCCGAGCAGATCACATGCCACTCGGCTCAATCATGACCGTCGCTGGAGCCCTCGACGCCGTCACCTCGATCTGCTCGACCTCACTCATCGCTGACCCCAGACGTCGATGACCATGAGGGTCAGTTGGACACGAGCCGACGCACATCGGCGTCGTCACGCCACGAACCGGTTGACAGTCTTCGGCGGCCGCAATCACGGAAGCCGCCGGGTCCATGACGTCACGACGTTCCGCCGGGCGTCCCGACGTTTGTCGCGTCAGGGCGCCAACGTGCGCCCGGAAAATGGGCTGCAAGACCGGCTCTCCTGGGTCTTACGCTTCATCGGATTGATGTCAACCAAGGAGCAAGGATGATCTGGCCGCTGCGCAAGCGCCGCCGCTCGTGTCGCTGCGTGCCGTCCTGGCCGGCCCTCGTCGTCGACTCGGACGGGTGCCTCCTGCAGGCGGAGCCAGCCGAGGCGCCTCCGCCGTAGCCTCTCTCCATGGCCGATACCTCCACGGACTGGCACGACCGCGACATCGCAGAGCGGAAGGTCCTCATCAACGCCTGCGAAGAGGCCTATGTCAGCGAGATCCTGCCCGAGAGCTACGTCCTCACCGCACACGGCCGGACACAGGACTACCCCGCGCTCTCGGTGAACGAAGCAGTTGCCGTCATAGGACGCGTGATCAGCGACGGGGCGGTCGGTTTCTACCACGAGGACAACGTGGAAGCAGAGATCCTGGGTGATGCAGCTCTTTGCGTCATCGCGACAGAAACGATCTGGAACCCGGGTAGCGGCGGCGTGCACCTCTTCCTCACCGAGACCGGCGAGGCCGTGGCCGGGCTCAAGCCTGATGCCATCAGGCCCAGGCAGGCGACAACCGAGCCGGCCTGGCCGCCAACCTCTACAGGTTGATCATGTGGGTTGAGGGTGCGGGAGAGTTGGGATTTCTGCGGCTTCTAGGGTATCGAGGGTGGGGCGTGGCTGCTGCGTGCCACTCCGGAATGGTGCAGGTGAGGCGCCGGAGAGGTCCTCTCCGCAGCGCCACATGTCACCACAATTCAGGTCGGCCTCAGTCCAAGTAGTTTCGCGAGGAACGCTCGTGTCGCGAAGGAGTTGGAATGAACTCTGAGTCCTGCCTGCATGACTGGCTGCGTCAACGGCGTGCTCATCGACCGGCCGACGTCGCCGGTCGCGACCGTTCCCATGAAGTACCGGTAGCCATCCCCGGCCGACATCTTCTTCATCGACACCGCCATGCGCACACACCTCCTCAGTCGGAGGTGTGCAATGGTCACCAGCCCGCGGAAAACCGCTCCAGCACCACCGAACATCTCTGGTCCCCCTCGATCTGCAAGAGGCGTGATCGCGCGAGAGGGGAGGGGGGCATGGCGAGTTCGGGAAGGGGCTGGCATGGTGGAAGTGGGCGCATTGGGGCGATGGCTGGATCGGGTGGTGTGGACGGAATAGGTGGATAGGTTGTCGAGCGGCGTTGAGGGTGAAGGCGGGACTGCAGGACAGAATCTGTAGACGAGAACATTGGCAGTGGAACCCACCAGGACCCTCCATCGCGCCGTGGAGCGCGAGGCCAATCTGTCCAGGCCGTTCGTCTCTCCGCCCCGCGACCACACCGAACGGCGCGACAACCCGGGCTTCCTCACCGGGGCAGCTGGCGTCGCCCTCGCGCTCGCCGAGTGCGCCGGCCTGCCAGCTCCACCGGTCCTGACCGGCCGTCCGGGACTACGCCGTCGCCGCCGTCAGGGGCGCAGTCGTGATGACGAAGGTGTGGTCGGCCTTGTCGATCACCGCGAGCGCGTCGTCCTGGCCCGTGATTGGTAGGCCGTCCTTGGGACGAGCCTCGATCGTCACCTGGACGCGGCCGTCAGTGTCCCGCTGCCAGTCGATGGCCCGGTCGACGAGCTGCTGGGCCAGGCGCGCACCGTCAGGGCCGAAGCCGGTCGCGCCGATCTGCAGCATCGGCATCTCATCGACCCCGCCGACGCGCCGTGCTGTCAGGTACGCCAGCGACGCACCGGAATGGACGCCCCAGGCGCCCCACGGGTCCTTCGGGCGAGGAACACGCCCCACGGCCACAGCGTCCTTGTCCACGAACACCCGGCAGAAGCCCGGCAGCGTCGCGAGCCAGAGATCCTGATTCTCCGTCCACGCCCACGGAGCCTCGATGTCAGTCCAGATCGTCTCCGGCTCGCTCTCCAGCACGCCCGCGAACGCAGCGACGTCGACCTGCTGCTCATCGTCGACACGCAGGGTCACGTCAGGCCCCGGACCGAGTGGAATGTTCTGCTCCACGACCGAGCCGATGCCCTTCATGGGGATGAAGCCGTCTTCGTTCACCGTGACGCTGCGCAGGTGGTCGCCGTCGGCCTCGAACGCGGTGACTCGGGTCAGGCCCCGTAGCCGCAGTGGCAGGACCACGCGGCCACCGGGCGCGAGCTGGTCACGCCAGGCCGGTGCGACGTCCCATGCTCCGGCGGTCACCAAGATCCGGTCGAAGGGTGCGTCGTCCGGTGCGCCGAGCGTGCCGTCCCCGGTGATGACCTTGACCTGATCCGCGCCGTAGGAGGCCAGGGCGTTGCGGGCGGCGTCGGCCACCTGCGGGTCGTACTCGATCGTCGTGACCGTGCCCGAGGGCCCGACCAGGTGAGCCAGCAGGGCCGCGTTGTAGCCGGTGCCCGCGCCGATCTCCAGCACCCGATGGCCCGGCTTGACCTCGGCCTGTTCCAGCATCCCGGCCACCGTGCCCGGCGCCGACGCCGAACTGGTCGCCACGCCCTCGGAGTCCCAGTGCGTCACCACGGCACCCAGCCCATACGCCTTCTCCACCGGCACGTGAGGGACGAACATGTGCCGGGGCACCACGGTCATCGCCTCGGTGACCTCCGCAGCAAGCGCACGGCCCTGCAGTTCTCGCAGCCGCTCCAGCATCTGGGCGATCAACGACTCGGTGCTCTCCGTCTTGTCCACCCATCGAGGCTACGAGCCGGACCGACGCGACACGCCCGAGAGCCCGCGATCTGCGCGAGGTGCCTGCGAGATGCCCGATCGGGCCGTAGGACTATGCGATCCCCACGGCGGGCACCGCTTCTCCCCCACCGCCGTCGTCGTCGTTCACCTCCACGACGTGGAGCAGCCGGACGGGTTCGCCGGGACCGGGTTTTCTCAGGAGCATGTCGAGTTCGGCCCGTGACAGATCCAAGGCGCGGCACAAGCGGTCGCGGGCCCACAGGTGAGGCGTCGTGGTTCCCCGTTCCCACCTGCCGACGGTTGAAGGCTGGACATCGATCTCTCGGGCCAGGCCCTCCTGGGTGAGACCCATCTCGTATCGCCGTCGGGCCAGACCTGTTCGCCGCCCGGCTCCTGACCGAGCAGGCGTGCTCGACGGCGAGCGCATGGATGCGATGAGCCCCATCGCGGTTGCAGCCTCTGCCCCCACCACGATGATGACCGTCTGCGCGTCCGCTCCACCGATGAGCCTTTCGAGCTGCTCGGGTAGGCGGTCGGCGACGCGATAGGTCGAATCCGACCCGGTACTGCGCATGCATACCTCCGTGTCGTCGGTCGTACAGGGCGGTGCGGGACATGGGCCCGTAGCAGGCCAAGGCCCAGGGCGTGGCCTTGGCCTGCTACGGGGTCACCCGCCGGGGGTGGCGGGGTTGCGGCCGGACGCCGTGCCTGGAGGCGCAGGAAGGGGCTTCCCGGGAGGTGCGCGTCCGGCCGCAAGTTCTCTGATGTCACAGGGGGTGCTGTTCGCCGGGCCGCTTGGAGTGCTTGCCTCGGGCGGCGTCGAAGTCACGGCGTGGCATGACCCGCTCGAAGACGCCACCAGCCGGAGCGCTCGGGGCGCCGAGCACGACGCATGCCGCGCCGACGGCGGCAAGTTCCTTCTCCAGCCGCTTCCGGGCGGCGGACAGGAGCGCGTCGCCGGGCAGGATCACCACCTCTGCGCGCTCGTCCATGGCGTGCTTGGTGAGCTGGCTGATCGTGGCGGCGTCACGCCGGTCCTCGATCACGTGCGCGAGCAGGTAGCCGTGGTCGCGCGCGTGAATCTGCACGACGGCGAGCTGCGCGGCGTCGCGGGCGTAGCCGACAGCGACTGCGGTGCGGGTCATGCGCATCCTTCCGACGGAACGAGCAGGGGCCGAGATCAATGCCACCTGAGCCGAGCCAGGCACACGATCACGAGGACGAGGACGTAGACACAGATCAGGACGCCGACGAGCATTGGAGCCCCCTTTCGCGGTCAATCTGCGGCGATCTCGGGAACGCGGACCGGCCTGGCCAGCTCGGTGGCGACCGGTCTGCCGCTGGCAACAGCGCTGAGGATGGACGCGGCGCCGTGCTGTTCGAGAGTTCCGGTGGTGGCACTCGCGGCAGCACGCACCACGGCGGGCGCGCTTCCCATCGCGATCGATGTGGCAGGCCATTTGAAGGCCGGGATGTCGTTGACTCCGTCGCCAACCGCGAGGGTGCGGTCGGGGTGGACGCCCAGTCGTCGTCTGACCCGGTACAGGGCGGTGGCCTTGGACACCAGGGGCGGCGTGACATCGACCCAGGAGTCGGCGGTGGGGATAGCAGTCATGCCCAGCGCCTGCACCTGTCGCAGCAGCGCTGGAACGACGCCGGGGGCATGCAGAACCAGTCGCGGCGTGGCCTCGGGGAGTCCGTCGTGGGCGACGACGTTCTGTCGCCCGTTGAGCAGGCCCGGTCCGAACCGGCTGGTGACGTGGTACCCGAAGCCGATCTCCTCGACAGCCACAGCGGTCTCGGCCATCAGTTCCCGGACCAGCGCGACCACACGCTTCACGTCGAGTGTGAAAGCGTCCGTGATTACGTACCCACCGGGCGCGTTCGCAGCGAGTCGTGCGGTGACCGCGCCGTTGGAGGTGATGATCCACCCGGAGGTCAACCCGAGGCTGGCCGCCACCGGCAGCGCGCCCACGAGTGACCGTCCGGTACAGAGCACCACATGGTGCCCCGCCGCCACGACATCTTGCGCAGCGTCCGCGGTGACCGGAGGAACGTCGATGGCACCTTCAGGGACGAGGGTGCCGTCGATGTCGAGCATCACGAGCATCGGACCATCCGGGCGTGGAGTCGTGGTTGCGTTCGTCATGAGCATTTCCTCGGGCGATCGGCAGCGGGCGGGCTTGTTCATGCTGGGAAACAGCCTGCGTACCCGCCGGTGCTTCGCGCGATGACGAAAGCGGCGCCAAAAAGGCGACATTGCGGCGACATTTGGCTAGGCTCGCGGTCATGACGACAACGCCCAACACCGTCCTGCGGGCTTGGCGAGTGAGCCGTCGGATGAGTCAGGACGGCATGGCACGCGCGGTGCAGGAGGCCGGCGCCCGCATCGGCGGGCGTGTCAAATACCTCGTGTAAGGCTGTGGGCCTGATCGAGATGGAGTGTGCTGGACGAGATGACGATGGAAGATGTGGAGCTGACGGGTTCGGGGACGGATGCGACCTCGGCTCTGGCGGCCGA
>NZ_JABBYC010000067.1 GCF_016742955.1 Myceligenerans indicum | reverse complement strand
ACACTACCCCTCTCCGCGCTCACCAACCAAACACAATAACCACACCTTTTTTCCTTATCGTCGGCAGCGTCAGATGTGTATAAGAGACAGGGACGGGACCGGGGTCGACGGATACGGGCTCGACGTCGTCGACGTCTGGTACGGAGGGAATCTGCTCGGCCCGAGGCATGTGCGCAAGGTACCAAGAGCACGCACCACTGACAGGACAAATCGCTGGTATGGGGTCGACCCGTGACCTGCGCCCCGTACCTGTGGCGAGCCGGTCGCCTCAGAAGGGCCAGATCGAGTCGAGGAAGCTCTGGCCCGACTCCTTCGCCTGTTCCTGCTGGTCCTGAACCGTCTGGTCGATCTGGTCCTGAAGATTGCCCTGCTGGTCCTGGATGCCCTGCTCGATGCTGTTGCTGATGTCCTCCTTGGCGTTCTCCACGCCTTCGGTCACCGCGGCGACGATGCCCTGCACGGCCAGCACGACGACCCAGACGCCGATGGTCAGGAAGTACGGCCACAGCCGCCGGCGCCGTTCGCCGGAGCGGCCCGCGACCCGCGTGACCATGTTCAGCACTCCGGCCAGCACGAGGCCGAGCAGGGGGATCGTGAGGTTCGCCATGGTGTCGGACCACTCCCACGGCAGGTTCAGCGTCAGCAGCAGCCAGTCGCCCAGCGCGCGGAACAGCGGAGCCTTCGACATGTCGGGCATCGAGCCGAAACCCGGAACCAGCCGTACCACCTGGTAGACGGCGATGATCGCCAGGGCCACCGGAATGAGGCCCAGCAGCATGCGCACGAGCCTCCAGCCCATGTCGTCGTCCTGCTCGCGGTCCCGGTCCGGCTCGGCGCGCCGAGCGGGCCGCGGCTCGGGGAACGACGGCGCCGCGGCCCCGGGGTCCGGCGAGGCGCCGGGAATTCCCGGCTGCGGCTGCTGGGGCTGCTGCAGCGGCTGCTGCGGGGACGGGTACCCGTGCGGTGCTGGTTGCTGGACCGGCGGCTGCTGATAGGTCGGATACCCCGGCTGGAACGGCTGCTGCGCCGGGAACGGCTGCTGCTGGGTGGGTGCCTGCTGCTGGACGGGTGGCTGCGGCCGGATCGAGCCGGGCGGCGGGCCGGCGGGCGCGGGGGAGGGCTGCGCCGGGCGGAACACCTCGGTCCGCGCTGCGGCCGGTCCCATGACCTGCGTGGACGGAGCTGCGGCCGCCGCGCCGGCGACACCTGCCATGCCCGCGGCGGCGGCCCCGGCGGCGAGGCTGCCGGCGGTCACGACCTCGGTGACCACGCGGCGCTCGGTGTGCGTGGTCTCGGCTGCGTGCAGCAGGCCGGGCTCCGGCGCCTGCTGCGAGGCGAGGGAGACCACCGCCCGGGCGATGTTGTGCAACGGCGGGCGCTCTGCGGGGTCCTGGCGGGTCATGGCCAGCACCAGCGGCAGGATCGCGGGATCCACCGGCCCGATGTCCTCGGCCGTCAGGTCCCTGCCCGCGAAGTTCAGGTCGGTCGGGAGGGAGCCCGTCGCGCAGAAGATCAGCAGCAGGCCCAGGCTGTACACGTCGGAGCGGGGGTGCGGCTTGCGCACGAAGAGCTCCGGAGCCATGTAGGCGATGGTGCCCGCGGCGTGGGTGGAGGTCTGCGAGCCGTGCCCCTTGGCGATGCCGAGGTCGATGAGGACGCACCGGCCGTCCGACACGATGATGTTCGCCGGCTTCACGTCCCGGTGCAGGTAGTGCTCCTCCTGCAGCACCGCCAGCGCGCCGGCGACGTCGTCGGCCACACGCAGCAGGTCCTGGCGGGGAAGCGGCCCGTACTCGTGCACCACCTGCGCGAGTGTCCTGCCCGGAACGAGCTCCATGGCGAACCACGGGGTGGGGGCGTCGAGGTCCGCGCGGACGAACGCCGGGAAGCCGCGCCCTCCGAGCTGCTCCAGAAGCCCGGCCTCGGTGACGAAACGCTCGCGGGAACCCGCCTCGGAGTTCGTCAGGACCTTGAGCGCGACCACGCCGTCCCCCGGGGACTCGGCCCGGTAGACATGGGCGAAACCGCCGTGCCCGAGCGACTCGCGCAGCACGAAACCGCCGAGTACCTCACCGGTCGCGGGGACCTGGCCGGGCTGCTGAACGGGAGCCGGGGCGGGTGTCCCCGTGGTGGGGGGATGCACGAGGGTCGCGTACGGGTCGCCGTTGGAACCCGGCGTCGGCTGGACACGCGTGGTCGGCTGGACGTGCGTGGTCGGCTGGACGTGCGTCGCATCGACGTCCGGACCCGACCGGGTCGACGGCTGGACGCGCGTCGCGTACGGGTCCGGAACCGTCCCCGGCGCAGGTGGCGGGACCTGGGCGATCCTCCGCGGCAACCGGGTCGTGTTCGGGTCCGGCGGGACCGCGCCGGACGCGCGGCGGTGCGAATCGTCGGACATGAACACTCCTCGGCAGGGAACAAAAGGCGCAGGTCAGCCCACAGAACAAGCTACCAGCGCCGAAAGGCTGCCAGAATCACGATCCGCAAACAACTTCATGCCTCTCGCGGAACTCTCACGCACCGTCCAGGTCTCGGGTCCCGCGGTCGGCCTGGTCGTCGACGGCGTTCTCGAGGGCGTCCCGCAGCTGCTGCTTCCGGTCCTCGATGGTCTGGTCGACCTGTTCCCGGACGCCCTGGCGTACGGTCTCGGTCGTGTCGGACGCGAACGACAGGACGCCGGACACCGCCAGCAGCACGATCCAGGTGCCGATCACCAGGACATACGGCCACACGCGCAGCTTGCGCCCGCGACGCGACGGCGTGAAGAGGTTCAGCAGCACCGCCAGCACCAGGCCGAGCACCGGGATCGTCAACTCGGCCGCCTGTCCGCTCCAGTCCGGGTTCAGGCGAAGGAGCTCCAGGGCGCGGTCACCGAGGACCCTGAAGGGTTCCCATCGTGAGACGTCAGGCAGGTGGCCGGGCTCCACGAAGACGCGGACCAGCTGGTAGAGCGACACCCCGAGCAGGATCCGCGGAATCCACGCGAGGAACGCTCCCGCGGGCGCCCTGGTGGCCTCCGCCGCCCCGGCCGGTCTCGTGCCCGAGCCGTGCTCCTGTGCCTGTTGCTCCTGCGCCTGCTGTTCCTGGGCCGGGTGTTCCCCGGCCGTCCGCGGGTCCGCCGAACCGGGCACTCCCTGAGCGGCGGCGTCCCCAGGGATGCCGTGCGCTCCGGGAGGCTGCGGCAGGAAGTTCTCCGGCGGGTTGGCCACCTCCGTGTTCGCGCGCACCGACCGGCGCAGCGAGTGCAGGTCGCCGTTCGTGGTGGCGGTGGCACCGGTGTCGCCCCACTGCATCTGCTGCCAGATGTACTCCTTGATCTCGCGCGGCGTGCGCCCGCCGGCCCGATGCTGCCCGACCTTCACCAGATGCTCTGCGATGACCTGTTCGGCGCGGATGCCGAAGCCGCTCTGCTGCAGCGCCTGGAGCCTGCCGACCAGTTCCTGGTCGAACACCAGCATCGTCATCGGCTCGCCGGATCGAACCGGCCGGGGGTTCATGCCCGGGGTGAACCGGACGGTCGGGTCGGACACGCTGGCTCCTCACGCCTCGCACCCGGTGGTCGTCGGGTGATTTCGCAAACTACCAGTCGCGCGCGCGGACCTCACGCGGGGTGATCCCTGGTAGAAACCGGCGTTTCCGGTCGCTTTCGAGGCCTCGATGGCGGAGGCTTGGGCTCAGCGCGACGAACAGCAGAGCCGAGGAGCACGCCGATGAGCACGGAAACGGTGCGCAGCTGGCCTCAGATCGAGGCCGTGGTCAGGACCGACGGGTCGGGTGAGGTGCGGATCGACGGGAGCATCCACCCGGTCGTCACCAACAGCCTCGAGGAAGCCAGGATCGAGGTGCTGCGCCGTGTCACCGAGAACGCGGTCCAGCTCGGGCGTCCCGTGCGTGCGAACGCGGAAGGTCCCGAAGGCATGTGGCGGCTCGTCGTACACCCCGACGGCACGGTCGTGCCGGAGGATGACGTTCCCGTGCCGGACGTTCCCGTGCCGGACCTGACGGCCCCGCGCCCTCCTGAGTCCCAGCCGGCCGATCCCGCGCCGATAGATCCCGCGCCGATCGACCCCGCGCCGACTGACCCCGCGCCGATCGACACGATCGCGGGCGACAGCATTCACTCCGGGAGCCACGAGCCCGGGGCGGGGCCTGCGCTCGACGCTCCGCCCGCGGTTGCGCCGGCCGACGGGCTCCGCCCGGAACCGTCGGGTCTGCGGGAGCCCGCCGCGGCGGACCTCGTCGCGCCTGGCCGGGAGGAGCGCGCGTCGTTCCTGACGCAGGTGTCGGTGGAGGAGCCTGCCGAACAGGGCTTTCGCGGCTGGCTCACGCGCCTGGGACTGCCGGTGGGGCCGAGCGAGGCGGAGCGGGCGGAGCGCGCGGACGAGCGGGACGTGAGCCAGCACTGGCCGGGGCCGCGCACCATCGCGATCGTGAACGGCAAGGGCGGGGCGGGCAAGACGCCGTCGTCGGTGCTGCTGTCGGCGGTGTTCGCGCAGTTCGGCGGCGCTGGCGTGGTGGCGTGGGACAACAACCAGACCCGAGGCACGCTCGGCTGGCGCACGGAGAAGGGGCCGCACGACGCCACGCTGCTGGACCTGCTGCCGCGGGCCGACCACCTGCTCGGGCCCTCCGCCCAGGCCGCCGATCTGGCCCGCTACGTGCACCACCAGACGCGCGACCGGTTCGACGTGCTGCGTTCCAAGCCGATGGCGATGGCGCACGAGCAGCGCATCGCCTCTGCGGACGTGGACGCCATCCATGCCGTGCTGAGCAAGTACTACCGGCTGATCGTCATCGACTCTGGCAACGACGAGTCCGACCCGATGTGGCAGCGGATGATCGACCACACCGACCAGCTCGTGATCGCCACCACGACGCGGGACGATCACGCGGAGGCGGGCGCGCTGCTCCTGGAGGGTCTGGCCGAGCGGGACGGCCGGTCCGCCTACCTGGCGCAGCAGGCGGTGGCCGTGGTGAGCCAGGCGGACCAGAAGGCACCTGCCGAGGAGGTGCGCAAGGTGGCCGCCGGGTACGAGTCCCTGGCCCGGGAGGTGGTCACGGTGCCGTTCGACCCCGGCATGGTCGACGGTCACCTGCGCTACGGGGCGCTGCGTCCCACGACGCGCCGCGCCTGGCTGGCCGCGGGGGCCGCGGTGGCCCGGGGGCTCTGAGCCGAGGTCAGCCCCAGGACGTGAGCCGCTCCCACAGTGGCATCGTGTCGAAGCCCATCTGGTTCAGCAGCGCCCACACGATGCCGACCACCGCGTACAGCGAGACGGGAACGAGCAGGATCCACTCGCGCACCGACCCGGCGTTGCCGAGGATCGGCAGAGCGATGTTGCCGCTGCGCCGCCAGAAGCTGTCGAGCTCGATGCCCCTGCCGTCGCGCATCCAGTAGGGGGACTTGAACTTCAGCGGCCAGAGCAACGGGATCCCGTTGGTGGTGATGAGGTCGCCGATGAGGTGCACCACGCACCCCAGAGCCACGCAGAAGGGCATCCAGAACCACTCCTCGGGCGCGAAGATCGCGATGAGCGCGGCCAGGACCACCGACGTCGTCCAGGGCAGGACCTTGGTGTCGCGGGTGATCTTGAGCGCTTTGAGCGCGAACGCCACGAGCAGGACACACATGATGCCGGGTCCGATGAGCACGGTTCCTATGCCGTCGAGACCGGTGTCCACCGACAGCAGGCTCAGGAACCAGGCGATCGCCGTGAACGCGAGCACGCCCAGGATCGAGTGCGTGCCCTTGCGGTGTCCGCCGGAGACCGTCTCGACGACCTTCACCACGGCGTCCGAGACGGGCGGCAGCGAGTGGGCGATGGTGCCACTGTGGTGGTCCGCGTCGGGCAGGAGCGCGGCACCCGCACAGACCAGCGCGCCGGCGACGACGCCGAGATGGGAGACCCCCTCGTACCATCCGAACGCGAACGGCGCGGTCGAGGTCACGGCCACCCAGGCGGCGGCGCCTGTCGCGGCGTGATGTCCTCCCATCATGGGATGTGGGCTCCTTCCAGCCAATGTCCGTTCCGACCGGAAACGCCCGGCCGAAGAGCAACGGTAACGCGATCGGTCCGTATCCGAGGTGACCAGGCCCGACGGACACCGTTCGGCGTGTCGCGCCAGCGGACTCGCGGAGTTTGATGAATTCTTGGAGACAGATTCAGAAAAGGCATGGACGTACCAAGGTTGCGTGTGTACCTTTCTTCACGACGAGGTCACCCGGTCTCGTCAGATGGCTGTATCCACCCGGCTGCATCCAGGCCGCACCGAAACGAGAGGACGGGAAGCCCATGATCCGCTGCGCACGCACCTCGTCCTACCCGACCACCGCGCAGCACCTCCTGGACGGCCGCGAGGCCCTTCGAGGCGCGATACGGCGCTGACCCGGCGCGTTGCCGGACCAGCACTCGTGTGCCGCCTGGAGGACTTGCGTCCTGGGCGGCTTTTTCTTTGCACTTCCAGCACCGACGAAAAGAACTACTCACCCGAAAGGAGCGGACCGTGGCCGACGTCCTTGTCCTCAATGCCGGCTACGAGCCGCTGCACCGCGTGTCTGTCCGGCATGCCATCGGGATGCTCGTGCGGGAGGTAGCGGTCGTGGAGGAGGCGGTCGACGGCCGCACCTTCGGACCGTTCCCCTTACCGCGCGTCCTGCGCCTGGTCCGGTACGTCGCGATGCGGTGGCTCTACAAGCGAGGCGGCACCCCTGCCTGCACCAAGCAGGGAGTGAAGCGCCGCGACGGATCCTGCGCCTACTGCGGAGGCCCCGCCGACACGGTGGACCACGTCGTTCCCCGCTCGCGCGGAGGCCCCTCGACCTGGCTCAACCTCGTGGCCGCCTGCTACGAGTGCAACTCGTTCAAGGCGGACCGCACCCCTGCGGAAGCCGGCATGCTGCTCTACCTGACGCCGTACGTCCCGCGCGCCGAGTACGCGCGAGCACGGCTGCAGCGCGCCGCCCGGCTGGCGTAGCCGCCCGATTCGACCCCGGACGCCCGGGCTGTACCCTGTGCCACGACTGCGGGTGAAATATTCGCCCGCTGCCGGGGCCGGGCCAGGCCCCGGCGTCCGGGGTCGCACGATGTCGAGGGGGCAGGCGCATGAGCGTCGGCGCGGAGCCAGGCTGGGATCACGTGCACGCGGTGGTGCGCGAGGACGGAAGCGGCGAGGTGCGCATCGGCGGGATCCCCTACCCCCTGCACATGACGACGCTCGGCCAGGTGCGGGGCGAGGTCATGCGCGGCATGCTCTCCCGCATCGGGATGCGCGTCCCGCCCAGCACCGAGGAACGCTCCGAGCGCGCCGACGAGGCCGTCGTCGCCCAGCACTCTGGCCCGGACCACGCACCGTCGCCGTCGTGAACGGCAAGGGCGGCGCCGGCAAGACCCCCGGCACCGTCCTGCTCAGCGCCGTCTTCGCCGCACACGGCGGCTCCGGCGTGGTCGCCTGGGACAACAACCAGACACGCGGCACGCTCGGCTGGCGTACCGAGCAGGGCATGCACGACGCGACCCTGCACGACCTGCTGCCACAGGTCGACCACTTCCTCGGCCCCACCGCACAGCTCGCCGACCTGGCCTGGTACATCCACCACCAGTCCCGGATGAGGTTCGACGTCCTGCGCTCCAAACCGATGGTGCTCGCCGACGAACAGCGCATCTCCCCGACCCGAAGGCCACCCCGGTCGAACTGCGGCAGGTGGCCCGCGGGTACCGCACCCTCGCCCGCGAGGTCGTGACCGTACCGTTCGACCCCGGCATCGTGGACGGCCGGCTCACCCTGCAGTCGCTGCGCCCCGCCACGCGACGCGCCTGGCTCGCGGCGGGTGCGGCGGTCGCCCGCGGATTCTGAGGCCCGCACTACCAGGGGAATGGCGTTCACGGGGGCGAAGGTGTCATGATCGCCCGCGTGTCCACCGAAGTGCGTGACGTGACCGACGCCGACCTCGACGCCGTGGTCGGCCTGTTCCTGCAGTACCTGGCCTTCTACGAGCACGCGGCCGACGAACAGCGGGTGCGGGAGTTCCTGACCGCGCGGTTCGCCTCCGACGACACCCTGCTGCTGGTCGCAGAGGTAACCCCCGGCGGCGCCGTGGTCGGGCTCGCGCAGGCCTACCAGTCCTGGTCGTCGGTGAGCCTCGGACCCGTCTGGGTGCTCAACGACCTCTTCGTGGATCCCTCAGCCCGCGGGTCCGGCGCGGGCCGCGCCCTGGTGAGGGAGATCTGCGACCGCGCGAAGGAAGCCGGGGCGATCCGCGTCTCCCTCGCCACCGCCTGGGACAACGTCGCGGCCCAGGGGCTCTACGAGTCCGAGGGCTTCGCGCGCGACGTCTCCTTCCTGCACTACGCCAAGGTCACCGGCGGCTGAACGGCGCGGGCTCAGTCCCCACCGAGATCCACCACGACCGGCTCGAACGGCGTACCGGCCGGGTAGTTCCCACCCCAGAGGCTCGCACCCGGCGCGCTCACCTCCACCCGAGGCCAGCGGAGACGGCGGCCTCCGGCATCCTGCGCAGGCGCGCCGACAAGCCGGAACGCGTCCGTGCGCACACCCGACTCACGGTCCAGGATCGACATCGACCAGTCCCCGCCGTCGACCGCACGAACCTCCGGGTCCCCGATCTCGCCGACGAACGACCCGAAGTGCCCGAAGAACGCGATCGACCCGGTGAAGGCGAACGCCCGCGCGTCCGGCGTCGTCCCGCCACCGTCCAGACCCGAGGACCGGTCCACGTCGAGCCCGAACCGGAACGACGCTCCCTCACCCCCCACCTCGGGCCCCACGACGAGACGCCCTCCGGGCGCCCCGGCCACGTACATGAGCAGGCTCGGCTTGATCTCCCAGTCCAGATGCACGCGACGACCCTACACGCGCACCCGCGGCCCGCCGTCGTCGTACCGTTGGCGGTTATGACGACCGCTTCTGAGACCCAGAACCCCGGCACCCGTCCCTCCGCCTCCTACGGCGTGCACTCCGAGGTGGGCAAACTCCGCAAGGTGCTCGTGTGTGCCCCGGGACAGGCCCACCGCCGGCTCACGCCGTCGAACTCCGACAGCCTGCTGTTCGACGACGTCCTGTGGGTGGAGCGCGCCCAGGAGGACCACGCCGCCTTCGTCGCCGAGCTCGAGGCCCGCGACGTCGAGGTCGTCGAACTGCACTCCGTCCTGGCCCAGACTCTGCGCGTGCCGGGAGCCCGCGACTGGCTGCTGGACCGCAAGATCGTGCCGCAGATCGTCGGGGACGGACTGGTGGACGCCACCCGGGCCTACCTCGAGTCACTGCCGCCGCACGTCCTCGCGGAATACCTGATCGGCGGGCTCGCCGTCGCAGACGTCCCCGACCTGCCGCCGGGGCACAGGGCGCTCGCGGCGTTCTCGCCGGACGAGCGGGAGTTCCTCATGCCGCCGTTGCCGAACACCCTCTTCACGCGGGACACGACGTGCTGGCTGTACGGCGGCGTCACGCTGAACCCGCTCTACTACCCGGCGCGGCGCGACGAGACGCTGCTGATGAAGGCGGTGTACGAGTTCCACCCGGACTTCGTGGGGTCCCAGGTGTGGTGGGGCGACCCGGAGGTGCGGCACGGCCAGGCGACGTTCGAGGGCGGCGACATCATGCCGGTCGGCAACGGCACCGTGCTGATGGGCATGGGCGAGCGGACGTCGCGCCAGGCGATCACGCAGGTCGCCGCCCGGTTGTTCGCCGGTGGCGCGGCGCAGCAGGTGGTCGTGGCGGGGATGCCGCGCCTGCGGGCGGCCATGCACCTGGACACGGTCATGACGTTCGTGGACGTGGACACGGTGACCGTCTACCCGCGGATCGTGGACGGCGTGCACCCGTTCGTGCTGCGGCCGGGCGACGACGGGGACGTGGTGGTCTCCCGTGGCGACGGGTCGACCTTCCTGGACGTCGTCGCAGGGGCGATGGGGCTCGACGGGCTGCGCGTGATCGAGACCGGAGGGGACAGCTACGAGTCCGAGCGGCAGCAGTGGGACAGCGGGAACAACGCCGTCGCCGTCGAGCCGGGTGTCGTGTTCACCTACGACCGCAACACCACCACGAACGATCTGCTGCGCAAGGCGGGCATCGAGGTCGTGGAGATCGCCGGCGGTGAGCTGGGGCGCGGCCGGGGCGGCGGGCACTGCATGACCTGCCCGATCATTCGCGACGCGGTGGAATAATCTGCGCGTGACTCGAGAGCTCGTTCCCCCGGAAACTCCGCTGGCCTTCCGCGCGATGCAGGCGCTGCGTCCCCACCTGACCGACGCCGAGACGTTCTCGGAGCAGGTCGACCAGGTCCTGCGGCCGGCG
This sequence comes from Myceligenerans indicum, assembly GCF_016742955.1. Lineage (GTDB taxonomy): Bacteria > Actinomycetota > Actinomycetes > Actinomycetales > Cellulomonadaceae > Myceligenerans > Myceligenerans indicum. The sequence continues at coordinate 5,045 of NZ_JABBYC010000067.1, read as the reverse complement.
GGCTACCGTCTGCTCGGTGCGTTCGACGACGAGGGCGCCGACGGGGCCGACGCCGTCGCCGTGCTGGGGTTCCGGTTCGTCTCGAACCTGGCCTGGGGCCGGTTCTGCTACGTGGACGATCTGTCGACCCTGCCCGAGGCGCGCGGGAAGGGCTACGCGACCGCGCTGCTGGAACGGGTGCACGAGATCGCCCGTGGTGAGGGTGTGAGCATGGTGCACCTCGACTCCGGCGTGCAGCCCGAGCGTGCGGCGGCGCACGGGCTGTACTTCTCCCAGCAGTACCGGATCGCGTCCTACCACTTCTCGCGCACCGTGTAGCGCTCGCGCACGCGGTGCAGCGGGCGGGCCGCCCCGGGGCGGCCCGCCCGTGTCGTCAGTGGCCCGCGCCGAGCTGCCCCGACAGCCGGTCGAGCCGGTTGGTCGTGTCGCGGTTCATCCCGGTGATCGTGACGGTCTTGCCCTTGCCCTCGTACTTGGTGCGCACCGCGTCGAGTGCGGCGACGCTGGAGGCGTCCCACACGTGGGCACCGGACAGGTCGATGACGATGTTGCGCGGGTCGCCGGTGTAGTCGAACTGGTAGACGAGGTCGTTGGAGGAGGCGAAGAACAGCTCGCCCTCCACCGCGTAGACGCGCTCGTCGTCGGCGTCCGTGGCGTCCAGGCGGGTGACCGAGGTGAAGTGGGCGACGCGGCGGGCGAACATCACCATCGCGACCAGCACGCCGGCGATCACGCCGAAGGCGAGGTTGTGGGTGGCGACGGTGACCACCACCGTGACCAGCATGACCGCGGTCTCGGACTTGGGCATGCGCCGCAGTGTCGCCGGCTGGACCGAGTGCCAGTCGAAGGTGCCGACCGACACCATGATCATGACCGCGACCAGCGCCGCCATCGGGATCAGCGCGACGATGTCGCCCAGGCCGACGACGAGGACCAGGAGGAAGGTGCCGGCCAGGAACGTCGAGATCCGCGTGCGGGCGCCGGACGCCTTCACGTTGATCATCGTCTGGCCGATCATCGCGCAGCCGCCCATGCCGCCGAAGAAGCCGGTGACGACGTTCGCCACGCCCTGTCCCCACGCCTCGCGGGTCTTGTCCGAGTGGGTGTCGGTGACGTCGTCGACCAGCTTGGCGGTCAGCAGCGACTCCAGGATGCCCACCAGTGCCATCGCCACGGCGTACGGCGCGATGATCCTCAGGGTCTCGAACGTGAACGGCACGTCCGGGAAGAAGAGCATCGGCAGGGACTCGGGCAGCGCGCCCTCGTCGCCCACGGTGGGCACGGCGATACCGGCGCCGATGACGACGACGGTCAGCAGCACGATCGAGACCAGCGGCGCGGGGACCACCCGGGTGAGCCGGGGGAAGAACACCATGATGGCGATGCCGACGGCCACGAGCGGGTAGACCGCCCACGGCACGCCGGTCAGGTGCGGCAGCTGGGACAGGAAGATGAGGATCGCCAGGGCGTTGACGAAGCCGACCATCACCGAGCGCGGGATGAACCGCATGAGCTTGGCCACGCCCAGCACGCCGAGGACCACCTGGAGGATCCCGGCCAGGATCACGGTGGCGATGAGGTAGTCGACGCCGTACTCGCGGGCGATCGGCGCGACGACCAGAGCGATCGCGCCCGTGGCGGCCGAGATCATGGCCGGGCGGCCGCCCACGAACGCGATCGTGACGGCCATCGTGAACGACGCGAACAGCCCGAGCCGCGGATCCACGCCGGCGATGATCGAGAAGGCGATCGCCTCCGGGATCAGGGCCAGCGCGACCACGAGGCCGGCGAACACCTCGGTGCGCAGGACGCGCGGACTGCGCAACGCGGCAAGCACACCGCGCAGCGTGCTGTCCGCCTCCGGGGCGCCCGCGGGCGGTGCCGGGGCGTGGGCGGGTTCGGTGAGGTGGGCAGGCTCGGTCGAGGGACCTGTGGGGTTCGGCACGCAGCTCTCCGCGATGGCTCGATGGTTCTGGGCACGCGGCATTGCGTACGGGAAGGGTGGGGGTGGCCTCCGCTCCGGCGCCAGGGATGGCGGCGACCACGCGCCAGGCCGGGCCCTACCCTACCTGGACGGAGGCCCGGTCCGGAATCGGACGCCGTGTCAGCCTCCCCGCCTACTGTGGGGGCGTGGACAGCGAAGCAGGTTCCGGGACGGCGTCCCTGGGGTTCGTCGTGTTCCCGACACGGATCGGGCACTGCGCGATCGTGTGGCGCCACGGCGGCGCCGTCGTCGGTTCAACCCTCCCGCAAGGAGGGGCGGACCAGGTGCGCGGTGCCGTGCGGCGGTGGTACGAGGGAGCGGTCGAGGCGGAACCCCCGGCGGCCGTCGCCGCGGCGGTCGATCGCGTGACCGGGCTGCTCGGCGACGGCGGCGAGGCCGAGGACGCGCCCACCGCGCGGATCGAGCTCGACATGACGGCAGTCCCGGACTTCGACCGGCGCGTCTACGACGTCGTGCGGCAGATCCCGCCGGGGCAGACGCTCACCTACGGCGAGGTCGCGACCCGGCTGGGTGCTCCCGGCTCGGCGCAGGCCGTGGGCCAGGCGCTCGGCCGGAACCCGTTCCCGCCGATCGTGCCCTGCCACCGCGTGCTCGCGGCAGGCGGGAAGATCGGCGGGTTCTCCGCCCGCGGCGGCGCGAGCGCCAAGCGCCGCATGCTGGAGAGGGAGGGCGCCCTGGTGGAGGAACCGACGCTGTTCGACCTGTGACCTGTGACCTGTGACCTGGTGAGCGTGTGGCCTCAGCGCCAGCCGAGGGCCGGAGCCACGTGTTTGACGACGCCCTCGATGACGTGCGCGTTGTAGTCGACGCCGAGCTGGTTGGGCACCGTGAGCAGGAGGGTGTCGGCGGCGGCGATCGCCGTGTCGGCGGCGAGGTCCTCGACGATCTCGTCGAGCTCGCCCGCGTAGGTCCGGCCGAAGCGGGCGGAGCCGCCCTCGAGATTGCCGACCTGGTCGGTGCTGAACCGCTCCATGCCGAAGTAGGCGAGGTCGCGGTCGTCGGTGATCGGGAAGATCGATCGCGACACCGACACGCGGGGCTCCCGAGCGTGCCCGGCCGCAGCCCAGGCGTCGCGGAATCGCTGGATCTGCTCGGCCTGCAGCTCGTGGAACGGTACGCCGGTGTCCTCGGTCAGAAGGGTCGAGGACATGAGGTTCATGCCCTGCCGCGCGGTCCACTCCGCGGTGGCCCGGCTGCCGGCGCCCCACCAGATGCGCTCGCGCAGACCCTCGGACCAGGGCTCGACGCGCAGCAGGCCCGGCGGGTTGGGGAACATCGGCCGCGGGCTGGGCTCGGCGAACCCCTCGCCCTCCAGGAGTTCCAGGAAGCGTGCGGTGCGGCGGCGGGCCATGTCGGCGTCCGACTCGCCCTCGCGAGGCTCGTGGCCGAAGTGCCGCCAGCCGTCGATGACCTGCTCGGGTGAGCCGCGGGAGATCCCGAGCTGGAGCCGTCCGCCCGAGATGAGGTCCGCCGCACCGGCGTCCTCGGCCATGTAGGCGGGATTCTCGTAGCGCATGTCGATGACGCCCGTGCCGATCTCGATGCGCGACGTCCGCGCGCCCACGGCGGCCAGCAGCGGGAACGGCGAGGCGAGCTGCCGGGCGAAGTGGTGCACCCGGAAGTAGGCGCCGTCCGCCCCGATCTCCTCGGCGGCGACGGCCAGGTCGATGGACTGGAGCAGCGCGTCCGCCGCGGACCGCGTCGCGGACGACGCGTGCGGCGTCCAGTGGCCGAAGGAGAGAAAGCCGATGTGCTTCACGGGACCAGCCTGCCCTTCCCCGGAGCGGGTGTCACGCGGGCGCCCGCGCCGCCGTGGGTCGCCGGATATGTCGCCTGGTATACGGTCGGCAGATGCCCGCTCAGGCCCTGACCGACCGGCTGCTCGACAGCGACCCGGCACTGCGCTGGCAGGTGGAGCGCGACCTGCTGTGCGAACCGCCCGAGGTCTGGCAGGCGACCCGTGCCCGCATCGGGGCCGAGGGGCTCGGGGCCCGGCTCCTCGCCCTTCAGGACGATGACGGCCAATGGGCCGGTGGTGCCTTCTTCCCGGCCGGGTTCGACTTCCACGGCCCCGAGGCCGCTCCGGGCGCGGGGCAGCCCTGGACGGCCACCACCTGGTCGTTGAACACGTTGCGCGGGTGGGGCCTCGACCCGGCGGTGCTGCGGGCGCGTCGCACCGCACAACTGCTGGCGGAGAACTGCCGGTGGGACTACGAGAACCTGCCGTACTGGGGCGGCGAGGTCGACTGCTGCATCAACGCGTACACCCTGGCCAACGGGGCGTGGCTCGGGGTCGAGGTCGGCGGCCTGACGGACTGGCTGGTCGAGCACCGGATGGGCGACGGCGGCTGGAACTGCGAGTGGATCAGCGGGTCCGTGCGGTCGTCCTACCACTCGACGCTCAACGTGCTCGCCGCACTCCTGGAGCACGAGGCGGCGACAGGTGGCACCGCCGCCTCCCGCGCCGCACGCCGGGAAGGGCAGGAGTACCTGCTCGCGCGCGGTCTGTTCCGGCGACGCTCGACCGGTGGGATGGTCGCGCCATGGGTGGACACGTACGTCTACCCGTTCCGCTGGCGCTACAGCGTGCTGCGCGCGGCCGACTACTTCCGCCGTGCTTGTCTGCAGGACGGTGTCTCGCCTGATCCGCGCATGTCCGATGCGATCGAGCTCGTGCGTGCTGCCCGGCGGCCGGACGGCACCTGGGTCCAGGAGGGACGCCATCCGGGGCGCGCCTGGTTCGAGGAGGACGTGCCGCCGGGCGAGCCGTCGCCGTGGCTCACCCTGTACGGCGTGCGTGTGCTGGAGTGGTGGGACGGACTGGCCGGATGAGTGGTGGGTGAGGGGCGGGACGGCGTGCTGGACCGTCAGAAGGGCGGTTCGGTGTCGGCCGTCGGCGTGCCGGACGAGGTGGGTCCGGCCGCTCGCGGGCCCGGGAGGCGTGGAGGGCGTGCGACGGTGAGGCCCGTGACCCGGTTGGTGTCCGCGGCGTAGCGGGTGGTGGGGTCCGTGGGGTCGGGGCTGTCTCTTATACACATCT
>NZ_JABBYC010000066.1 GCF_016742955.1 Myceligenerans indicum | reverse complement strand
GTCGGCAGCGTCAGATGTGTATAAGAGACAGGCGGACGGGCGGCGGTGGGCGGGCTGAATCCGCCCAGCGGCATCCTGGTGTCGGTCTGTGCGGTCACGATGGGGTCCTCGGGCGAGGGTGCCGGACCGCCACGAGGAGCGGTCCGGCACCGTGCGGTGTCGGTCGGTGCGCCGGCCCACGCCGTCTGTCGACGACGACGGCCGCCGCGGCGTCGGTCAGGATCGTCCGAGAGGCTCTCTCAGCCGCCGACCACGCCATGGTGCTGGGTGGTGGCGCGACCACCGGCCGGAACGGCGTGGTCGCGCGCGGGCATCGCCCGCCTCAGAAACCCTCGACGCCCTGGGCGCGCGCGAGCTGGGCGAACTGGTCCTGGGTCTGCTCGGCGACCTCCTCGGGCGTGGTGGTGCCCTGGATCATGTCGGCGAGGTAGATGTACAGGTCCGGGTTGGCCACGGCGAGCGCCTGCATGGAGCCCACGGAACCGGCCAGGGACGCGTGCACGTCCAGCAGGGCCTGCGGGACGCTGTCCGGGGTGGGGACGCCGTCCTGCAGGGAGATGGTGTCGCGGTCGGCGACGAAGCCGGCGTAGCCGTCACCCAGCCAGTAGGACAGCAGCTGGCGGGCGGCCGCCTCGCGGTCGGCGTCGCCGGTCTTGAAGGCGACCAGGGCGTTGGACTGGTCGGGGATGAAGGTGCCGACGTTGCCGCTCGGGGAGATGGGGAAGAAGCCGATCTTCTCGTCGAGCTCGTCGGAGTCCGCGAGGGCCTGGAGCTGGCCGAAGAACGAGTTGACCTGCACCGCCATGGCGGCGTCGCCGCTGAGCAGCGCTTCGGCCTGGTCCTCGAAGGTGGCGGTCCTGATGTCCTTGTTGAACAGGCCCTCGTCGATGAGCTCCTGGTAGGTGGTGATCGCGTTCTGGATGGTGGGGTCGGTGAACTTCTCCTCACCCGTGTTCACGCGGTCCCACAGGCCGTCGGCCGCGGCGTCGGCGAGCTGGACCTGGACCCACCACTGGGTTGCCCACTGGTCGGCGGCCATCTCGTAGAACGGGGTCTGGCCCTCGTCCTTCAGGGTGCGGCCGAGCTCGACGAACTCGTCCCAGTTCGCCGGGGTGTCGGTGATCCCGTGCTCGGCGAGGACCTCCTTGTTGTAGTACACGCCCTCCACGGCGGGACTGGTGACCAGGGCGGCGTAGCGGGTGTCGTCGAGGATGCCGGTGATGTCGGCGAGACCGTCGCTGTAGGCGTCGACGAACGGGGCGCCGTCGAGGGGCTGCAGGTTGGCCGGCGCGTTGATCGCGGTCAGCATCGAGGCCGTGGGCTGCCAGAAGGCCAGGTCGGGCATGTCACCGGTGGCGACCTTGGTCTGAACGCCCTGCTCGTACGGGTCGGGGATGGTGACGACCTCGACGTCGGCGCCGGTGAGCTCCTCGAACCCGGCGACCACGGCGTCGGGGACGGTGTTGGAGTTCTGTGCGGCCCAGATGGTCAGGGTGGTGCCCGTCAGGTCCGTGTCTTGCGCGGGCCATGCCTGCGGGGCGGCGTCGGTGCCGCCGCTCCCACCGGCCGCGGTGGGGTCACTGCATCCGGCAGTGAGCAGGCCGACCGCGAGGATCGCGGCGGGGACGGTCAGATACTTCTTCATATCGACTCCTTGCGGGGGTGCAGTCTTCGCCGACTGCGGGTGTCGCGGGGCCGGGCGGCCCCTGGTTCGGATGGTTCGGTTGGGGCTCCCCGGCTCAGCTGCCCTCGACACGGTCGGCCGTGTGGCCGGCCGTGAGGTTACCGGTCCGGGGCGCGTCGGGGTGCGGGAGGCCGGCTCGGGGGCTGTCGGCCGTGGTGCGGCCGCCGCCGTCGTGCCGGACCCGCAGGACGCGAGCCTGCGGACCGGCGGGGATCGTGAGGGTGACGGCGGAGCCGCCGTCGTGCGCGAGCCGCCATTCGTCGGTGGGCGGGCCGTAGACGATCTCGACGTCGCCCGGCGGCACGTCGAGCTCGACCGTGGTCGCTCCGGCGCCGCGCCACCAGACGACGACGAGCGACTCGTCGCGTCCGCGCAGCCCGGCGGCCAGGAGGGGTGAGTCCCAGCCGGGCAGGCCGAGCGGCCAGAACGGCACGGCCTCGGTGAGCCGGGCCGACCACTGCCTGGCGAGCTCGACTCCACGGCCGACCAGCGACGCCTGAGCGCCGCTCATGCCGTCCAGGCAGCCGGACAGGTACAGGCGCCCGGCGAGTCCCGTGCACAGGGTGAACACGATCTGCTCGTCGGTCATGTCGGGCTGCGGGTAGGCCCAGTTCGCCGCCTGCTCCGGGGCGATGCCCACGAGCGCGCCGACGGCGATCGGCGGGTACAGCAGCGGGTTCTGCTGGTCGGAGGTGGACTGCAGGTCCAGCCGGGACAGGAGCGCGTAGTCGGCGCGCATCGCGCCGGACGCGCAGTTCTCCACGACGAGTTCCGGATGGCGGTCCAGGACGCCGTCGATCCAGTCCAGGTGGGCCTGGTTCTGCCGGAAGAGACCGTCGCCCGCGCTGTCGGCGTCCAGGTCGGTCCCGACGCCCGGCGTGACGTTGTAGTCGAGCTTGAGATAGCCCACGCCGTACTCGTCGACGATCCGGTCGACGACCTCGTCGAGATGCTTGACGACGTCACGGTGACGCAGGTCGAGCAGGTGGCGCCCGTGCTCGGTGAGACGTACGCCGTGCCGCTGCAGGAACGCCTCGTCGGGCAGGGACCTGGCCAGCGGGCTGCGCACGCCCACGACCTCCGGTTCCAGCCACAGGCCCGGCACCATCCCGGCGTCCCGGATCGCATCCACGACACGGCGCAGACCGCCGTCGGGGAAGCGGGTCGCGGACGGTTCCCACAGGCCGACCGAGTCCCACCAGTCGCCGCCGTCGTCGTACCAGCCGGCGTCGATGCAGAAGTACTCCGCCCCGGCGCGGGCAGCGGCGGTGATCAGCGGGAGCAGCCGCTCGGTCGTGGGGTCGCCCATGAGCGTGTTCATGTAGTCGTTGAACACCACTACCGGCTCGCGCGGACGCTGGTGCAGGGCACGGCGGTGCCAGGTCATCGCGCCGAGCGCGTCCTGCCACCCGGCGCCGGACCCGGCGACCGAGGCGGGAACGCTGGTGAAGGAGTCTCCGGGTGCCAGGGTGCGGGTCCAGGAGTGGTCGTCGTCGGTGGGGCCGAACAGCCCGAGGACGAGCGCCTCCGCATCGTCCGCGGCCAGCCGTACGGACAGCTCGGCGCGCCAGGCGCCGTTGTGCTCGACCTGCCAGGCCAGTGCCCGGCCCGTGGCGGACGAGCGGTCGGCTGCGGCCTCCGCGGCCTCTGCGGCGGCAGCGGCGTCCGCGGCGGCAGCCGGGACGACGGCGCGGCCGTCCGCGGCGGCACCGTCCGCGGCGAGGACGCCGCAGGGATTGCGCTGCCCCGAGGACCAGGTGCCGGTGCTGACCACGGCGCGGGCGCCACGAGCGTCCTGGTGCTGGTGCGCGGGCAGGTCGAGGCCGACGAGCCCGTCCTGGGCGGACAGCCGGGTCCACGCCCAGCGGTTCTCCCCCACCCATTCGCTGTGACCCTCCAGAGTGCTCGTGGCCCACACGGGGACCGGTCCGACCGGACGGTCGATCATCAGCGAGGACACCGACTGGAGCGTCACGGGGACGGAGCCGTCGTTGCGGGCCACGGTCCAGGACCGCAGCGAGTATCCGTGCTCCCCGGCCGGAGCGGGCGAGCCGGGGTCGGCCGGGCCACGACCTTCGCGGACCCGCAGATGCGAGGTCACACGCAGGCCGGTGACCGGGTCGGACTGCTCCACCCGCACCTGGGTCCAGCCGGGCACGCGTTCCACCTCGTGGCCCGTCACCCTCAGCCGGGTGCCGATCGACGTCGCCGTGTTGCGGGTGTTGCCGCTGGCGCGGCCGTGCCCGACCGCGAGGATCTCGACCAGCGGCTGCACGGGCTCTGCCGTTCCGGGAGCCGCCGTCAGCGCGGCGGGAGCATCCTGGGGCAGGACCAGCGTGAGCTGGTCGTGGGGCCACAGCGGCACGCGGTGCGCTACGGGGGTGTCGTTCGCCGTCGTCGGCAGGCTTCCTTGCACGGCCCTATGAAAGCGCATATCAAAATGGGATGCAAGCCTCCCCGGGAGAGGCGCTCCGCGAGGCCGATCAGCCGGGGGGTAGCGCTTTCAGGCGGGACAGCCTCCTACCGGGCCGCCACGGGCGCCGCCGAGGAGCGGAGGATCAGGTCCGGCACGAACCGGACCGAGGCCGGCGTCGTACCGCTGTCGATCTGGGCGCGCAGCAGGTGGAACGCCTTCTGGCCGAGCCGCACGAAGTCCTGGCGCACCGTGGTCAGGGACGGCGTCCACAGGTGCGCGAGCGGATGGTCGTCGAACCCGATCACGCTGACATCCTGCGGGACGCGGCGGCCGGCATCCGTCATCCCGCGGACCAGGCCCATCGCGAGCTCGTCGTTGCCGCACAGCACCGCGGTCACCTCCGGGGACGAGGCCAGGCGGGCCCCGGCGTCGTACCCGGAGTCGGGTGCCCAGTCCGCGTACACCACCTCGGGGACCGGCGCACCGGCCTCGGTCAGGGCGTCACGCCAGCCGAGCAGGCGAGCACTGGGACGGCCCGGGGACGGGATCGCCACGTGGTGCACCGTCGCGTGCCCGATGTCGAGCAGGTGCTGGGTGGCGCGCGCCGCGGCGAGCCGGTCGTCCATGAACGCGTGCGCGATCTTCTCGTCCGCCGGACGACCGGACGCGGCGGCCACGACGGGCAGCCACGGCGGGATCGCGTCGAGCGTGGCGACGCCGGCCGGATCGTACTCGAGGACGATCGCCCCGGCCATCGGCTGCCCCAGGGCATGGTCGATGGCCGCCTCGACCGTGCGCCGGTCGTCGGTCTCGACCACGGAGATGACCACCATGTACCCGCTCTGACGCGCCGCCTCCTCGATCCCCTGCAGGGTGGAGGCGTAGCCGTAGCGGGTGGTGTCGCCGGTGAACACGGCGATCATCGGCTGCCCGCCGGTGGCCAGGGCGCGCGCGGCGCCGTTGGGCCGGAAACCGAGCTCCTGGATCGCGTCCATCACCCGCGTACGCCGCGCGGCGCTGACGGGAACCGAGCCGTTCAGGACGCGGGAGACGGTGGGCACGGAGACGCCCGCCACCCGGGCGACGTCGGTGATGGTAGGCGGCTTCATCGGGCGTTCGTTGTCCACGAGGCCAGGCTACGCGCTCGCCGACGACGAAGAACGGGACCCCCTTGCCAACCATGGATGATTAGCGCTTTCATAGTGCGCGCCCATCATCTCGACCCACGAAGGAGTGGTGTGTCAGTGAGCACGTCAGAAAGCGCACGTCAACGGCCCGGACCACGTCGATCCCGGCTGCGGCGGACCGCAGCGGTCCTCGCCACGGCGGCGGTGGCCGCCACCTCCCTGGTCGCCGCCCAGCCGGCCGCCGCCGCCACCGACACGCTGGTGGTCGACTTCGGCACCACCACCGGCGCGTTCCGCGGCGGGGCCTCGGGAACCCTGTACGGGTTCGGCAACCCCGGCGTCCCGAGCGCGGCGCTGGTCAACGGCGCCCACATCACGAACTCCTCCCAGCGAGCGCCCTACGGAACCCAGCACCCCAGCGGGGACGCCCTGCTCGTCGAGGACGACTTCTTCGCCAAGAACGGGCAGGAACTGGCGATCTACGTGCAGGACTACTACCCGGACTGGTCCTACAACGGTGGTCAGCGGCCCGGTGACTCGCGGACGTACGACCAGGCGACCGGCACGTACACGGACCAGCCGAACGGCGTCTGGGACTACCTCGAGGTGGTCGAGTTCGTCACCGAGGCCGTCGCCACGCAGTCCGACCGGCCGCAGGACTACCTGTTCATCCCGTTCAACGAGCCCGACGGCGGCAACTGGTACCCGGACTGGGCCAACCAGCGCGACCAGTTCCTCACCGACTGGAGCGCCGCCTACGCGAAGATCCAGGAGGTGTACGCACGCCACGGCCTCGGTCACGCCCGGATCGGCGGGCCCGGCGACACCCGCTGGCAGCCCGGCCGGTCCGCCGACATCCTCGCGTACGCCCGGGACGACGGCTCCCTGCCCGACGTGTTCATCTGGCACGAGCTCGGGATCGACAACCTCGCGACCTACCGCTCCCACTTCAGCGCGTACCGCGACCTGGAGCAGCAGCTCGGCATCTCCCCCATTCCCGTCAACATCACCGAGTACGGGATGCTGCGGGACATGGGCGTCCCGGGGCAGCTCGTGCAGTGGTTCGCCATGTTCGAGGACACCAAGGTCGACGCGCAGACCGCCTACTGGAACTACGCCGGCAACCTCTCGGACAACACCGCCCGGCCGAACGGCGCGAACGGCGGCTGGTGGATGTTCAAGTGGTACGGCGACCTCGCCGGGTCCGAGACCGTCCAGGTCACGCCGCCGCAGCTGAACGCCGTCGACACACTTCAGGGCATCGGCGCGATCGACACCGCGAACCGGCGCGCCACCGTCCTGTACGGCGGCACCGATTCCGACGTCCAGCTCGACCTGCGCAACCTGCCCGCGGGCACGTTCGGCTCCGCCGTGGACGTCGAGGTCCGCGAGGTCACCCTCTCGGGCGCCGAGGGACTGGCAGGCACGCCGCGCGTGGTCCAGGCCCTGGACGGCGTCGCGCTCAGCGGCGGCACCCTGGACCTGACCGTGGCGACCTACGACCGCTACGCCGCCTACCAGGTCATCGTCACCCCTGCTCAGGACCGCACGATCGCCGTCGACCCGGTCTGGCGCACCAGCACCGAGGCCGAGGACACCACGCTGACCTCCGCCCAGGTCTACACCCAGGACCCGCAGGGCAGCGGCGGCTGGCAGTTCCTCGCCTCCGGCGGCAGCGACGTCGGCTCCTTCAACCAGGCCTCCTCCCGCGCCGACTGGGACGTCACCGTGCCCCGCGACGGGACCTACCGGTTCCAGGTCATCGGCGCCACACCCGGGAAGCCGGGCCGGCACGCCCTGTTCGTCGACGGCACGCACCGCGACACGATCCAGTACACGGCCGACCTGGCGCTCAACGACCGGTCCAAGTGGAAGTACCGCGGCAGCGCGGAACTGGCCGTGACCCTGACCGCCGGCTCCCACACCCTGTCCGTCCGGGCGAGCGAGGACGGCTCGACGGTGCTCCCGAACTCCGACATCACCCTCGACAGGTTCGTCCTGACCGACGTCACCGACGGTGAGCCCACCACCTACCCCGCCAGCACGCTGCGGTACGACGGCGGGGCGGGGCTCGGCTGGCAGGCGGGCACCCGCGGGTACGGGCAGATCGGCGGCTCGGGCCAGCGGGCCGACGCGTACGTGACCGCCATGGAGACCGGCTACTACGACGTCGCCGTCGAGTACTCCACCTCCGCAGCCTCCGACCTGCGTCTCGACGTGGGCGGGCGGACTGCCGCCGCCGTGCAGATCCCCGGCGCCGGGTTCCGGCGCACCACCGTCCGCACGCACCTGACCGAGGGGATCAACGAGCTCGAACTGCGTTCCGCGGCCGGGATCGGCGTCAAGTCGGTCGTGGTGACCCGGGCGACCGACGGGGACTCCGCGGCCACCACCTTCGAGGCCGAGTCCCTCCCCCTGGGCGGGAACGCCTCGGTGCAGACCGCCGCGGCAGGATCGGGCTCCAACGCCTCGGGCGGCCAGTACGTCGGCTACGTCGGGAACGACGCCGCCAACACCATCACCATCCCGCGCGGCAGCGGCTTCTCCGACCCAGGTGACTACGACCTCGTGGTCCACTACGCCAACGCCGAACTCTCCGGCGCCCACGCGTACAACCCGCAGGTCGTGGACCGTCGCCTCGTCATCACCGAGGGCGGGCAGTCCACGCCGGCCGGGACCGGATACTTCCGCTACACCTACGCGTGGGACAGCTTCTGGCAGCGCACCATCCCCGTCACGCTGACCGGCAGCACCGGGGACCTCACGCTGGGCAACCCCACGGCCTGGGCGCCCGACATCGACAAGGTCACCGTCGCGCCGCTCGTGGCGGGCACACCCAGCACCGTCACGACCGGGACGCCCACCGGCAGCCGGGTCGTCACCAACCGGCACAGCGACCTGTGCCTCGACGACTACGGCTGGGAAACCGCACCGGGGTCCGAGGTGCGGCAGTGGACCTGCAACGGCCTGGCGGTACAGGACTGGGACGTGAACGACCTCGGGAACGGCTACGTCGAGCTCGTCAACGGGTACAGCGGGCTGTGCCTGGAGGACAAGGACGCGGCCACCGCCAACGGCGCCCTGGTCCAGCAGAACACCTGCGACCAGACCGAGATCCAGCAGTGGGAGGCCGAGGACTTCGGCGGTGGCTGGTACCGCCTGCGCAACCGCCACGCCGGTCTGTGCCTCGACGACTACAACCTCGTCACCACGGCCGGCGCGGAGGTCCGGTTGTGGACCTGTCACGGCGACCCCAACCAGCAGTGGTCGCTCACCTGAGCCCACGGCTCGCCCGGCGACGGCCTCCTCCGTCGTGAGGAATGGGCGCGTGGGTGCCGCAGTCCCCGAATTCCTCCGGGGCGCTGCGGCGCCCGTGCCCACCTTGACATGCGATAGTGCACGTCATGGCGACCCCTCACACGGCGCAGGCCGCGCCCCTCGATCACCCCGGCACGCGATGAGCGACGACGTCTCCTCCTGGCTCGACGCGCTCGGCCCGCTCGCGTTCTACCTCGTGGTGTGGGGCCTGGTGTTCGTCGGCACCGCCCTGTTCGTCGGCGTGTTCCTGCCGTTCCTCACCGGCGACTCACTCCTGTTCGGCGCCGGCCTGGTGGCCGGCAGTGCCGCCGCGATCGACATCTGGGTGCTCACCATCGGCGTCGCGATCGCCGCTATCGCCGGTGACCAGGTGGGATACCTGCTCGGACGACGCTACGGACGCCCCTACCTCACCTCACGGCGCGGACGCTGGGTCCGGACCGGGATCGCCAGGACCGAACGGTTCTACGACCTGTTCGGCTGGTGGTCCGTGGTGGTGGGCCGGTACGTACCGTGGGGGCGGGTGTTCGTCCCGGCGGTCGCCGGGGTGTCCGACATGGCGTACTGGCGGTTCGTCACCGCCAACGTCGTGGGCGCCTTCACATGGGGTGTCCTGATCACACTGATGGGCTACTTCACGGCGTCGATCCCCGCGGTGCGGCCGATCGCGTACGGGATCGCGGTCGCGGTGATCCTCGCCTCGATCGTGGCGGGCATCCGCGCCTGGCGGCTGGACCGGTCGGCCGACGCGGGCTGAGCGGGAACGGCCGCGCCTGCGACCACGACATTCTGCGCGATGGTTGCGCTCCCGCCAAACAGAACGGCGTGGCCGCGCCAAGAGGGCCGGCGCCGGCCGGGGGCGGCTCAGGCGAGCGCCGCCGCGACGCGCTCGCGGAGCACCGGGACGACGTCGGTCAGGAACCAGGGGTTGCGCGCCTGCCAGCGGAAGTTGAGCGGGGACGGGTGCACGAGCGGAACGACGTCGGGCAGGTAGTCGCGGTACGCACGGACCGTGTCGGTGAGGGTGCGCCCGGCCCGCTCTTCCAGGTAGTACGCCTGCGCATAGCTGCCCACCAGGACGGTGAGCCGGATGTCGGGCATGAGCTCCAGCAGGGGCGTGTGCCACCGCGCCGCGAAGCCCTTGCGCGGCGGCAGGTCGCCGCTCCCGCCCTTGCCCGGGTAGAAGAAGTCCATGGGCAGCAGGGCGAACAGGTCCGGGTCCCGGAACTGCGGCTCGCTGACACCGAGCCAGTCCATCAGCTTCTTCCCGCTGGCGTCGTTCCACGCCAGGCCGCTCTCCTGCGCCTTGCGCCCCGGAGCCTGCCCGACGACGGCGACTCGCGCGCCCGCACCCGCCGCGTAGAGCGGTTCGTGTCCGAGCTCGCGCGCGGCGGCGTTCTCGGCGTCGTCGACGATGGCCTGACGGATGGACTCGAAGGTCATCGTGGCGCTCACGGGACAAGTATCCGCCGCCCGGCTTCACCCGTCAGGCGCAGCGCCAGAGTGCAGCGCAGGCATCATCAGACCTCTTGAAGAACCGTGCACGGTTCGCGCCTGCCTCGAAACGGCGGATCCGCTCGATCATGCTTCGCGCCCCATCGGCTCGCACCTCGTCAGCAAGATCCTTCCACGAAGCCACCAGGCCGTAGTCGGTGACAGCGCGCGTGAATCCGTCGGTGGCAAGGAGCATCTCGTTTCCAGGCTCCGTTCGCCAATGCCGGATCGGCGCAGCCTTCCCGACCGTGGGATTGTCCCCCAGGATCCACTGCGGGCTCTCGTCCGACAGATAGGTTCGGCGACGAGCGATGATTGCGGCGACAGTCGTGTCATCCGTGCCGCACGGAACTCGTTGCGCGACGGCGGCTCGTTCCGTGACGCCGAAGGCCGGGTCGAGCAGAAGGTCGTCCTCAGCGACGTTGTAGACGGCGACGTCGCCGACGACGGCGGCAGTGATCTGTTCGCCGTAGGCGCGGACGATCGCGAGCGACGACGCCGGAGGCAGGCCTCCCGACGGCATCCCCTGCGCCTGGAGTTCGGCACCGATCGCCGCTGCCAGGCCGGACAGCAGCTCGGACGGTCGCTGGTCACGCGCATGACGACGGAGCCACGCATCGCCGAAGTGCGCGATCCAATACGCACCGGTGACACGGGGGTCGGGGCGGAAGGTCGGAGGCATGTCCGTGGCGCCGTCGAACATCCAGGCATAGGGCCCGACACCACCCGCAAGATCCTCGTCCATGTCCCCTTCGCCCTTGTCCGAGGAAGAGTCGAGCAGCTGCAGTTGAGTCACGAAAGCTGTCATTGCCTCAGATCCCGTCCCAGGTGTTCGATCCTGCTCCTTCGCCGCCAGGTCAGAACCATCCTGACATCGTCACGACCACCAGGTCAGGTCGATCTGATGTGCGAGGTGGAGCGCGATGAACAGCAGGAGCACCCCCAGCGTGAGCCCGGGGATCAGGCGCGATGGTTTCGAGATACCTCCCGCCCAGAGCAGACAGGAGAACGCCAGCGTGATGCTGCTGGTAGCAGCGATGAGCAGCGGGATCGCTTCGTCGACGCTCAGCTGCGTCGCAACGGTGACGGCGGCCGTGATCAACGCGATGACCGCCGCCAGAACCCCGAGAAGCTGCACCTGGTCGGAACGTGCACCTTCCAGGTCACGTCGCGCCCGGGCGATCTCGCTCAACAGCTGTGCCCCCTGGCGCTCTACGAGGAGCCGCGAACGCAGTCCTTCGAACCGGGCGATACGACGATCATCACCCGGCAGGTCGACGTGCTGGCGATGGATCGCGATCTGAGCCTCGGCGAGCGCCTCGTCGACGTTGCCTTCGAGCTGGAGCAGCCTGGCCCTCGTGAAGTGAAAGTGTGGGCTGTCGCGCTCGGACATGGACATCGCGGTCTCGACGCGCTCAAGAGCCCGAACCCGGAGAGAAGCAGTCAGTCGTGAGGGCTCGACATCACCGATGTCGGCCACGATCGCGGCGTACTGCTGCCAGACTCCTGGGCGGTCGGCCAGAGCGCTCACCGCGCGCTCCGAATGACGCAATGCCCGCACGAGGTCAGCGCCGGAGGTGCGATCTCCGATCAGGCGGGTTGCGCGGAAGGTGTGGTAATACGGGTTGTCCCCGAATTCCTGCTCGTACTGATCGACCAGGCGGCCGTAGTCGACGTCGCGATCCTCGCGATGCAGCACCTGAAGGACGGCATACAGGCACGAGAAGCGCACATCGTGGTCGTTCGTGGTGTCCCGCAGGGTGGCGAGAAGTTCACTGAAGTGATGCTCGCGCAGCGTGTTCTCGCGAATCCTCTCGGCGAAGGTCGGGCTGGTCCACGACGGGATCGTCACCGTCACGCGATGCCTTCCGCGAGTCTCAGCTTGGGGCAAACCATCTGATCCCCCATCTTTGCGGTATTTTTCCAGATGAGTGTCGCAAAGACACGAGTGCTGAGCAACAGGCAGGATTCCAGGCCGCCGAGCGCATCGCGGGCCGCAGCACTCACGCCGGCGGCGCGGACAACGGCGTCGGCCCGGCGAGAGGTCAGGCCGGACGAGACGCGAGACCTGCCTCCAGGGCGTCGAAGGCCTCGTCGATGTCGCTCGTGAGCGCGGCCGCGATCTCGTCGTCGGACTGGCCGGCGAGTGTGCGGCGCATCGTCTCCTCGAACAGGACCCGGTGGGCACCCGCGAGCTGGGCGGCGGTGATTCGGGGCTCGACGGCGCCGGGTGCGGCGCCGACCTCCTCCGCGAGCGCTCGAGCGAGCGCGGCCTCGCGCGCGTCATGGAACTCGCGCAGTCGCGCCACCAGGGCCTTGCTGCCGACGATCATCTCCGCGAACGGGCGGCCGGAGAACCCGACCACCGGGTCGTGCTCGGCGGCCGCCGCGAGGTAGGACCTGCGCAGCGCGGCGGTCACCGACTCCTCGTCCGCGCGCTCGCGCACGGCGCGCGCCAGCTGATCGACGAACACGTCACCCAGGTCGAGGGCGAGGTCCTCCTTACGGGGGAAGTAGTTGGTCACGGTCATCTTGGAGACGCCGGCGGCGGCGGCGATCTCGGCGATGGTCACCTGGTCGAAGCCCCGTTCGAGGAAGAGCCGGGTCGCCTGACCCGAGATGGTGTCGCGGGTCTGCTGCTTCTTGCGGGCACGCAGGCCGGCCGGGGCTTCGGCGGGCTGGGGAGTCATGTGCGACAGCCTATCTGGGTTCCGCACATTTTTATGCTTGACATATTTTTAGGTCCGACATATATTTTGGTCTCCCACCGACGAGAGGCACCCCTTGCAGATCAGCTCCACCGCCCTGTCCCTCAACGTCGCCGACGAGGCGGCTTCCGCCGAGTTCGCCAGGACCCATTTCGGCTTCACCGAGGCCATGGCCGCCGACGGCTTCGTCTCCCTGGAGCATCCGAGCGCCGGGATCAACGTGATCTTCCTGCGCGCCGGGCTGGGCACGTTCAAGCCCGCCGAGATTGCCGGCCCCGCAGGCCAGGGCCTGCTGATCGCGTTCGTCGTCGACGACGTCGACGCGGAGTACGCGCGCATCGCGGCAACGGGCGCCCGGGTCGTCACCGAGCCGGAGACCGAGCCGTGGGGCGAGCGCTACTGCCAGTTCGCCGACCCCAACGGGATCATCTGGCAGCTCGTGAGCTGGATGAGCCAGCCCTAGCAGCCGCACAGGAGAAGCCACCGAGCCGCTGTGCCGACGAGCCGCTGTGCCGCTGTGCCGCTGTGCCGCTGGCAGGCTGGGCTCATGAGCATCATCCGCCACAACCCGGACAACCTGCACCAGCCTCCTGGCTACCATCACGTGACCGTCGTCGAGCCCGGCAGGGTCGCACACCTGGCAGGACAGTGCCCGCTCGACGCGGAAGGGGCACTCGTCGGCGAGGCCGACCTGCTCACGCAGGTCGACCAGGTGGTCCGCAACGCGACCTCGGCGCTGTCAGCGGTCGGAGCGATGCCGGCCGACGTCGTCCGCGCCGTCGTCTACGTAGCGTCCGCCGAACGTGCGGATCTCGCCGCAGCCTGGAACCGGTTCCGCGAGTCAGCGCTGTCCGACGCCCTGGCCTCGGCCGCCACTCTGCTCGGCGTCACCTGCCTCGGGTATCCCGGCCAGCTCGTCGAGATCGACCTGACCGCCGCGTTGCCGGGCCCGGCCGAACCGTCACGGGCTCGACGTACCGGTCGCCCGGAGACGTGACCTCCTTCGGTGTCCGCGTGCCCTGCCGGGACGAGTACACCTGCGACCCTCTGACCCGGCGTTCTCTGCCGTGGGCGGGACTCAGCAGTACTGCGCCCCGCCCACGGCACCCGCCCGCTACCCCGTCGAGATGTACCGCACCTCGAACGGGAAGGGCAGGGGGTCCGTGCCGAGCTGGCCGGCGAGGGCCTGCGCGGACTCGCGGGTGAACGACCCCGAGATCTCCGCCACCCCCTCGGAGATCACCGTGCCGGGCGGGATCACCGGAGCCGAGACCACCACCCCGTCCACCGTGACGGCGAGCTGGTTGCGCGGGCTCTCCTCGTCCTGCAGGCGCTCGGTGATCTCGGAGAGGCCCGCGGAGCCGCCCTCGTCGAACTCCAGGGTGACCACCCAAGTCGCGGCTTCCGTCCGGTACGAGGCGCTCGACCGGGCGACGTCGGATCCGTCGATCTCGACGGCGCCGAGAAGGTACTTGCTGGTCCCCGCCTTGTCGCAGGCGACCAACGTCAGGTCCGGGTCGGCGGCGCCGTCGTCCCCACCGCCCTCCGGGGTGCCGCAGTCAAAGGCGTCGAACTCCGCCACGACGCCCTCCTCGACGCCCGGCACGTCCGGCGACGTCGCGCTCGCGCCCCCACCGCCCAGCGCCAGCACCGGCCGGAGCGCCAACTCGCCGGGCTCGGTGAGCAGCGGCTGGTCCTCCTCCCCCACCTCGCCCGCGACGTCCAGCTTGATGGTGCTCCCCTCGGCGACGGCAACTGTCACCTCGCGCTCGTCCGTGTCCAGCCGCTCCTCCAACACGACGAGAGCGTCACTCATGGCCTCGGACGTCACCTCGTCGCCGGCGGCGGGCGCGGCCTCGAGCTCAACCCGCGTGGCCGGCCTCCCGGAGGAGTCCACGACATAGTTCATGGGCCCGCACCCGGACAGTGCAGGGATCAGGGCACACACCGTGATCGCGGACAGTGCTCGGCGAGTCATCGTCTCTCCCTCTGTCGGGGTGCGGCCGGCTCGATCAGGCATGACCTCGATCAGGCATGACTCGATCAGGCATGACTCGGAGACGAGCGTATATCGAGTTCACAAGCCCGCACAGGAAAGTCCCGAACACCACTAGGCTCGATCCATGGCCTCCACCGTCATCGTCATCGGCGCCGGACCGGCGGGTCTCGCCACCGCCGGCGCCCTGCGGGCCAGGGGCGTCGACGCCACGGTCCTGGAGAAGTCGGAGCACGTCGGCAACGCGTGGCGGAACCACTACGACCGCCTGCATCTGCACACCACCCGCGGCCTCTCCAAGCTTCCCGGGCTCCCCATCCCCCGCGAGTACGGCCGCTGGGTCTCCCGGGACGACGTCGTCCGCTACCTCGAGACGTACGCCGCCCATCACCGGCTACGGGTCGAGCTCGGTGTGGAGGTCAGGCGGGTCGACCGCGAGGACGGCGGCTGGAGGATCACGTGCGACGACGGGACACGGACGTCGGGCGCCGTCATCGTCGCCACCGGCTACAACCACACGCCGCACCTGCCCGACTGGCCCGGCCTGGGCGGGTTCGGCGGACAGGTCGTGCACGCGAGCCGGTACCGCAACCCGGTCCCGTACACGGACCTGGACGTGCTGGTGGTGGGCGTGGGCAACACCGGCGCGGAGATCGCCCAAGACCTCGCCGCGGGCGGCGCGGCGAGCGTGCGGCTCGCCGTGCGGACGCCGCCGCACATCGTGCGACGCAACCAGGGCATCTGGGCCGCGCAGTACACGGGCGTGCTGGTGAGACATCTGCCGACCGCCCTGGTCGACGCGTTGTCCGTCCCCGTCCGCAAGGCCAGCCTCCCCAACCTGTCCCACCTCGGCCTGCCGATCCCCGCGGTCGGCCTGGCCACCCGCGTGGCCGAGGGCGCCATTCCCGTGCAGGACGTCGGGCTGGTCGACGCCGTCCGGGCGGGCACCGTGCGGGTGGTCGGCCCGATCGACCGGTTCGACGGCGACGAGGTGGTCCTGGCCGACGGCACCCGGCTGACCCCCGACGTCGTGCTCGCCGCGACCGGGTACCGTCGCGCGCTGGAGCCCCTGGTGGGCCACCTCGGCGTGCTCGACGCGCAGGGCAAGCCCGTGGTGACGCTCGGCCGCCCGGCCGCGCCGGGCCTCTACTTCACGGGCTTCACCAACCCGATCAGCGGCATGTTCCGCGAGATGGCGGCGGACGCCCGCCGGATCGCGCGAAACGTCGCCCACGGACGCTGACCGAGAACGGTCCCGCCCCACCACCCCCGCACATTCCGACCTGTCTCTTATACACATCTGACGCTGCCGACGATAAGG
>NZ_JABBYC010000065.1 GCF_016742955.1 Myceligenerans indicum | reverse complement strand
AGATGTGTATAAGAGACAGCATAGGGTGAGGGCCTCTCGGGCCTGGGTGGCCGCCTCCGGGCCGCCGCCCGGGCCGCGGTGGGCGATGCGGCCGGAGGTGAGGACGGCGAACTCGGCCGCGTGTTCGACGGCGTAGCCGAGGTGCTGCTCGACGAGCAGCACGGACAGGTCACCCGCGGCCGTGAGGTGCGTGATCGCGTCGTAGATCTCGGAGACGACGTTGGGCTGGATGCCCTCGACCGGCTCGTCCAGGACGAGCAGGCGCGGACCCGTCACCAGTGCCCTCGCGATCGCGAGCTGCTGGCGCTGACCGCCCGACAGCAACCCTGCCTGGCGCCCCAGCAGGTCCCGCAGCGCGGGGAAGAGATCCAGGGCCTCGTCGGTGCGCCGCCGTCCCGCGCGCCCGTACGCGTCCGCGACGACCTGCAGGTTCTCCCGGGCGCTCAGCCCGCCGAAGGACTGCTGGCCCTGCGGCACGTAGGCGATGCCGCGCCGCACCCGCTGGTGAGGTGCCAGGGCGGTCACGTCCGTGCCGCCCAGCCGCACGGATCCGGAGCGGACCGGCAGCAGGCCGAGCACCGCCCGCAGCAGCGTGGTCTTGCCGGCGCCGTTGTGGCCCAGCACCGCGGTGAGCGACCCGTCGGCGACGGCGAGGTCGACGTCGTGCACCACGGTGGTGCGGCCGTAGCCCGTGGTCACGCCGTTCAGTTCCAGCATCACCGGGGTTCTCCTTCCCTCGTGGCGGCGTCGGCCGGTGCCGCGTCGGCCGGTGCCGCGTCCGCCGGTACTGTGCCCGCCGGCACTGTGCCCGCCGGCACGTCGCCCGCCGGTTCGGCGGGGGTGCCGAGGTAGACCTCCACGACCGCCGGGTCGTTCTGGACCTCGGCCACGGTGCCCTCGGCGAGCACCCGTCCCTGGTGCATCACCGTCACGGAGTCGGCGAAGGAGCGCAGGAACTCCATGTCGTGCTCGACGACGACCACCACGCGCTGGGACCCGATGCGACGCAGCAGCTGCCCCGTCTCCTCGCGCTCCGCCTGCGTCATCCCGGCCACCGGCTCGTCGAGCAGCAGCAGATGCGCGTCCTGGACCAGCAACATCCCGATCTCCAGCCACTGCTTCTGGCCGTGGGCGAGCACGCCCGCGGGCAGGTCGCGCTGCGCCGTCAGCCCGACCGTCTCCAGCGCCTGCTCGACGGCCGGGGGCGTCGTCGTCCGCCGCCGCAGGAGCGTCAGCGGACGGCGCCGCGCTCCGGCCGCGATGTCGAGGTTCTGCAGCACGGTCAGTTCCTCGAACACGCTGGCGGTCTGGAAGGTGCGTCCCACCCCGGCGCGGGCGATCCGGTGCGTGGTGCGTCCGAGCAGCTCCGACCCGCCGAAGGCGGCCGAACCGGTCGCCCGGACGAGTCCAGTCACCGCGTCGATGAGCGTGGTCTTGCCGGCACCGTTCGGGCCGATGAGGAAGCGCAGGTCGCCCTGGGTGACGGTGAGGTCGACGTCCCGCACCGCGACGAACCCGTCGAACTCCACGCGCAGGCCACGCACCTCCAGGTAGTCGTGCCGGAAGCGGGTGGTGTCCGTCCCGAGGAGCGCGTCGGCCCCGGCCAGGCCGGGAGGTGTCGCCCGCGGTGCGGGCCCGGCGGCGGGTGTCCCCGGCCGGTCGTCCGGCGTCCCGCGCTTCTCCGGCGCCGCGTGCGGCCGGGCGAGCTCTGCCCGTTGCCCGGTCGATGGTGTGTCCGTCATGCTCGGTTCCCCTCTGCTGCGAGGCCTGTTCCAGGCTCCGTGCCGGTGCCGCCGTCGTCGTGGGCCGGGGCGGAGCGTCGCCGCGGCAGCAGCCCGGTCACCGACGCGAGGCCGCCGGGCAGGAACGCGACGACGAGGATGAACAGCGCCCCCTGGAAGTAGATCCACCCCGACGGGAACTGCTCGGAGATCGAGGTCTGCGCCCAGCTCACGGCGATCGAGCCGAGCACCGGGCCGAGCAGGGTGGCGCGTCCGCCGATCGCCACCCCGATGAGGAAGCCGATGGAGGGGACGACGCCGACGTCGGCGGGCGAGATGATCCCGACGACGGGAACGAACAGGGCTCCTCCGACCGCGGCCATCACCGCGGCCACCACGTAGGCGACGACCTTCACCAGGGCGGGGTCGTAACCGAGGAACCGGACGCGGTCCTCCTGGTCCCGCACGGCCACCAGCAGCTCCCCGAACCGGGAGGCGGTCAGGCCGCGGACCACCGCGATCATGACGAGCAGCACGGCGGCGGCGATGAGGTAGAGCATCTGCTTGTTCGCGGGGTCGGCCAGGTCGTAGCCGAAGAACGCGCGGAAGCCGTTGAGCCCGTTCGTCCCTCCGGTGGTCTGCTGCTGGCCGATGAGCAGGATCGCGAAGGCTGCCGCCAGGGCCTGGGACAGGATGGCGAAGTAGGCGCCCCGGACCCGGCGGGTGAACACGGCCCAGCCCAGGAGGCCGGCGACCACGGCCGGCACGAGCAGGATCAGCCCGATCGCGGCCACGGGGGAGCGCAGCGGCTCCCACCACCCCGGTACCTGTCCCGTCCCGTACAGGAGCATGAAGTCCGGGACTCCGCCCGGACCGGCGTCGGCCAGCTTGAGGTGCATGGCCATCAGGTAGCCGCCCAGGCCGAAGTACACCCCCTGGCCGAGGGTGAGCAGGCCGCCGCGGCCCCACGCCAGCCCGATCCCGACGGCGACCATCGCCAGGCAGAGGAACTTGGCGAGCAGGTCGAGGCGGAAGGGGCTGAGCACTGCCGGAGCGAGCAGCAGGAGTACGGTGGCCAGGCCGAACGCCGCGAGGGTGCGGGTGCGCCCGGGCCGCAGGAGTGCGGTCGGTACGGTCATGCGAGACTCCTCGTCCGGACCGAGACCAGTCCTTGGGGTCGTAGCTGCAGGAAGGCCACGATCGCGACGAACACGAGCACCTTGGCGACCGAGGCCGTGGTGGAGTACTCGAGGAACGCCTGCATCAGGCCGAGGGCGGTCGCAGCGATCACCGTGCCCTTGATCTGCCCGATCCCGCCGGCCACGACCACCAGGAACGCGTCGACGATGTAGTTGGTCCCGAGCGTCGGGCCGATCGAGCCGAGCAGGGTGAGCGCCACCCCGGCGATGCCGGCCAGTCCGGACCCGATGAAGAAGGTGACGCGGTCGGTGGCGCGTGAGGAGATGCCGGACGCCTCGGCCAGGTCCCGGTTCTGCACGACGGCGCGGATGCGCCGCCCCAGCGGCGTGGCCCGCAGGGCCAGCGCCAGGGCGACGACGCACACCGCGGCGAGCGCGAGGATGAACAGCCGGGTCCGGGGCAGGGCGAGCCCGCCGATCTCGACGGCGCCCGACAGCCAGGCGGGTGCCCGGACGTCCACGTTCGGCGCGCCGAACACGTCCCGTGCGACCTGCTGGAGTACGAGCGCGACACCCCAGGTGACCAGGAGCGTGTCCAGCGGCCGCCGGTACATGCGGTGGATGAGTGTCGCCTCCAGGAGCAGGCCCAGGAGGCCGCCGACGACGAACCCGAGCGGGAGGGCGAGGAGCAGGCTCACGCCGGCGTCGCCGACGACGCCCTGCACCACGAACGCCGTGTAGGCGCCCGCCATCATAAACTCCCCGTGCGCCATGTTGATGACGCCCATCTGACCGAAGGTCAGGGAGAGTCCCAGTGCGGCGAGGAGAAGGACGGAGCCGAGGCTCAGTCCGGCGAAGAGCTGGGCGATGATGTCCATGAGAGGGTCCGTTCGTCCGGCGTCAGGTCAGGACAGGCCCTCGGCCCAGTCGTAGCCCTCCAGGTACGGGTCGGGCTCGATCGGCTGCTCGGAGCTCCAGACGGTGTGGATCAGGCCGTCGGCGCCGATCTCACCGACCAGCGACGTCTTGGCGATGTGGTGGTTCTCGCCGTTGACCACGACGTGTCCTTCGGGGGCGTCGTAGGTGACGCCGTCGGCCGCGGCGACGACGTCGTCGACGGCGAACGATCCGGCCTTCTCGACCATGGCGGCCCAGAGGTGGAGCGAGGTGTAGGCGGCCTCCATCGGGTCCGAGGTGGGACGGTCCTGGCCGTAGGCGGCCTTGAACGCCTCGACGAACGCGTCGTTCTCGGGGCTGTCCACGGTCTGGTAGTAGTTCCAGGCGGTGAGCTGGCCCTCGATGTTCTTCACGCCGATGCCGCCCACCTCTTCCTCGGCGATCGACACCGAGACGACCGGCATCTCGTCGGCCGACAGGCCGGCGTTGTTGTACTCCTTGAAGAACGCGACGTTGGAGTCGCCGTTGAGGGTGTTGAAGACGGCGTCGGCGTCGGCGGACCTGACCTTGTTGACGATCGTGGAGAAGTCGGTGTGGCCGAGCGGCGCGTACTCCTCGCCGACGATCTCGATGCCGTGCGCCTGCGCGTAGGCGTTGATGATCTTGTTCGCGGTCCGCGGGAACACGTAGTCCGAGCCGACGAGGAACAGCGAGGTGACGCCCTGCTCGGCCAGGTAGTCGAGCGCGGGCACGATCTGCTGGTTCGTCGTGGCCCCGGTGTAGAAGATGTTCGGCGAGGACTCCAGGCCCTCGTACTGCACGGGGTAGAACAGCAGGGAGTCCTGGGACTCGAACACCGGCAGCATCGCCTTGCGCGAGGCGGACGTCCAGCCACCGAACACGGCGGCGACGCAGTCGCTCGTGATGAGCTTGCCGGCCTTCTCGGCGAAGACGGTGGGCTCGGACTGGCCGTCCTCCGAGACGACGTCGAGCTGCTTGCCCAGGACCCCGCCGTCCGCGTTGATCTCCTCGGCGGCGAGCTGGAGCGAGTCGTGCACCGTCTGCTCGGAGATCGCCATGGTGCCGGACAGGGAGTTGAGGAAGCCGATCTTGACGGTGTCGCCGGACGTGTCGACGCAGCTCTCGGCGGTGGTGGGTGCGGCGCTGCCGCTGTCGACCCGGGCGCCGCAGGCGCTGAGGGCGACGACGCCGAGGGCGGCGAGGGACGCGGTGGCGAGGCGTGTCACGCCGTGACGCGACGTTGACCGAGGACGCATGGGGGTGCTCCGTTCGTGTCGGCCGGCCCGGGCGAGGGCCGGCGATTAGGTTCAAATGAACCTAAGTGGACGGAGGTGTCCGGCCCGTTCGTCCGGGGTAACTTTCGTGTTTCGCCGCGGCCTCCTGTGTTTCACGTCGTCACCGCGTGTGTCGCACCTCACCTGTCCATAGATCAAGATGATGGTTCACAGAGGCTGTGTCGATGTGATGAGATGTGGCGGATCAGTGAGCCCGGCCTCCCAGGCCGGGCGGACGGGGACGGCGATGGAATTCTTGCTGCTGGCAGGCGTGATCGTGCTGACGGCACTGGTGGGCGTGGCGTGGTCGCGGCGTCAGGGAGCGGTGCGCGGACCGCGCACCACGGGCGACGGCGGGCCGGCCGACTGGCTGCCCCAGGGCGTCGGCCTCGGGTCCCGGGCCACGTTCGTGCAGTTCTCGGCAGAGGTCTGCGCCGCCTGCCGGTCGACCGCACGGGTCCTGGGAGCGCAGGCCGCCCGGGACGGCGGCGTCGTCCACCACGAGCTCGACGTCGAGGACGACCTCGCCCTGACGAGCCGCCTGGCCATCCTGCGGACCCCGACCGTTCTGGTCCTGGACTCCGACGGCGTGGAGGTGGCCCGGATGAGCGGAGGCGTGACCCCCGCCCAGGCGCGCGAGGCGCTGGCCCGCGCCTCCCGGCCGGAGGCGGCGACGGCGGCCCCCGTGGCGGCGGGAGCGGCGCGATGACGACACCGCAGGAGGCGAGGAGCGAAGGCCAGATCGACGCACGCGGGCCGCGGCTCGGTGCGGGGATCACCGCGCTGCTGCTGGCCGTGGTGATGCTGCTGGGCGCCGGCACCGCGGGCCTCGTGCTGCTGACCGTGGTCGCGCTCAGCTTCGTGCTCGGCACGGTACGCGGGGCGGAGGGCACCTGGCAGGGATGGATCTACCGCACCTTCGTGCGTCCGCGCCTGGGGCCGCCGACGGAGCTGGAGGACCGGCGCCCGCCGCGGTTCGCGCAGCTCGTCGGGCTCGTCGTGACCGGCGTCGGCGTGGTGCTCGGGCTGTCCGGAGTGCTCGTCGCCGTCCCGGTCGCCGCGGCCGTGGCATTCGTCGCCGCCGGGCTCAACGCCGTGTTCGGGCTGTGCCTGGGCTGCGAGATGTACCTCCTGATGCGCCGCTGGGGAGTGATCCGCGCGGCGTGACCGGGTCGCCGTCGAGTCCGGAGTGCTGTCGAGTCCGGGTCGCCGTCGAGTCCGGAGCGCTTCGCGGAGCCCTTCCCGGGCGGTCGCTGCCGCCGGGGAAGGGCTCCGCGTGTCTCGTCCCGCGTGAGCCCTACGGGGTGACGATGTCGGGCCAGGGGGCCGGCGACATGTCGCTGCCGATGTAGAAGCTCGGGTGCGGAGGCTGGTTGTAGGCCGTGTTCTGCCAGGCGATCGCGACGCGGTACTGCGGGTCGTGCATGAGGGTGGGGATCCGCAGGTCCGTCTCGTACGGGGTGGAGTAGATGCGCAGCGCCGAGCTGTCGCTCGTGCGCCAGACCACCTCCTCGCGCCAGTCGCCGAACAGGTCGGCCGAGAGCGCGGGGGTCGCCTTGGTGCCGTTGTTCGACGCCACCCCCGAACCGGTCAGCAGGCGTTCACCCGGCGAGTAGTCGTCGATGTGCGTGCCGTCCAGCAGCTCGCGCTCGCCGTCCCCGTCCCACCAGGTGACGAAGTTGATCGAGCCGGGCTTGCCGCCGATCGGGTTCCCGGACGCGTCGAGCAGGCCGCTCACGTGGGAGGACCAGAACTCGGCACCCGGGTTGCCGGCGTCGACGTTCGCGGCCACGGCGCGGCCGTTGTCCCCGTCCGGCGGGGTCTGGAAGAGGATCGACCCCGTCCGGCCGTCCACCAGCCGTGAGGCCGGCTGGTCGGAGTGCTCGCCCGGCATGAACACCTCCTGGCCGGGGTTGTCCGGCACGAAGTCGCTCACGTGCAGCGCGTCGCCGTGGTACAGCCGCGTGTTCCACAGCGGCCGGCCGTCCGACCCGATCGCCATCGCGCCGAACACCACGTCCTGGCGTCCGTCGCCGTCGAGGTCGGCGACGGAGAGGCTGTGCGCACCCTGGCCCTCGTACTGGCTGCCCGCGCTGTCGGAGTCGAAGATCCACCGGGTGGACAGGTTCTGCCCGTCGAAGTCGACCGCCCAGATGACCGTGCGGGTGTAGTAGCCGCGGGAGAAGATCATCGACGGCGCCTGCCCGTCGAGGTAGGCGGTGCCGGCCAGGAACCGGTCGACGCGGTTTCCGTAGCTGTCGCCCCAGGCGGCGACGCTGCCGCGCGGGGGCCGGTAGTCGACCGTGTCGATCGCGGCGCCGGTGCGGCCGTCGAAGATCGTCAGGAACTCGGGGCCGTCCAGCACGTAGCCGTTGCCGTTGCGGTGGTCCGCCCCCGCGTTCCCGATCACGGTGCCCTGACCGTCGACCGTGGCGTCCGCGGTCTTCATCGCGACCTCGGCGTCGCCGTCGCCGTCGTAGTCGTACACCTGGAACTGCGTGTAGTGCGCGCCCGACCGGATGTTGCGGCCCAGATCGATGCGCCAGAGGCGGTCACCCTCCAGGGTGTAGGCGTCCAGGATCGTGTTGCCCGTGTAGCCGGACTGGGAGTTGTCCTTCGCGTTGGTGGGATACCACTTGACGACGAACTCGTAGTCGCCGTCGCCGTCCAGGTCGCCGACGCTCGCGTCGTTCGCCTCGTAGGTGAAGCTGCCCGACGGCGTCGAGCCCCCCGGGGGTGCCTGGATCGGGACGTCCCGGTATCCGCTCGAGTTGAACCGGATCTCGGCGTCCGACGACGGTCCCTCCGTCCCGCCGTTCACGGCTGCCACCGAGTACGTCGAGCCGGCCGACCCGCCGTCGTCCCAGTAGTCGGTGGCGCCAGTCAGGGGTGAGGACGTGAGGCGCTGCCCGTCGCGGTAGACGTGGAACGCGGTGCCGGGGGAGTCGGTGCCCAGCAGGCGCCAGCTGACCAGATGGCCCGAACCGGTGGGGATCACGGAGACGCCTCGGGTGAGGTCCTCGGCCTGGTAGCCGCCGCCGGCCGGCGGGTCGGTGGTGCCGCCGTCGTCGACCGGGATCAGGCGCCACTGCTGGTTGGCGGAACCGGTCGGGTCGTACTGGGAGATCCGGTCGCCCGCGGTGGTGGAGTGCTCCCAGACGTCGAGCGCCTTGCCCGAGAAGCGGTTGACGAACGTGTGGTAGCCCTCGGAGTTCTCGGTGACCTGCCACTGCTGGTTGGTGCCGCCCAGGTCGTCGTACTGGGCGATCGTGGCGCCGTTGTCGGCGTTCCACTCCCACACGTCCAGGACCTGGTTCGAGTGGCGCACCTGGATGCGGTAGTAGCCGTTCCCGGCGTCGAGGAAGCGGAACTGCTGGTTGGTCGCGTCGGTGCGGTTCCACTGCACCAGTTCGGCACCCGGCTCCGTGGAGCGTCCGGTGATGTCGAGCACGAGGTTCGAGTGCCGCGACTCGATGACGTACCAGGTGTCCGACTCGACCTGGGCCGAGGCGGCGAACGGTGCGGCGACGAGGAGGGCGGCGGTCGCGGCGGCGGTGGCCGCGAGGGACACGAGGGCTTTCAGACGTCTGCTCAGGGTTGTGGACACGTTTTCACTCCGTCGTGAAGTCGTGGTGCTGGGAAAGCGGTTGCCTGGCTCTGCAACGTTAGAGAGCGGGGAAGTGGGCGTCAATCTGCCCGGCCGGAGTGAAGCGTTTCAGGCGATGCTCGGACGGTTACGCCTGGCTCAGGGCGTACAGGACCGACCTCACCGGAGCGGACTCGGCCGCGGACGCGCGCCACAGCAGGCGCAGCTGCAACGGGGGAGTCGGCGCGTCCACCGCGCGCAGCCGGCCCGACGCCAGATCGGACCGCACCGCGAACTCCGGCAGCACGGCGACGCCCCGGCCCGTCGCCACCCACTCGCGGACCTGGGCGAGTCCGCCGGCCGCGGCGATCCTCACCGTGTCGCCCAGCCAGCGTCGCGAGGCCATCCAGAACGAGCACCGCGGTTCGCGGCCGACCAGCGTGGCCCCCTGGCGGATCTCGGACGGCGACACGGGCCGGCCGGTCAGCGGGGAGTCCGGCGCCGCGACGGTCACCATCTCGACCTCCCGCAGATCCAGGAACTCCAGCCCCTGGTCCGACGCGCGATACCCGAGATCGCCGAGGCCGGGCCCCGCGTCGAGAAGCACGGCCGCCTGCACCTCCTCGCGCCGCAGCGCCGCGAGCAGCAGGTCGCGGTCGCCCTCGGGGCGGACCTGGACGACGAGGCCGGGCAGGCGCGCCGAGAGGTCGGCCAGCACGCCCGGAAGGACCGTGTCCGCGATCGACGCCTGCGCCCCGACGGTCACGGTCCGGGCTGCGGTCACGAGCGCACCCGCGGCCCGGTCCAGCTCCGCCAGGGCGTTCTCCACCGCGGCCAGGTAGGTGGTCCCGGCCGGCGTCGGACGCATGCCCGTGACCGCACGCGTGAACAGGGGCGCGCCCAGCTCCGACTCGACGCGCCGGATCCGGTCGGAGACCGACGACGGTGCGAGGCCGTCGGCGGCCGCAGTCCTGTTCACCGTGCCGTGGCGGGCCAGGCTGACTGCCGTACGCAGGTGCTCCAGGTTCACGCGGCCAGCCTACGGGGGTGTTCGGCAAACCCGAACGGGGCTTCGTCCGGGCCGGTCGAGCACGCACCCCGCACGTCGGAGGCTGTGCGGCGACAGCCCCTCGGGGACTCCACGACCTGACAGGAAGGGCGTGCTCGTGCACCGCTCCACCCTCCGCCCCGCAGCGCGCACCGGACCCGCCCTGGCCGGGATCTCGCTCGCCTACTTCATGGTCCTGCTGGACACCACCGTGCTGGCCGTCGCCGCACCCGACCTCATGGCGGACCTGCACACCGACGTGGTCGGCGTCGGCTGGGCCACGACGTCGTACACGATGTTCCTCGCGGCCGCCCTCGTGCTGGCCGGCGCCCTCACCGACCGTCTGGGCCCGGCCCGCGTGTTCCTGGGCGGTGTCACCGGGTTCGGTGTCGTCTCGCTCGCCTGTGCGGCGGCTCCGGGGCTGCCCGCCCTCCTCGCGGCCCGCGCCGCGCTCGGGCTCCTTGCCGCGGCGATCATCCCGAGCTCGATGTCGCTCCTCGTCCGCCTCTACCCGGACCCTGCGCGACGCACCCGCGCCATCAGCATCTGGGCGGCGGTCAGCGGTGCCGCCATGGCCGCCGGACCCGTCATCGGTGGCCTGCTGATCGAGCCGTTCGGATGGCGTGCGGTCTTCGTCGTCAACGCCCCGCCGGCCGCCGTCGTCGTCCTCCTGTGCGTGCGGAGGCTGCCGGTCGCGGCGACGCCGCGTCCCGTCTCGTTCGTGCCGCACCTTCTGCTGGTCGCCGCGCTGGCCGCCGGGACGCTGGCCCTGAGCGCGGCGGGCCGGATGCACGGGGTGGTGGCCGGTGCCGGTGCCGGAGCGGCGCTGCTGCTCGGCGTCCTGACGCTGGTGGCGGACCGGAGATCGGCCGCACCGATCGTCCCCGCCGCGCTGCGCCGCAACGCGCCGGCCCGGGCCGCGTTCGCCTGGGGCGCGGTGGTGAACCATGCGCTCGCCACCGTGCTGTTCGTCGTGCCGCTCACCCTGCACCAGGACGCGCCGGCCGTCGGGATCTCCCTGCTGCCCATGACCGTGCTGGTGGCACTCAACCCGCTGGCCACCGGGCGGATCGTCGCCAGGTTCGGCCCGCTCGTGCCGATCCGCCGGGGGCTTCTCGCCTTCGCCGCCGGCTTGCTGGTCACGGCGGCGGCGCTGGCCGGCGTGGCGCAGCCGGTGCTCCTGCCGCTCGGCCTGCTGTGCTGCGGACTCGGGGTGTCCTGGACGCTGCCACCCCTGGTCGGGTACGCCGTCAGCCAGGTGGACGGCACGGTGGCCGGAGCGGCCGGCGGGATCCTCAACGCGGCGCGGCAGGCGGGGGCGACGTGCGGTGTGGCCGTCGCCGGTGCGGTCCTGGCCCTGGAGCCCGACGGCGGCCGCTGGAGCAGCATCCCCCTGCTCGGCTCCGCCGGGCTGTGCCTCGTGGGTCTCGTCATCGCCCGTCGGCAGCGGCACCCCGGCGTCTGATGCCGGGTCCGGGGCCGTGGAGGCATCGCCCGAGCGGCCGGCCGCCACGGGCGCCGCCCGCACACGGATCAGCCGGCCGTACCGTCCACGTAGTACCAGCGCCTGCCAGCCCTCTCGAACCGGCTCACCTCGTGCAGGCGCCCGCGCTCGGCGGTCGTGCGGAAGTGGGCGACGAACTCGACCACGCCCGTGTCGTCGAAGGGGCCGCCGGCCTCGGTGCGCACGATGTCCAGGCGCTGCCAGCGCACGTCGTCGTCCAGGTCCAGCCGGTCCGGACGGGACGACGGCGACCAGGTGTCCAGCAGGTATCCGGCGTCACCGACGGCGAAGGCCGCGTACCGCGACCGCATCAGGGCCTCCGCCGTGGGCGCCGCGCGTCCCGTGCCGAGGTGGTAGCGGCCGCAGCAGGCTCCGTAGGTCTCTCCGGACAGGCAGGGGCAGCGTGCGGTGTCGTCCATGGGAACCATCTTCACCCGGAGGGATGCCCCCGGGAAGTTCCGGCAGTCCGGCGCCCTGGTGCGTGACCAGGTCAGATGCCGGATGTATCTCGACAGGCAGCGATATGTCCGGCAGAGTTCGAGCGAGGCCACCGGGCGCGCGACCGCGTGCCCACGGGGCCGCACGACCTGCCACGCCGAATGCACGAGAAGGGCCATCGTGAGCCGCACCACCACCACCCGAGCCTCCCGGGTGCTCAACACCGTCTTCGCCCCCGCCATCCGGGGCCGCGACGATCCCGCGGGCGCCTGGGCGAAGGCCGTCGCCCAGGCCGACGAGGAGCTCGGGGTGCAGGACCCCGAGCTGGCCGACAGCATCGGCCGCGTGTTCGCAAGCATCGTCGAGGAGCCCCGGCTGACGCCCCTGGGCTGGTTCTTCGCGCTCAGCGTGGTCAGGGACCGGTACGCCAACCGGCTGCGCATCAAGAAGGTGCTGGCCGAGCACCCGGAGGCCGCCGCCGAGCAGATCAAGAACCCCGTGTTCGTTCTCGGGCTGCCGCGCACGGCGACCACCCTGACCCACAAGGTGCTCGCCGCCTCGCCCGAGCACCGCGGGCCGCGCGCGTGGGAGATGACCTTCACGGGGCTCGAGGACCCGGAGGTCGCCCGGCGGGAGTCCAAGCGCTTCGACCAGAACATCAAGATCGTCACCCGGCTGTTCGCGCCGGGGCTGAAGCACATCCACCCGATCCGTGCCGAGGATCCGGAGGAGTCGCTGGTGCTCATGCCGCACGGGACGTTCTGGCCGCTGTTCCACGGCAGCATGCACTCCTACCGTGACTGGTACGCGAACCGCAGCGAGGCGGAGCTGGCCGGGGACTACGAGTGCCTCAAGCAGGGCCTGCAGGTGCTGCAGCACGGCCGGGAGCCCAAGCGGTGGATCCTGAAGTACCCGGCGCACCTGAACGACATGCCGGTGATCAAGAAGGTGTTCCCGGACGCCACGTTCGTGTGGACGCACCGTGACCCGGCCACCGTCGTCGGCTCGGCCTGCAGCCTCGTGGAGACGCTGTGGGCGCCCTACCAGCGGGAGCCGGACCCCAGGGAGGTCGGGCGGCTCATCATGGAGTCCATGGTCACGTGGGTGGACAACGCGCTGGAGGCGCGGCTCAGCCTGCCGCCGTCGTCCATCGTGGACGTGCCCTACCACGCGCTGAGCCACGACCCCCACACCGAGGTCCCGCGCCTCTACTCGGCCATCGGGGCGACGTGGACCGAGAGCGACGCCGCGCAGCTCGACCAGGTGCTCGCCCGGCCGGCGGGTACGCGCCAGCACAAGTACCACATGGCGCGGTACGGGCTCCAGCAGGCCCAGGTCGAGGAGGCGTTCGCTCCCTACCTGCGGCTGTTGAAGGGCTTCGACAGCCTGGACGCCCAGCCGACGGCGGACCTGTAAGGCTCTGACCTGGCAGGATGCTGGAACCTGGCTCGACACATGCCGAGATGTCCGGCAGAGTTCGAGCCAGAACCACCCCGCACAGCCCCCCGTACGCGACCCAGACGGGACATGATGAACAGCTCGACCCTGACCGACGGCGTCGCCGGTACCGGCGGCGCCGTCGGCGACGGATCCTCCGGACGGCCCCTGAAGCTCGACGACCCGCCCACCGTCCCCACGGTCGGTGAGCTGACCGCCGCGCACGACGTCAGCGCCGTCCACGCCCGACTCCGCGAGGAATGGGGCGAGATGGCCCCTGTCGAGATCGAGCCGGGCTTCCGCGCCTGGCTCGTGACGGGATACCGGACCATTGTCGCGATGGCCCGCGGCCAGCTCCCGCTCACGGCCGCGACCGGCACCTGGAGCGGACACGGGCGCGAGCTGCCCACCACGGACTCGCCACTGCTGCGGCCGCTGGCGGCGGCGGAGCGACCCGTGGTGGAGCGGGTCGACGGCAGCACGCACGACCGGCTCCGTGCCCCGCTCGACGAGGTGCTCGGGGTCGTCGACGAGGGCGAGGCGGCCCGGACCACGCGCGCCCGCTGCGAGGAACTCATCGACGGGTTCGCCGGGACCGGGGTGGCCGACCTGATGCGCGAGTACATCGCGCCGATGCCGCAGCTCACGCTCGGCACGTTCCTCGGGTTCGACGCGGGCACGGCGCGGCAGGTGTTCGAGGCCGCCGTCGGCTCCACGACGGGTGGGAACGCCGCGGCGGCGATGCATCAGGTCAGCTTCGTGCTCAACGGCCCGGCGGCCCGCCGGCCGGACGGCGAGCCCACCCCGGCGGGGCTGCTCGCGCGCCACCCCTCCTACGAGAGCACCGCGGAGGTGGCGCTGGGCCTCCTGTCGCTGGCGGACATCGCCTCCCGCGGGGTGCAGGCCTGGCTGGCCCAGACCCTCTACCTCTCGCTCACCGACGACAGGTTCGCCCAGCGGCTCGCGGGCGGACGCCTCGGGATCGACGAGGCGCTCGACGAGGTGCTGTGGGCCGCCTCGCCGGTGAGCGCGCTGGCGCCGCGCGTCGCGATGGAGGACTTCCTGCACGAGAACAGGCTCGTGCAGGAAGGGGACGCGCTGCTGCTCGCGGTGGGCGCGGTCGGCTCGGACCCGACGATCCGCGGCGAGGGCGCGTGGGACGGTTCCGGCAGCCGCTCCCACCTGACGTTCGGCGTCGGCGCGCACGCGTGCCCGGCGCCCCACCTCGCCCGCCTCATCGTCCGCACGGCGGCCGAGACCCTGCACCACCGCCTCGCGCCGAAGCTCGCGCTGCGCACCGACGAGCTCCGGTGGGTGCCGGACCTCCAGTTCCGGCTGCTCGAGACGCTCCCGGTCGTCTTCAACCCCGAACAGGCCGCACCGGAGTCCTGATCCCGGGGCAGGGAGCCCTGGCCCGGGGCCACGGCGTTCCCGGGGACACGAGTCCTGATCCCGGGACACCGAGCCCCGGAGGTGTGACACCGCGCGCCTCCGTTGGTCCGCCCGGAGGTTCTTGGCCGGCGCATAGGTTCGCCGCAGGAGCCTTGGAGGCGGGAGCCGTTCCCTCGTGGCATGGCTTCTCCACCCGACACAGATCCGGATCCGGTCCCGGAGGGGACCGGGCTCCAGGACGCCGCGCCCGTCCTCGACATCGTCATCCCCGTCCACAACGAGGAACACGCACTCGCCTCCTCGGTCCGTGCCGTGCATGCCCACCTGACCACCCGCTTCCCCTACAGCGCACGCATCACGGTCGCCGACAACGCCTCCACCGACGCGACGCTCGCCGTCGCCCACGGCCTGGCCGCCGAGCTGGACGGCGTCGAGGTGCTGCACCTCGACGCCAAGGGCCGGGGCCGGGCCCTGCACACCGCCTGGCTGCGCTCCGACGCGCAGGTGCTCGCCTACATGGACGTCGACCTCTCGACGGACCTCGCCGCCCTCCTGCCGCTCGTCGCCCCGCTCGTCACCGGCCACTCGCACCTGGCTATCGGGACCCGGCTCGCCCGCGGTTCGCGCACCGTGCGTGGCCCCAAGCGCGAGATCATCTCCCGCTGCTACAACCTGCTGCTGCGCGGAACCCTGGCCGCCCGCTTCACCGACGCGCAGTGCGGCTTCAAGGCCATCCGGTCCGACGCCGCCCACGAGCTGCTTCCCCTGGTCGCCGACACCCAGTGGTTCTTCGACACCGAGCTGCTCGTGCTCGCCGAGCGAGCCGGACTGCGCATCCACGAGGTGCCCGTCGACTGGGTCGACGACCCCGACAGCCGCGTCGACATCGTCACCACCGCGCTGGAGGACGTGCGCGGCATCGCGCGGATCGGGAAGGACCTCCTCACCGGCCGTCTGCCGCTCGCGCAGGTGCGGGCGCACCTGCCGGGCGCCGCCCGGGGGCCGTGGGCCGACGTCGGCCGGAGTCGCCCCGAGCCGGAGTCGCGCCGGTCGCTGCTGCTGCACCACCTGGTGCGGTTCGCGCTGGTCGGCGCGGCCAGCACGCTCGCCTACATGCTGCTGTACCTCCTGCTGAACCCGGTCCTCGGCGCGCAGCTCTCGAACCTCGCGGCACTCGTGCTCACGGCCATCGCCAACACCGCCGCCAACCGCCGCCTGACCTTCGGCATCCGCGGCCCGCACCGCCTGGCCACGCAGCACGGGCAGGGGCTGATCGTCTTCGGGATGGCCTGGACGCTGACGTCCGGCTCGCTGGCGCTGCTGCACGCCCTCGCCCCCGGCGCGGGACCCGGAACCGAACTCC
This sequence comes from Myceligenerans indicum, assembly GCF_016742955.1. Taxonomy (GTDB): domain Bacteria; phylum Actinomycetota; class Actinomycetes; order Actinomycetales; family Cellulomonadaceae; genus Myceligenerans; species Myceligenerans indicum. The sequence goes on along the minus strand of NZ_JABBYC010000065.1, from coordinate 2,178 downwards.
TCGTGCTCGTGGTGGCGAACCTCGCCGCAACCCTCCTGCGGTTCGTGCTGCTCCGCAGGTGGGTCTTCGGACCCCGCCGGGAAGCCCTCCCCGATCCCACGCCGGCCGACGTCGCCGGTCCCCGTCCCGCCGCGACCCCGGCGTCGCGCATCACCACCTCCGAGAGGAGCCCGGTATGACCGCCGAACCAGCACACCCCGGATCCGCCGCGCCGGACCGCACCGACGTCGTCCCGCGGCAGGCCCCGGCCGCCGCCCCGACCTCCGCCGCCGTCCCGACCTCCGCCGCCGTCCCGCTGCAGGCCCCGGCCGCGCACTCCGACGGGCAACAGCCACAGGCCGGGCCCGGCCGCGCCGCCGAACCCGACCCGACCCCCACACCGCGCGCACGATGGGAGCGGCCCGCGCTCATCGCCCTGCTGGCGGTCACCGCAGCCCTGTACCTGTGGGGGCTGGACGCCTCCGGATGGGGCAACGCGTTCTACTCCGCCGCCGCGCAGGCCGGCTCCGAGTCATGGACGGCGTTCCTCTACGGGGCGTCCGACGCCGCCGGGTCCATCACCGTGGACAAGCCCCCGGCCTCGATCTGGGTGATGGCCCTGTCGGTGCGGCTGTTCGGCCTGTCGTCCTGGTCGATCCTGGTGCCACAGGCCCTCATGGGCGTCGCGAGCGTCGGCGCCCTGTACGCGACGGTACGACGACGGTTCCCCGCGGGCGCCGCCCTGCTCGCCGGAACCGTCCTGGCACTGACACCCGTCGCCGCGCTGATGTTCCGGTTCAACAACCCCGACGCGCTCCTCGTGCTGCTCGTCGTCCTCGCCGTGGCAGCCGTCCTGCGAGCCGTCGAGGGGCGACACGCCACCCGGTGGATGGTGCTCGCCGGAGCGCTCGTCGGGCTCGCCTTCCTCACCAAGCAGCTGCAGGCGTTCCTCATCCTGCCGAGCCTCGCGGGCGTGTACCTGTGGGCTGGGCCGGGCGGCATCGGGAAACGGATCCGCGACAGCCTCGCCGGACTCGCCGCGATGGTGGTGGCCGCCGGCTGGTGGGTGGCGCTCGTGGAACTCGTGCCCGAGTCGATGCGCCCCTACATCGGCGGCTCGCAGAACAACTCCTTCCTGGAACTGACCTTCGGGTACAACGGCATCGGACGGCTCACCGGCAACGAGCGCGGCTCCGTCGGCGGGGCGGGAGGGGGCCCCGGCGGTGGCACGGGCACCAGCATGTGGGGCGAGACCGGCCTCGGCCGGCTCTTCGACGCCGAGATCGGCGGCCAGGTCACCTGGCTGATCCCCGCCGCTGTCCTGCTCGCCTGCGCGGCCCTGTGGGCGTGGCGCCGCGCGCCACGCACCGACGCGCGCCGCGCCTCGCTGGTCATGTGGCTGTCCCTGCTGGTGATCACCATGCTGACGTTCTCCTACATGGCCGGGATCTTCCACGCCTACTACGTCGTCGCCCTCGCGCCCTACGTCGCCGCTCTCATCGGAATCGGCGGATGGGCCGTCTGGCACGAGCGACACTCGGCATGGGCGCCATGGGTGCTCGCCGCGGCGACCGGCGCGACCACCGTCTGGGCGGTCGTCCTGCTGGGCCGCACCCCCGACTGGCTCCCCGCGCTGCGCTGGATCATCGCCGTCGCGGGAGCCGCAGCGGCCCTGGCGTTCGTCACGACGGCGCTGCGGCCCGGCACGCGCAACCTGGTGCTGATGCGATCCGGGATGGCGCTCGCGGTGACCGCGGGCCTGGCCGGCCCGGCCGCGTACACGGTGCAGACCGTGACCACCGCGCACACCGGGTCGATCGTCACGGCCGGACCCTCGACGGGGTCCGGGCCCGGCGGCGGCGGACCGCGCGGTGGCGGGGCGCCCGGTGGAGGGGCACCCGGAGGAACCGCCGGGGGGCCGGGCGGTGGACAGGCCGGTACGGGCGGTCAGGCCGGGCCCGGCGGCCAGGCGGGCGGTGGACAGGCTGGCGGTGGCCAGGCAGGCGCCGGTGGCCAGGCCGGCGCCGGCGGGCTCCCAGGCGGGGCGCAGCCGCCGGGCAATGGCCAGGCGGGCGGTCCTGGCGGCACCGGTCCTGGCGGCACCGGTTCGAACGGCACCGGTTCGAACGGCACTGCCGGCACCGGTCCCGGTGGGGCGACGGCCGGGACGCGGCAGGGCCCTGTCTCTTATACACATCT
>NZ_JABBYC010000064.1 GCF_016742955.1 Myceligenerans indicum | reverse complement strand
CCTTATCGTCGGCAGCGTCAGATGTGTATAAGAGACAGCCACAAGTGAGGCCGCGTCAGCAGGTTGCCGGCGACCATCAATGAGCAGGTCATGGTCGCCAGCAACCTACTGACGCGGCCTCAGCCGAGAGGGCGGCGGGTCAGCGGGGGGCGAGGAGGCTTGCGGCCTCCTGGCGGGCCGTGACCGGCTCGCCCAGGTGCTTCAGGGCCTCGGGGATCTCGCGGCCCTTCTTGGTCATGGCCTGGCCCCACAGGCGGCCCGCACGGTAGGAGGAGCGCACCAGCGGCCCGGCCATCACGCCCAGGAAGCCGGTCTCCTCGGCGAAGTCGGACAGCTCCACGAACTCCTCGGGCCGCACCCAGCGGTCCACCGGGTGGTGCCGCACGGACGGGCGCAGGTACTGGGTGATCGTGATGAGGTCGCAGCCGGCCTCGTGCAGGTCCACGAGCGCCTGCTTGACCTCGTCGATGGTCTCGCCCATCCCGAGGATCAGGTTCGACTTGGTCACCAGCCCGGCCTCACGAGCCCGCGTCAGCACGGACAGCGACCGCTCGTAGCGGAAGGCGGGACGGATCTGCTTGAAGATGCGCGGTACCGTCTCCACGTTGTGCGCGAGCACCTCGGGACGGGACTCGTTGACCTCGTCCAGCAGCTCGGGGATCGCGTTGAAGTCGGGGATCAGCAGCTCGACGCCGGTGCCCGGGTTCATCGCGTGGATCTGGCGCACCGTCTCCGCGTAGAGCCAGGCTCCGCCGTCGGGCAGGTCGTCGCGCGCGACGCCCGTCACGGTCGAGTACTTCAGCCCCATCGTGCGCACCGACTCGGCGACGCGGCGCGGCTCGTCGCGGTCGAACTCGGCCGGCTTGCCCGTGTCGATCTGGCAGAAGTCGCAGCGGCGCGTGCACTGGTCGCCGCCGATGAGGAATGTCGCCTCGCGATCCTCCCAACACTCGAAGATGTTGGGACAGCCCGCCTCCTCGCACACCGTGTGCAGGCCCTCTCCCTTGACCAGGCCCTTCATGTCTCGGTACTCGGGTCCCATCGTTGCCCGCGTCTTGATCCACTCGGGCTTCTTCTCGATGGGGGTCGCCGCGTTGCGCGCTTCGACGCGGAGCATGCGACGGCCCTCGGGTGCGATGGTCACGCTGTCTTCCCCTCCCAGGTCAGGGTTCTCCTGGCCAGCCTACGGCGTCGGTGGACGACGGTTGTCGTGGTGGCGGCCCGTGCGTGCGTGGGTTTGGTCACCCCGTCGTCCGGGCGGCGTCGCACGGGCCGGCGGCCCGCGCGACGCGATGTCCTACGAGGCGGCAACCGCCCCGGTGGGCACGGTGTTCCCGGCGCCGGCAGGGCTCACCGCGGCGGAATCGTCCCCGACCTCACCGTCGTCGGCCCGTCCCGACGCGAGCAGCGGCGTCAGATGACGCGCCAGCGCGTCTTCGATCAGGGGCAGTACCTCGGCGACGGTGACGTCGCGGTCGAGCTCGGCCGACAGGGACGTCACGTCCGCGTCCTCGGCGGGGATACCGCACGGGACGATCTTCCCGAATGCCGCGAGGTCCGGGTCGCAGTTCAGGGCGAGACCGTGCATGGTGATGCCCTTGGCCACCCGTGCGCCGATCGCGCACACCTTGCGCTCCAGACGGGGCTCGGTGCCGTCGGGGACGGCGTCCGGGTCGTCGGCGGCGACCCACACCCCGGACCGTCCCTCCACCCGGATCGTCTCCACGCCCAGCTGTGCGCACACGTCCATGACGGCCGCCTCCAGCGTGCGGATGTAGCCGACGACGTCGAACGCCTGCGCGAGCCGCACGATCGGGTACGCCACGATCTGGCCGGGCCCGTGCCACGTGATCTTGCCGCCCCGGTCGACATCGATCACCGCGGTGCCGTCCGTGGGGTACTCCGAGCGGTTGGTACGGCGGCCCGCGGTGTACACGGATGCGTGCTCCAGCAGGAAGAGCGTGTCCCGCGCCTCGCCCGTGCGGACCTGTTCGTGGGTGCGGCGTTGCAGGTCCCAGCCCTCGTGGTAGTCGACGTGACCGGTCAGCCGCTGGATGTCGATGGGGTTCTCCACACGGATCAGCGTACGACGTGCGGCGGGCGGCCGGACTGTCTCCTCCGACACCCTGTGGATGACCATCACGCGCTCCCAGAGGCAGTTCCGGCGCTCCCGCGGGCGTGTCAGTGACCTCGGCTACGTTGTGCGTCATCCCGGCAGGGCCCTGGATTTCCCCGGGAAAAGTGCGCCCTGATCTGCGGAGACAACCTTCAAGACGGTAACGAGGGGACAGATGACGATGTTGCGGGCAGTGCGGGACAAGATCGGCGGTAAGAACGCCACGGCCACCGTGTCGGAAGCGCTGAGCGTGCTGCGGATCGAGGCCGGGCCGCTGTACGAGCGAGCGGTCGCGTACGTGCTGGAGGGCGCCTCTCCCGAACTGGTGCTGGAGCTCGCGGACCGGGACACGCAGGATCTCGACGCGGCGCTGAGCCGGCCCGGCCGGCTGGGCTGGACGTGGGTGGACGACGGCATCGAGGGGCGCGTCCGCGGCGCGGCGTCCGGCATGACGATCGAGAAGGGAGCCCGGGCACGAGGCAGGGCCTACGCGCACGAGGACGTCACGCCGGAGCAGTACTCGCGCATGGGCCGGCTGATGGCCGCGATCGTGACGGACACCGACGTCCACGCCGACGTGCCGGACTGGTTCGGCGTGCTCGTCCAGGACGTCGTGGTCACGCGCGTGGGCGGGGGCGAGAAGAACGGTCCCGTCTGGACACCGGAACAGATCGAGACGGTGGCTCGGGCAGGTGGGCTGGACGACGCCACGGCGGCGACGGTCCAGGTCATGCTGGCGCGTCCGCGTGGCCCCCACACCTCGAGCCGTGGCGATCTGCGGGCCCTCGTGCAGGCCCCCGAGGCGGCGCGGTACCTCGCCGCGCGCCCGGAGGTCGTCCATGCTCAGCTGCGGCGGTTGTCCGCCGAGGGAAAGAAGGCGTTCTGCGGCTTCATGACCGCGCACGCCGTCCCGGAGGAGCTGCGCGCCGCGCTGGCGGCGCTCTGCGCCGACACGTCCAAGGGCGTGCGCCGTGAGGCCGATGACATCATGGCGACGCTCCCTGACGCCGAACGCGTGCGGCTCCTGTCGCCGCTGCTGGAGTCCGCCCCCGCGAGCGCCCTCGACGACGTCGTGACCCGGGTGGCAGGCGCCGAGGGTGGTGTCGCCGCGATCGAGGCGCTGCTGGCGGCGGCCCGGGCGTCGTCGGACACGGCCTCCGGCAGGCGTTCTGGACGGGCCCGGGACGCGAGGGCCGCGGCACTGGCAAGAGCGGTGGAGCGCGAGCGGGCCCTGGGCTCCACGGCCGAGCCGGAACCAGAGATCCCGCCGTACGAGGCGCTGCCCGAGGCCGAGCTCGGACAGGAGACGATCGCTGCCGCGGTGGCCCGCCGGGACGAGCAGCTCGTCGTGGCGCGCGAGACTCTGCGGCAGACGCTGGAGGAGCACCAGGGTGACGCACGCCCGAAGGGCCAGCCCTGCTGGCACATCCAGAGTGCCGAGCAGCGTGTCAAGCAGTTGGAGCGGATCACCACCGACGACCTCACCACGCTGGTCGCGATCATGTCGGGGCGTCAGCCGGCAGCGGGGACGCCGGCGCCCGGGTCGAAGGGCGCCAGGCGGCTCGAGGCCAACGTGGCGTGGCTCATCGACAACCTCCAGGCGGTCCTGCCTGATGCGTCGCCCCTGCACGTCGCGCGGCTCGTCAACGCGACGCCCGGCGCCGGAAACCAGGTGTGGTGGGCGATGCGGGGCAGGCTCGGCCAGGTCTCGGACCTGCGCGCGCTGCACGACGCGCTCGCCCGCGCGGGGTTCGAGGACGCGGACGAGGCGATTGCCGACCTCGTGTTCGAGCGGTGGTGGGGCGCGGAGGAGATCCCGGCGGAACGCATGTGGCCGTACTTCGCGGAGCGGGTCGACGTGCTGGAGCACCGGTTGACACCCCGGGACAGCTATGACGCGAACCACGCGCCCGCCGTGGTGCTGGAGATCCTCGATCACTTCCCCGTCGTGCCCACCACACTGCTTCCCCGCCTCAGCGCGCTCGCGATGGGCTCCGGCAAGACGCACCGGCTGGAGGCGCAGCGTGTCCTGGCGCGGCATCCGAAGGTGCTGGCGCTCGCCGAGCAGGGACTGACCGACGGCAGGTCGGCGGTGCGTGCGTCGGCCGCGGCGTGGCTGGCGAACCTCGGTGACAAGGAGGCGGTGCCGGCCCTGCGTGCGGCGCTGCGCAAGGAGCGCCGGGAGGATGCGCGGGCGGCGCTCCTCACGGCGCTGGAGTCGCTCGGCGAGGACATCACGGATGAACTGTCGGTGGAGAAACTGGCGGCCGAGGCTGCCAAGGGGCTGAGGAAGAAGGCGCCGGTCAGCCTGTCCTGGTTCCCGCTCGACGCGCTCCCGGACCTGCGCTGGAGGGACGGGACGAAGGTGCCGCGCGAGATCGTGCGCTGGTGGGTGGTGCTCGCCGTGCGGCTCAAGAATCCCAGCGGTGAGGGACTGCTGGCCCGCTACGTCTCGCTGCTCGACGAGGTGTCGCGGGAGACGCTGGGCTCGTACGTGCTGCGTGCATGGATCGCCCAGGACACGCGGGGCCCGTCGGCCGCCGAGTCGCGGGAGTACGCCGAGAGGGTGGCGCAGCAGCAGCACGCCTGGTCCCAGCAGTGGCTGGCCCAGAACCCCGGTTCGTCCTGGGCGCAGGAGCGGGCGGCGATCGGTGTGGACGAGCACTACCGTCGCGCATACAGGGACCATCAGGCCACCTACCTGGGCTCCGCGACCAAGGACAAGGGACTTCTGGCGCTCACCGTCGGCATGCCCGGAACCGAGCTGGCGACCGCCGCGCAGCACTACTTCAAGGCGCACCCGCAGCGGCGTTCCCAGGCGGACACGCTCGTGCGGGCGCTGGCGGCGAACGGCGACCGGCCCGCCGTGCAGCTCCTGCTCGCCGTGTCCCGGCAGTTCAAGCTCCGCACCGTGCGTGAGCTTGCGGGGCAGCTCGCGGGGCAGCTCGCCGAGGCACGCGGCTGGACCGCCGATCAGCTCGCCGACCGCACCGTCCAGACCGCCGGGTTCGACGCCGACGGCGTGCTGCGGCTGTCCTTCGGCACCCGTGCGTACACCGGGCGCATCACCGACGCGTTCACGATCGAGCTGCGCAACGACAAGGGCAAGGTCGTCAGGACGCCGCCGAGCACGCCCCAAGGCGCGGACGAGGACACCCGCGCCTCCTACAAGGACGCTCGCTCCCAGCTCACGGTGAGCAAGAAGGAGCTGAAGACGGTCGCGGAGCTGCAGTCCCGCCGCCTGCGCGAGGCCATGATCCTGGGCCGCACGTGGAGCGCCGCGGAATGGCGTGAGTTCGTCGCCGAGCATCCCGTGATGTCGCGCCTCGCGGCGCGTGTGGTGTGGCTGGCCGCGCCGGGCACGCCCGGGCAACGGGCGTTCCGGCCCGACGACGGCGCGCTGGTCGCCGTGGACGACGAGGACGTGACGCTCGACGGGGCCGGGGACGAGGCCGTGGTCGGCATCGCGCACGCCACCACGCTCGGAGAAGGGAACGGCGGCGCGGACACCCCCGAAGCCTGGCGCGAGCACCTGGCCGACTACGAGGTCGAGCCGCTGTTCGAGCAGTTCAGGACCGCGATCCCGGACATGGGTGAGGGTGCGTTGCGCGTGACCGACCGCCGCGGCTGGCTCACCGACTCCTACACGGTGCGGGGTCGGCTGCACGCCCGCGGGTACAGGAACGGCGAGGTGCAGGACGCCGGGTGGTTCTACGAGTACACGAAGGAGTACCCGTCGGCCGGACTGGTTGCCGAGATCGAGTTCACGGGCGCGTTCATGGGCAACGAGAACATTCCCGCCGCGGTGAAGGACCTGACCTTCCGCAAGCCCGGCACGTGGGGCGAGCACGGCGTCGTTCCGCTCGCCGATGTCCCGCACGTGCTCCTGGCCGAGACCTACGCCGACTACCTGGACGTGGCCTCGGCGGGGGCGTACGACCCCGACTGGGAGCGGAAGTCCGAGTACTGAGCCCACCGGGTGAGGTGGCGGTCCTGGCGAACGGGACCGCCCGTGCCGCTCGTTCGGTCGCAGCTGATGCGAGCCGCGCGACCTGGCACGACCCGGCAGCAACCTGTGCACGAGAGGAATACCTGAGAATGACGACCGAGACCACCGAGACCCGCCCTGACGCGGCCGAACAGCGCCCTCCCGTGGAGGTGCGCTACGCCGAGGAGCTGGCCAGGCTCGCCGCCTGGGACGCGGAGCGCAGCGCCGAGCTGCCGCCCGGCTGGCGGCTGAGCCCCCGGGCGGTGCGCGCGTTCGTGGTGGGGGACGACCAGCGCGGGGTGAGCCGCAAGTTCTACGGCGACGACCCGCTGGTCGACCGGGCCGTCGTGGCGCTCATGGGACGTCAGGGCCTGATGCTGGTGGGTGAGCCCGGTACCGCCAAGTCGATGCTGTCGGAGCTGCTGTCGGCGGCGGTGAGCGGGACGTCCACGCTGACCGTGCAAGGCACGGCGGCCACCACCGAGGACCATGTGCGGTACTCGTGGAACTACGCCCTGCTGGTGTCCGAGGGCCCCACCGAGCGATCCCTTGTGCCGTCACCCGTGATGACGGGGATGCGCGCCGGGTCGCTCGTCCGGTTCGAGGAGATCACGCGCTGCGCCCCCGAGATCCAGGACACGCTCGTGTCGATCCTGTCGGAGAAGCAGCTCATGGTCCCGGAGCTGGGCCCGGACGCCCGCGAGGCGGCCCGGCCCGGGTTCAACGTCATCGCGACCGCGAACCTCAAGGACCGTGGCGTCCACGAGATGTCGGCCGCGCTCAAGCGCCGGTTCTCGTTCGAGACCGTGGCCCCGGTGCGAGACCGCAACTTCGAGATCGAGCTCGTCGAACGACAGCTCACCGCCGAGCTCGGCACCGCGAACGACCGGCCCGCCGTGCCGCGCGACGTGCTCGAGGTCCTGGTCACCGTCTTCCAGGAACTGCGTTCGGGCACCACACGCGACGGCGCCCCCGTCAAAAGGCCCGAGACGGTGATGTCCACCGCGGAGGCCGTGAACGTGGCCGTCGCGGCATCGCTGGAGGCGCGCTACCTGGGAGACGGCCGGGTCACCGCGGCGGAGGTCGCCCGGCAGGTGGCGGGCGTCGCGCTGAAGGGCGACGAGGAGGACGCACGCCGGCTGCGTCACTACGTCGACAACGTGGTGCGTGAGCGTGCGCGCAAGGACAAGGGATGGAAGGCGTTCTTCGACGCGGCCGAGGTGCTGTGGCGGTGAGCACCGAGACCGTCGCGGCAACGGGCCTGCGCGACGTGTGGACGCTCGCCCCCGACCGACTCCGCCGCGCCGCCACCGCCGTCGAGTCGCTGCGCGAACAGGGCGTGTACCTCGCCCCGGTGCGCCACCACTCACCCGCCTGCGCGATCGCAGTCCGGCGGGCGATCGAGGAACTGCGGCCCGCGGTCGTGCTGATCGAGGGACCCGAGGAGTACACCCACCTCCTGCCGGAACTGCTGCACGAGCAGACCCGGCCGCCGGTCGCGCTCCTCAGCCTGCCCGACGGGCCCGGCACACAGAGCACACCCGGCACGCAGAGCCCACCCGGCGGACCGAGCAGATCCGGAGGCGCGTCCTTCTACCCGCTCGCGTCGTTCTCGCCGGAGTGGGTCGCGCTGCGCGCCGCCCACGAGGCCGGCGCGGAGATCCGCTTCTGCGACCGTCCCGCCGCCGACCGGGTACGGTCCGCAGCCCCGGAAGCCGGCGCCGTACCCGCCACCGCACCCCCGGAAGCCGCACGACACCCGGCTGTCGCCCCGGCGGAGACCACCGACGCGGACCCGTTCGCCCGAACCCTCATGTCAGAGCGGTACCTGGCCCACTCGCGGTCGGTCGCCGCGCTCGCACGACGGCTCGGCTGCCGCGACCACGACGAGGTCTGGGACCACCTGTTCGAGACCCGGTCGCCCGCTGACCTCGCGAGCTGGCGGACAACGTTCGACGACGTCTTCGCCTGGGCGGCGCTGTCCCGTCTCGACTACGAGGACGAGGTGCTCGCCGCGGACGGATCCCTGGACAGGGAGGCCCGCATGTCCGCCCGCACCGCCGAGGCCGCGGGTCTCCTCCCGGCGCCGGCAGGCACACCTTCCGGCAGGGCCGCGCCGCAGGGCCCCGCGGCCGGGGATCCCGCGCCGGGAGTCCCGGCTGCCGAGACGCCCGTGCCTGACCAGTCCGGGGAAGGCACGCCCCCCACCCGCGGTCCCGTCCTGGTGGTGACCGGAGCGTTCCACACCCTCGCGATCGCCGAGGCGCTCGCGGGTCTGCCCGAGGGAGAGCCCGTGCGTCGTCAGTGGCCCGACGGCGGCTACGGACCACAGGCGACGGGTGACGCCTGGCTGATCCGCTACGACCACGAGCGCCTCGACGGTCTGCGCGGCTACGGCGCCGGCATGCCCTCCCCGGGGTACTACGAACGCCTGTACGGCGCCCACCTGGGAGGCGGTCGCCGCGACAGCGGCCCGCACCCGGACGACAGTCCCGCGCATGCCGTCGCCACACAGGTGCTCGTCGACATCGCACGCGCCGCCGCGGACCGCGGGCACCGGGTCTCCACCCCGCAGGTGGCGGCAGCCTCCGTGGCCGCGTCGCGGCTCGCGGACCTGCGGATGCGCTCGACTCCCGGCCGAACCGACGTCCTGGACGCCGTCACCTCCTGTTTCGTGACCGACGACGGAGGGATCGGTCCCGAACGTCCCCTCGGACTCGCCGTCGCCGAGGTGTTCGGCGGTGGCGGCACCGGCCGGGTCCCGGACGGTGGTGCCGTCCCACCACTGGTGCGGGACGCGCGGGACCGGGTGATCGCCGTCGGGCTCGACATCGACACGACCCTCCCGCGCACAGCGCGCCTCGATGCCCGGCGCACACCCACCCACCGCGCCCGCAGGCAGGTTCTCGCGCTGCTGGACCTGATCGACTGCGGGTTCGGGCGTCAGCTCTCCGGACCGGACCACGTCGCCGGGCGCGGGCTCGGCCTGATCGGCGAGGAGTGGGAGTACTGCTGGACGCCGGTCGTCGAGGCGCGCCTCGTCGAGCTGTCACACCTCGGCGCCACCGTGGAGGCCGCCGCCGTGACGGTACTGCGCCAGTCGGAGGAACGGTTGCGTGCGGACGGAGCACCGGCCGCGGCGGACGGGGCGGCCGAGCTCGTGGCCCGGGCCGCTGTGGTCGGGCTGACGGCACAGCTGCCCCGGCTCGTCGGCCTGCTCGCACGGACGCTCGACACGGACCGCGACCTGGCCTCCGTGGTGACGGCAGGGCGCCGCCTGCTCGGGCTGTGGCGCTCGCGGGTGGAGCTCGGCCTGGTCCCGTCGGCCACCGCGGGTGGGGCCGCACAGCCGCCCGTCCCCGAGGACGGGCGGACCCCTGTGCCGGACCAGGTCGCCGTGCCGGACCAGGGCCCGGCCGACGACCTGCTGTCGCTGGTCGCGCAGGCGCTGGCCACGGCGGCATACCTGGTGTCCGACGCCGGTCGCGCAGGCCCGGAGGACGAGGAGGCCGCCGTGGCGTCGCTGCTGGAACTGCACGCCCTGGTCCGGGACGCGAACAGGGCGTGGGCGGCTCGCGGCGTCGACCGCGCCGGCGGCACGAACCGCGCCGGCGTGGCGGGTCCCGCCGGCGACACAGGTCGTGGCGTTCCGCCCGATGGCGCGGCCGGTCCGGCGTCGGCGGTGGCGCGCGAGCTGGCGCGGCTGCGCGACGACGAGGAGTCGGCACCCGCCGTGCGTGGTGCGCTGCTCGCCATCGGGTCGGTGGACGGCGACGTCCCCGACGACGCGCTGGTGGCCCGCGTGCGAGGTGCCCTGCGTCCGGGTGCGGATCCTGCGTCCGCCGTGCGCTTCCTCGGTGGCGTCCTGCGGGCGGCCCCGGACCTGCTGCTGTACACCCCTGAGTTGTTCGACGCGGTCGACGGTGCGATCCGTGACCTGTCACCGGACGCCTTCCTGGCGGTGCTGCCCGATCTGCGTCGCGGCTTCACCTGGCTGCGCCCCACGGAGACGCACCGGCTGGCCGAGCGGGTCGCAGAGCGGACGGGCTCCCGGGCGGCCGACGTCGACGTGCGGGTGCGTCTCGACGAGAAGGACCTGGCGCTGGGGCTCGCCGTCGAACGCGAGCTCGCGGCCGTCCTGGCCCGTGACGGGCTGGCGCACTGGAACGGAGGAAACGCATGACTGGGACGGAGCAGGAACCGGTCCCCACCGGGACGGGACCGGCGCGGCCCGGAACCACGGAGCCGGGAACCACGGAGCCGGGAACCGCGGAGCCGGGAACCACGGAGCCGGGAGCCACGGACCCAGGGGTGACGCAGCCGGGTATGACGCAACCGGGAACCGCGCGGCCGCCGTCGCGCGCCGGCTCCGACCAGGAGGCGGCGCGGCGCTGGCGGCTCGTGCTGGGCCGGTACGCCTCCGGACACCTCGACGTGTCGGACGGCGACCAGCGGCTGGACAGCACGCTGGGCTTCCTCTACGACCGCGAGTACACGGCCCGCGGCCACGCCGTCTCGCGGCATGGCAGGGGTGGCGGGCGAGGGGGTGCGGGGACGCTCGACGGCTCGGCGCCGCACGGCGTCGACTTCTCCGCGCTCACGTGGCTGGGCGAGGCGCGATCCCTCTTCCCGCGCGAGACCTTCGAGCGCATGCAGGTGGAGGCCGTGGGCCGCTACGGGTTGACCGACCTGCTGGGGGACCGGGAGACGGTCGAGGCGATGGAACCGTCGCGGGAGCTTGCCACGGCTTTGCTCCAGGCGCGCGGCAAGCTTGCCCCGTCGGTGGCCGACGGCGTCCGCCGAGTCATCGAGCGTGTGGTGGAGGACGTGGTGCGGCGCCTCCGCCCGCGGTTCCTGACCGCGGTGGGCGGCCGGGTGGACCGGTCGCGACGGTCGACGCACCGGGTGGCGCGCAACTTCGACTGGAAACGGACACTGCGCGCCAACCTCGGTCGGGTCGACGCCGACGGGCGGATGCTCGTCCAGGACGTGCGGTTCAACGCCCGCCAGAAGCGGGCCTTGACCTGGGACGTCATCGTGCTGGTGGATCAGTCGGGCTCAATGGCGGCCTCGATGCTGTACTCCGCGGTGTGTGCGGGGATCCTGTCGGGACTCCCCGGGATCGACGTTCGGCTGGTGCTGTTCGACACGAGCGTCGTCGACATGTCCCACCTCGCGCACGACCCGGTCTCCGTCCTGCTCACGGCCCAGCTCGGAGGTGGTACCGACATCGCTCGCGCCGTGCGGTTCGCCGAGGGTCAGGTGCGTGACCCGTCGCGCACGGTCGTGGCGCTGGTGAGCGACTTCTGCGAGGGAGGTTCGGTCTCCGACCTCCTGGCGGCCGTGGGGCGCCTGAGGTCCTCGGGCGTGACCCTGCTCGGGCTTGCCGCGCTCGACGAGACGGCCGAACCCGTCTACGACCAGGGCACGGCCCGGCACCTCGCCGACGCCGGCATGGAAGTGGCGGCGCTGACGCCCGAAAGATTCGCCGAGTGGCTGGGAGAGGTGCTGACATGAGGTTCCTGGAGCCGTACGCCGCGCTGGCGGACGAGGAGCTCGTCACACTGGCGAGCACGGGGATGCTGCGCCGCGCGAGGAAGCTGTCCGGTGACGTCGTCGAGCAGGGCTCGGACGCCAAGGGCGCGGACCTCGTGATCGGTGGGTGCGCGGTCCGCGTGGACGGGCGCGGGCCCGCGGCGGTGGCATGCCAGTGCCCCACCGGGGGAGTGTGCGTTCACATGGTCGTGGCCTGGCGGTGGGCGCGGGACCGGGCTGCCGAGCGCGGCGTGCGGCCGCCCACCGTTCCGGGAGCGGACGACCAGGACCCCGCCTCCGGCAGTGAGCGCGGGTCGTCCCCGGGACGCCCGGGTGGTGACGGCACGGCCGCTGCCGGGGCTTCCTCCGCGGGCGCCGTCGGGACCGGCTCGGCGGAACCGGTCCCACCGTCCCGAGCGGATGAGACGCAGCCGGCGAAACGCGCCGCGGTCCGCCGGCCGGTCCCGCGCGGGCACTCGGCCGCTGCCCGGCGTCGCGCCGTCGCGCTCGCCGAGGTCCGGGACGCCGTCGTCCACCTGCTCGACAGCGGCCTCGCCCACGTGCGCGACGACGCGCCGGAGGCATTCCGCGCTCTCGCCGGACGTGTCCGCGTCGCGGGATTCGACCCCGTGCACGGGCTGCGTCTGGATGCCCTGCTGCGGACCGCGTCCGGGCAGGCCGCCGATCTGGCTGCCCACGCCGACGGCACGGACGAGTCCGACCTGCTGTCGACTCTCACCGAGATCTGGGCCCTGTGCGAGGTGCACGCCCGGGCAGGCCGGGCGGATGAGGAGGCCGCCCCCACACCGCACGGGACCGGCCGCGCCGGCGAGGCAGGTCGAGCCGGCGCGGACGACGGGACCGGCGCGACCGGCGTGACCGGCGTGACCGGCCGCGCCCGGGGGGCCGGCACCACGGGCAGGGCGCGCGAGGACTCCGCGACGCGGGCCGAGGGAGTCAGGCGGCCCGCCGGGAGGCGTTCGAGCCGGGAGGAGGACGAGGTCGACGTCGCGCGCCTGGTCCCGCTCGGCGTGCGGTGGTGGACCGCGCCGAGCGGGTCGCGAGGGCTCGTGCTCGCCGCCTGGGATCCTGCCGAGGAGTGCGTCCGCACGGCGGTCACAGGACGTCCTGCGGGATCGGACCCGACGTTCCGCCGGGAGTGGGATGCGCCGCTGCTGTGGAAAGCGTCGCCCGCTCGCCTCAGCGAGGGACCGTTCTCCCTGACGGCCGTCCGGACACGCCCGGACGGCACGCTCGGTGCGGGCGGGACCCCGAGGGTCGAGTCGCTCGGGGACCTCGACCTGGAGGAGCTGCGGGAGATCGCCGACCGGACCGGGACGGCGCGACCCCCGCGGGACACGGTCGGGTTCGGACGCCGACCGTCGCACGTGCGTCTGCTGCTCGTGCGTGACACGGGCGAGATCGGCATCGACGAGGTCCGTCAGGACCTGACCTGGGCCGTCACCGACTCCGTCGGCAAGGAGCACCTGCTGCGCGTGCCCGTCGAGGACCGCCGCACCGCCGACACTCTCCTGCACGTCCTGGCAGGCCGCCGGCCGGTCGTCGGGGTGACCGTCGAGCGGCGGGAAGGCCGCGTCGAGCCCGTCGGACTCTTCCTGCGCGGTGACGGCGGCAGCATCCGGCTGGTGAGCCCGTCCGTCACGGAGGAGTACCAGATCGGTCGCGAGTCGCGCTGGAGCCACCACCTCTGGGACACCTGGCGCCGGCGCATGTCGCGCGTGGCACGCATGCGGTCCCGCGCCCAGGCCGTGACCGAGGGCGCCGAGCCCGACCCGCCGGCCGTTCGCGCGTGCCGCCTTGCCTGGGACGTCCTGGTCGCGGTGGCCGCCACCGGCCGGCGCCGGCTCACGGCACGCCAGCGGTCCGATCTCGACCTCGCGCGGGCCCTGGGGCGGGATCTCGGGCTGAGCACCCTCGAACGCGCCGTCTCCGATCTCACGAGGGACGATGCCGATCTCGCGAGGGACGACGCCGCGAGGGAGGACGCCGGACGCGACATCGGCGCGGTGACGCTCACGCCGGCGGCGGTGGCTCGTGCGGCCTTCCTGGTGCGCCGCACCCGCGAGGTCGCCGCCGCCGCGCAGGTGTACTGACCCGGGTCAGTACAGCTGGGTCACAGGCCGCCCGTCGGGAGAGGCTCGGACGGGCACGACGTCAGGACGTCCGCCATCGCGTCGTGCTCGTCCTGGGTGACCCACAGGTCGTACTTGATCTTCACGGCGACCTGCGCGGCCACGTACTCGCACCGGTAGGACCCGTTGTCGGGGAGCCATTCGGAGGTGTCGTCGGCACCCTTGCCCATGTTCGCCGGGCCGTCGGACGCGACGAGGTTGAGCGGATCGTTCGCGATCTGTTCGCGCTCCTCCTGGTCCCACGCGTAGGCACCCGTCACCCACGCGTTCTTGAGCGCGACGATGTGGTCGATCTGGACGTCACCCGAGTGCGGGCCGCGCTCGAAGTCGATCTCGTCACCGGTGTACGGGTCCTCCAGCGTGCCGGACGAGATCTGGCACGAGTCGCCCTCGGTGTACTCCAGGTTCTCCAGGTCGCGGGCCAGGATGTCGTTGCGGGTGTCGCACGAGTTGTGGTCGACGTCCTTCCACGCGGTGCCGAACTCGTCGCGGTCGTACCCGTCCTCGTCCTCCCACTCGCCGATGTCGAGCTGGCTCAGCGCCTCCAGGGCCGACCCCTCGGCTCCCTCGGCCGGGGTGGAGGCGTCGCCCAACGACTTGAGGACGAAGTTGCCCGCAAGGACGAGTGCCGCGATCACCACCAGCGTCACCTGCAGGGCCTTGCGCTTGCCCAGTTGTTCGGAAAGCGACTTGTTCGAGTCGGATGCAGCGGCCACGTTGCTCCAATACCGTGTTAGTGCGATATTCAGTCTTACCGCGTATATATACCAGCCGAACGATAACGGCGGGCGCACGCTCGGCTGCGGCAGGCGTCGGCCGCGTCGTCCGGCGGGTCAACTCTCACCGCAGGTCGGACAGCCCGCGCGCGGGACGCGCGACTCGGGCACGATGGGCGAATGGCACTACGGCTGGGAATCGTCGGATACGGCGGAGCGGGACGACAGATTCATGCGAACCTCGCACGCGAGGCGGGCATGACGGTGACTGCCGTCGTCACCCGGGATCCGGGACGGCGCGTGCAGGCCGCGGGGGACTGGCCGGGGGCCAAGCTGCACGACGACCTCGCAGGCATGCTCGACGACCGTGGCGCCTACGACCTCGTGGTCATCGCGAGCCCGACCGCTATGCACGTCGAGCACGCGGCGGCCGTCGCCGCCGCCGGCGTCCCGTTCGTGCTGGACAAGCCGATCGGTGTCGATGCGGCCGAGGCGCGCCGCGTCCTCGCCGCCGCCACCGACGCGGGAACCCCGTTCACGGTGTTCCACAACCGGCGCTGGGACCCCGAGCAGCTCACCCTCCAGGCCCTCGTGAGGCGCGGTGACCTCGGCGACGTGCACACCTTCGAGCGGCGCTGGGAGCGCTGGCGTCCCGTGCCCCGCCAGCGGTGGAAGGAGCGGGACCCCAAGGGTGGCGGACTCCTGCTCGACCTCGGCCCTCACCTCGTGGACTCCGCCACGCAGCTGTTCGGCAGGGTCGAGGCCGTCTACGCGGAGATGCGCGCCCTGACCACCCCCGTCGAGGACGACGTGTTCCTCGTGCTGCACCACGCCGACCACGTGGTCTCCCGTCTGTGGGCGGGATCCCTGGTCGGCGCCCCCGGACCGCGCACCCGCGTGCTCGGGACAGGCGGCGCCTTCGTCGTGACGACCTTCGAGGGAGACGCCTCACCCTTCGAGGTCCTCGACGAGGGCGCGCCGGACGGAACCGCGGGCTGGCTCACCCACGGCCGGGAGCGCACGCCTGTGCCCGCCGCGCCCGGCGGCCACGCCGACTTCTACCGTGCCGTGGAGGCGTGGCTGACCGACGACGACGCCCCGGTGCCCGTCGACCCGGCCGACGCCGTGCGCACCGCCGAGGTCCTCGACGCCGCCCGCGTCGCAGCCCGGGAGGGCCGCATCGTGGACGTGTGACCCGGCCGCCGGGAACGCGCCGGGACGACGGCCGGGGTGCGACGCCGGACACTCGGCCGGCGCGCCGGTCTACCACTCTCGAAGTGGTCGCGCATATCAGTGGACAGCGGGCGAGCGTGACGCAGCGGGCGTAGTTATGAATACGTGCATCTCATCGACGCCACGGAACTCGTTCCCGTCACGGTACCGGCCGCGGGGCTGGCCCGGGACCTGCTGGTCCGGCGCCTCGACACGCTGGCGGACATCGATCACCCGAGCCTGGTGCGGCTGGTGACCATCTCGCCGTCCGGCGGCGATCGCATCGACGTGCGTCTCGACCGGCCGGACGCGGCGGACCTGCCCACGGTTCTCGCGTCCCGGGGACCCTTCACGGCGGCCGAGGCGTCATGCATGGTGGTCTCCGTCGCCCAGGCGCTCGCCGCCCTGCACGCCGCGGGGCTCGTGCACGGACAGGTCGAGCCCACCGATGTGCTGTTCACCCCCGAGGGCGTGCCGATGCTCCGCCCGCGCCTCGCCCTTCCGGCCGAGAGCGTGGGTGAGGAGCCCGTCGCGGACGTCCCGTCACTGGCCCGGCTCGCGCAGTCCGTGCTGCGGACCGGAGCCACGGGGCCGGACGGCAGGCCCGCGCCGTTGAGTGGTGCAGATCTGGCCCTGCGTGGTGCGCTGGTCCAGGCGTGTGCCGCAGACCCGCGCGAACGCCCCGAGGCAGGCACGTTCGCCGCCCAGGTGTACGGCGTCGTGCTTCCGGAGCGGGTGCACATGCCCCCTCCCGACGAGCTCGTCGAGGCGGCGCGCACGGGCCCGATCTCCATCATCGGGCCTGCCGCCGGAGGGCGAGTGGTGCGCCGTGAGGACCTCGTGGGGCAGTACTCGGCCTCGGCACCGCGCCGGACCCGTCACGGAAGAAGCGCCGTGCTCGCCGTGGCCGCGGCCGGGGTCGCGTTCGGTCTCGGGGCGGGCGCCCTCGTCTCGGTGCCGGGCCTGCTGCCGTCCGGGGATCCCGCCTCCGAGCCGGGCTCCACGTCCGAGGAAGAGCTCGACCCCAAGACGCCCCGGACCGCCGAGCAGCTCGGTGCCGATCTCGCCGCGATCGCCGACCGGGGCGACCCGGTGAAGGCCGCGATCGAGCTGACACGCCTGCGGATGCTGCTGCTGACCGGTATGCCGGTCGAGGTGTCCGACATCGATCAGGCCGGGTCGCCCGCACACGCCGCGGACATCGCCCTGCTCAACCGCATCTTCTTCTGGAGCCAGCACGTGGCGGGGGCTGAGGTCGATGTCACCGAGGCCGAGGTGGTCGGGACCAAGCCCGACGGGGGTGGTCACTTGTCCAAGGGCGTCGCGCTGGACTCGGTGGTCGTGCGTGTGGAGTACTCGATCAGCGCGCACGTGCAGATGGGAGACTCGGGCCCGGTTCATGTCCCGGAGTCGGAGCCGCGGTCGGCCATGCTCCAGATGTCCTGGACGGACGAGGGCTGGCGGGTCGCCCGGGTGTCGTGAGAGCGCCCCGGGATCCCCGAGCGCCCCGGGACCCCCGAGCGCGACGGGGTCCTTGAGCAGGACAGACTTGAGCAGGACAGACTTGAGCGGAACCGGACTTTCAGCAGGACCGGATCTCTGAACACACGAAGGGGCCGGACAGCCGTGGTATCGGCGGTCCGGCCCCTTCGTCGTCGGGTCCGTTCGGATCAGAGACCGAGCTCCGACTCGAACGCGCCTTCCTCGATGCGGTTCTTGATGGCCGTCAGGAAGCGGGCGGCGTCCGCGCCGTCGACCAGGCGGTGGTCGTACGACAGGAAGATGTACGACATCTGGTGCACGGAGATGGAGTCGTTGCCGTCCGCGTCGGTGACCACGACGGGCTTCTTGGTGATGGTGCCCGTGCCGAGGATCGCCGCGTGCCCCACCGGGACGATCGGGGTGTCGATCAGCGACCCGCCCGACCCGGTGTTGGTGATGTTGAACGTGCCGCCCGACAGCTCGTCCGGCGTCACCTTGTTCGCGCGAGTGCGCGATCCCAGGTCCTGGATCTGGCGCGCGATGCCGGCCAGGTTCAGGTCACCCGCGTTCTTGATCACCGGGACCACGAGCCCACGGTCGGTGTCCACGGCGATGCCGACGTTCTCCGACGGGTGGTACGTGATCGTGCCGGCCTGCGTGTCGATCGTGGCGTTGACCTTGGGGTACGCCTTCAGCGCCTCGACCGCGGCCAGGGTGAAGAACGGCAGGAACGTGAGCTTCGCGCCCTCTCGGGCGAGGAACGACTCCTTCGCCCGGGCCCGCAGGCGCGCCACGCGGGTGACGTCCACCTCCATGACCGTGGTGAGCTGCGCCTGGGTCTGCACGGCCTCGAGCATCCGCTCGGCGACGACCTTGCGCAGGCGCGACATCTTCTCCGTGGTGCCCCGCAGCGGCGAGACCTCCAGGACCGTCGACGGCGCCGCGGGGGACGACGTCGGAGCTGCCGCGGCCGGAGCGGCAGGCGCGGCGGACTTCGCCTCGGCCGCCGCCAGCACGTCCTCCTTGCGGATGCGGCCACCGACGCCGGTGCCGGTGATCGTCGTGACGTCCACGCCCTTCTCGGCCGCGAGCTTGCGGACCAGCGGCGTCAGGTACGAGCCGGCGGACCGGGCGCCCTCGGTCGTCGCCGGGGCAGGGGCTGCCGGAGCGGGGGCTGTCTCTTATACACATCTGACGCTGCCGACGAT
Organism: Myceligenerans indicum; assembly: GCF_016742955.1. GTDB lineage: Bacteria > Actinomycetota > Actinomycetes > Actinomycetales > Cellulomonadaceae > Myceligenerans > Myceligenerans indicum. The sequence continues at coordinate 4 of NZ_JABBYC010000064.1, read as the reverse complement.
AAGG
>NZ_JABBYC010000063.1 GCF_016742955.1 Myceligenerans indicum | reverse complement strand
GTGGGCTCGGAGATGTGTATAAGAGACAGCCCGGCCCCCCTCGCTGCCGGCCCCGCAGCGGGTCATCCCGCCCGTCACGGGGCCGGCGCGGCCGGACGCTGATGGACCCCGACACCTTCCGGGCGGCCTGGCCCCGCGTGGTCCGCGCCCTGGCCGTCGTCACCCGCAGCCTCGACCGCGGCGAGGAGTGCGCGGCCGAGGCGTTCGCCCGCGCCGCCTCACGGCCCGACGGGTCGATCGAGGATCTCACCGCCTGGTGCGTGCACGTCGGCCGCAGGGTCTGGCTCGACGAGATGCGGCACGAAGCGGTTCTCACGCGCCTGATGCCCGAGATCGCGCGAGCGGAGACCACCTTGGACGACGCACCGGCACGGCCCGGCGACGGCCTGGACGACCGCCTCGCGCTCCTGTTCGTCGCGTGCGACGACGCGCTGGCTCCCGGGGCGCAGCTCGTGCTCGCCATGCGCGTGGTCTGCGGGCTGCCGATCCGCAGGATCGCATCTCACCTCGGGATCGCCGATGCCACCGCCGCCGCCCGGCTGACCCGGGCGAAGTCGGGCCTCGCTCGCGCACGGGGCGAGTTCTCCGTGCCCGACCGCGCGGAGCGGGAGTCGCGCCTGCCGATCGTGCTCGCCTGCGTCGCGGGCCTGTTCTCCGTGGGCCAGCACGAGGCGCTGGAGCCCGCGGACGCCACCGAGGATCCTGCGCGCGACGCGCTGACGCTCGCCGAGGCGCTGGCCGCGGAGTTCCCCGACGATCCGGAGGTGCTCGGCCTGCGCGCCGTGTGCCGGCTGGGGCTCGCACGCCGTCCGGCGCGCGTCCGGGACGGCGTGGCTCTGCCGTTGGACGAGGTGAACCGAGCGGAGTGGGACACGCGTCTGCTCGACGCGGGCCTGGACGACGTCGCCACCGCCGTCGGGCTCGGTCGGCGTCCCGGACGTTTCGTCCTCGAGGCGGCGATCTCCGGCGTGCACAGCACGAGCGGAGGAACCGGCCGCACCGACTGGCACCGGCTCGCTGCGCTCTACGACGCTCTCCTGGAGGTGTGGCCGTCCCCCGCGACCCGGGTGGCCCGGCTGGTCGCTCTCGGGAGGAGGGAGCTGGCCGGCGCCGAGGGAGCCGCCGCGACGCCAGGTCTGGCGGCGGTCGAGCGCGAGCTCGAGGAGTTCGTCACCGGCGGTCCGCCCTACGCCGCCCGCGACGCGAGCCTCGCGCTGGCCGACCTGGCACGGCGCACGGGCCGCACCGACGAGGCCGCCGCACGCTACCGCGAGCTGATCGACGTCGTCCCGGAGGGACCCCTGCGGGAGTTCTGCCGCCGGTACGCCGGATAGGCGGCGCGGCTCCTGGAATCAGGTGCGACCGCCCCGCCGCCGCGTGATTGACTGCCGCACATGGTTGCCGACGAGTCGCAGTACGAGTTCTCCGCCGACACCGGCCGGATCGACCCGGCGCGGGTGTACGCGCTGCTCACCGAGCACGCCTACTGGGCCGCGGGACGATCCCGCGCGGCTCAGGACGCCGCGATCGCCGGGTCGCGCAACTACGCGGTGCATGTCCGGGACTCGGGCGCACTCGCCGGCTACGCCCGCGTGGTGACGGACGGCGCCACGTTCGGCTGGCTGGCCGATGTCGTGGTGGACCCCGCCCACCGCCGGCGGGGCATCGCCCGCATGCTGGTCGAGGGCGCGCTCGCCGACCTCGACCCGCTGGGTCTCAAGCGCATCCTCCTGCGGGCCTCGGGCGAGGGACGTGCCCTCTACGAGGAGCTCGGCTGGAAGCCGGTGGACGAACCGGAGGCCTGGATGGCCCGGTACCAGGGCTGAGAGGAAACCCGAGCGGCAGCCCGCGGAGCGTTCCGGACCGGCGTCACCCCAGCAACAGGTCCCGCAGATGGGCGGGCGAGGCGGCGATGACGGCCGCGCCCGCCTCCTCGAGCTCGCCCGGCTCGCCGTAGCCCCAGGCGACGCCGATCGTCGGGATGTCGTTCGCGGTCGCGGCGTGCACGTCGTGCTCGCGGTCGCCCACCATCACCGCTCGGGCGCCGGCCTGGTCACCGCCGGAAGCCGCCAGCGCCCGGGCGACGACCTTCTCCTTGCCGGAATGCTGCCCCGCGCCCTCCATCGCGGGGCCGAACACCGCCTCGATGCCGCCGGTGAGGTACTTCTCGAGGGCGAAGTGGGCGACGATCGGGCGGGCCAGCGGCTGGGGCTTGGCGGTCGCGACGACGAGTGTCGTTCCCGCGTCGCGCAGGACCGTCAGAAGGTCCTCGATGCCGTCGAACACGGCGTTGTCGTGCAGGCCGGCCACCTCGATCTCGCGCCGGTAGACGGTGACGACGGCCTCGGCCTGGTCGTCGGTGAGCCCGGCACCGGCGAGCGAGAGGCCCAGTGGCGGGCCGACGAACCGGCGCAGCCGTGGGTCCGGGGGTACGGGCAGACCGGCCTCGGCGAAGGCGGTGCGGAGGGAGGCGATGATGCCGGGGGCGGAGTCGGTGAGGGTGCCGTCGAGGTCGAGGAGGACGTGGGTGGGACGTTCGGGCAGGGTGTGCGTCACGGTCCCGAGCGTACGGTGCGCCAGGATCCTGCCCGCTCGTCCCTGCTGTCGGTGTCGGTCTGCAGGCGTAGGGTCTCGGATGTGACTCTCAAGATCGGCTACAAGGCATCCGCAGAGCAGTTCGGTCCGCGCGACCTGGTGGACTTCACGGTTCTCGCTGAGCAGACCGGGCTGGACAGTGCATGGATCTCGGACCATTTCCTGCCGTGGCGCGTCAAGGGCGGGCACGCCCCGTCGGCGCTGGCGTGGCTCGGCGCGGCGGGCGAGCGTACGGAGCGGATCATGCTCGGGACGAGCGTGATGACGCCTACCTTCCGATACAACCCGGCGGTGATCGCGCAGACGTTCGCGACGTTGGCGCTGCTGACCGAGGGGCGTGTGGCGATCGGTGTCGGCACGGGTGAGGCGCTGAACGAGATCGCCGTGAGCGGGCGTGACTGGCCGGACTTCAAGGAGCGGTTCGCACGGCTGCGCGAGGCCGTCGCGCTGATGCGGCGGTTGTGGACCGAGGAGTCGGTGGATCACGAGGGCGACTACTACACGCTGGTGGGCGCCACGATCTACGACCGGCCCGAGGTCCCGGTCCCGGTGTACGTCGCGGCCGGTGGCCCGATGGTCGCGCGGTATGCGGGTCGCGTCGGTGACGGCTTCATCTGCACCTCGGGCAAGGGCATGGAGCTGTACACGGAGAAGCTGCTGCCGGGTGTCGCGGAGGGCGCGGCGAAGGCGGAGCGTGATCCGGCCGGGATCGACAAGGTGCTGGAGCTGAAGATCTCCTACGACCGCGACCCGGCCGCGGCGCGGGAGAACACACGCTTCTGGGCGCCGCTGTCGCTGACCCCGGAGCAGAAGCACAGTGTGACGTCGGCGCAGGAGATGGAGCAGCTGGCGGACGAGCTGCCGATCGAGCAGATCGCGAAGCGGTGGATCGTCGCCTCGGACCCCGAGGAGGCGGTGGCGATGATCAAGCCGTACGTCGACGCGGGCCTCAACCATCTCGTCGTGCACGGCCCGGGTCAGGACCAGCGCGCGTTCCTGACCCAGTTCGGCGAGGACGTCCTGCCGCTGCTGAAGCAGCTCTGAACGGGGGACCCGGCCCGTGGCGGAAGCTCGCGGCCGGGTCTCCGGCGGACGGCGTCGGTCGGCGTTCACCCGCGACCCCGCGGGGACCAGCTCGGCCGGGGACGTCCCGGTCAGACCTCGTCGAGGATCCGGGTGCGCTGCGCCTCGCGTTCGGCATCCGTGATGCCCCCCTCGGCGTGCAGCCGGTCCACCTGCGCCAGACGGTCCGCGATGCTGCGCGAGGGCGGGGACGGCGCCGTCGCGCCGGCTCCCTGCCCGGTGCCGGAAGGCCCGGTGCCGGAAGGCGTGGCGCGCAGGGCGTCGGCGACGATCTCGGCCTCGGAGGCGAGGGGGTCGATTCCCTTGCGCCTCAGCCGGGCGGCGTTGACGACCACCAGTACGACGACGGTGACGACGCCGAGGCAGACCAGCCCGCCGACCACCGCGAAGACCGCGCCGAAGCCGCCCGCGGCGGCCAGTCCGAAGCCCTCGCCGCCGGGCTCCGGGAACTCGACCGCGAGGTGCGGGAACGGGTCGGCAGGCAGGATGACGAGAGGGGAAGGCAGGGTCACTGTCACAACCTCCGTGCAGGTGGTGGCGCCTCGCGGCGCCGGGTCCCGGGAGCATATCCGCTCGCGGGCGCCGTGGGCTCACAATTCGATCGTCAGCATCCGGGAGCCGTCCTGCTTCTCGTAGCCGAGGGCCGCGTACAGTCCCACCGCACCCGTCGGGTTCGCCGTGTCGACGTCGAGGGCGGCGTACCGCATGCCGTCGTCGGCCATCAGGCGCATCCCGGCCGCCATGACCGCCGGGGCGAGCCCGCGGCCGCGGTAGGCGCGCCGCACACCGACGTTGTCGGAGTAGCCGAAGGTGTAGCCGCGCACCGCGAAGTCGTCCTCGTACTTCGAGGCGATCTGGTAGGCCACCACCAGCGGCTCCCCCGCCCGGAGTGCTGCCGCCGTCTCGGCGTCGGTGTCGGGCGAGGCGAGGAGCGCATCGGTGTCGGGTGCGTCGTCGACGATCAGGGACGTCCATGACGGCATGAACGCCGTGCGGTACTCCGACCACGTCTCCCGGGTGCGTGGCTGGCTTCCCCAGTGGTCCCGGAACGCGTCGTTCCGGGCGAGGCGCAGCGCCTCGTCGAGTTCGGGCGCCCAGACGGTGAGCCGCAGCCCGGTGTCCGAGTCCGGCACGTCGGCCGACGCGATCGGCGCCGACAGGTCGCGGCGCAGGAACGAGTAGTACCGCCGCGCGGCGAACCCGGCCCGCTCGTACGTGCGCCCCAGGCGCTCGGGAGCGTCGTCCTCCATGTGCACGACGAGCCACGCGGGCACGTGCCGGGCCGCGAGCGCCGATTCCGCGAGCTTCTGGCGTCCGCGCGCGATCTGCCAGGCGAGAAGCTCGCGCCCGATTCCTTCGCCTCGCCGGTCGGGGTGCACGCCTCCCTCCAGGATGGCGCGTGCCACGGTCGCGTCGCCTGGCGGGGCGCTGACCTGGGCGTAGGCGCGCAGGATGCTCGTGGCCGGTCCGTGGTCCGGTTCCTCGAAGCCGAGCAGGAAGTCCTTGTCGAGGTCGCGGTAGGGCGCGGCGAGGGTCTCGGTCACCTCGTCGAGGGCCACGCGGAACGGGAGGCCGTCGGCCTCGCCGGTGGTGTTGAGGAGAGCGAGGATGGCCGGCGCGTCTTCGCGTCGGGCGCCGCGCCAGGTCAGTCCGCCGGCTCGGACGGCGGGCAGTGTGGTGGGCGCGGCCGCGCGCTCCGCGACGGAGCCTGGTGTCGCTGCCGGTGTCTGCGCTGGTGGTCTCGCCGCCCCTGTGGTGTCAGTGGTCGCGGATTCGGCGGCGTCGGCAGTGCTCATGTCCCTCACGCTAGGCCGACGGGCCGCCGTCGGTCTCGGGAATATCGTCCGCCAGAGTCTCGCGGCAGGCGCTCGTCGCCGATCGGGGCCTGGCCGGCCGGAGTCGGCGACGGGCTGTCGCCCCGGTCAGTCGACCGGGTAGACGACGCGTGTCTGCCACTTGTCCGGGTCGGTCTCGCTGTCGGGGCCGACGAGGTACTCCTCCCACATCACCTCCGGCACGTCCATCCCGCTGTCCTCGAACCAGGCGGTGAGCTCCTGGTAGGTGGCCGACAACTTCTCGTAGCGCCCCGTATGGATCGTCTCGACCGTGGCCCCGGCGGGGAGCATGGCCGCGACGACGTCGTCCGAGGGCGCGGCACCCGGCATCACCGGGAACCCTGCGGTGACGTCGAACGAGTTCTCCTCCATGCCCTGGTAGAGGGCTACGGGTGGACCTGTCGGTTCGAGCCCTCGCTCCGCGAGCGCCTCCGCGGCGGCCGTCATGGCACGGGAGAAGAACTCCGCGATCTCGTCACCCGGCACCTGCTCGTGCAGCCCGACGATCTCCTGCGCCGCGCGTTCGCCTCGCACGATCTCCATCTCATACACCTCCCGGTCGGTACCGGGCGCCCCGCGGCCCCGGCAGGTTTCCAGGATCGTCCTCCGCTCCCGCCCGGCGCATGTCGGACGCGGTTTCGGCGGTCCGGTCACACGCGCGTGGGCACGTCTGCCGTCCCCCCGCCCGGGACACGACGTCGTGGGGGGGCGACCCTCAGAACCCGAACACTATGCGCGCCGGCACCTGCCCCGCGAGCACGTCGACGAACGACTCGTTGATCTCCTCCAGCTTGCGCTCCACGGCGACCACCTCGGTGCGGCCGGCTGCGTGGAGGGCGAACACGTCGGCGAGGTCGTTGCGCGTGCCCACGATGGATCCGATCACGGAGATGCCCTTGAGGACCGTGTCGAAGATGGGGAGTTCCAGCGTTCCCTCGGCGGGTAGCGCGACGCAGACGAGCCGGCCGCCCGGGCGCAGGGAGCGGAGTGCCTGGCCGAACACGGGTGGGGACGCGGCGAGCACGATGGCGACGTCGGCGCCGCCGAGCTGCTGGATGGCCTCGGTGGGGTTCTCGCGGGCGGCGTTGACGACATGGTCGGCGCCGAGGCGGGTGGCGAGTCCGAGCTTGTGGTCCACGACATCGACGCCGATGGTGAACGCGCCGGCGATCCGTGCGTACTGGAGCGCGAGATGCCCGAGGCCGCCGATGCCGAACACGGCGACGGTCTCGGCCGGGGCGACGTGGGCGACCTTGACGGCCTTGTAGGTGGTGACGCCCGCACAGGTGAGGGGTGCCGCGTCGAAGGACGGCACCTCGTCGGGGACGGGTGTGGCGAAGGCGGCGGGCACGACGGCGTACTCCGCGAAGGCTCCGTCGACCGAGTAGCCCGAGTTCTCCTGCCTCTCGCAGAGCGTCTCCCAGCCGCTGATGCAGTACCGGCACTCGCCGCAGGCGCTGCCGAGCCAGGCGATGGCGACACGCTGCCCGACGGCGCGCGTGGTGACGCCGGGGCCGAGCTCGTCGATCTGGCCGACGCCCTCGTGCCCGGGGATGAAGGGCGGGGACGGCTTGACCGGCCAGTCGCCGTGGGCGGCGTGGATGTCGGTGTGGCACAGGCCGCTGGCCTCGATGCGCACGCGCACCTGACCGGGCCCGGGTTCGGGAGCGGGGACGTCCTGCACCGTCAAGGGTGCGAGGAACTCGGTGACGACAGCTGCCTTCATGGTGGGCTCCGTTCCTGGGGGCTCGGTGCGTCGGTATTCGTGGGTTCCGACAAGCCTGCGCACCTCGGCGGCGGCCGAGGTGACTCCAGTTCAGCTCCACGCACCGGATACCGATAGGGCCGAAGGACCCGCCCGCGAGGGACCCGAGGGCTCTGCCCGGTCCCAGAGCCCGGGCGGGCCCGCCTCCGCCCCGGGACCGCGGGCTACGCTGCGAACGTGACTGCTCCATCCGCTGCCCCGGCCCTGCCCATGCCAGATCGGGCAGCCGCCCTGCTCACGGCGATGCGCGAACGTGTGGTCGTGGCCGACGGCGCGATGGGCACGATGATCCAGCAGGCCGAACCCACCCTGGCGGACTACCAGGACATGGAGGGCTGCAACGAGATCCTCACCGTCACGCGCCCGGACCTGATCGCGGGCATCCACGACGCCTTCCTGGACGTGGGCGTGGACGCGATCGAGACGAACACGTTCGGCGCCAACTGGTCCAACCTGTCCGACTACGGCATCGACGACCGTATCCGGGAGCTCGCCCGCGCGGGCGCGGCCCTGGCCCGCGAGCGGGCCGACGCCCACGCTGCACGGGACAAGGAGCCGGGCCGCCTCAGATGGGTGCTGGGCTCGATGGGCCCGGGCACGAAGCTGCCGAGCCTGGGCCACACCACCTACGGACACCTGCGCGACACGTTCGCCGAGCAGGCGGCCGGCCTCATCGAGGGCGGCGCGGACGCGATCCTCGTCGAGACCAGCCAGGACCTGCTCCAGACCAAGGCCGCGATCTCCGGGTCGAAGCAGGCGATGCGCGAACTGGGGCAGCGTGTCCCGATCCTTGCGTCGGTCACGGTGGAGACCACCGGCACGATGCTCATGGGATCGGAGATCGGCGCGGCTCTGACCACGCTCCAGGCGGTGGGTGTGGACGCGATCGGCCTGAACTGCGCCACCGGCCCGGACCAGATGAGCGAGCACCTGCGCCACCTGGCGCGGCACGCGCAGATGCCGGTCATGTGCCAGCCGAACGCCGGCCTGCCGGTGCTCGGGCCCGACGGCGCCACCTACCCGCTCACGCCCGAGGAGCTGGCCGCCGCGCACGAGCAGTTCACCCGGGAATTCGGGCTGGGCCTGGTGGGCGGCTGCTGCGGTACCACCCCGGAGCACATGCGCCAGGTGGTCGACGTCGTGCGCGGCAACCCCCTGCCGGATCGCCACCCGGAGCGGGAGAACGGCGTCGCCTCCCTCTACTCCCACACCGACCTGCATCAGGACGCCTCCTACCTGGCGATCGGCGAGCGCACCAACGCGAACGGGTCCAAGGCGTTCCGTGAGGCGATGCTGGAGTCGCGCTGGGACGACATCGTCGACATCGCCCGTGCCCAGACCCGGGACGGTGCGCACCTGCTGGACGTGTGCGTGGACTACGTGGGCCGCGACGGCGTCGCGGACGTGCGCGAGGTGGTCTCCCGGCTGGCCAGCGCGTCGACGCTGCCGCTGGTGATCGACTCCACCGAGCCGGACGTGATCCGCGCGGGCCTGGAGCTGCTGGGCGGGCGCGCGGTGGTGAACTCGGTGAACTTCGAGGACGGCGACGGGCCGGGCTCGCGGTTCGCGCGGATCATGCCGGCGGTCGTCGAGCACGGGGCCGCCGTCGTCGCGCTCACCATCGACGAGGAGGGGCAGGCCCGCACGGCCGAGGGCAAGGTCGCGATCGCGACGCGCCTCATCGAGACCCTCACCGGCGACTGGGGCATGCGGGTGGACGACATCATCGTCGACTGCCTCACCTTCCCCATCGCGACCGGCCAGGAGGAGACCCGCCGCGACGCCATCGAGACGATCGAGGCGATCCGCGAGATCACCCACCGCTACCCCGGCGTGCACACCACGCTGGGCGTGTCGAACGTGTCGTTCGGGCTGAACCCGGCGGCGCGCACCGTGCTGAACTCCGTGTTCCTGCACGAGGCCACCGAGGCCGGGCTGGACAGCGCGATCGTGCACGCGGCGAAGATCCTGCCGCTGGCCACGATCCCGGACGAGCAGCGCGAGGTGGCGCTCGACCTGGTCTGGGACCGGCGCCGCTACGACGAGGCCGGTGAGCTCACCTACGACCCGCTGGCCCGCCTGCTGGAACTGTTCGAGGGCGTGGACACCGCCGCGATGCGCGACGCGCGCGCCGCGGAGCTGGCCGCCCTGCCGATCGGCGAACGGCTGGCGCGCCGCATCATCGACGGCAACCGCAAGGGCCTGGACGACGACGTCGAGGAGGCCCTTGGCAACGGCATGAGGGCGCTGGACATCGTCAACGACCACCTGCTGGAAGGCATGAAGGTGGTGGGCGAGCTGTTCGGCAAGGGCGAGATGCAGCTCCCGTTCGTGCTGCAGAGCGCCGAGGTGATGAAGACCGCCGTGGCGCTGCTGGAGCCGCACATGGAGCGCGTCGAGGGTGACTCCGGGTCGAAGGGCACGATCGTGCTGGCCACCGTGCGCGGCGACGTGCACGACATCGGCAAGAACCTCGTGGACATCATCCTCACCAACAACGGCTACACGGTGGTGAACATCGGCATCAAGCAGCCGATCTCCGCGATGATCGAGGCCGCCGAGGAGCACGGGGCGGACGTCATCGGCATGTCGGGCCTGCTGGTGAAGTCGACCGTGGTGATGAAGGAGAACCTTCAGGAGCTGTCCTCGCGGGGGCTCGCGAAGCGGTGGCCGATCCTGCTCGGCGGGGCGGCCCTGACGCGCACCTACGTGGAGGACGACCTGGCCGGGACGTTCGACGGCACCGTCCGGTACGCGCGTGACGCGTTCGAGGGGCTGCGGCTCATGGAGCCGCTGGTGAAGGTGGCGCGTGGGGCGTCGCCGGACGAGGTGGGGCTGCCCGCCCTGCGCACGCGCCGGCACAACGTGGTCAAGGTGACGGAGACGCCGGAGGAGGAGCTGCCGGACCGGTCCGACGTCGCCGTGGACAACCCCGTGCCGGAACCGCCCTTCTGGGGAACGCGCATCGTCAAGGGGCTGCAGCTCGCGGACTATGCCGCGTTCCTCGACGAGCGGGCCACGTTCATGGGGCAGTGGGGGCTGAAGCCGGGACGCGGATCGGGCGGCGCGGCGACGGCGGCTGCGGCGTCGGCGTCGGCGTCAGGCAGCGCCTCGTCGGACGGTGCGACGTCCGGTACGACGGCGTTCGCGGCGCCGGCCACGTCCTCGGCGTCGTACGAGGAACTCGTGGAGACCGAGGGCCGGCCGCGGCTGAAGGAATGGCTGGACCGGATCCGGACGGAGCAGATCCTCGACCCGACGGTGGTGTACGGATACTTCCCGGTGTGGTCGGAGGGGAACGACGTCGTCGTCGCGCACCACGGGCCGGGACTGGCCGGGCTCACGGCGCCCGACGGCGGCTCCGGCGGCGAGCCGGGCACCGAGCGTCTGCGGTTCACGTTCCCGCGGCAGCGCCGCGACCGGCACCTGTGCCTGGCCGACTTCATCAAGCCGCGATCCTGGGTGGAGCGGACCGGACGGTACGACGTGCTGCCCGTGCAGCTCGTGACCGTGGGCGACTCCGTGGCCGAACACACCGCCAAACTGTTCGAGGGCAACCACTACCGCGAGTACATGGAGCTGCACGGCCTGTCGGTCCAGCTCACCGAGGCGCTGGCGGAGTTCTGGCACTCCCGCGTACGGGACGAGCTCGGGTACGCCGGCGAGGAACCGGACACCGTGGAAGGGATGTTCAAGCTGGAGTACCGCGGGGCGCGCATGTCGCTCGGGTACCCCGCCTGCCCGGACATGGAAGACCGGCACAAGATCATGGAACTGCTGCGGGCCGAGCGGGTGGGGGTCGAGCTGAGCGACGAGCTGCAGCTGCACCCGGAGCAGAGCACGGATGCGCTGGTGTTCCATCATCCGGAGGCTAAGTACTTCTCGGTGTGACCTACCCGGGGTCCGGCGTCTGCCCTGGCTGCTGGCGTTCTGGCTGTTCAGCACGCCGGACAGGATTGCCCGCGTGCCGTATCCAGACGTCGCTGGACGGACCTCAGCGTACCAATTCGTGCAGTAATCGTGCAGTGGAGGGCTCCCCGCTCGCGGCCAAATCATGCACTGCACGAAATGGGGTCTGACCTGCATCGACAAGGGAAACTGGATGGACCTGCCCTGAACTGACCCTTTCGCCTTGGATGAACTGCGGAGGGGCCCACACGGCTGCCACCCTCTCGGAGCGCCGCACGTCGGCGCGCCTTGTCCCACCGTTGCGAAGCTCTCCCGCTACCGAGTGCCACGCTTACCGACAGCCGCCCGGTCGGTTCCGCGACGGACTTACCGCGGTAGCGAGAGGCGAGCCGCTCCGACATCAGACCGGCTGCTGCCGGCCGCGAAGCGAGTTCCTCACGGCTGGCGACCCATGTCACAGGAAGAGGCGGGCGGCGGGTTGGGTGTGCCTTCAGCGGCCTGTGGTAGGCGGGTATGAGCCAGTTTGTGCGTACGCTGGTCACGTGCCTAACGATGGAGCCTCCCCGTACGCCTCTGGTGGTGGGGGCGTCACGCTGGAACATGCGTACGCGGCGACGATCCTTGCGAGTCTTCTGGCTGGCGCTCCTGTCCCTGGTGTTGGGGATCGGATATCGGTGTCGCGTGTGCGACTGCAGGCGAAGGACGCGAGCCCTGTCGACGATGTATTCGTAGAGGGAACCAGTCCGACTGGCGATCGGTGCTGCGCGTCCATCGGTGTTCGGCGTGCCCCGACTTTTGCTCCAAGCGAGACCTCGTCGGTGTCACTGATTGGAGACTATCTGCGGATCGTGGCCGAGCACTGGGAGAGCGTCTCGTCAGGAACTTGGTCGCTCGTACTGGCGGTCGGAAGGCACACCCCAGTGATCGATCAGCTGGATCAGTTAGCTGCGTTTGCGCGTTCTGCCCCAGATCCGGAGTCGTTCAGGCAGCATGTCAGGCGCCCCCGGGCCACGAACGAAGCTACGAGGAACAGGCTCTCCAATCTGGAGAACCTTGTCGGGCAGGCGGCGCGCCAGATCCCAAGCCTCGACGACATACAAGCAGGTGACCTCACCTGGCGCTGGCTCTCAGTGCTGAGGGTGCATGTTTTGCACCTCGAGGGCACCGATACACGCGACCGCACGGCGGCGATCGCCACTCTTCGTGCGGTCGTCGAGGACGGGACGCTCGCCACTGCCGACAGCATCTTCTCGAAGATCCTGGAACTCACCGGGGCGTGGGCAGCACAGGGCGGGTGGGTCACTGCTGGGATGTTGCGCCGCGAGTTGAGAGCTTTCCCCCTGAAGCGGTCGCCTTCGCACACGCATGCATGGAGAGTGCTAGATCGCCTTGCAGAGCGGTTGCGCGGGAACGTACGCCCTGGGCTCCGCGCGGGGTCCGTGTCAATCGAACTCGACCGCGACGAAGCCAGATCGGGACTCGCCGATGCTATGAGGGCCGAAGGGGATCACCGCTCCGGTCTCGTTGTGACGGGCGAGCCGGACGTCGGGAAGTCGGCACTCGCACTGCGCGTGTCGGGGGCCCTTCGGGATGAGGGTGCCAGCTTGATGAGCATGAGCCTTCGGGACGTGCCCGACGCAGTTGGAGACTTCGAAGCACGTCTGGGCGGAGCCTCCCTCGCAAATATTCTCGCGAGCGCTGAGGTGCGACAACTGCAGCTTTTGCTCATCGATGGAACGGAGTCAGTCCTCGAGGGCAAGGGCCCACTGCTACGCGAGCTCGCAACGGCGGCCTTCCGGGCCGGGAGAGGGGTCGTCGCAGTCACCCGCGCCGATGGGGCGCCGCGAGTTCGCGAGGAATTGATGTACGCCGCGGAGGCTGCCGAGCAGGCTGGTGAGCCCACGGAGTACGTCGTGCCGGGTTTGGCTGCCAACGAACGGCAGAAACTGGCCCGAGCGTTCCCAGGGCTTCGCAGGCTTGCGAGCGAACCGCGTGCGGGCTGGCTTCTCAGGCGCCCAGGCCTTGTCGATGCGCTACTTCGGGCCGGTTCCAGCATCGATGCCGACGCCATCCTCTGCGAGGCTGATGTCTTCACTGCGGTCTGGAACGGGCTCATCCGACGTTGGGAGGAGCAACCATCGAACCGGGCTACGCCCGACGAGCGAGAGCAGTTGGCCATCAACGTCGCCAGGCGGAACCTCAAACTCGAGGCGCAGACGCAGCCCGGGCGTGCTGCTGCCGAGCTGCGGTCGGACGGTGTCCTTGTCGCCCCCGAGAATCCAGCACTGTCAACAGGTGATGTGTTTGCCAGTGACCTCTTCCGGGACTTCGCACTGTGCAGGCTCTTCATCCACGAGGAGTTCCGGCCACTGGCAGACGCAGGCGCACCCCGCGGGACCATCAGAGCGACGCGACTCGCATGTCAAGCGGTCCTAGGCGACAGGAATCGGATGTCGGCCTGGGCGGACCTGATCTCGCGCTTCGACCAACTGGGCGGCACCGCAGGTAGCCGGTGGGTTGAGCTTCCCTACGAGGCCCTGCTCACGCTCGGTGACGCAGAGGTTGCCATCGGCGAGCTGTGGGAGGCACTTACAGCGGATCAAGGGCGCGGCCTGGGGACGTTGCTGCGGCTCGCGCAACTACGCTACGTGGAATACGACTTCGGTGATCCCTTCGCCTTGGCACCGGTACTTTCCGTGTTCTACAGCGGCGACCAGGCCGCTTCCCGCCGAGGAGTGGCTGTCACGTACGGCCCGATGAAGAGGATCGGGAACCTAGTCCTTGCCTGGCTGCGGGGTATGGCCCGGGACAATCGGGAGCCAGACGTGTTGCGCCGAAGTATCCGGGACCACATCCTCGACAGCGAGCCGTCCGAATATGATGCGTTCGCCATCGAAGCCCTCGCAACGCTGGGACACGACCTCGACGAGCGAGCGGAACAGTGGCTACGGCGAGTCGCCGCCGAGCGGCCAGATTGCCTGGCCTCGGCGGTCGAGTCAGTGGCGGTAGCGGTGAGCATGTCGCGCACTCGCCCGAGTCTCTTGCTGGATCTCGCAGACGCCTACTACATCGAACGGCCTGATCCTGATGAGGACTGGAACTGGGGCGGCTTCGCGGACTACGGCGACGGAATCCGAGACCACCGGCACGACGGCGGACTCGCGTTCGGGCAACCGCTGACCGCTTGGTACTACGGGCCCTTCTACCAGCTTCTGCGGGAGGTGCCGCACGAAACGATCTCGCTCATCGACCGCATGCTTGACCACGCGGCGCAGCATCGCGCGGATCGACGAGCACGGTCCGGAGGCGGGGAAGATACCGCACGTCCACCAGGGATCGATATTGACCTGCCAGATCTGGGTCCGCGACGGTTCTTCGGCGACGACCAGATGTGGGGGTGGTATCGGGGCCTTGGCGGAGGGCCGTATCCCTGCATGAGCGCGCTCCTAGCGCTAGAGCGCTACCTGGACTTCGTCCACAAGGAGGCGGGCATCGAGACTGGGGTACTCGTTGACCTGGTCCTCAGGGCCTGCGACAGCATTGCCGTGGCTGGGCTCGTTGTCGGGTTCCTGACACGCCGCCCCGACAAGGCCGGCGAGATCCTCGACCCGTTCCTCGCGGTGCCGGATGTATGGAGCCTTGAGATGGGCCGCATCGTCGGAGAACGAGCCAACGGACAAGTGCGAGACGCCAGTGCGGACACATTGACGGGCAGCGACCGACGCAGGAACTCACCCCAGGACATCGTCGCCGCGATGGTCCTCGAAGCACGAGAGGACGAAGTGCGGCGCCAGGCCCTGGTGCAGGTAGGTGACCAGCTCGTCGAGAACGCTCGCCATGGCACTGACGTGGATGCTCGAAGTAGCGAGTATGTCGCGATGGTCGAGGGCTGGGCCGCTGGATTCCGAATTGAGAACTACCGAGGATCGAGCGACGAAGACGGGTACGTCATCGCGGTCGAACGCCCGACGCCGGTCGAGGAAGCCCTCGCGTCTCGCACGGCTGAAATCCAGGCAAGCAGGGTCCTGTATCAGTTGCAGAGCAGGTACGCATCCGCAAGCGGCATGCCCGAGGAGGGGCCTGGTGCGTCGTTGCGCGAGGACATCGCGACAGCTCGCAGCACGGTGAGCAACGGTTTCCCCGCCGGCTTCTTCCGACCCGAGGACAGCATCGCCTCCGTTGCCGCGGCGGCCCTACGGGCACACGCGCTCGACCAGGCTGAGATCGACGACGCCGATCTCCGGTGGGCGGCAGACACGGTCTTGACGGCTGCGGAGCGCCCCCGAGTCGACATCCTGAGCAACCACGCGACGATCTATCCGATGGGCGCCGACCGCACAGCGGCAGCCGTGGTGCCCCTACTTCTCACTGAGCCCTTCGAGGCCTTGGAGCTCGATGCGACACGCCTCAACCACTGCCTCGGGGCCCTGGGGAGGAGCTTGTTCGACGAAGTACGTATGGCCTACGCCAGAGGCTGCGATGCGCTGTGGCAGGTGCCGTGCAACGTCGACGAACAGACGGGCGTGTGCGTACGCCATGAACCGGCGTGGCAGGCCGCGCTAGCGAGCCTCGCCGACTGCAGGCGTGCGCCCCGCAACGAAGAGTCCCTGCACTTGGAGCCCAATCCTCTACCACCACCTTACGATCAGACCTTGCCAGCAGTCAGGGCCGCAGACCTGCTGGTCAACCGACTCCGCATGCCGATCCTCTGCGCAGCTGCTGCCGGAAACACCGAGTGCATCCCTTCCGCCGCCCACGAACTCTCCCCAGTCCTCTGGGACGCGTACCGTCGAGGTGTGAACCGCCAGGGGCGCGGTGGCGGCGGCTACACCGAGGCGATGGGTCACGAAGCGATCGCGCGAGCCCTAATCGAACTCACCCTTGCCGGGGACAGCGGCCCTCTCGAATCGCATCTACGCACCTTTGCCGGCAACCCATACGCGCTGCAGCCAATGCTCGACGGGTTCGCCCGGAACTTCACATACGACGAACGCCTCCGGGAATCGCTCCCACAATTCTGGAACCTTGTGCTCCGAACGGTGCTCGACGCCATCGACGCTGGAGCCGACCTGCAAGGAGAGCGCGGGACCTGGTTCGATTGGGCCGTTGCGGCACTTCTACCCACCCCAACGCCACGCAGCTCCGACCCAGACATCGACGGGACGCTCCAGCGAGCCGAGCAAACCTGGATGCGTCCAGAAGCGCTCGGTGACCTGGCCGATCGTTGGCTCGCACTCGCAGCTGGCGAGGCCCGAGCCGTCGACGCGGTCACACGCCTGGCTCGATGCGCACCACTCTCATGGCAAGCCACGGCGGGCCTCGACTGGATCGAGCGAACGATCGACGGCAAGTACGAGCAGGTCAGCAACGGCTTCTACTACTTCTGGGACTGGATCCGAACCCTACGGGGTAGCGGCGCACTAACCGGGGCAGCCCGCGACCGCTTCCACCGGATCGTCGACGGACTGGCATCTGGCGGAGACCGCGAAGCAGTCACCGTCCAAAGACTGGATGAGTAGCGAGAGCAATACAGATCCATCCACCGACGTCCGTTAGTACTTGTTAGTCCGAATACAACTGACGGCACATCGACGCAGGCGCGCACCCTCGGCGAGCGGCGTCGACCATCGCTACGACGATGCTCCCGGCCCGTTGGGGACACCAAGGCGCTCTGCAGTGCGCTAAGCGTTCCCCGATGATCGACAGAGTCGCCATGCGCCGTCTACTACGCCGCCCAAGGTACCGGCGCAGGATCGCTGAGCCATCCGTGGGGAGGGATCGCGCCCAGGTAGCCACCGGTGTATCCAATCGCGTGCAGCAGTAGCAGGCAGACGTACTCACGGCTCTGCTGCCACGCCTCGGCGACCAACCTCTCCCGCGTGTACAAGCGATCATGCGGGTCTTTCGGGTGGATTAGCCGGTTCCGCACCCACGTAACAGTCTCTGGGCCGTCGAGTCTCTTTTCGGTCGCCAGCTGGTGCAGGGCGGGAAGCCGCTTCTGGTCAATGCCGATCGGGATCTGGGCGCGGACGAGAAGCTCACGAAGGCGACGCGCGGTC
This sequence comes from Myceligenerans indicum, assembly GCF_016742955.1. GTDB lineage: Bacteria > Actinomycetota > Actinomycetes > Actinomycetales > Cellulomonadaceae > Myceligenerans > Myceligenerans indicum. The sequence continues at coordinate 1,277 of NZ_JABBYC010000063.1, read as the reverse complement.
GGCCAGCGCTTCTGGTCCTCGAACTCGGCCTTGGAGACCACTCCGCCGAGCACGAAGGTCTCCCAGCTCAAGTTCTCGATCGCGGGGAAGGCGGAGAAGATCCGATTCTCGACGAAGCCCAGGTTGGATGTCTGAGTCGCGAGCCGGATCTGGAAGCGGGTGGTGTTGGCGGCGTCAGCATCCCGGAGCCTGACGACACTGGCGTTGAGGAACGCCTCCAGATCGCCGACTGCCATCGGGCTGATGACCGGTGAGCCGATCCTCTCGTAGGGCGCGCAGATCGGACTCCCCCAGTCCTGCCACGCTTTCCCACCAGTCGCGTCGAAACCGACGAAGAGCGTGGGCGCAACCCACCGCCCGGCCGCGAACGAGAGCGACAGGCGCAGCGCCTCGATCACCCGCCTGGCACCTTCGACCTCGAATGAGCTTGCATCCACTCGGCGAAGCTCCATGACGTGCGTGAGGACATAGCGCGCGAGGCCGATATCTTCCTTGAAGAGGGAGCCGCTATCCGGTCTCCCATCGAGAGTGATGCGCCAACCGTCGATTTCGAGGGTCAGGCGGCCGCGTGTCCACGTGCTGCGGCAGCTGTCGGTGTAGTGGAGTGGAGTGTTGCCGGTGTAGTTCGGCAGGTTCATCCAGTGCACGAGGGCGTATTCCAGCAGGTCGCCGGACTCGAACTCCAGGTGCGAGGAGATGCCGACGACGGAGTCGAGCGATGTGCTGTTGATCATGGCGTGACCAGTCATTCCGCCCGCAGTCAGTTCGAACTCGTCGCGCAGGCCAATCCTCAGGTGGTGGCCCTCCGCGTCCGGAAGCTCGACCTGCCAGCGGATGCCTGGCGACGGGAAGGGAACCAGGCGAATCGTCCCGTTCAAGTCACTTCTGTCCAGTCCACCGATCGGTCCCGAGTAGAGTTCGATCGCCTCTCCCGGCTCGTTGAAGGGGTAGATCGGCGTCAGCGGCTCGTTGCCGTGCTCGTCTGGCACATGTATCGACACCAACGACATTCTGCACCCGCGCGTGCCGGATGTCTTCACTCGTGCCGACGAGGATCCGGGATCGCTTGCCGAACATCCGCTGGACCAGGCTGCGGAAACCGCAGCACTGCCGGAGCCGTGGGAAGCTCTGGTCGCATTGCAGCCCAGAAGGTCAAGTCCCAGGTAGTGGTGTAACCGTTTCGTAATCCTTCAGGTTGTGGGTGGTCAGGCGGCAGTGGGGAGTACAGGCTGGTCAGAGTTGGTGGTGATGGCGGTGGTGGTGTCCTCGGGGGTGGT
>NZ_JABBYC010000062.1 GCF_016742955.1 Myceligenerans indicum | reverse complement strand
CTGCGGCGGTGTACGGGGCGGGTCCGGTGGTGTGAGGGCTGAGCGGTGTGACCGGCTGAGCGGTGTGAGGAATGCCGCTCGCCGCATCGTGGTGAGGGGCGTTCTGGTGTCCCTGTGGCGGGATATGGTGGCGGTGTCAGACTCCCTTTAAGTCCGTCCGGTGAGGCGGAAAAGGAGGCCATGAAGATGAGTCCTAGCGCTGCTGTGCCCGAAAACGGGCCGGGCGTGCACCCGAGGGGAACCACGGTTCTCGAAGCTCCGGACATCTCCCGTGCGTTGACGCGGATCGCGCACGAGATCGCCGAGCGCAACAAGGGTGCGGCCGAGGTCGTCCTGCTCGGCATCCCTACCCGTGGTGTCCCGCTGGCTCGTCGTCTCGCGGAGCGTCTCGCCGCGGTCGAGCCCACGTACGACGCCGGTGCGGTGGGCGAGCTCGACGTGACGATGTATCGCGACGACCTGCGCCAGCAGCCCACTCGCGCCGTCGGTGCGACGCGTGTCCCGGGCAGCATCGACGGCCGCACGGTGGTGCTGGTCGACGACGTGCTGTTCTCCGGTCGTACGATCCGTGCCGCCCTGGACGCGCTGAACGATGTCGGCCGGCCGCGTGCCGTGCAGTTGGCCGCCCTGGTGGACCGCGGGCATCGTGAGCTGCCGATCCGTGCGGATTTCGTGGGCAAGAACCTGCCCACCTCCCGGTCGGAGCGCGTGAGTGTGCGGCTGACGGAGACCGACGGGGAGGACTCGGTCACGATCGGTGAGCAGGCGGGCGCAGGTTCGCCCGGGAACGGGGAACGCCCGTCCGGTGGGTCCGGGAACGGGGAGGGCACCCGATGAGACATCTGCTGTCCACCGCGGACCTCGCCAAGGACGACGCCGTCCTGTTGCTGGACACGGCCGCGCAGATGGCGGCCACGCAGTCACGGGAGATGAAGAAGCTTCCCACGCTGCGGGGGCGGACCGTGGTGAATCTCTTCTACGAGGACTCCACGCGGACGCGGATCTCGTTCGAGACCGCCGCGAAGCGGCTGTCGGCGGACGTCATCAACTTCTCGGCCAAGGGGTCGAGCGTGTCCAAGGGCGAGTCCCTGAAGGACACGGCGCTGACGTTGCACGCGATGGGCGCGGACGCCGTCGTCGTGCGGCATCAGGCGTCGGGTGCGCCGCACATGCTGGCGCATGCCGGCTGGCTGGACGCGGCGGTGCTGAACGCCGGTGACGGGATGCACCAGCATCCCACCCAGGCGCTGCTGGACGCGTTCACGATCCGGCGCCATCTGGTGGGTGCCGGCTCGGACGCCGGGACCGAGGGCACGGACCTGGCCGGGCTGCGGGTCGCGATCGTCGGTGACGTGCTGCACTCGCGGGTGGCGCGGTCGAACGTGCACCTGCTGCACACGCTCGGCGCCCAGGTCACGCTGGTCGCGCCGCCGACGCTGCTGCCCGTCGGGGTCGAGACGTGGCCGTGCGAGGTGTCGTACAACCTCGATGAGACGATCGAGCAGGCGTCGCCCGACGCGGTGATGATGCTGCGTGTGCAGCGGGAGCGGATGAGTGGTGGCGCGGGTGGCGCGTTCTTCCCGAGCGCGCGGGAGTACAGCCGCAAGTTCGGGCTCGGCTCCCAGCGCCTGTCCCGGCTTCCCGGCCACGCGATCGTCATGCACCCCGGACCCATGAACCGGGGTCTGGAGATCAGCGCCGACGCCGCCGACCACCCGCGGTCGGTGATCGTGGAGCAGGTCGCGAACGGTATCGCGGTCCGCATGGCATCCCTGTACCTGCTGCTGGCGGGCAGCGACACCGCCGACGACGAGAGGACCAGCCTGTGACCACCACCTACGTACTTCGCGGGGTACGCCCACTGGGCGGGGAGCCCGCCGACGTCGTCCTCGACGGTGGGCGGATCACCCATCTCGGCGCTCCGGGCAGCGCGACGCCGTCGTCGGACACGGACCCCGGCGTCGTCGAGATCGACGGCGAGAACCGGCTGATCCTCCTGCCGGGCCTCGTCGACCTGCACACGCACCTGCGTGAGCCGGGCCGGGAGGACGCCGAGACGGTGTGCTCCGGCACCCGTGCCGCCGCGGCCGGCGGCTTCACCGCCGTGCACGCGATGGCGAACACGACACCCACCCAGGACACGGCCGGGGTCGTGGAACAGGTGTGGCGGCTCGGGCGGGACGCCGGCTGGGTCGACGTGCGGCCGGTCGGCGCGGTGACCGTGGGCCTGGGCGGCGAGCGCCTCGCGGAGCTGGGCGCGATGGCGGATTCGGCGGCCGGGGTGCGGGTCTTCTCCGATGACGGGAAGTGTGTGCACGATCCGGTGCTGATGCGGCGGGCGCTGGAGTACGTGAAGGCGTTCGACGGCGTGGTGGCCCAGCATGCGCAGGAGCCGCGGCTGACCGAGGGCGCTCAGATGAACGAGGGTGTGGTGTCCTCCGAGGTGGGGCTGGCGGGGTGGCCGGCGGTGGCGGAGGAGTCGATCATCGCGCGGGACGTGCTGCTGGCCGAGCATGTGGGGTCGCGGTTGCACGTGTGCCATCTGTCCACGGCGCGCAGCGTGGAGATCGTGCGGTGGGCGAAGTCGCGGGGGGTGGAGGTGACGGCGGAGGTGACGCCGCACCATCTGCTGCTGACCGACGAGCGGGCGCGGTCCTACGACGCGCGGTTCAAGGTGAATCCGCCGTTGCGGACTGAAGGTGACGTGGAGGCGGTGCGCGAGGGGCTGGCCGACGGCACGATCGACATCGTGGCCACGGATCACGCGCCGCATCCGGTGGAGGACAAGGACTGCGAGTGGGCCGCGGCGGCGTTCGGGATGACGGGGCTGGAGACGGCGCTGTCGGTGGTGCAGGCCACGATGGTGGACACCGGCCGGATGTCGTGGGCTGACGTGGCGCGGGTGCTGTCGCAGGCGCCGGCGCGGATCGGGCGGATCGACGCGGGGCCTGCCGCGCAGGGTCGTGGAGTGGGCGTGGGGGAGCCGGCGAACGTGACGCTGGTGGATCCGGCGGCGTCGCGCACGGTGCGGGGTGCCCAGCAGGTCACGGCGAGTGCGAACACTCCGCTGGAGGGGATGGAGCTGCCGGGCGTGGTGGTGGCGACGTTCCTGCGGGGCCGGGCGACGGTGCTCGGTGGCGTGCCGGTGGACGCGGGTGGGGAAGACGGGTCCGGCCTGGCCGGCCGGGTGGGCGAGACCGAGGCGGTGGCCTCGTGAACCTTCCGATGCCCGTGGCGGTGGCGATCTGGGTCGTGCTCGGTCTGGTGCTGCTGTATCTGGTGCTGACGGGACGCCGGCGGCTGGCGTCGCGCACCAGGGAGGTGGTTCCGCAGCCGCCGGCCGTTCCGGCGGAGGTCGCGGCCTGGCTGGACGGCACGCTGACGACAGGGCCGGTGCCGCTGTTCGGCCCGGTCGAGGCGACGTACGTGTCGAGCACGTTGCACGGTGACTGGCTGGCTCGGGTCGGTGCGCATCAGCTGGGCGATCGGGCCCTGGCGCGTGTGACCGTGCTGGACTCGGGCGTGCTCGTGGAACGTGACGGGTCCCGGGACGTGTGGCTCCCGGTCTCCGCGATCCGCTCGGCGCAGCTGGCTCCGGGGATGGCGGGCAAGTATGTGGGCGCGGACGGGCTGGTCGTGGTGTCGTGGGCCGTGTCCGGCGAGGGCGGACCGGTGCTTCTCGACGCGGGGCTGCGGACCCGTCATGCCACCGATCGCGGTGCCCTCGTGGACGCGGTCCGCCATCTGACCGCGACCGGGAAGCCCGGGACGCGGGACGACACGGCGCAGGACGACAACACACAGGATCTTCAGACACCCAGCACCACCGGGGGAACTTTCGATGACGACGACAACTGAGCCGACGACTGAGCCGGCGACCGGTCCGGCGACCGAGGCGACGACGGGGCCGGCGGCCGGGTTCACGCCTGCCGTGCTCGTCCTGGAGGACGGCAGCACGTTCGCGGGCCGGGCCTACGGCGCGACGGGGTCGACCTTCGGGGAACTGGTGTTCTCCACGGGGATGACCGGCTACCAGGAGACGCTGACGGACCCGTCCTACCACCGCCAGATCGTGGTGATGACGGCACCGCACGTGGGGAACACGGGCGTGAACGACGAGGACCCGGAGTCGGGCCGCATCTGGGTGTCCGGGTACGTGGTGCGCGACCCGGCGCGACGTGTGTCCAACTGGCGTGCTCGCCGGTCCCTGGACGAGGAGCTCGCGGCGCAGGGCGTCGTGGGGGTCAGCGGCCTGGACACGCGGGCGCTGACGCGGCGGCTGCGGGAGGAGGGCGTGATGCGGGCCGGGATCTTCTCGGGCGACGCTCTGTTCGAGCAGGGGCCGTCGGGGGCGGTCCGCGAGCGCCCGGTGACGGATCTGGTGGCGCAGGTCGTGGCGTCTCCGCAGATGGCGGGTGCGAATCTGGCGCCGGAGGTGTCCACGGAGCAGGCGTATGTGGTGGAGCCGTCGGGTGAGTTCGCGGGCCGGGTTCCGGTGGCGACGGTGGTCGCGGTGGATCTGGGGATCAAGTCGATGACGCCGCGGCGGCTGGCGGAGCGTGGGGTGCGTGTGGTGGTGGTGCCGCAGCGTTCGTCGATCGAGGACGTGCTGGCGGCGTTCGGGGAGCTGCCCGAGGGTGCGCCGCGGGGGGTGTTCTTCTCCAACGGTCCGGGGGATCCGGATGCGGCGGAGCACGAGGTCGGGCTGCTGCGGGAGGTGCTGGACCGGCGGATTCCGTTCTTCGGGATCTGTTTCGGCAACCAGATCCTGGGGCGGGCGCTCGGGTTCGGGACGTTCAAGCTGGGGTACGGGCACCGGGGGATCAACCAGCCGGTGCAGGACCGTACGACGGGGAAGGTGGAGGTGACGGCGCACAACCACGGGTTCGCGGTGGATGCGCCGGTGGTGGACGGGTCGGGTGCGCCGGCGGTGTCGGTGGCGCCGCACGGTGAGGGACGGTACGGGCGTGTGGTGGTCTCGCACGTGGGGTTGAACGATCAGGTCGTGGAGGGGCTGATGTGCCTGGACCTGCCGGCGTTCTCGGTGCAGTACCACCCGGAGGCGGCGGCCGGGCCGCACGATGCGGCGTATCTGTTCGACCGGTTCGTGGGGCTGCTGACGGATCCGGGTGACTGGCCGCCGCGTCTGGCTCCGCCGGGTGGGGGTGCCGCGCAGCCGGCTGGTTCGTGTGGGACCGCTGCTGATTCTGTTGTCGACGAGACCGAGGAGAACCTCTGATGCCCCGCCGGAACGACATCTCTTCGGTCCTGGTGATCGGGTCGGGCCCGATCGTGATCGGTCAGGCGTGCGAGTTCGACTACTCCGGTACCCAGGCGTGCCGGGTGCTGAAGGAGGAGGGCCTGCGGGTCGTCCTGGTCAACTCCAACCCGGCCACGATCATGACGGACCCGGAGTTCGCGGACGCGACGTACGTGGAGCCGATCACCACGGAGGTGCTGACGTCGATCATCGCGAAGGAGCGGCCGGATGCGCTGCTGCCGACGCTGGGTGGTCAGACGGCGTTGAACGCGGCGATCGCGCTGGACGAGGCCGGGGTGCTGGCCGAGCACGACGTGGAGCTGATCGGTGCGAACATTCCCGCGATCCAGAAGGGTGAGGATCGTGAGCAGTTCAAGCGGGTCGTGGAGCGGTGCGGCGGGGAGTCGGCGCGCAGCGAGATCGTGCACTCGGTGGAGGAGGCGATCGCGGCCGCGGAGGTGCTCGGGTATCCGATGGTGGTGCGTCCGTCGTTCACGATGGGTGGCCTGGGTTCGGGTCTGGCCTACGACGAGGCGGACCTGCGGCGGATCGTGGGGCAGGGGCTGCACTACTCGCCCACCACGGAGGTGCTCCTGGAGGAGTCGATCCTGGGGTGGAAGGAGTACGAGCTGGAGCTGATGCGGGACAAGCACGACAACGTCGTGGTGGTCTGCTCGATCGAGAACGTGGACGCGGTGGGTGTGCACACGGGTGACTCGGTGACGGTGGCTCCGGCGATGACGCTCACGGACCGGGAGTACCAGCATCTGCGGGACATCGGTATCGCCGTGATCCGTGAGGTGGGGGTGGACACCGGCGGCTGCAACATCCAGTACGCGGTGGACCCGGCCACCGGGCGGGTGATCGTCATCGAGATGAACCCGCGGGTGTCGCGTTCCTCGGCGCTGGCGTCCAAGGCGACGGGGTTCCCGATCGCGAAGATCGCCGCGAAGCTCGCGGTCGGGTACACGCTGGACGAGATCCCGAACGACATCACCCGGGTCACGCCGGCTTCGTTCGAGCCGACGCTGGACTACGTGGTGGTGAAGGTGCCGCGGTTCGCGTTCGAGAAGTTCCCCGCGGCGGACGACACGCTGACCACGACGATGAAGTCGGTCGGTGAGGCGATGGCGCTGGGCCGCAACTTCACCGAGGCGCTGGGCAAGGCGTTGCGGTCGATCGACAAGGGCGGGGTGGCGTTCCACTGGGACGGGGCGCCGCCGGCGGGGCAGGAGCTGGTGAAGCTGCTGGAGGAGATCCGGCGGCCCACCGAGTCGCGTCTGGTCGCGGTGCAGCAGGTGTTGCGGGCGGCGGGCGGTCCGGGTGGGGTGGAGCCTGCCGAGCTGGTCGATCAGGTGTATGCCGCTACCGGCATCGACCCGTGGTTCCTGGATCAGATCCTGCTGGTCAACGAGCAGGCGGCCGCCGTGGCTGCGAGCCCGACGCTGACGGCCGGCGTGCTGCGGGAGGCCAAGCGGCACGGTCTGTCGGACGTGCAGATCGCGCGGCTGCGGAACATGGGCCCCTCGGGTGAGGCGACGGTGCGTGAGGTGCGTCGTGCGCTGGGTGTGCGGCCGGTGTTCAAGACGGTGGACACGTGCGCGGCGGAGTTCGCCGCCACCACGCCGTACCACTACTCGTCCTACGACCAGGAGTCGGAGGTGGCGCCGCGTGAGCGTGAGGCGGTCATCATCCTGGGGTCGGGGCCCAACCGCATCGGGCAGGGCATCGAGTTCGACTACTCGTGCGTGCACGCCACGCTGGCGCTGGCGGAGGCCGGGTACGAGACGGTGATGGTCAACTGCAACCCGGAGACGGTCTCCACGGACTACGACACCTCCGACCGGCTGTACTTCGAGCCGCTGACGTTCGAGGACGTGCTGGAGGTGTATCAGGCCGAGGCCGCCGCGGGGCCCGTCAAGGGCGTCGTCGTCCAGTTGGGCGGGCAGACGCCGTTGGGGCTGGCGCAGCGGCTGGCGGACGCGGGCCTGCCGATCCTGGGCACGAGCCCGGAGGCGATCGACGCTGCCGAGGACCGTGGCGTGTTCGGGCAGGTGCTGCAGGACGCCGGCCTGCCGGCTCCGGCGTTCGGCACGGCGCGGACGCTCGGGCAGGCACGCGAGGTGGCCGAGCGGATCGGGTATCCGGTGCTGGTGCGTCCGTCGTACGTGCTGGGCGGGCGTGGCATGGAGATCGTGTACCACGGCGATCAGCTGGCCGAGTACGTGGAGCGGGCGTTGCAGGAGGCGACGGCGGCGGGCGTGCCGGGCACGCTGCCCGCACCGCTGCTGATCGACCGGTTCCTGGACGATGCGATGGAGATCGACGTCGACGCCCTGTTCGACGGGCAGGAGCTGTTCCTCGGCGGTGTCATGGAACACATCGAGGAGGCCGGGATCCACTCGGGGGACTCGGCGTGCGTGCTGCCGCCGGTGTCGCTGTCGGAGGCGGAGATCGAGCGCATCCGGCGTTCCACCGAGGCCATCGCACGGGGTGTGGGGGTGCGCGGGCTGCTGAACGTGCAGTACGCGCTGGTCTCGGACGTGCTGTATGTGCTGGAGGCCAACCCGCGTGCGTCGCGCACCGTGCCGTTCGTGTCCAAGGCGACCGGTACGTCGCTGGCGAAGGCCGCCGCCCGGGTGATGGTCGGCGACAGCATCGCCGCACTGCGTGCGGACGGGCTGCTGCCCGCCACGGGCGATGGCGGCACGCTCGACCTGGAGGCGCCGCTGGCGGTGAAGGAGGCGGTGCTGCCGTTCAAGCGGTTCCGCACCCGTGAGGGCATCGTGGTGGACACGGTGCTGGGCCCGGAGATGCGGTCCACCGGTGAGGTGATGGGCTTCGACGACGACTTCCCGCACGCGTTCGCGAAGTCGCAGGCGGCCGCCTACGGGGGGCTGCCGACCTCGGGCACGGTGTTCGTGTCGGTGGCCGACCGTGACAAGCGGCACGTGGTGTTCCCGGTCAAGCGGCTGGCCGAGATCGGGTTCACCGTGCTGGCCACCGCGGGAACGGCCACCGTGCTGCGACGCAACGGCATCGAGGCGCAGGTGGTGCGCAAGTACTCGGCCGGTCAGGGCCCTCAGGGCGAGCCGACGATCGTGGATCTGATCCTGGACGGACAGGTGGACCTGGTGGTCAACTCCCCGTCGGGGCAGGGCGCCCGCGCCGACGGGTACGAGATCCGCGCGGCTACCACCGCCGCGGACCGCCCGATCGTGACGACCGTCGACCAGCTTGCCGCTGCCGTTCAGGGCATCGAGGCGGTTCGTGGCGGGCCGTTCGCCGTGGCCAGCCTGCAGGAGCACACGGCCCAGACGCGAGCACGGCAGGCGGGCAGGGATGCCGTGAAGCCGGGGGACTCCGGGGACGCGGGCCGGCAGCCGGTACGGGAGGTGCTGGTATGAGCCGCACCCCGGCCGGGGGGGCAGCCGTCGGCACCACCCCGGCAGGAAGTGGCGGCGGCGCGAGTCCGGTGCCGTTCGGCGCGCGGCTTGCCGGGGCCATGGATGCCCACGGTCCGCTGTGCGTGGGGATCGACCCGCACGCCACGCTGCTGCAGGCCTGGGGACTGGAGGACTCCGCCGCGGGAGTGCGGGAGTTCTCGCTGCGGGTCGTTGACGCGCTGGGCGGGCAGGTGGCCGCGTTCAAGCCGCAGGCCGCGTTCTACGAGCGGCACGGGTCGGCCGGGGTGGCCGCCCTGGAGGACACCCTCGCGGCCGCCCGGGCGGCCGGCACGCTCACGATCGTGGACGCCAAGCGCGGCGACATCGGCTCGACCATGTCCGCGTACGCCGACGCGTTCCTGCGTGACGGTTCACCGCTGGCCGGTGACGCGCTGACCGTCTCCCCGTACCTCGGGTTCGGATCCCTGGAGCCTGCGGTGAACCTGGCCGAGGCGACCGGGCGCGGCCTGTTCGTGCTGTGCCTGACCTCCAACAAGGAGGGGCCCGAGGTGCAGCACGCACGCACCGGCGCGACACCCCCCACCATGACGGGCGACGGCGTGACGCCGGCACCGTCCGGCGCGTCGTCGGACACGCCACCCTCCGCCACGCCACCCTCCGCCACGGTGGCCGCGGTCGTGGCCGCCCACGCGGCCGCGGTCAACGCCGGGGCCGCGCCGATGGGCTCGGTGGGTCTGGTCGTGGGCGCGACCATCGGGGACGCGGTCACCTCCACCGGCACCGACCTGGACGCCGTCAACGGGCCCCTGCTCGCCCCGGGCGTGGGCGCGCAGGGCGCGGGGGAGAAGGAACTGGCCACCACCTTCGGCCGCGCACGCGGTCGCGTGCTGGCCTCCTCCTCCCGGGGGATCCTGCGCGCCGGGCCGGCGCCCCACGACCTGCGGGCAGCGGCCCGGCAGGCCGCCGAGGACGCCACCCGCGCCCTGCGCGGCTGAGCTCACGCCCTCCGACACCCCCGGGACCGCACAGGTCCCGGGGGTGTCGTGCCGTACGCCGTACGCCGGACGCCGGCCGGTGGCCGGTGGATGCGCCGGTGGGCGGTGCCGGTGAGCTGTGCCGGGCACGCACATCCGGGCAGGCTGCACGACCGCCGACCTCAGGGAAAACCCGTATCCTGTGACGGATGTCACATCGCTGTCACGTCGTTGGGGGTTGACAGGTCAGCGACCAGGACTTTTGGCACATTCTGCATACCCTTTACGGTGAAATGCTCTTGATGGGGTGTTCGGTAGACGTGAAGGCTTGCGGAAATGTGCGCCACGCGGGGGGTTCTGGATTGCCGACCAGGGAAGTCATGACTACTTTCGAGGCAGCAGTCTGGAAAGACCCACGGACGGGCCAACCGTCCACAACCTGAGTAGGTGACTTGCGTGGCACTCCCTCCCCTCACCCCCGAGCAGCGTGCGGCCGCACTCGAGAAGGCGGCCGAAGCCCGGCGTGTGCGCGCCGAGATCAAGAACAAGCTGAAGTACTCGCAGGGCTCCCTCAAGGAGGTCATCGAGAAGGGCCAGACGGACGACGTCGTCGGCAAGCTCAAGGTCGTCTCACTGCTGGAGTCCATGCCCGGAGTGGGTAAGGTGAAGGCGAAGGCGATCATGGAGGAGATCGGGATCGCCGAGACGCGCCGCGTGCGCGGCCTGGGGCCGCACCAGTCCGCGGCCCTGATCGAGAGGTTCGGCTGAAATTTCCACCACAACCCCCGCCCGGCTGACAGTTCTGGCCGGGCCGACGGCAGTCGGCAAGGGGACCGTGTCCGCGGACGTGCGCGAACGGTACCCGCAGGTGTGGCTCTCGGTGTCGGCGACCACGCGGTCGCCACGCCCCGGCGAGGTGGACGGCGTCCACTACCGGTTCGTGAGCCACGAGGAGTTCGACCGGCTGGTCCGGGCGGGCGAGATGCTCGAATGGGCCGTCGTCCACGGGAGGAACCGGTACGGCACGCCCCGCGGCCCCGTCGAGGAGAAGCTCAGGGCAGGTGTGCCGGTGCTCCTGGAGATCGACCTCCAGGGGGCGCGGCAGGTGCGCGAGGCCGTCCAGGCGATGGACGGCCTCGACGCATGCTTCGTGTTCCTCGCCCCGCCCAGCTTCGCCGAGCTCGAACGCCGGCTCGTGGGACGCGGCACCGAGGACGCCGAGGAACGCGACCGCCGGCTGCGCACCGCGCACGTCGAGCTGGCCGCGGAGAGCGAGTTCGACGTCACCATCGTCAACGACGAGGTGCACCGCGCCACCGACGAGCTCATGTCCGTGGTGGCCGCGCACTGCTCGCCCGGACACCGCCGGCGGCCGCAGTCCGCGGACGCCGCGCGCCCCCACGCCGTGGCCACCCACCGGGCGGCCGGTGAGCCCTGACCCGCGTGCACGCCCCGCGACGGCCCGCCGTCCGGGGCGTGACCCCGGCCGGGCACCCGCCCACGATCCGCGCCGGTATCACCGGCGCGGCATCCCGGCCCGCCCGGCCGCCCCGCGGGCAGGTAGACTGTCCTGCGGACTTTTCCCGTAACCCCTAACTTCCTGGAGCTGCATCATGGCTGGATCCGTCGCACGGCCCGAGGGCATCACCGACCCGCCGATCGACGAGCTGCTCGCCCACACCGAGTCCAAGTACGGCCTGGTGCTGTACGCGTCCAAGCGTGCCCGCCAGATCAACGCGTACTACTCCCAGCTCAACGAGGGCCTGCTGGAGAACGTCGGCCCGCTCGTGGAGGCCCGCAACCAGGAGAAGCCCCTGTCCATCGCCATGCGCGAGATCAACCAGGGCCTCCTGACCATCGAAGAGGTCGACCCCGCCGAGGTGGAGGCACGCAAGCAGGCCGAGGCCGAGGCGGCCCAGGCCCTGCCCGAGTTCCCGGGCTGAGGCACCGGCCGGACCGGCACGACCGGCCGGCCGGCCCCCACCACCCGAGCCCCACCACCGAGGTCACACGCATGCGCATCCTGCTGGGCGTCAGCGGCGGCATCGCCGCCTACAAGGCCGTCCTCCTGCTGCGCCTGCTGCGTGAGCAGGGGCACGCGGTCCGCGTGATCCCGACCCGGGCGGCCCTGAGGTTCGTCGGAGCCCCCACGTTCGAGGCCCTGTCCGGCGAGCCGGTCACCACCGAGGTGTTCGACGACGTACCCGGCGTCCAGCACGTCGCACTCGGCCAGGGCGCCGACCTGGTCGTCGTCGCCCCCGCCACCGCCGACCTGCTCGCGCGTGCCGCGGCCGGCCGCAGCGACGACCTGCTCACCAGCACCCTGCTCACCGCCCGCTGCCCCGTGGTCATGGCTCCCGCCATGCACACCGAGATGTGGGAGCACCCGGCCACCCGCGCCAACGTGGCCACGCTGCGGGAACGCGGCGTGCACGTCATCGAGCCCGCCAGCGGCCGCCTCACCGGCAAGGACACCGGCCCCGGGCGCCTGCCCGAACCCGAGGACATCGCCCGTGAGGCGCTCGGCGTGATCACCGGCGCCCCGGCCGGCGCAGGCCGCGACCTGGCCGGCCGGAACGTCGTCGTCTCCGCCGGCGGGACCCGCGAGCCCATCGACCCGGTGCGGTTCATCGGCAACCGGTCCAGCGGGCGCCAGGGCGTGGCCCTGGCCGCCGCGGCCGCCGCCCGCGGCGCGCACGTCACCCTCGTGGCCGCGAACATCGACCCGTCCGTGCTGGAACCGCTGACCCCCGCCCCACCCGGAGCGCCGGACGTGACCGTCGTGCCCGTGGGCACCACCGCACAGCTGGCCGACGCCGTGCACGCGGCGGCCGCGGCGGCCGACGTCGTGGTCATGGCGGCCGCCGTCGCGGACTTCCGTCCCGAGACGGTTCCCGAGGCGAAGATCAAGAAGGTCGCCGGGCGCCACCCCGAACCGATCCGGCTCGTGGAGAACCCCGACATCCTCGCCGGCCTGGCCCGCGAGCGGCGTCGTCCCGGACAGCTCGTGGTGGGTTTCGCGGCCGAGACCGGGGACGCGCAGGCAGGCGTGCTGGAGCACGGGCGGCGCAAGGCGCGGCGCAAGGGCGCCGACCTGCTGGTGGTGAACGCCGTGGGGGAGCAGCAGGGTTTCGGCACGACGTCGAACGAGGTGACGGTGCTGGACGGTGCGGGTGAGGTGGTGGCCCGGGCGGAGGGGTCCAAGCGCGTGGTGGCCGACGCCGTGTGGGACGCGGTGCTCAAGACGCGGTCGTGACGAGGGGCGGCTGACCGAGAGCGGCCGACGAAGAGCGACCGACGGCCGGTCCGGCCGTCGTCGTGGCAGGTTGCCGCAGCAGCGTTTTCGCCCGGCCACTCGTGGCGTGCGGGGTGAGCGGCGTCTCAACTGCCGGATGTCGGCATTCGCGTGATGAGACCGTAGTCTGGTGTCCATGAGCGATCTGCGTCTGTTCACCTCGGAGTCCGTGACCGAGGGGCACCCCGACAAGGTGTGTGATCAGATCTCCGACGCGATCCTGGACGCCCTGCTCGAGCAGGACCCTGCCTCTCGGGTCGCGGTGGAGACGATGGTGACCACCGGGCTCGTGCACGTGGCCGGTGAGGTGACCACCGAGGCGTACGTCGAGATCCCGCAGATCGTGCGGGACGTGGTGCGCTCGATCGGTTACACCTCCAGCGCGATCGGGTTCGACGCGGACTCGTGCGGGGTGTCGGTGTCGATCGGGCAGCAGAGCCCGGACATCGCCCAGGGCGTGGACAAGTCGCTGGAGGGCCGGGACGATTCCTCCGGCCCGGGTGTCACCGACGACCCGCTGGACGTGCAGGGTGCGGGCGACCAGGGGCTGATGTTCGGGTACGCGTCGGACGAGACGCCCTCGCTGATGCCGTTGCCGATCTGGCTGGCGCACCGCCTGTCGGAGCGGCTGGCGGCCGTGCGCAAGTCGGGTGAGCTGCTGGGCCTGCGGCCGGACGGCAAGACGCAGGTGACCGTCGGGTACGACGGCGACCGTGCCGTGGCGGTGGACACGGTCGTGCTGTCCACCCAGCACGACCCGGACGTGGTGCAGGAGAAGCTGACCCGCGAGGTCTCGGAGAAGGTGATCGGGCCCGTGCTGGCGCACGCGGCGGCCGAGTCCGGGCTGCAGGTGGCCGACGCGCGGCTGATCGTGAACCCGACGGGGAAGTTCGTCGTCGGTGGCCCGCAGGGTGATGCGGGACTGACGGGGCGCAAGATCATCGTGGACACCTACGGCGGGATGGCGCGGCACGGCGGCGGCGCGTTCTCCGGGAAGGACCCCTCGAAGGTGGACCGGTCGGCCGCGTACGCGATGCGGTGGGTGGCCAAGAACGTGGTCGCTGCCGGGCTGGCGCGCCGGTGCGAGGTACAGGTGGCGTACGCGATCGGCAAGGCCCACCCGGTGGGTCTGTACGTGGAGACCTTCGGGACCGAGACGGTTCCCACCGCCCGGATCGAGGCGGCCATCCGCGAGGTGTTCGACCTGCGTCCCGCGGCGATCACGCGCGATCTGGACCTGTTGCGGCCCATCTACCGCAGGACGGCCACCTACGGTCATTTCGGCCGCGACCTGCCGGGCTTCACGTGGGAGCGGACCGACCGGGTGGAGGCGCTGCGCTCGGCGGTGTGAACGGCACGGCGGGCGGGCCGTGACAGCGGTCAGTCGTGATGTCGGTCAGTCGTGGTGTCGGTCAGTCGTGGTGGGATAGCACCCGTGGATCAGGACGCACTTCCCGGGCTCGAGGGGGCTGCCGTGACGGCGCCCCCTCGCGGCGGCGCCCGACCGGGCAAGCGGTCGTCCCCGGCGCGGTCGTCGGCCGAGGCAGGCGCGGAGACCGGCGGGGTGCCGATCGCCGCGCGGCTGCCCGTGGCGCGCCTGGCTCTCGACCTGCAGCCGGCACACCTGGACCGGCCGTACGACTATCTCGTGCCGGCATCCATGGATGGCGAGGCGCAGCCCGGGGTGCGGGTCAAGGCGCGGTTCGGGCGTCAGGAGGTCGCCGGGTTCGTCGTGGCACGCCTGGCCGAGTCCGACCACGACGGGCGTCTCGTGCCGCTCAAGCGTGTCGTGTCCCCCGAGCAGGTGCTGACGCCGCACGTTCTGAGGCTGTGCCGGGCAGTGGCCGCCCGCTACGGCGGAACCCTGGCCGATGTGCTGCGGCTCGCGGTGCCGCCCCGGCACGCCCGTGTCGAGCGGGAGGCCGCCGCAGCGGCCTCCGCGAGCGAGACGCCCTCCGCGAGCAAGGCGCCCTCCGGGGGCCAGGAGGAGGACGCCGAGAACGGCGTGGGGCCCGAGGGCGGCGAGGACGGCCCGGCCGGGAACTGGTCCACGGACCCGGGTGGCACGGGAACCTCCGCGTGGGCGCCCTACGAGGGTGGTGAGGCGTTCCTGCGCCGGGTGCTCGGCGGTGCCGCGCCACGAGCCGTGTGGTCCGCGCTGCCCGGCGCCGACGACACGATCCCTGCCTCCGGTTCGGGCACGGGGGTTCCGGTGCCCCGCTGGGCGACGGCGGTCGCCGCCGCCGTCACGGCGTGCGTGGCGGGGGGACGCGGTGCGCTGGTCGTGGTTCCCGACGGGCGTGACGTGGCACGCGTGCGCGCGGCGCTGGACGCCGCCGGCATCCTCGCCGGAGCGGGCGGACACGTCAGGCTCATCGCCGACGACGGCCCCGCGCCCCGCTACCGCGCCTACCTGGCCGCGCTGCGTGGTGAGGCCGGCGTCGTCGTCGGAACACGTGCGGCGATGTTCGCGCCGGTCCAGGACCTGGGACTGGTGGTGCTGTGGGGCGACGGCGAGGAGACGCTCTGCGAGCCGCACGCGCCCTACCCGCACGCCCGCGACGTGCTCGCGATCCGTGCCGAGCAGGCGGGCGCCGCATTCCTGCTCGGCGCCCCCGGCCGCACCGTCCAGGCCCAGGGGATGCTCGCGAGCGGGTGGGCGCGCGAGCTCGCGCCGGCCCGGGCCATGCTGCGCGCGCACACGCCCCGTGTGCGGGCCCTCACGTCCGTGGAGCTCGCCCGCGACGGCGCGGCGGCCGCCGCCCGGCTGCCGTCGGTGGCCTGGCGCGCCGCCCGGGATGCCCTCCGGCACGGTCCGGTGCTGGTCCAGGTACCTCGCGGCGGCTACCTGCCGGTGGTGGCCTGTTCCCGCTGCCGTACCGCGGCGCGCTGCGCCACCTGTCACGGCCCGCTCGGCCTGCCGCGGGCCGACGCCTCCCCGCAGTGCACCTGGTGCGGCAGGATGGCCGGCGGCTGGTCGTGCACCGAGTGCGGCTGGACGGGGCTGAGGTCCGTGCGTGTCGGGTCGGCCCGCACGGCCGAGGAGCTCGGCCGCGCCTTCACGGGAGTTCCGGTGCGGCTCTCGGCCGCCTCGGCGCCCACCGGCGTGCTGGACACCGTCCCGGGCGAACCCGCCCTGGTCGTGGCCACCCCGGGTGCCGAGCCCGTCGCGAGCGGCGGCTACGCCGCCGTGCTCCTGCTGGACGCCGCGGTCATGTCCGGTGGTACGCACCTGGCCGCCGGGACCGAGGCGCTGGGCCGGTGGCTCGCCGCCGCGGCGCTGGCGCGGCCCGACGGCCAGGTGCTCCTGGTCGGTGACGGCGCGCCGGGACCCAGCCAGGCCCTCGTGCGCTGGGACCCGGGCGGGTTCGCCGCCCGCGAGCTCGAGGAACGCACGGCCCTCGGCCTGCCGCCCGCCGTCCGGGTCGCCGCGGTAACCGGCGACCGGGACGCGGTGGGTGCGGTCGTCGAACGAGTCGGGCTGACCGGTCAGAACGTGCTCGGTCCCGTCGAGGTGGAGGACCCGTCACCCGCCCCGGCGCGCCGCGGGCCGGACCCGGGGACGGGTGGCCGGGCCCGCCAGGCCGCCACGCCGGAGCTGCTGGACGTGGTCCGCCCGGTACGTACGGTGCTGCGTGTGCCGCTCGACCAGGGTGACGAGCTCGCCCGCCGGCTGCGTGCGTCCATGGCCGTACGATCGGCACGGCGAGAACGTGGCAGCGCACGTATCAGGCTGGACCCGGAGGAGATGCTGTGAACCGGAGCGCGATCGACACCGTCGTCCTCGACCTCGGCAACGTCCTGGTCGGCTGGGACCCGTACGCCGCCTACCGGGACCACACCGACGCGACGGGCCGCGCCTGGAGCACCGGCGACGTCGACGCCTTCTTCGAGGAGGTCGGGTTCGCCGCCCTCAACCATGAGGCCGACGCCGGGCGGACGTTCGCGGACATCATGGCCCAGCTCGACCGCACCCACCCCCACCGCACGGCGGACCTGGCCGTGTACGTCGAGCGGTACGCCGACACCCTCACCGGCCCGGTCCCCGGCAGCGAGAGGCTCGTCGCGGACCTGGCCGCACTCGGCCTGCGGCTGTACGGCCTGACGAACTGGTCGGCCGAGACCTTCCGGCACGCCGAACCCGCCGCACCCGCCATCGGGCTGCTCGACGACGTCGTCGTGTCCGGCCGGGTCGGGCTCGCCAAGCCCGACCGGCGCATCTACGAACTCCTCGCCGCCCGGTTCGACGTCGACCCGGCACGTGCCGTGTTCGTCGACGACAAGCAGGAGAACGTGGACGCCGCGCGTGAGACCGGCTTCCACGCGATCCGCTTCACCGGGACCGGCGCGCTGCGCCGCGAGCTGCGGGAGCTCGGCGTCGTCAGCTGACGTGCGACGTGACCGGCACCAGGTCACGCCCGGGCACGCCGGCGCAGGAAGATGCCCACCGCCGCGGCGGCGGCGACGCACGCACCGCCGTTGACCCAGATCGCCGCCGTGACCCCGTCCAGCACCGTCGTCGTCCCCGGGCCGGGCGCCGCCCCGAGCGCCACGGCCGTCAGGACGGCACTCATCACCGGGGTGCCCAGGGCGATGCCCACCTGCTGGCTCATCGTGGTCAGGCCGGTCGCCAGGCCGTGCTCGCTCGCCGGGACGTCGGCCGTGGCCGTGACCATGAAGCCGACGATGACCACGAGATTCGCGACACCGCCGGCGAACGTGGCCACGAGGACGAGCCAGATCGAGCCAGCCGCCGCGGAGATCAGGACCAGCGGCAGCGTCGCCGCGGCCTGCAGGAGGAACCCGCCGACGATCGCGGTCCTGCTGCCGAAGCGCGCGATCACCTTCGGGCCCGCCAGCCCGCCCAGGACGGTCCCCAGGCCCAGGACGGCGAACGAGAGACCGGCCGCCAGCGGCGTGTAGCCGAGCACCTTCTGCAGGTAGATGGTCAGGAGGAAGACCAGCGACGTCTCCGTGGCGAACGCGAGGAGCCCCGCGACGTTCCCCCAGGCCACGCTCGGCCGCGTGAGCATCCGCAGCGGCACGAGAGGGACGGGGACGGCCCGTTCCACGGCGACGAACACCGCCAGCAGCACGACGGCGGCCGCGAGCGCCGCGAGGGTGACGGGGTCGGTCCAGGTGGTCTCGGCGGCGTGGGTGAGGCCGTGGACGAGGGCGAGCAGGGCGAGGGTGGCGGTGAGGGCGCCGGGGATGTCGAGGCGGGTGCGTTCGTGGGCTCGGCTCTCCTGGAGCACGATCGGGGCGGTGGCGAGTACGGCGACGGCGATGGGGACGTTGATGAGGAAGGCCCAGCGCCAGGACAGCAGGTCGGTCAGGAGGCCGCCGAGGATGGCGCCGGTGGTGAATCCGGCGGCCATGAGGGAGCCGTTCAGGCCGAGTGCCTTGTCGCGGGCGGGTCCTTCGGTGAAGGTGCCGATGAGCAGGGCGAGGGCGGCGGGGACGACGGTGGCGGTGGCGAGGCCCTGGGCTGCGCGTGCGGCGAGCAGGATGGTGGGGGTGGTGGCGAGGCCGCCGGTCAGTGAGCCGGCGCCGAGCAGGATCATGCCGGCGAGGAAGGTGCGGCGGCGGCCGGTGATGTCGGCGACGCGTCCCATCAGGAGGGTGAATCCGGCGGAGCAGAGGGCGAAGACGGTGGCGATCCATTGCAGGTGGCTGATGCCGAGTCCGATGTCGGTGCCGATGGCGGGCAGGGCGACGTTGAGGATGGAGAAGTCGACGGCGAGGGTGAAGCTGGCGGTGAGCAGGACGAGGAGGGCTGCGCGCTGGTGGCCGGTGGTGCGGCTGTCTCTTATACACATCT
>NZ_JABBYC010000061.1 GCF_016742955.1 Myceligenerans indicum | reverse complement strand
AGATGTGTATAAGAGACAGCCTCAGGAGAGACGATGACACTCCAGCTCACCCCGGCCACCGCGTTGATCGTGGTCGACCTGCAAGCCGCCACGCTGCGGACGCCCTTCGCCCATCCGGCCGACGGCGTCGTCGCCGCCACGGCCTCCCTCGCCGCTGCCTTCCACGAGCACGGCGGCCCGGTCGTCCACGCCGTCTCGACCGGCACGCCGCCAGGGCGCAACGCCTACGGCTCCGAGCCGCGCCTGTTCCCCGAGGAGGGGCGCGTCCTCGCGGCCGAGCTTCCGGTGCACGACGCCGATCTGCGGGTCGAGCGCGCACGCCTGAGCGTGTTCTCCGGGACCGGGCTCGCGGACGCGCTGCACGGGCGCGGCGTGACAACGGTCGTCGTGGCAGGCGTGGCCACGAGCTTCGGCGTGGAGTCGACCGTGCGGGAGGCGTACGACCTGGGGTTCGACGTCGTGGTCGCCTCCGACGCCGTGACCGATCTGCGTGCCGACACGCACGAGCGCGCGCTGGAGGCCGTGTTCCCGGCGATCGGCCGGGTCGCGGCGTCGGCGGACATCGCCGCCGCGCTGGCGCGGGCCCGGGGATGATGTGATGCGTGAACCAGCCGGCCGAGAAGCTCCCGCCCCCGCCTGACCGCACGCCCGATCTCGACGACGACTTCTCCGGGCTGAGCCCCCGCCGATGGGTGCCGCACTACCTGCCGCAGTGGACGACGCCGGAACGGTCGGCCGCCCGATACCGCCTGGTGGAGGGCGGCGGGATCGAGCTGCGGATCGAGGAGGACCAGCTCGACTGGCGCCCCGAGGACGCGCCGCTGCGGGTCTCGAACCTCCAGACCGGCACGTACTCCGGCGAGGCCGGTTCCCGCAGAGGGACCCACCGGCACCGCCCGGACGGCCTCGTGGTCCGCACCGAGACGCCGCGGCAGCTGTTGTGGGCTCCGGCGGCCGGGCGGATCGACGTCACCGTGACCGCCGGCCGGGACCCGGGGTGCATGCTCGCGGCCTGGCTCGTCGGCACGGAGCACCGCGACGAGGCCGACGCCGGTGAGATCTGTGTCTTCGAGATCGACGCCGACGCCATCGGTCCGGCCACGGTCGCCCGATCCGGGGTCAAGGCCCACGGCGACCCGCGCCTGACGACGGACATGGCCGAGGTGACGCTGCCGTTCGACGCGAGCGTCCCCCACACCTGGACCGTGCTGTGGGGCGGGGGCGAGACCGTCATCGGGTGCGAGGGCGCCGTGCTGCGGCGGATCCCGCAGGCGCCCGGCTACCCGCTCTTCCTGATGCTCGACCTCTTCGAGATCGGCCCGGCCGGCGGGCACTACCCGAAGACCGCGACCATCCACCACGTCCGAGGCTGGCAGGAATAATCGCTTCGCGGCGCGGGCTACGTGCCCGAGGCTGGGCCCGTGCCCGACTCCGCCGCCACCGCCCGTTCCGTCACCGACACGTCCGTCACCGACACGTCCGTCACCGACACGTCCCTCGCCGACACCGTCCGCCTCGCCGGGACGGCGCTGGGGCGCCCGCTGACCGATCCGGTCGATCTCGGCGGGTCGCGCCGCTCGACCGTGCTGCGCTGCCGCACCGAGGACGGCGGGACCGTTGTCGTCAAGCACTTCCACGCGCCCGGGTCGCAGTTCACGCGAGAGTCCGCCGGGCTGACGCTCCTGGAGCGCACCCCGCGGCTGCTCGCGGCCGATCCGGAACACCAGGTCATCGTCATGTCGGATCTCGGGGAGGATCCACCGACCCTGGCCGACCTGCTTCTCGGCCCGGACCGGGAGGCGGCATGGACGGGCGCCCGGTCGTGGGCGCACGACCTCGGGACGATGGTGGGGGAGTCTCGTCCCGTCGCCGACGAGGCCAGGCGGCGGATCGACGCCAGCCGGCCGGGCGGCCCGGCGCACTGGGACGCGGCCGCGGATCTCCGGCACGGGCTGGCGCGCCTGGCCGCCCTGGCGCCGGACGGGACCGACGCCGACGTGATCGAGGCCGAGCTCGCCGGTGTCACCACCTTGCTCGACCCCGGCCAGGCGGCTGTCGTCTGGCCCACCGACACCTGCCCCGACAACGCGGTCCTCGCGCCCGGCCCGGCCGGCTCGCGGGAGCGGTGGTGGTTCCTCGATCTCGAGGGAACCGACGTGGGGCACCCGGCGCTCGCGGCGGCCTACACGCTGCTGCCGTTCGCGACCTGCTGGTGCGTGTTCGAGCCTCCAGCGGGCCTGACCGACGAACTGCTCGCCGCTTTCACGGCAGGGCTCGCGGAGCATGCGCCGCAGGTGGTCGCGTCGCCGGCCTGGGAGCGGCAGGTTCGTCTGGCCTGCGCGGCCTACGTGGTGCTGGTGACGGGATGGCTGCTCGACGGCGCGCTCGACGCGCGGCCGCTCGTGGGCCCGGCCGGCAGGTCGCCGTCGTACCGTCAGCTCGTGGCGTCCCGCTGGCGGTGGGGTGCCGTGAACCTGCGTGCGGACTTCCCGGCGCTGGCCCGGGCGCTGGCCGAGGCGCACCGGTGGTCGTGGGACGCCTGGGGAGCGGATGCGGAGCTCGGCGGCTACCCGGCCTTCGGCTGAGGGCCCCGGGACGACGACGCCCTCGCGGTAGTGCGGATCTGCATCCGCACCACCGCGAGGGCGCTGTCACTGATCGCGAAAAGCCTACGAGATCAGCTCTGCGGCGGTGCCGTCAGGCAACCGTGCGCCGCGGCCTCGGCGTGGCCGATCTCGATGTCGGCGATGCCGTCGAGCTTGACCACGACAGCGGTCACATCGATCCCGATACCGGAGTCGGTCGGCTTCTGCTGGTTGACGACAACCTCGCCACCCGGGATCTCGATCGAGACGTTCGGGTCATCCACCAGGATGACCTGGTCACCGATCCGCAGCGTGAGGTCGGTGTCGCCAGACACCTTCTCGCACGAGGCGGCCGCCGTGACCGTCAGGTCCTCGATCGCGATCGCCGGCGCCCCGAGCAGGTTGACCGAGGCACCCTCGATCGTGGTCTCGGAGACGACCGTGCCGGCCGCCGTGTCGACGGTCACGCTCGGGCACAGGGCCTCGACGTCGGCCACGATGGCGTCGACCGAGGCGGTGCACGCGGTGTCCGTGGTCAGGTCCACGGCCGTGGAGATCGCACCGGTGTCCGGCTGCGCCGGAACGACGATCGGCCCGAGCAGGTCGACCGAGGCGGCGATGCCGAAGGCCTGGCCGGTGTAGTACTCGGCGGCCTGCATGGTGGCATCGGTCTCGGCGGCCTGCGCCGTAGCCGGCACTGCGGCCCCCGCAACGAGCATCGCTACGGCCGGCAACAGCTTGATCGTTCGCATTCGATATTCCTCCCCATGGAGTTGCTTCTTGCGGACATGCGTCGTGGCGAACCGGTATGGGGGGGAACTGGGCAACACGTCATCACCATGCGCACCGCGACTGCCCCACTATGTTCGGATGCATCATGCTTTTCGACGTATCACGCGCATGGCTGTACAAACGATGAATGGCGATGTTGATGTCGAAAGCCTTTACGGGATTTGAATCCGTGATGACCGTTTTTGCATCATGCTTTCGCCTACCCGGCCGCCGGTAGGCCGGGACCAGAGGGTTCCGTGGACCCTGGTATGGGGCTCCCTGATGTCGGAGGGCTCTCGTCGTCGCCGGATTCGCGGGCCTGTCCGGCACTCTCGCGGAGCGCCTCCGCGCCTCCGCGACACGCGCCTCCGGGGGCCGCCGCTCGGTTTCGGGGTTTCGCGGTTTCGCGGGTTCGCCGGCTTCGTTGCCGGGGCCGCGAGTGCACTGGGGTCGGCGCCACGCCGAGGTCCGGGTTCCGGCCCGCGTGCCGCACGCCAGCGCGCCGGGGCGCCTCCGGTGAGGGAGGCACCCCGGCGCGTCATGCGGCGCCTGGGCGGGATCAGATTCCCGGCAGCGTCGGCAGACTGATCGGCAGCCCGAGGCCGTCGAGCAGGGCGAGAATCGCGGCGATAATTCCGTCCAGAAAGCCCATGATCCATCTCCTTCATGTGTCGGGTCGGCGGCCCTAGCACGGCACCACCGAATGTCACGCTAGGCGCGCCGGGCGAGTTGGTAACTTCACAGTGCAAACATGCGACAACCCGTGACGATGACGTAATGGGCATGGCGTTCACGATGAATTCAGGTGAGAGCAGCCACGACTGGTAAAGGTGAAAAATGCGATCCACCTGACAAGGGGTTCGTCGGTGAAAGAACCGGTGATTCCCCTGATGGCCGACGTCGCTCCGATACGGTCGGCGCGGGGTGCCCCAGTGCCTCCGACCTGATACGCCAGCACGATGGAGGCCTTGCCATGAACAGTATCCCTGCCGGTCGGACCACTTCCGGTGATATTCCGGCCGACCGCTCCGACTACGACGTCGTCATCGTCGGAGGCGGGCACAACGGGCTCACCGCCGCCGCGTACCTGGCGCGCGCGGGGCTGTCGGTGGCGGTGCTGGAGCGCCTGGACCACACCGGTGGCGCCGCGGTCTCGGCGCGGGCCTTCCCCGGGCGTCCCACACGGCTGTCCCGGTACTCGTACCTGGTGTCCCTGCTGCCCGACCAGGTGCTGCGCGACCTCGGCCTCGACCTGCGGCTCGCGCCCCGCGTCACGGCGTCGTACACCCCGGTGGTGCGCGACGGCGTGCCGGGTGGCCTGCTGGTGGAGAAGCCGGAGGGCCCCGCGACGGCGGCGTCCTTCCGCGCCGTGACAGGAACCGGCGCCGAGTACGAGGCGTGGCGAGAGTTCTACGCGGCGGTCGGGGAGGTGGCCGCCGTGGTGGCTCCCACCCTCACGGCCCCGCTGCCCCGGGAGGCGGAGCTGCGCTCCCGGGTGGGCGCCGAGATCTGGAAGGACCTGGTGCGGCGGCCGCTCGGCGAGGCGATCGAGCGCCGCTTCGCCGACGACACCGTGCGGGGCGTCGTGGCGACCGACGCCCTGATCGGGACGTTCGCGAGCCTGCGGGAGGGGTCGCTGATCCAGAACCGGTGCTTCCTCTACCACCTGATCGGGAACGGGACGGGAGAGTGGCACGTTCCCGTGGGCGGTATGGGCGCCGTCACGGACGCCCTGGCCGCGGCCGCCGCCGGCGCGGGCGCGCAGCTGGTCACCGGGGCCGAGGTCACGTCGATCCGCCCGGACGACGACGGCGCCGAGGTCCGGGTCGCCGGCCGTGTCCTGCGTGCCCGGTACGTGCTGGCCAACGTCGCCCCGTGGGTGCTGGCGGGGCTGCTCGGCGAGACCCCGGACCCGTCCGACAAGCCCGTCGGGGCGCAACTGAAGGTGAACATCCTGCTGGACCGGCTGCCGCGGCTCAGGTCCGGCGCGGACCCGCGCGTCGCCTTCGCCGGCACCCTCCATCTCGGGGAGGGATACGACGAGCTGGAGACCGCCCATGCCCAGGCGGCGGCCGGACGGGTGCCCGCCCGGATGCCGGGCGAGGTGTACTGCCACTCCCTGACCGACCCCACGATCCTCGGCGACGTGGCCGAGGGAACCCACACCCTCACCTACTTCGGCCTGCACCTGCCCGCGACCTTGTTCGACGACGCCGCCACCCGCGGGCAGCGCAAGGCCGAGGCCCTCGAACGGGCGATCGCGTCGCTCGACGAACATCTGCTGGACCCGATCTCGTCGGTGGTCGCCCGCGACGCCGCCGGGGCCGCCTGCATCGAGGCCAAGATCCCGCAGGACATCGAGGCGGACCTGAACATGCCGGGCGGGCACATCTTCCACGGCGACCTCGCCTGGCCCTGGGCCGAGGACGACGCCGACCTCGGCGACCCGGCGGCTCGCTGGGGCGTGGCCACGAACCACCCGGCCGTGCTGCTGTGCGGCTCGGGTGCCCGCCGCGGGGGCGCCGTCTCCGGCCTCGGCGGGCACAACGCCGCGCGGGCCGTCCTGGAGTCCGTCTGACGGTGTGCCCCGGGGCGGGGCGGACGAGCCGGGTGAGCGGTATTCAGAATGCCGCTCAGTTTGCCGTTGCCCCAGCGCCGCCAGGTCTGATGCGATGTCCAACATGTCCGTGAACGTGCTTGACGAGGGGATCTTGCCGCCTCAGCTGACGACGGTGCGCGATCTCGACCTGCTGAGCGTGACGACCTCGGGGCCCGACCCCCAGGCCGCGTACGCGCGCCTGCAGGAGCAGTGGGGGATGGTCGCCCCGGTCGAGATCGAGCCGGGGGTACCCGCCTGGCTGGTGATGGGGCACCCGGAGATCTGCGCGATCGCGCGGGACGAGACGAACTACTCGCGCGACCCGCGCAACTGGCGATGGCACCGCGACGGCCTGCTGGCCGCCGACGCCGCGATCCTGGCCTACTGCCCGCCCGAGCCCCGCAACGCCTCGTTCCACCACGACGGCGAGACCCGTGCCCGGCTGCGGCAGGCGCTCGACGACGCGCTGGCCGCCCTGCCGGAGAAGGCGGTGGTCGAGTACGCCGACACGGTGTGCACCCGCATCATCGGTGAGCTCCCGGACTCCGGGCCGCTCGATCTGGTCGCCGACTACGGCGTGAAGGTCGGCTTCCTGTCGATGGCCGCCGTGTTCGGCTTCGACCACGCGACCGCGACCCGCCTGATGGCCGACTCCATGATCATCAGCAAGCTCCTGCCCGGGGCGCTCGAGGCACGCCAGCGCATCGGACAGGTACTGATGGAGCACGTCCGCAGCCGCCGGGGCACCCCGGGCAGGGACCTGACCACGCTGATGGCGGATCATCCCGGCCTCGAGAGCGATCTGGAGGTGATCGACTCGATCGCCGTGCCCGTGCACGGGGCGGCGTCGTTCGTGGGGGCCTTCATCTCCCGGACGCTGCACCTGCTGGTCGCCGACGCCCGCTTCGCCGAGCGCTGGGGCCGGGGCCGGCTGCACGTGGACGAGGCCCTCGACGAGGTGCTGTGGCGCGACACGCCCGTCCCCAACGCTCCGGCGCCCCGGTTCGCGATGGTGGACCACGAGCTGGACGGCAAGCTGGTGCGCGCCGGGGACGCCATCGTGCTCGCGGTCTCCGCGGCCAACCACGACCCGCGCGTGCACACCGGTGACCCGTGGGACGAGGTCGGCAACCGGTCGCACCTGGCCTGGAGCCTCGGTCCGCACGCGTGCCCCGCGCCCCGGCAGGCCCGTCTGATCACGCGCACCGCCGTGCAGCGGGTGCTGCGGGACCTCGACGTCCACCTGGCGGTCTCGCAGCAGGAGATCCGCTGGGCGCCCTCGCCGTGGGCCCGCCACCCCGTGTCGCTCCCGGTCAACTACCACCGCCGCGCGGGGTGAGCCGCGCCCCGCGCCGGACCCCGCACCCGATCCCGGTGCGACCGCCTCGAACGTCCCGACAGAAGGGCCCCGCATGAACTCCTACGTCCTCGACCCGGCCGGCACCGACATCCAGGGGGAGATCCGTGCCCTGCGCGAGCACGGGCCGATCACCCCCGTGGAGCTCCCCGGTGGTGTCTCGGCGTGGGCCGTGACCGACGCCGCACTGCTCAAGCGGCTCGTGACCGAGCGGAACGTCTCCAAGGACGCCTCCCGGCACTGGGGTGCTCTCGCGGCGGGCGAGGTGCCGGACGGCTGGCCGCTTTCCCCCTGGGTGCTGTCCGAGAACATGTTCACCGCCTACGGGACCGACCACCGGCGGCTGAGGCGGCTGGTCGCCCCGACGTTCACCGCGCGCCGGACCACCGCGATGCGCCCGCGGATCGAGGAGATCACCTCCGCGACGCTCGACCGTGTCGCCGAGGCAGGCGCGGCCGGACCGGTCGACCTGCGCGAGACGTTCGCGTTCCCCATCCCGATCGAGGTGATCTCCGAGCTCATCGGCGTGCCCGAGCACCTGGGGCCGGGCCTGCGGCGCTGCGCCGACCTCATCTTCGACACCACGATCACGCCCGACGAGATGCGGGCCAACATCATGGACATGCACCGGATCCTCGGCGAGCTGATCGCCCACCGGCGCGAGCACCCCGGTGACGACATCACCAGCGCCCTCATCGCCGCGCGCGACGACGAGGCCGACGCCGCGCCCACGGGGAGCGGGGCCCTGACCGAGGAGGAGCTGCTGTACACCGTGCGCCTGTTCATCAACGCGGGCCACGAGACGACGGTGAACCTCCTGGACCAGACGATCTTCTCCCTCCTCACCCATCCGCAGATCCTGGACCGGGTCCTGGCGGGGGAGATCTCGTGGGAGGCGGTGATCGAGGAGTCGCTGCGCCACGAGGCGCCGGCCGCCAGCATTCCCCTGCGGTACGCCGTCACCGACCTGGAGGCCGGCGGCGTGACCATCAAGCAGGGTGAGGCCATCCTCGCGATGTTCGCGGCCGCGGGCCGCGACCCGCAGGTGCACGACGACCCCGACACGTTCGACCCGGCCCGCGCCCACACCGAGCACCTGGCGTTCGGCCACGGCGTGCACCACTGCGTCGGGGCACCCCTGGCCCGCCTCGAGGCGGCCGTCGCCCTCCCGGCACTGTTCGAGAGGTTCCCCGGGATGAAGCCGGCCGAGCCGCCCGAGACCTTCGGCTCGGTGCGAGGGTTCGTCGCCAACGGCCACGCGCGGCTCCCGGTCCACCTGGCCTGAGCCGGCCCGCCGCCGGCCGGTCAGCCCCCCGCCGGCCGTCCCGGCCCGCGGGGGGTCGGGTAGAAGCCGAGGTCGTGGTCCGTGGCCGCGTTCAGCGCGGCGCGCAGACCGGCCCGGTGGTGCGCCCGCGGCCAGTGGATGAGCCCACGCTCGTAGCGCGCGATCGTGCTCGCGTCCAGGACGGCGTGCCGACCGGTGGCGGCAAGGACATGCGCGTTGACGGCCTCGGCGAGCTCGCTGCGGGACATCGGCCGTCCGGAACCGGAGGGCGAGGGAGTGCTCTCGCGCCGCTGTCTCAGTCGGGTGTTCGCGATGGTGGACACGGAACTCCTGGGCAGTCTGGGGGGGTGAACCGGACATATGATGACTCATCGGAGGGTCGGGCGAAAGGAAAAGGCCGGTTCCGTGCGCCTGGCCGCAGGGGCGGCAGGGCGTTCCGTATCCTGGCATTCCCGCGTCCCTAGCGGGTGACCCGGAGCGAAGGAAGATCCAGTGAGGCCCGAGCGCCGTCTGCCCCGTCGCATCTACGGCCAGGGGAGCGAGCCGGACGTCCGCTTCTCGCTGGCCAACGAGCGCACCTTCCTCGCCTGGATCCGCACGTCCCTGGCGTTCATCGCGGGCGCGGTCGCGCTCGAGGCCCTGGCCACACCCCTGGATCCGACCCTGCGGCTGATCGCGTCGCTGATCCTGGTCACCACCGGGATCGCGCTCGTCTGGGAGGCATGGTTCGGGTGGATGCGCACCGAGCAGGCGCTGCGCCACCATCGTCCGCTCCCGTCACCCCTGTCGGCGCTCCCGGCCGCGATCGGCCTGTTCGTCGTCGCGGTACTGGTCGGCGCGGCGCTGATCGTGGGTCCGGCCTCGTGAGCGCTCCGTGGGACGCCGGCCTCCAGCCCGAGCGTGCGGAGCTGTCCTGGCGGCGCACGGTCCTGAGCGTGACGGCCGGGACCGTCGTGGCGGCGCGCTACCTCGGGCAGAGCCACCCGGTGCTGGGCGCGCTGCTGCCGCTGGCGGCGCTGGGCGGCGGGCTGTTGCTGCTGCGGCTCGGCGCGATCCGCTTCCGACGGCTCAACGCCCGGCTCCGGGCCGTCGGGTCCCAGCCGGCGGAACCCGTGATGCCCGGGGCCGGAATGCTTGGTCTCCTGACCGGGATGTGCGTGCTCATCGGCGTGACGTCGGTCGTCTTCATCATGGTCACGGCATGGTGAGCGGCATGGGCCGGCCCCACGCGGGGCGGCGGGCGCGGCCGGCGGTCATCCGGCGGTGCGGTGCGGCATGGTGTCCAGGCGTTCGAGGATGATGCCCTCGCGCAGTGCCCACGGGCAGATCTCCAGCTCCGACAGGTCGAAGATGTCCATGCATGCCTCGGCGACGAGCGCGCCCGGGACGATCTGATGGGCCCGCCGGGGTGACACGCCCGGCAGCGCGGCGAGCTGCTTGTGCGTCATCGCGACGAGCTTCGGGATCCACTCGCGCAGCTCCTCCAGGGGCAGCACCCGGCGGGCGAGCAGCCCGTCCGCGGCCGGCGCGGCCCCGCAGATCCGGGCGAGGGACCGGAACGTCTTGGACGTCGCCACCGACCGGTCGGGCCGGCCCTGGCGCAACAGGTTCCCGGCGTCGTGCGCGATGTCCACACGGATCCTGCGGCGCAGGTCCCGCAGCTCCGTGTCGCCGGCCTCGTCGAGCGACCGGGCGAGGCGGGCCGCGCCCAGCGGGAGCGACCACGCGACATCGGGCAGCTCGTCCTTGCCGGCGGCGATCTCCAGCGACCCGCCGCCGATGTCGAACACGGCCAGCCGCCCGGCCGACCAGCCGAACCACCGGCGCGCCGCGAGGAACGTCAGCCGCGCCTCGTCCTCGCCCGCCAGCACCTCGATCCGCGTCCCGGTCCGCGCGGCCACCGTGTCGAGCACGTCGTCGACGTTGACGGCGTCGCGCACCGCCGAGGTGGCGAACGCCAGCACATCGGCGCAGCCCCTGTCCTCGGCGACCCGGATCGACTCCGCGGTGAACTCGGCAAGCGCGTCGATGCCCGACGGCGTGACCGCTCCGGCCGTGTCGAGGTGTTCGGCGAGCCGCAACGGCTCCTTGTACGACGACGCCGGCAGCGGGGCGGCTCCTCCGTGGGCGTCGACCACGAGGAGGTGTCCGGTGTTGGAACCGATGTCGAGCACGGCCAGTCGCATGGGGTGCACGGTACAAGTCCGCGTGCCGGTGCCGCCGGCGCCCTGCCGTTCCTGGACGTGCGGGTCCTGGACGTGCGGGTCCCGTCGTCGGCGGGTCAGGCGCTGGCGGGTCAGGCGTTCAGCGCGGCCTCGAAGGAAGCTCCCTCGGCCCCGTCCAGGTCGGCCACGATCTCCACGTCCTTGCCCGCCGGGGTCACGGTGAGCCGGCGATCGGCGAACGAGGGCTTCGGGTACGGGTCGGGGAGCGTGATCCCGATCGAGACCTGGGAATCGGACCTCGACGGGTCGGACACCGCGATCCGGACGCCCCAGCGGGTCCACGAGGCCAGGACCGCGCAGGGGTGGTCGGCACGCACGAGCCCGTCGTCCACGGCGTCGAACACGTGGGCGAACAGGAACCACCGCGCGCCGCGCACGGCGCGGACCACGTGCGCGCGCGGGTCGTCCCGCAGCACCTCCGTCGTCGTGCTCGACGCGTGCTCGCGGGTGGTTGCCTCGGAGGCACCGGGCAGGATCATGTACCGGTACCGGTCCCCGCCGGTACCGCTGGGATGGGTGAGCGACAGGGTGGCGTACGTGCGGGTCTGGACCGTGCGGGAGCCCGCGGTGTCGCCGCCGATATTGATGTCGTACCAGGAGCCGCTTCGCTCCGCGACCGAGGCCCGCGCCGCGTAGGTGCCGAGGAGGACGTAGCCGGCGACGCCGTCCAGGTGTGCCCATCGGGGGGCGTCGAGCCCCGTGCTGTCCCCGACGGCGATCGGGTCGCCGTCCACCACGAGGCCGGGCGCCGCCCCGGCAGGGAACGACCGGTTCTCGATGGTGGTCTCCGCGCCGGGGCCGGTGACGACGATGCCCGAACCCACCGCGACGATCGAGTCGTCCAGCAGGAACCACGACTTCTTGGCCCGCAGGTCGCCGAGGTCGTTGGTCAGGTCCATGCCGGCCGTGCCCCAGCGCCGGGCCAGTTCCACCCCGCCGCCCCACCGGTTCGCCGCCCGTGGCACGGGCGTCCCGGAGGACGGGCCCGGTTCCCGCTCCGCGAGAGAGGCAGTGGTGCCGGGCAGCCGGTAAGGGTCCACGGTGGGCCAGTAGTCGTCGGCGAACTGCCCGTGGTCGCTCTCCACGTACAGGTACGACGCGCCGTCACCCTGGTGCCAGCCGAAACGGTTCTCGCCGTTGCCCCAGCCGTACCGGCCGATGCGTTCCGACGACGTCGCCACCGTGAAGGCCCAGCCGTCGCCACGATGCACCATGCGCTCCTGCGCGTTGTACTGGACGTGCCCGGGCTGTTCCGTCGTGGGCTCGACGCTGTCGTCCTGCAGCAGGTCCTCGGCGCGCCGGAGATCGGAGGTGCTGGTGGGGTTGTACCCCTCGCTGCACCGTGAGAGCCAGGCCTTGGCGTGGGCCTGGTACCGGGAGTGGAACGGCTCGGGAACATGCTGGGCGAGCAGCATGACGGCCTCCGCCGTACCCCAGGTGTCGTTGTAGTCGCGTTCGTGCTCGCGCGCGACGGTGCGCCCTCGCACGGTCTCCATCATGCGCCCGTTCCAGATGAACGGCGCGAACGTCCGTCCGGGACTGTTCAGGATCGGCCGCAGGAGGTGGATCGGGAGATCCCACTGGGTGCCCTCGATGAGCATGATCGCCGGTGCGACGGCCGCCAGGGCGGCCTTGCCGTAGCTGCCCGCGTACGGGATGTACAGGTGGTGGATGTAGGAGCCGTCGAGGTAGAAGCCGTCCCCGGACGTGGAGTAGGACAGCAGGCCGTTCTCGCCGTCGCCCTCCGTGTCCAGCAGCGCGTCCCGTGCCAGGCTCATGTCCTGCGGCGACTCGCCCGCCACGCCGCGCAGCAGACACGCCAGGATCTTCTCGGCCCGGTTGGCGCCCGTCGACGGGTAGCCGCTCACCACGATCCGGTTGGGGTCGGGCGTGAACGAGCGGAGCGCCTCCAGCGCGTCGTCGATGTCGCTCTGGGCCAGGCTGTTCTGCAGCAGCAGGGTGAGGTCTCCGAGCACGCGCGGGATGCCGATCTCCCAGAACCACCAGTTCCCGGGGTGTTCGGCCCCGGCGTGGTACCAGGAGTCGATCATGTACCGGTACCACCGGACCAGGGTCCGTTCCATCTCGTCGTCCTGGTACTGGTCGGTGCTGGGGGTCGCCCACGCCGTGGTGATCTTGAGGATCCGCCGGTAGGTGGTCGTGATGTTCGCCGGCTGCGGGCCTCGCATGGCCAGGTCCGACCAGATGTCGTCGCCGGGGTCCGGGTAGTGGTCCGCCTGGCCGTAGGCCCAGGTGGCATAGGAGGAGAGGCTCCGGTACCGCTGGGCCACGGCGGGGGAGGGAACGCCGAGCCCCGCGACGCCGAGTATGTAGTCCTGCCATCGCTGACGCAGCTCGTCGAAGTCGTTGACGGGTTCCAGGCCGCCACCCGATCCGGTCGCCACGGCAATTCCCGGGGTGTTCGCCGCGATGGCGAGTGACGCCGCGGTGCCGAGAGCCAGGGCGGTCCGCCGCGACAACGGGATCTCGGCAAGTCTCCGGCAATTGGCCCGCGTGGGAGTTTCGGTTCGCTTTTCCATGGCCTGCACCTCCGACGTACGACACCCGGAAATGTGGGCTCCGGGTCGACCGGCCGCGTCCCGCGCGGCCTCAGAGTGCCTTTTCCGCGCCGTGCTCGGGTCGCGTCAAAGGTGGCGAGAATGAACTCGTGATCTTTTCGCTTGTCCCGGCGGCGACCGTGCAGCAGATGGTCTCGCTTAAGGGTGATTTTGACATATCACGTCGCAAACGCACGTCGAGATGAAATGGCTGATGAGGTCATCCCGAGGCCATCAATTGAGCGAAATTGCGCACACCGCTCACGCGGGAGAAATGAAGAACATCAACCACATTGTTGACAGATGTCGCTCATATCTGTCACCGAGCGAGCGGGGTGCGCCGGCTATCTGTCACCGGGCGAGCGGAGTGCGCCGGCCATCTGTCACCGAGCGAGGCGAGGTGCGTCAGCGCGAGAGCTCGGGCTCGCCGCCCGTCGGAGTGGGCGGTGTCGTGCGCTCGGGCGCCGCGTCTCCCACGGCATGGCGCACCGCGTCCCTGCGGCGTTCGAGCTCGGCCGCGCCGAGGGTACCTGCGCCCGGGTCGTCGATCGCGTCCACGATCGCCCTCAGGCGGTGCCCCGCCGCCCGGTCGACCGTGGTGGCCGTCCACTCGACGCCGGTGACCCGTGCGGGCTCTCCCGGCTCCCGCTGGGTCACGCTCGCCGTCAGCAGCACGCCGTTCGTGGTGCGCGGGTCGCAGCACTCGGCGCTCTGGTTGGAGATCATGTTCCCGAGCCCGTACGCCACCCACATGCCCGCGTCGCCGGGGCCGCCGTCGAGCCGGGAGATGCGCTGGGGGATGTGCGCGTGATGGCCGATGACGAGGTCCACCTTGCCGGAGGCCGCGAGCTTGCGCGCGAACGCCCGCTGCTCGTCCGTGGGATCGGCCACGTACTCGTTCCCGGCGTGCATGCTCACGACCACCAGGTCGGCCCCCGCCTTGCGCGCCGCCCTCGCCTGGCGCACCGTGCGGTCCGCGTCCAGCAGGTTCACCGACCATGGCTTGTCCTCGGGCACGGAGAACCCGTTCAGTCCGTAGGCGGCGGACAGGTGCGCGATCGTGATCGACCGGCCGGCGCGGTCGAGCGTGTAGAGCTGCGGGGCGCGCTCGTCGGCGTCGCGGGCCGTGCCCGCGTGCCCCAGCCCCGCCTCGTCCATCGCGTCGAGCGTGGCGGAGATGCCGGCCACGTTGCGGTCCATGGAGTGGTTCGACGCCGTCGAGCAGCCGTCCCAGCCCTGCTCCGCGAGATCGGCGACGAGCTGCTTCGGCGCGCCGAACGCCGGGTACCCGCTCGGGGTGGTCCCCGGCGGCGCGACCGGCGCCTCCAGGTGGCACAGCGCCAGGTCGGCTCCCTGCACCCACGGGTCGAGCCCGGCCAGGAGCGGGGTGTAGTCGAGCTCGCCGTCCCGTGTCGCGCTCGCGTTCACCGGTCCGTGCGGCAGGACGTCGCCCGCCGCGACGAGGGTGAAGCGCGCGGGCTTGTCGCGGCGTCGTGACGCGCGCTCGTACCTGGTGTCCTCGGAGCCGGGCCCGGACACCCCTGAGGTGGCGGAAGCGGCCGGGCCTGCCGCGTCGGGGGCCGCCGTGCCGCGGCCGGCCGTCGGGGTGCATCCCGCGAACAGGACCAGCGCGGCGACCACGGCCATCGTCCCGGCCGCGCGCCGGCGCGGAAGGTGGGTGCTCGCCCGGTGCCCGGGCGTGGAGGTCTCTCGGTCGAGCGATGCCACGTGGGCGATCGTAGGCCCTGCGTGGTGTGCGCGCCCGAGCAGGCGCGCGGGTGACGAGCGTGACACCCGATCGGGGTTCTGCCGCGAGGCGCGGCGGCCTAGCATCGTCGGGGCAGGCGGCCACGTGACGGCGCCGTCCTTCGAGTGCCGAGAGGAGAACGGCGTTGACCTGGGTGGAACTCGCCATGGACCTGGCAGGAGTGTTCTTCTTCGCCATGTCGGGGTCGCTGCTGGCCGCGCGCCGGGGGTTCGACATCGTGGGCTCGCTGATGCTCGGCGCCTGCGTCGGCCTCGGCGGCGGGATCCTGCGGGACCTGATCATCGACCAGGGCGTGCCGAACGCCTTCGCGTCGCCCGTCTACCTGCTGCCGCCTGTGCTCGCCACCGTTCTCGTCTACCGGTTCGCCGCCAGCGAGCATCGCTACCGCAACGCGCTGACCACGTTCGACGCCGCCGGCATGGCGCTGTTCTGCATCGGCGGCACGAAGATCGCGCTGGCGGCCGGGCTCAACCCGGTGGCCGCCGCGGTCCTGGGGCTGATCAGCGCCGTCGGCGGCGGTGTGATCCGTGATGTCGTGGCCAACGAGGACCCGCAGCTCTTCCACCCGCGCGGCCTGTACGCGATCGCGGCGCTGCTCGGAGCGGGCCTGACCAGTGCCGCGTCCTCGGTCGGCTGGCTGAACGCGGCCACGGGGCTCGCGATCGCCGTGCTCGTGTTCGCGTTGCGCATGCTGTCGCTGTACTACCGCTGGGAGATCCCGCTCGCGGGACGCACGGCCCGGCGCGGCGAGCCCGTCGTCACGCCCCGGTGACCTGAGGCGTCACGCCCCGGTGACCTGAGGGGAGCCGCCGCACCGCCGGTCAGGCCGGCGTGAGCAGCACTCCGTCGAAGAACTCCGCCAGGTCGCCCGTCGCGGACAGGGGCAGGACGGCGGCGACGTAGTGGTCGGGACGCACCACGACCACGACACCGCCGCGGTCGAGGCCCCGCGCTGCGAAGATGTCGTCGGCCGGGTCGGCGGCGTACGCCTTCTCGTAGTCGACGAGCCCGAACGGTCCCACGCGGGGCAGGAACGTGCCGGGCACGTCGCCCACCTCGACGCGCGTGTGGTCACGCTGGTAGACCACCTTGACGTCCAGCACCGCGTCCGGGTCCGCCCCCTCGGGCGTGCAGCGCACCAGGGGGGACTCCGGCGTCGTCGCCAGCCAGTGTGCCCAGCGGTCCAGTTCCGGGGCGGCGGCACCCGCCTCGCCACCCGCGCCGTCGTCGGCGAACGCGTACACGCGCCAGCGCCCGTCGGCGCGGGCGTGATGGCCCAGGTGCACGGGGTTCCCGTCCGCGACCCGCACCACCGGTGCGGACTTGAACCGCTTGCCGAGCGGGAATCCCGCGGCCAGCTCCTGGTGCGTCGCCGGCCCCACGATCACCGACTCCTCGTACCGCGTGCGGAACCCGAAGAGGAACTCCGTGGTCTGCACGTAGAAGTCCTCGAGCACGGACGGGTCCGGCAGGTCCTCGGGCCGGGTGGCCATGAGCGTGGACCACTCGCGGTCGAACTCGATGAGGTTGCGGGCCACCACCTGCCGTTCGGCCGAGTAGGTGTCGAGCAGGGCGGCGGGTGCCCGCCCGGTCAGCACGTGCCCGAGCTTCCACGCGATGTTCCAGCCGTCCTGCATCGACACGTTCATGCCCTGCCCTGCCTTGGCGCTGTGCGTGTGGCAGGCGTCCCCGGCGATGAACACGCGTGGCGTGCGGGTCCCGGTCAGCTCGGCGGGGACGTCGTCGAACTTGTCGGTGAGACGGTGGCCCACCTCGTAGACGCTGTGCCAGGGCACGTCCTTCACGTCGAGCCGGTAGGGGTGCAGGATGCGGTTGGCGTGCTCCACGATCTCGGCGACCGGGGTGGCGCGGATCGCGCCGTCGTCGTGCTCCGGAACCACGCCGAGGTCCACGTACCACCGGCACAGGAAGCCGCCCTCACGGGGGATGAGCAGGATGCTGCCGCCGTCGTGCGACTGGATGGCGCACTTGGTGCGCACGTCGGGGAAGTCCGTCACCGCCAGGACGTCGATCACGCCCCACGCGTGGTTGGCCTGGTCGCCGACGAGCGCGCGGCCGATCGACTCCCGCACCGCGCTGCGGGCGCCGTCAGCCCCCAGCACGTACTTCGCGCGGACCGTGCGTTCGGTGCCCGCCGCCGGGCCGGTGGTACGGCGCAGTCTCACCGTGACGGGGTGCTCGGTGTCGCCCGAGGTGTCCTGCGGGCCGGAGCCCGGCGCCGCGGACCCGGCGTCCGCCACGGTGAGGCCGGTGAACTCCCAGCCGTGGTCGGGCGTGATCCGGGCGGGGGAGCCGGCGGCGACCTCGGCGAAGTAGTCCAGGACGCGCGCCTGGTTCACGATCAGGTGGGGGAACTCGGTGATGCCGTGCGGGTCGTCGGGCACGAGGGCCGTGCGCACGATGTTCTCGGGATGCTCCGGATCGGGCTTCCAGAACGCCATCTCGGTGATGCGGTAGGCCTCGGCGGCGATGCGCTCGGCGAAGCCGAACGCCTGGAAGGTCTCGACGCTGCGGGCCTGGATCCCGTCGGCCTGGCCCATCTCGAGGCGGCCGGCACGCCGTTCCACGATGCGCGTGGTGACCCCGGGGAACTGCGCGAGCTGCGCGGCCGCGATCATGCCCGCCGGGCCGCTGCCCACGATGAGGACGTCCACCTCGTCCGGCAGATCGTCCGGGCGACCCACCCCGGTACCGGCCGCGGGCAGGATCCGGGGGTCGGACGTGACGTATCCGTGATGGTGGAACTGCATGGGATCCCTTCCCGCTCGACTCCGGTGTCGGCCGTGGCAGCACCCGAGGTGCCTCCCAAGAACATATACGATCTCAGATATGAAAGGAAGGCCGGGCTGCGGGCCGAGGGGTCGGTCGAGTGCCGGCCGAGCTGCCGGCCGAAGGGTCTGCCGAGTGCCGGTCGAAGGGCAGGCGGTTCGAGGGCAGGCGGTTGGAGGGCTCAGAGCTCCCGCGTTATGAAGGTGCTGGCCGGGTCCGGCGCGTAGGCCGCGAAGGGGCCGCACTCGGTGAAGCCGTGCCGCGCGTACAGCCGCCGCGCCGGAGCGAAGTAGTCCTGGGTGCCCGTCTCCAGGCTCAGCCGGGCGTACCCGCGGGCGCCGGCCTCCGCGACCAGGTGCCGCACGAGCGCGGTACCGACGCCGCGGCCGCGCGCCGGTGCCGTCGTCCGCATGGACTTGATCTCGCCGTGGGACGCGGAGAGCTCGCTCAGGGCCACGCAGCCCAGCAGGGCACCGGCCTCGTCGCGCGCCGTCCAGAAGGTGATCGACGGCGCGAGCAGGGCGGAGTGGTCCAGCGCGTGCACGCTCTCGGGCGGCGAGGTGGCGAACATGTCCGTCAGGTGCTCCTCGAGGAGCTCCCGGACGTCGGTACGGCTGGGCGAGTCTGCGGCGATCTGCATGGCGGCATGATCCCACGGCCGGGAGCGAGGCCTCCGGAGGCGGCGTCGGGAACGAGGCCTCCGGTGTGCGGCGTCCGGTGTGCGACGGCGTGGGGCGGCGTGGGGCGGCGGAATGTGGTGGTGCCCCCGTCGTGTTGGCCAGGCATGGATTTCAATCAGCAGATCATCGACACGTTTCGTGCCAACGGCGGCGAGGTCAACGAGCCGATGCGGTTCGGCAAGGCGCTCGTGCTCGTGCACGTGCCGAAGAAGGACGGGAGCGAGCGGATCGCCCCGCTGGCCGCGATCCCGCACGACGACGCCTGGCACGTCGTCGGCTCGGCGGGCGGCTCGCCCAAGCACCCGGCCTGGGTCTACGGCCTGCGCCGGGCCGAGCAGGTCGACATCGAGGTCCCCGGGGACCCGGTCGAGACCGTCAGCGCCACGGTGTTCGAGCTGACCGGCGACGAGCGCGACTCGATGTGGGAGCGGTTCAAGGCGTTCTCCAGCGGCTTCGCCGAGTACGAGAAGTCCGCCGAGGGCCGCGTCTTCCCCATCTTCCGCCTCACCATCTGACCCCTGTCTCTTATACACATCTGACGCTGCCGACGATAAGG
>NZ_JABBYC010000060.1 GCF_016742955.1 Myceligenerans indicum | reverse complement strand
AGATGTGTATAAGAGACAGGCCCAGCCTGAGGCGGCTCCGGGTGCCGTGACCGAACGGCACCTCGCGGCCGGCGGAACCCTCGTCGTCACGGCCGGAGGACGGCCCGGACCTGCGGCGACCGCTCCGCACGAGCCGGACGTGCTCACGCCGGGTGTCGCGGCCGTCCTGGCCGCCACCGGTGCGGACCTCTGGTCCCGGCACACCCGGACCTTCCCGCAGGAGCACGAGCACCTGCCGGCCGAGTACCGCCTGACGCTCTGCGCGCCCGGCTGAGACCGTGCGCCCCGGGCGAGACGTGAGATGTGACGGCATCGACACGCCGAGCCGCCACGGCGCGGCCCGCGCGGAGATAGGGTCACGAGCGTGATCGTCGTCGCCGTCGTGGGGCCCACCGCCACCGGGAAGTCGGACCTGGCGCTGGACCTCGCCGAGGCACTCGGCCCCGAACGGCCCGCCGCCACCGGCGGACCGGCCCGTGGCCGGGCACCCGCAGAGATCGTCAACGCGGACGCCTACCAGCTCTATCGGGGGATGGACATCGGGACGGCGAAGGTGGCGCCGCACGAACGCCGCGGCATCCGGCACCACGAACTCGACGTGCTCGACCCGCGCGAGGACTCGTCGGTGGCCCGCTACCAGGACGCCGCCCGAGCCGACCTCGACGCCATCGACGCCCGCGGCGCACGTGCCGTCGTCGTCGGCGGCAGCGGGTTGTACGTGCGGGCACTGCTCGACGAGATGAACTTCCCCGGCACCGACCCCGAGATCCGGGCCCGGCTGGAGGCACGCGCCGAGCACGAGGGTCGCCGTGCCCTGCACGCCGAACTCGCCGAGCGCGACCCCGCGGCGGCCGAGTCGATCGGACCGGCCAACACCCGCCGCATCGTCCGCGCCCTGGAGGTCATCGAGCTCACCGGGGCCCCCTACACGGCGAACCTGCCGCGACAGGAGTACGTGCGCCCCGCCGTGCAGATCGGCCTCGACTGCGACCGCGAGACCCTCGACGCGCGGGTCGAGGCACGCGTCGCCCGCATGTGGGACGCCGGACTGGTCGAGGAGGTGCGGCGGCTCGCGTCGCCGGAGCAGGGCGGGAACGGCACCGGACTCGGCGCGACCGCGGCCCGTGCCGTGGGGTACGCCGAGATCCTCGCCTGGTTCCGCGGTGAGACCAGCGCGGACGAGGCGCGCGCCGCGATCGCGGCGAACACGCGCCGGCTCGCCCGCAAGCAGATGGGCTGGTTCGGCCGGGACCCGCGGGTGCGATGGCTGGACGCCGGCTCGCCCACGCTGCTCGACGACGCGCTCGCCGTCGTGGCCGCGGCCGACTCCGGATCCCTGCCCCGTCCCGCCGAGGGTCCCGTCCGCCGTAGTCTTGGCGCATGAAGATCGAGTTCACCAAGGGACACGGCACGCACAACGACTTCGTCCTCGTGGCCGACCCGAAGGACGAGCTCGACCTGGACGGCGAACTCGTGCGCCGCCTCACCGACCGGCGCGGCGGCATCGGGGCCGACGGCGTCATCCGCCTCGCCCCCACCGCCTCGGTCGCCGCGGCCGGTGAGGAGATCGCGGACGAGATCCTCGCCGAGGAGCCCGCGGCGATCTGGTTCATGGACTACCGCAACGCGGACGGCTCCGTCGCCGAGATGTGCGGCAACGGCGTACGTGTCTTCGCGGCGTTCGCCG
Source organism: Myceligenerans indicum (assembly GCF_016742955.1). Taxonomy (GTDB): domain Bacteria; phylum Actinomycetota; class Actinomycetes; order Actinomycetales; family Cellulomonadaceae; genus Myceligenerans; species Myceligenerans indicum. The sequence goes on along the minus strand of NZ_JABBYC010000060.1, from coordinate 18,374 downwards.
AGCGGCTCGGCTATGCGTCGTTCGGGGCCGACCGCGGCCGCGGGCGGGGCGAGTCCGGCCTCGCCCTCGGCACCCGTGCCGGGGTGAAGCGCGTGCGCAAGGAGTCGAACGGCTGGTACGCGGTGGACATGGGCCCCTGGTCGCTGCCGGGCGGGGACGAGGCGCGGGACGCCGGATACGACGCGGGAGTGGTGGTGCACGGCTGGGACGCCCCGCGTCCCGGACTCTCCGTCGACCTCGGAAACCCCCACACCGTCGTCGCGCTGTCCAGCCTGGACGAGCTGGAACGGCTCGACCTGACCACGGCTCCCGAGGTCGCGCCCCCGCCGCCGCACGGCACCAACGTCGAACTCGTCGTGCCGCTCGGCGACGAACGCGCGCCGAGCGGCGAGCCCGCCGGCCGCATCCGCATGCGCGTGCACGAGCGAGGCGTGGGGGAGACGCAGTCCTGCGGCACCGGCGCCTGCGCCGCGGCGCTCGCGGTGCGTGCCTGGCAGGGTGACACCGCGCCGGACACCTGGTTCGTCGAGATCCCCGGTGGCGAGGTGCGGGTCCGTGCCCTGCGCGACGGACACGTCGAGCTCGCCGGCCCCGCAGAGCTCGTCTTCACGGGAACGCTGACCGTCTGACGCCCGCACGGGCGCGGGGACAGGGCGGCCGTCGGGCGCCCCCTGTGCCGGCCAGGCCCGTCGTGCAGCTCCGCGCACGTGCACGACACGTCCCGCAGCGACACGCGGGCCTCCGTCAGCCGGTCTCCGAGACCCGCAGGACCCGGAACCCCTTCGACGACGCGGCTCGGGTGGTGGACAGGCCCAGCTCGTCCGTGATCCAGCGGGCGAGCGAGTCCGCCCCCAGGTTCTTCTGCACCACGAGCCAGGCATCCGCGCCAGGAGCGAGCCGCGGCAGCCACCGGCCCAGCAGCTCGTGCAGCACGACCTTGCCCACCCGGATCGGCGGGTTGGACCAGAGGGCGGAGAACCGGACGTCGTCGGGCACCTGGTCGGGAGTCACGGCACGGATGTTGGTCAGGCCCAGCCGCTCGGCGTTCCGGCGGACCAGATCCAGGGCCCGCTCGTTCACGTCCACCGCCCAGACCCGCGCATGAGGCCGCTCCGAGGCCATGGTCAGGCTCAGCGGGCCCCAGCCGCACCCCAGGTCCAGCAGCTCCCCGTCCGGCGGCGCCGGAACCTCCTCCAGCAGCACTCGCGTCCCCTTGTCGATACCGCCCGGCGAGAACACGCCCGCAGCGACCTCGACCTCCACCTCACGCCCCGCGATCCGTACGGTGAGGGTGCGCAGATCCGCGGCCGAGGCCGGCTGCGCGCTGAAGTAGTGGTCGTGAGGTCCGACGTCGTCCTGAGGCACCCTCCGATCCTAGGAGACGCGGCGACGCGGCCCCGTAGCCGCGTCTCCGACCCGCGCGAGGACCCGCCCGGCGTCGTCCACGAGACGCCCCCGGTACCGCCTCCGGAAGCCGCGGCGCACCGTCCCGCGACACCGCGGCGGAATTCCCGTGGAACCGGGACGAGAACACGTGGGATCCTTGTTGTACAGGACATCACCCGGAGGAAGGCAGTACATGACCCACGTCCCGACCGAACCCGAAGCCTCGGCCACCGAGCCGGACGACCCGCGAGGCGCCCAGGCGATCGCGAACGACGTCGTGGCGCGGGTGCTCGCTCGGGCGGGGACCGCGCGATCCGAGGGGGAGACCGTCCACGCCGCGCACGACGGCGACCAGCTCGAGCTGGAGGAACGCAGCGCCCTGCGCCGCGTCGCCGGTCTGTCCACGGAACTCGACGACGTCACCGAGGTCGAGTACCGGCAGCTGCGCCTGGAGAAGGTCGTCCTCGTCGGCCTCTACGCCGGCGGCGAGGCAGCCTCCCGCGAGGCCGAGGTCTCGATGCGCGAACTCGCCGCCCTCGCCGAGACCGCGGGCTCCGAAGTCCTGGACGGCCTCCTGCAGCGCCGGCAGAAGCCCGACCCGGGAACCTACCTCGGCTCCGGCAAGGCGGCCGAACTCGCCGACATCGTCCGCGACGTCGGCGCCGACACCGTCGTCATCGACGGCGAACTCGCGCCCTCCCAGCGTCGCGCGCTGGAAGACGTCATCAAGGTCAAGGTCGTCGACCGCACCGCGCTCATCCTCGACATCTTCGCCCAGCACGCCAAGTCCAAGGAGGGCAAGGCACAGGTCGAACTCGCCCAGCTCGAGTACCTCCTGCCCCGTCTGCGCGGCTGGGGCGAGTCCATGTCCCGCCAGGCCGGTGGCCAGGTCGGCGGCGCGGGCGCAGGAATGGGCTCCCGCGGACCCGGTGAGACCAAGATCGAGCTCGACCGCCGCCGCATCCGCAACCGCATGGCCAAGCTGCGCCGCGAGATCGCCGCCATGAAGCCCGCCCGCGAGACCAAGCGTCTCAACCGGCGGCGCAACGCCATCCCCGCCGTGACGATCGCCGGGTACACCAACGCCGGCAAGTCCTCCCTGCTCAACGCCCTCACCGGCACCGGCGTCCTGGTGGAGAACGCCCTGTTCGCCACCCTCGACCCGACCATCCGGCGCTCACGGACCGAGGACGGCCGCGTCTACACCCTGGCCGACACCGTCGGCTTTGTGCGGCACCTGCCCCACCAGCTCGTCGAGGCGTTCCGCTCCACCCTGGAAGAGGTGGGCGACGCCGACCTGCTGCTGCACGTCGTCGACGCCTCCCACCCCGACCCGGAAGGACAGATCGCCGCCGTGCGCGAGGTCCTCGCCGACATCCCCGGGATCGACACCGTGCACGAGATCGTGGTGCTCAACAAGGCCGACGTCGCCGACCCCGAGGTGGTGGGTCGGATCCAGCGCCGTGAGCGGCACACCGCGGTGGTCAGCGCCCACTCCGGGGAGGGGATCGCCGAACTGCGCGCCCGGATCGCGGCCGACCTGCCCCGCCCCGGCGTGGAGATCGACGTCGTGGTGCCCTACTCGCGAGGGGACCTGGTGCACCGCGTGCACGAACACGGGGACATCGACCACACCGAGCACGTGGCCACGGGCACCCTGGTCCGCGGGCGTGTGGACGAGCAGCTCGCCGCCGAGCTGAACCGGGCGGCCCTCGCGGCGTCGTAGCGGCGCCCGCATCGCGCTGCACCCTTCGTCGAGGAGGGTGTTGCTCGTGGCATCTCCTCGGGTTCCGCTGCGGGCGCGTGCCTCGTTCCTCGGCCCGCACCCTGCGCTGCGCCCTTCGTCGATGCGGGTGTTGCTCGTGACGTCTCCTCGGGTTCCGCTGCGGGCGTGTGCCTCGTTCCTCGGCCCGCACCCTGTGCTGCACCCTTCGTCGATGTCAGTGCCGGGCCGTACGATCGATGCCGTGACCATCCCCGCTGACGCGCCTGCCACCAGTACCGACGTTCCCGAGGTCGATGACCTGCTCGACCTTGCCGTCGGTGTGCTCGGCGGCGGGCGGCGGGAGGGGCAGCACGACATGGCGCGGGCCGTGACCCAGGCCATCGAGTCCGGCGAGCACCTGCTGGTGCAGGCCGGGACCGGCACGGGGAAGTCGCTCGGCTACCTTGTCCCCGCGGTCCGGCACGCGGTGTCGGCGGGGGACCGCGTCGTCGTCTCCACCGCGACGCTGGCCCTGCAACGGCAGGTGATCACGCGCGACCTGCCGCTCGTCGCGGAGGCGGTGGCGCCGCGGCTGGCGAGGCCGCCGCGCATCGCCCTGCTCAAGGGCTGGCACAACTACCTGTGCAAGCACAAGGTCGCCGGCGGGTACCCCGGCGACGACGCGACCCTGTTCGACCTGCCCGGCGCGGAGGACCACGCGGCCCCCGAGCCCACCCGCGCCTCCAGCGGCGCAGGCACACCGGCCCGCGGACGGCGTGGGCGGGACGACGGCGCCTCTCTCGCGGATCAGGTCCGCAGGCTGCATGCCTGGGCCGCCGAGACGGACAGCGGCGACCGGGACGACCTCGTGCCCGGCGTGCCGGACAAGGCGTGGCGGCAGGTGTCGGTCACCGCTCTGGAATGCCTGGGCAGCAAGTGCCCGCTGCTGGCGGAGTGCTTCCCCGATCAGGCCCGCGCGGCCGCCCGCGACGCCGATGTCGTGGTCACGAACCACGCGATGCTCGGTATCGCGGCCTCCGGGAACCCGAACGTGCTCCCGGAGCATGACGTCGTCGTGGTCGACGAGGCGCACGAGCTGGTGGACCGCGTCACGGCGTCGGCCACCGTGGAGCTCTCCGCGGCGTCGGTGGAGCACGCCGCACGGCTGGCGCGCCGACACGGCGCCGCCGACACCACGGCACTCGAGGACGCGGGAACCCGGCTCGGCACGCTCCTGGTCACCACGTCCGCCGACAGGTTCCCGCAAGGGCTGGAAGGGGAACTGAGGGACGCCGTGGGCGGGGTGCGGGACGCGGCGCGGTCGGTGCTCAGCGAGCTGAAACCGGAGAAGGGTGAGAAGGGGCCTTCAGCAGGGGCGGGCAATGACGCCGACCCCGGGCTGAAGATGGCCCAGGGCGCCGTCCTCCAGCTCTTCGAGGTGGCCGAGCGGATGGCAGCCGAGGACACGACCGCGGACGTGCTGTGGCTGAACCGGCCGGACTCGGGCTGGGGAGGCTTCGGGGAGTCGGTCTCTCGGCTGCACGCGGCACCGCTGCACGTCGCCGGGCTGATCCGCACCCATCTGCTGGGCGCGGCGACCGGCGTGCTCACCTCGGCCACCCTGGCCCTCGGCGGCACGTTCGAGCCGATCGCGAGCACGTTCGGACTCGGTCCCCAGGCCGGGGGCGGTGACGGGGCGAGCGGCTCCGGGCCGGATACCGAGGGTGAGGCCGCCGCGTGGAAAGGGATCGATGTCGGCAGCCCGTTCGACTACGGGAAACAGGGCATCTGCTACATCGCCCGCCACCTGCCCGCGCCGGGCCGTGAGCCGACCACGGACGCCCAGCTCGACGAGATCGCCGACCTCGTCACCGCCGCGGGCGGCCGGACGCTCGGGCTGTTCTCGTCGCGCCGTGCCGCCACAGCGGCCGCCGAGGCGATGCGCGAACGGCTCGACGTGCCGATCCTGGCACAGGGCGACGACCAGCTCCCCACCCTGGTACGCGAGTTCACCGAGGACCCGGCCACGTGCCTGTTCGGAACCCTGTCGCTGTGGCAGGGCGTCGACGTGCCCGGCCCGTCGTGCCAGCTGGTCCTCATCGACCGGATCCCCTTCCCTCGCCCGGACGACCCGGTGAAGGCGGCCCGCGCCCGCGCGATCGAGCAGTCCGGCGGGAACGGCTTCATGGCCGTGTCCGCGGCGCACGCGGCGCTGCTGCTCGCCCAGGGGGCCGGCCGCCTGATCCGTGGGACGCAGGACCGTGGTGTCGTCGCCGTGCTGGACCCGCGCCTGGCCACCGCCCGGTACGCCTCCTTCCTGGTGCGCTCCATGCCGGCGTTCTGGCCCACGACCGATCCGGCACTCGTCCGCGCCGCACTGGCCAGGCTCGACTCGTAGTTCCCCGCCCGACGGCAACGCTTGCGACCGCAGCTCGCTGCGCCGGTCCACCACGCACAACACCCTCACAGGAGGAACCGTGGCAACAGTCGATGCCGCCACCGCGATGCACCACCCCACCGACAGGACCACCAAACTGGCGGTCGTGGGCGCCGGCGCGGTCGGGACGACTCTCGCGTATGCGGCGCTTGCCCGCGGCACCGCCCGCACCGTCGCGCTGCTGGACGTGAACCGGGAGAAGGTCGACGCGGAGGTGCTCGATCTCCAGCACGGCCAGATGTTCGTGCCACAGGCACAGATCGTCGGTTCCGACGACGTCGCCGTGTGCGAGGGGGCCGACGTCGTGGTCGTCACCGCCGGGGCCAAGCAGAGGCCCGGCCAGACGCGTCTCGACCTTGCCGAGTCGACGGTCAACCTGACCAGGAAGATCATGCCGGCGCTCGTCGGCGTGGCGCCCGACGCCATCTTCCTGATGGTGACCAACCCCGTCGACGTCGTCACGTATGCCGCACAGAAGTACTCCGGCCTCCCGCACGAGCGGGTGTTCGGGAGCGGCACCGTGCTGGACACCTCGCGGCTGCGCGCCGCGATCGCGGCGCAGGCGGGGGTGGCGGTCGGCAACGTGCACGCCTACATCGCCGGCGAGCACGGTGACTCGGAGATCGCGCTGTGGAGCTCGGCGTCGATCGGTGGTGTACCGCTCCTGGAGTGGAAGGGCCTGTCTGGGAGGCCCGCGCTGGATGCGGAGCTCCGGTCCCAGATCGCGGCCGACGTCGTGCAGTCGGCCTACCGGATCATCGGCGGCAAGGGGGCGACGAACTACGCGATCGGACTCGCCGCGACCAGGATCATCGAAGCCGTCCTCAAGGACGAGCACCGGGTGCTGCCGGTGTCCTCGCACCTGGAGGACTACTACGGGATCGGGGACGTGTGCCTCTCCGTTCCCGCGCTCGTGGACCGGCGTGGGGCCACGGAGACGATCGAGGTCCCGCTCTCCGACGAGGAGCTGCGTGACCTGCGCGCCTCGGCCGAGAGAGTACGCGCGACGCAGCGACGGTTCGGGCTGTGACGGGCCGCCGGGTCAGCGCTCGTGTGCTGACCCGGCGGTGCGTCACAGGCTGCGAAGGACCGCGACGATACGCCCGAGGATCTGCGCCTCGTCACCCGCGATGGGTTCGTAGGCGGCGTTCTGCGGCATCAGCCACACATGGCCGTCGGCCTGCTTGAACGTCTTGACGGTGGCCTCGCCATCGATCATCGCCGCGACGATCTCGCCCTGCTCGGCGACGTTCTGGCGACGCACCACGACCCAGTCGCCGTCGCAGATCGCGGCATCGACCATCGAGTCGCCAGCGACCTTGAGCAGGAACAGCTCACCGTCGCCCACGACCTGCCGGGGCAGCGCGAAGATGTCCTCGACGGCCTGCTCGGCCAGGATCGGCCCACCGGCGGCGATCCGGCCGACCAGCGGGACGTACGACGCGGCCGGCGCCGACTCGGACTGCTCGGCGGCCCCACCCCAGTGGACCTCGCCCGACTGCGGGTTCTGCCGCGCACCCGACTGCGGATCGACGAGCTCCATCGCGCGCGGACGGTTCGGATCCCGGCGCAGGAAGCCCTTGCGCTCCAGGACCTGGAGCTGATGCTTCACGCTCGACGGGCTCGCGAGGCCGACGGAGTCCCCGATCTCGCGCATGGACGGCGGGTAGCCACGCGCCTCGAAGGACTCGCGGATGCAAGTCAGCACCTTGCGCTGGCGGGGGGTCAGACGCTCGGCGGCGTCACCGAGATCGAGCGGTTCGTCGTTCCGGGCGATCGTGCCGACGCTGCCCAGGCTTCCCGGCATCATGCCCGGGGTCCTCTCACGTCCCGTCATGCTGTGGCCCTCCTCGTCGTTTGATGTCGCCAACTCTAGATCGGGTCATGGCGAATCTCAAACGGATGTTCGAGCGTGGCTCGACACGAACGGTGTTGCGTGCTACACAATGGTACGGGTGTTCGTCGTACATATGTGCGATGAACGGGTGTTCGACAGGCTATCTCAGGAGGCGGTCATGAGCACGACGACCACGCTCGAGCTCCGCGGGCGCGGACGTTCACGGAGCGCGCATCCCCGGGCGGACGAGCGCCACCTGAAGGTGGTGCCACCGCTCGAGGAGGAGGCCGTCGCCCCGGCCCCGCGCGGCCCGGCCCTGCTCCGGCCGTCTCTGTCCCGGCCGTCTCTGCCCCGCCCGGCCCTGCTCCTGCCGGGTCGTGTCCGCCCGGGTCAGGTCCGGCCGGGCGCCGAGGAGAGGCCGGGCGCGGGTCCGGCCGTGCTTCCCCGTCGGGCCCCTCGCGCAGGCATGTCCCCGGGCCGTGGCGGCCGAACCCTCGCCGCCCGTCTCGGTCTCGAGGGCCTGCGGCTGACCGCGCGGGGCCGGGTCGCCGTGACGCTCGTCGCGCTGGTCCTGGCGGCGCCGCTGGTCTGGGGTGCGACGGCGGTCGCGACCTCGCCGGCTGACCCCGTCGAGGTGCGGCCGCACGCCGTCGAGCCGGGAGACACCCTCTGGGGGGTGGCCGCCTCCGTCGCGGAGCCCGGGCAGGACGTGCGTGACGTCGTGCGCGAGCTGCGAGACCTGAACCGGTTGCCGAGCGGCGGCCTGATGGTGGGGCAGACGCTCTACGTCCCGGTGGGCTGACGGTTCCGGGCGGGGGCTGATCGCCGCGGAGCCAGAGGTGGAGTCAGAGGCGGAGTCAGAGGCAGACGCGGAGGCGGATGCGGCGGCGGACCGTCCCTGACGGAGTGAGGTCGGCAACGTTCTCCGCCATATCGCTGCAGTCGTGTTGCATGGGTGCGGTTTGCCCGCATACGGTCAAGTCCTGGCCGGGACCACCCGGTCGATGGCCGAGCCCGCAGGAGACAGCATGCACTGCCCGTTCTGTCGTCACAGCGACTCGCGCGTCGTGGACTCGCGGACGTCGGACGATGGTTCGTCGATCCGCCGCCGGCGGGAGTGCCCGGCGTGCCACAAGCGTTTCACCACCATCGAGACGGCGAGTCTCACGGTGGTCAAGCGGTCCGGCGCCACGGAACCGTTCGTGCGGGAGAAGATCGCCACAGGCGTGCGCAAGGCCTGCCAGCCACGGCCGGTGAGCGACGACGACCTGGCGCTCCTCGCGCAGCGGGTCGAGGAGACACTGCGCAGCACCGGCAGCGCGGAGATCGATGCCAACGAGATCGGCAAGGCCATCCTGGGTCCGCTGCGGGAGCTCGACGTGGTGGCCTACCTGCGCTTCGCGAGTGTCTACCAGGACTTCTCCTCCCTGGAGGACTTCGAGGCGGCGATCACCGACCTGCGCAAGGATGCCGAGGCCCAGGCCGCGCGCGAACCCGTGCCGGACGGTGCGGCGGAGGCTCCCGGCGCCGGGCTGGTGTGACGCGACCCCCGCACCGCGTGCGGATCGCCGGGGAGAAAGAGCTGGCGCCTCACCGCCGTCCGGGAGACGCTGGTCGCACGGACCCGGCCAGGGATCCTGAGACGAGGAGGAGGTGGTCGGCATGACGTCCGAGAACGACGAACGCGGCACGGCACCGAGCGAGGACGCGAAGGCGAGGTTCCGCGAGGCGCTGGACCGCAAGAACGAGGCGCACCACCGCACGGCCGAGGCCGAGCGGAACACCGGCGCGGTGCACGGACCGGAGACCACGGGCCCGGTGCAGAAGATGTTCCGCCGCAAGAGCGGCTGAGGCTGATCGATCGAGGCCGCCGACCGGGTGTCTGACCTGGTCGGCGGCCTTTGTGTGCGGACTGACCTGTGTTGCCGCACCGGCGTTCACAGCGGAGATGATCGGTCCGGCGGGTGGCGCGTCGTCGGGGGTCCGGCGCCAGGAGTGCGGCGGCGATCCCGGGGTGATGCGGCCGGCCCGGAACGGTCCGAAGGCGTCGCCGCCGCCGCGTCAGTCGGGACCGGCGCGCGGAGGCCGCCGGAACGACGTCAGGGCGACGCTCAAGGTCGGCGCGAGGTCTTCTGCTCGCCCTTCCACCGATCGATGTCCGCCTGGGCCACCTCCGCCGGAACGGCGGCCGGCTGCGTGATCCGGATGTGGTTGCCGAACGGGTCGCGCAGCGCGCAGTCGATGCCGTACGGCTGCTCCGTGGGCTCCTCCGTGAACTCCACGCCCTCGGCGCTCAGTTCCGCGTGGGTGCGGCGGCAGTCGTCCGTCGTGAGGATGCAGGCGACGCCGAGCGCCCCCTTGGTCAGCAGGTCCCTGGCCCGGGCCGCGACCTCGTCGCTCAGCGCCGGCGGGCCCGGCACCTCGAGCAGCAGGTGGCGGTCGGGGTCGGCGGGCAGCGCGATGGTCAGCCAGCGCATGAAGCCCAGGTCGACGTCGTTGGTCACCTCGAACCCGAGCTTGCCGACGTAGAAGGCGAGGGCTTCCTCCTGGTCGAGGACGTAGACGGAGGTGATGGAGATCTTCTGGAACATGGCTGCCACGCTATGGCGGGTCGACGACGGCGTGCTTCTCCGAAACGACTCGGCTCGCCGGCCGCATCCAGCTCTTCGTGAAGCAGACAGGAGCCGCGACCTGCCGGACCCGGCGCCGGTACTCGCTCGGGGAGACGCCGAGTATGCCGGCGAAGGTACGGCTGAACGTTCCCAGGCTGTTGAAACCCACCAGCAGCGCGACGTCGGTCACCGGGGCCGGGGTGTCGCGCAGCAGCGCCATCGCGCGCTCGATCCGGCGTCGCTGCAGGTACCGGTGGGGTGTCTCCCCGAAGGCCGCCTTGAACCTCCGCGTGAAGTGCGACGGTGAGACGTGCGCGATCCGGGCCAGCGCGGGGACGTCGAGCGGCTGGGCGTAGTCACGCTCGACGGCGTCCCGGGCCCGCAGCAGCAGGCGGTTCTCCCGCTCCTGCGGGGACATCGCGCGGCTCGTCACCGGGCGGCTCGTCACCGGGCGGCTCGACATGCCGGAGGTCACGCGGCCAGCCTACGGTGCCGTGAGCCCGGCGGTGCGACCGGCTGCCCTCGGCGACCAGGGCGCCGGCATGAGGCGGGGCGGGGCGGCCGGCGGGGGAGCCGGACGGTGGCGAGGTCCTGGGGGAAGCGCGTGCCCGGTACGGTTTCCGTACTGTCATCCGAGAGGTCAGCATGGTTTCGATCAACGACGTGGCGCGGCACGCGCAGGTTTCTGTGGCGACGGTGTCGAACTACCTGAATCGCCCGGCGAAGGTGGCCCCGGCGACGGCACGCCGCATCGGAGCCTCGATCGAGCAGCTGGGCTTCGTTCCCCGCCTCTCGGCGCGGCAGCTGAGATGGCGCCGGTCCGGGATCGTCGGCATCTGTGTGGTGAACGCGTCGAACCCCTTCTTCGCCCAGGTGGTCAGGGCGGCCGAGCGGAGCCTGAGCCTGGCAGGGCTGTCGGTGGTCGTGGGGAGCTCCTACGAGTCGTCGGAGCAGCAGGCGCATCTGCTCGGGCTCTTCGAGCAGATGCGGTTCGACGCCGTGCTCGTCGCACCGTCCGGCGACATCGACGACCTGTACGGACTGCGCCGTCGAGGTACTCCTGTCGTACTCGTCGATCAGGTTGATCCGCTCGGTGTCCTCCCCGGGGTGGGCGTCGACCACGTCGCCGGTGGCCGGGCGGTGGCCGAGCACCTCGTGGAGCAGGGCCGGCGCCGTCTGCTCCTGGCGACGGGCCCGAGCGGTGTGAACCAGACGATGCTGCGCGAGGAGGGCTTCCGGTCGGAGGCGGAGCGCCATGCCGGGGTGAGCGTGACCGTCGTTCGCTCGCCGGATCTCAGCCTCGTCGACGGGGACAAGGTCGGTCACGAGATCCTCGGCCTGCCGGAGGGGGATCGCCCCGACGCCGTGTTCGGTGCCAACGACATGCATGCGATCGGGATCCAGAAGGCGCTGCTGACGGCGGGGACCCGCATCCCCTCGGAGGTCGCGCTCGTCGGGTACGACGACATCCCGTTCGCGGAGTATGCGGCGGTGCCTCTGACCTCGGTCCGGCAGCCGGCGGACGAGATCGGCCGCGGCGCCGCCGAGCTGCTGCTGGGTGAACTCGGCCGGACGGTCGAGGGGGGCTCCGTCACGGAGCGCGTTCCGGTCCTCGTCGAGCGAGAGAGCTCGGCGGCGCGGTACCCGGCGTGAGACCGGCGAACTCCGTACCGGGGTACCCGGGTTTGCGCGGCTGCCGATCGTAAGGATAGTTTTGCTATCCATGCGAATCTCGGAGCTCGCGGAGCGTTCGGGCACCAGTGTCGCGACGATCAAGTACTACCTGCGTGAGGGTCTGCTTCATCCTGGTGTCGCCGTGAACGCGCGTCAGGCAGCCTTCGACGAGACCCACCTCGCCCGGGTGCGGCTCGTGCGCGGACTCGTGCACGTGCTCGGCGCGTCCATCAGCCAGGTGCGCGAGGTTCTCGCGATCATCGGCGACCGTGACCAGACGGTCGTGCAGGCGATGGGACGGGCGACCGCGGCGCTTCCCGCGACCGGGAGTCTCGCCGACACCGGCACGGGCGGGTCCGGCGGCGGTGAAGGGTCGCCGGACCTCGCCATGGCCGTGCTGGACGAGCTGGGCTTCACGTATGCGGCGGACTCGTCGGTGGTGGAGCAGCTCGACTCCGCGCTCTCCCTCGCGGCCGAGGCCGGTGTCACGATCGACCCGGACCAGATCCGCGCCTACGCCGCCGCGGCACGGGACGTCGCGGCCGCGGACTTCGCACGCGTTCCTTGGGGGGACCCGGGTGCGGCGCTCGAGTTCGCGGTGCTCGGGACGGCGCTCTACGAGCCGGTCCTGCTCGCCCTGCGACGCATCGCCCACTACGAGCGGGGCCTGGAGATCAGGACCGCGAACAACTCGGGAGGGGTCGGGTTCCCCGCCCCGCCCGCCACGCAGGCCCCGGCCGACGCCGGCGTCGCGGACTCCGCGAATTCCGTGGCCGCCGCAGACGCCCCGGCAGCTCCGGCCGCTATCGCTGCCACGGACGACACCGACGACACCGACCATGAAGGAGCCGGAACGTGAGTACTGAGGCACAGCTGGAGCGGCGCGCTCGCGCTCTCGTCATCGCCAAGACCGTGTACAAGGCCGTCGTGGCCTTCTGGGCGCTCGCCATCGCGGGCATGGTCCTGATCTGGGTGCTGACCACGCCCGGCGGATACTTCTGGCCGGTCTGGCCGGCGCTCGGGATGGGCATCGCCGCTCTCGCCTGGGGCCTCGCGCTCTACGGGCGGTTCCCGTTCCGGGTCCGGCCCGAGGACGTCGAGCGCGAGATGGAACGCCTGCGTCGCGACAACCGCTGAAGCGGGGCAGGAAGCAACTCGCGCCGTGTCGGCCGCTCGGCGGCCGGCACGGCGCGAGTCGTGTCGCGGGTGTCTCAGGCGGTCAGTAGACCCACCGCCAGGGTGACGACACCGGCAGCGAGGAAGATCGCCCCGGCGGGGAACAGCACCTTGAGCCCGTTGGGTTCGGTGCGGCCGGCCCCCATGGCGCTGAAGAAGAACCCGCCCGGCAGCAGGATCGCCGAGATCAGCACGCCCGAGGCGCCGAGCCAGTACCAGAGGCCCGTGAGGCTCGTCGCCCCGGCGAGCGCGAGGCAGAGCAGGCCGAGGGTCACCAGGACGCCCGCGTGGGCGTGTCCGGCTCGGTAGAAGGTCTTCTGGAAGTCGGTGGCCGCGACGCCTCCGGTCGCGATCCGGAGGAGGAAGAAGCCACCGGACTCGATGCCGACGATCGTCAGCAGGACGATGCCGGCGGTGATGCGGGCGCTCTCGGAGAGTTCGAGCATGGTCGGGTTCCTAACTTTCGCAAGGGGTGGGCCGACCGGCGTCGCGCGGCCGCGGCAGCGCTCCGCGGACGATCCGGGGGGCGTAACGATGTTATAGAACACGGTTCGCAAACGCCCGTCAAGGTGCTTACACTCACGCCATGGCTGGGCTTCGTGCGCACGACGGCGTGCCGCGCGACCGCCTGCCCGTGCGTGCGCCCCGGGTCGTGCCCCGCGTGGCTCCCGTGCCCCGCCGCAGTGCCGGCCGCCGGGGTGGTGGGTGTCGTTCCGCGGGGGCTGCGGGCTGTTCGGCGCCCCGGGTGGCGAACGGCTGTGCGAACGCTTGGACGGCCGTCCGGTACAGGTTTTCGCCGCGCGTTTCGTGGTGTTCATCTGGGTGATATATCCACTGACTATCGTCGATTTCGATAGTGAAGCTCTCTAGTGGAACGCCCCCGAGGCAAGCTGCTCGATCCGGACTCATATGTCCACAACTACCAGGCTAAATATGCGGATTGTCACGACTTGGTCACGCCCCTTCTCGGCGTGTGAGCCCCTTCTGTAGCCTCATCGCGATAGCGTCACTACCTAGTGAAACGGGAGACTGATGCAGCACCGCAACGCCCCCGAGATCCAGCGCTGGCTGGTCGAGAAAATCGCTGTCCGAGCCGAGATGAAGCCGGCGGACGTGAAGACCGACCAGTACTTCGACGAGTTCGAGCTCGACTCCACCGAGGCGCTCGTGCTCGCCGGAGAGCTCGAGGAGTGGCTCGGGTTCGAGATCCCGCCCACGGCGCTCTGGTACTACCCGACGATCGAGCAGCTCGCCGAGCATGTCGCCGAAGAAGTTGCGGCACGCTGACCCGGGCGGGGCCGCCCACCCGCCACGGATGCTCCTGGTCCACCCCGGCACGCTGCCCGTCACGGCGTACGAGCGGCTCGCGGCCGAGCTCACCGGCGTCGTCCTCGACGTCGTCGACCTCTCCGCGGACCGGGCGTACGCCCATGCCGGCCTCGACCCCCGGACACCCGACCCCACGCTCGAGGACCTGGCCGACTCCGTGGCGCGACGTGCCGCGTCGGGCGGCGCGGTGGCGTTGCTCGCCGGATGGTCGTTCGGCGGGCTCGTCGCCGCGGTCGCGGCCGAGCGCACCGCCCCCGGCACGCCGCTGCTGCTCCTGGACACCGTCGCGCCCGTGTCCGACGTCGGCGCGGCACGCGACGAGGTGCCGCGCTGGTTCGCGGATTACCTCGGCTGGCGGGCCGGGAAGCCGCTCCCGCCGCCCGCCGGGGCGTCCTGGGCGGGAGGGCTCGACGAGTTGTACGAGCCGGCGCTCGCCGCGGGTGCGCTCCCGCCCGACACGAGCCGGGGCGGCTTCCGGATGCTGTCCCGTGCCTACACGGCCGGCCTGGAGCGGAACTTCCGGATAGCGGGCGCCGCGCGAGCCCCCCGCCCGGTGCGCGCGCACCTCGTGAAGCCGGGACAAGGGCTGGTTCCGAAGGCACCCGCGAACGGCTGGGAGGAGTTCAGCGACGACCTGCGGGTCGTGGACTGCTCCGGCGACCACTACTCCATGCTCACCGACACCGCATCCGTCACGACGATCGCCGCCGAAGCCATGCGCCTCGCCGGCCGGGAATGAGGGAACCATGAGCACCACCACGCACGACGGGCTCGATCGCAGGCTGGCTCGCACACCGCTGGCGATCGTGGGCATGTCGAGCCTGTTTCCCGGTTCGACGAGCACCGAGAGCTACTGGAACAACATCGTCGACCGGGTCGACTCGATCACCGAGGTCCCCGCCGACCACTGGGACCCGGACGACCACTACTCGGCGGACCGCACGGCCCCCGACAAGACCTACGCGACACGCGGTGGATTCCTCGACCCCGTCCCCTTCCACCCCATCGATTTCGGCATCCCTCCGGCGCAGCTCGAGGTGACCGACGTGCTGCAGCTGCTGAGCCTGGTCGTCGCCCGTGACGTGCTGCACGACGCGCACGCCGACCAGGAGTGGTACGACCGCCGGCGCACGGGCGTGGTGCTCGGCGTCACCGGCGCCAACCAGCTGACGCAGCCGCTCTCCGCGCGGTTGCAGACGCCCGCTCTGAAGCGCGCGGCGCTGTCGATGGGGCTCGACGAGGACGACGCCGAGGAGCTTGCGACCCGCTACCGCGCGGCGTTCGCCCCGTGGGAGGAGCACTCCTTCCCGGGGATGCTCGGCAACGTCGTGGCCGGCCGGGTCGCCAACCGGTTCGACCTGGGCGGGATGAACATGACCGTCGACGCCGCCTGCGCCAGCTCGCTGGGCGCACTGCGGGCCGCCGCCGCGGAACTGGTCGACCACCGCGCCGACACGATGATCACCGGCGGCTGCGACGCCGAGAACACGATCTTCATGTATCTCTGCTTCTCGAAGACGCCCGCGTTCTCGGTGAGCGGCGAGGTGCGTCCCTTCGACGCCGGTGCCGACGGCACGCTCATCGGCGAGGGCATCGGCATGCTCGCGCTGCGACGGCTCGAGGACGCCGAACGTGACGGCAACCAGATCTACGCCGTGGTCCGCGGCATCGGGTCCGCGAGCGACGGCAGGCACAAGTCGATCTACGCGCCCGCTCCCGGAGGTCAGCAGCTCGCCGTCCGCCGTGCGTACGCCGACGCGGACTGCGAGGCGTCCACGATCGGGCTGGTCGAGGCGCACGGCACCGGCACCGCGGTCGGGGACGCGACCGAGCTGTCCGCGTTGTCCGACGTCCTGCGCGAGGAGGGCGCGGGCGACGGCGAGATCGCGGTCGGATCGGTGAAGTCCCAGATCGGGCACACCAAGGCCGCCGCCGGCGCGGCCGGCCTCATCAAGCTCGCGATGGCGCTGCAGCATCGGGTCGTCCCTCCGACGATCAACATCGAGCGGCCCGCCGACGTGTTCGGGGACGGGCCGCTTCACGTGAGCGCGGAGCCGCGGCCGTGGCTCCCGTCGGCCCAGCGCCCCGTGCGGCGTGCCGGGCTCTCGTCGTTCGGGTTCGGCGGCACGGACTTCCACGTGGTCCTCGAGGAGCACCCCGCTTCCCGCCGGATCGGCAGCGCCCTGCGGCGGCCGGAGGTGCGGGTCTGGACGGCGTCGTCCGCCGACGCGCTCGCCGGCGAGGTCGAGGCCTCGGAGAGCGGGATCGCCTCCGGCACCCCGATCCCGCCCGGAGATCCCCGGATCGCCGTCGTCGCGAAGGACGAGGACGAGCTGGAGGCACTGCGTGCCGCGGCCGTGAAGCGGCTTCGCGCCGAGCCGGACCGCGCCTGGCACGACCAGGCGGGCATCGTCTACCGGCCCCGCGCCGTCGACGGCGGCTCCGGGCTGCTCTTCGCCGGCCAGGGCAGCCAGTACGTGAACCCCGGCCTTGCCGCCGTGCTGCGTGAGCCCACGCTGCTGGACGCGTTCGAGCAGGCCGTGCGGACGCCCGGTCTCGAGCACCTGGGCAGGGTCGCGTTCCCCGCCCCGCGCTTCGAGGCGGCCGGCCGGCGCCAGGACGAGGAGCGCCTGCGCTCCACCGACAACGCGCAGCCGGTCATCGGTGCGCTGTCGGCCGGACACGCCCGCCTGCTGGAACGGCTCGGGCTGGAGGCGGAGGGGTTCGCCGGCCACAGCTTCGGGGAACTCACCGCCCTGTGGGCGGCCGGGTCGATCGGCGACGAGGACTACTTCCCCCTCGCGGCCGCCCGGGGGTCGGCGATGGCCCGGGCCGCGCAGGACAGCGGGGACCCGGGCTCCATGGCCGCCGTGCTGTCGGACCGCGTGACCACCGAGCGGCTCGTCGCCGACATCCCCGGCCTGCGGATCTGCAACTTCAACAGCCCGACCCAGCACGTCGTGGGCGGACCGAGCGATGCCATCGACGCGCTGGTGGGCCGCGCGGACGCCGAGTCCGTGAGCGTGGTACCACTTCCGGTCGCTGCCGCGTTCCACACCCCGATCGTCGCCGGTGCGCGCGACCGGTTCCGCGACGCGGTGGCGGACCGTCCCGTGGGGGCTCCGACGCGGGGCACCGTCTACACGAACACCTCCGGCGCGAAGTACGGCGACGACGTGGCGGCGAACGCCGCGACGCTGGTCGACCAGCTCGCCGAGCCCGTGGACTTCGTCGGTGTCGTCGAGCAGATGTACCGCGACGGGATCCGCGTCTTCGTCGAGTGCGGGCCAGGACACGTCCTGGGCCGCCTGGTGCGCTCGATCCTCGGCGACGACACCGACGCCCTCGTGGTGGCGCTCGACGCCGGCAACCCGGAGACCGCCGACCACGCGCTGTCCGAGGGGATCGCCCAGCTCGTCGTCGCCGGCGCGCTGAACGCCTGGCGCTCGCCCGACGCGCGGCCCTCCCGCCCCGCCCCGGCGGGACGGGGACCCGCGGTCTACCTGACCGGGATGAACCACGTCCCGGACCAGCGTCGTGCCGCGTACGAGCAGGCGCTCGCCAAGCCCTACGAGCTCAGCCTGGCATCCGGCCCGGCGGCGCACAGGGCGGCACCGGCCGCCGCCGTACGACCCGGCACCGCCCTGGTGGCCGGCTCCCGCGACACCACCCCCGACCGACGAATGACCCACCCGAGCACGAGCGACCGTTCCCAGACGTACGAGACCACGAGTGAGGCGCAGTCCATGAGTGTCGAGTCCCCCCAGTCCCAGTCCCAGTCCCAGGCCCACGTCGCGCTCGCCCGTGAGCAGTGGCAGGTGCACGCCGCGTTCCTCGCCGGGCAGCAGCAGGTCAGCGCGGCGCTTCTCGGGGTCCTGCAGGATCCGCCCCGCGACGGCATCGACGTCGCCGCCGTCGAACAGGTGGTGCGCCAGGCCACCGCCGTCGGAGACACGCACGTCGCGGTGAACCGGCTGATCAGCGCCGGAGCGGGCAACGGCGAGAGCACGGCCGAGGCCGAGCGGACGCTGTCCGCGACGATCACGGCGACCACCCCCTCGGTCCCCGCCCGGCAGACGCGGGCGCTCGCACCGGCCGCCACCACCGACGCCTTCGGCGGCACCGTCGCCGACGCCCTCTACGAGGCCGCGACCTCCGAGGCGCCGGCCCCGGCCCCGGCCTGTCTCTTATACACATCTGACGCTGCCGACGATAAGG
>NZ_JABBYC010000006.1 GCF_016742955.1 Myceligenerans indicum | reverse complement strand
CCGGCGGGTCCTGGGCCTGCAGACGGGTCTGCAGCAGGTCCTTCGCCGCCGACCCGGCGCCACCGGCCACCGCACCGTTCACGAACTCGATGTCGGGGTGCTGCTCGTTGAACACGCCCACCAGCGCATCCAGGCCAGCCTTCTCCGAACCCGCGGCCCACCAGGTGAACACCTCGACCTGGTCCGCGCCGCCCCCGGCGGTGGACCCACCATCGCCCGAATCGCCCCCGCATGCCGCCAGGGTCATGCCCAGCACGGCAACCGAGGCCACCACGCCGGCCGACTTCCGATTCACTCGCATTTCGACTCCTGAGTTCTTCCTGGTCGTTCACGATGCGTGCTGGACAGTCGACACGCTGTCTTGCCCGGTGCCGCCCAGCATCCGGCCGAGGTTCGCAAACCAGTGACCTGTTCTCTCATGCAAAGGCTAGGGGGTAGGGGTGTCAACTCGAGGAGGCCTTCGACGCCAATCCGTGACCCGGCAGCATGGCGCCACCCGCCTCCCCCGGTGGTGTGCCCCGCCCAGGAGGGGGCGCCGCGTGCGGTGCGCGCCAGGGCGGGCCGCCCGCCGACGTCGCGACATCGTCATGGATGTCGTAGGTAGTTCCCACATCGGTAGTTCATGACTGTTCAGTAACGTGACCGCGGCGCCTAGCATCGCCATGGCCCTCATCGGACGCGTGCGAAACCGAACGTGTCGGCGTGCGGGGGTACGACATCGCCGCCGTCCCTCGTCCGCCCACCCGTACATGCCCCGGCTCTGCCGGGCCTCAGGGAGGGAGCAGCAGATGCTCAGATCGAGTACGTCGAATCGCAGGTCGGCGAGATCGCTGGTGTCGTGCGGTCTTGCCGTGATGACCGCGCTGGCCGGTGTCGCGCTCGTGGGCGCGCCACCCGCGGGTGCCGAGTCCTCCGGCACACCTCCGGTGTCGTCCGAGACGGCGGGAATGCCGCCGGAGCAGGCCGCGGCATTCGAGCGGGATCTCGGTCTCGGCCCCGACGAGCTCCGGGCACGTCTCGCACTCGACGCGAGGGCCGCTGCCCTGGAAGAGCGCTTCGTCTCGTCGCTCGGTGACGAGTACGGAGGTACCTGGGTGCCCGACGGGGGCGGTGACGTTCGGGTGGCCGTCACGAGCTCCGCGGCGGCAGGCGTCGTCGGCGAGACGGGGGCGCGGGCCGTCGTCGTGCGGTACGGACTCGACGAGCTCACACGCTGGAAGGAGGCGCTCGACGGTGTCGAAGCTCCCCGGGCCGTGCATGCCTGGTACGCCGACCCGGAAGAGAACGCCCTGGTCATCGAGGCCGCCGACGCAGACGCGGCCCATGCGCTGGCGGAGAAGGCGGGGGTGCCGTCCGGCGTGGTGCGGGTGGAACGATCGGACACGGCGCCCGTGCCGGCCCGCGACATCGTGGGCGGCAACGAGTTCCACCGGCCCACCGGCGACGGCTACGTCACGCTGTGCTCGGTGGGCTTCGCCGTGGCCGGCGGGTTCGTCACGGCAGGTCACTGCGGCAGCACCGGCGACGCGGTGAACGCGCCCGACGGCGCCGCGCTCGGCAGCTACGCGGGTTCGCAGTTCCCCGGCCACGACTGGGCCTGGGTCCGGACCAACGGGGACTGGACGTCCCGCCCGGCCGTGAACGACTACGCGGGCGGCACCGTCGCCGTCGCGGGGTCGAACGAGATGCCGATCGGCGCATCGGTGTGCCGGTCCGGGCGGACGTCGGGCTGGCGCTGCGGCGTGATCCAGGAGAAGAACGTCACCATCAACTACGGAAGTGGCGACATCCCGGGGATGGCAACGGGCTCGGCGTGTGCCGAGGGAGGCGACTCCGGTGGGTCCGTGATCTCCGGGGACCAGGCGCAGGGCGTGACGTCCGGGCGTATCGGCGACTGCGCGAGCAACGGCAGGTTCATCTACCAGCCGATCAACCCCATCCTGGCCAACTACGGCCTCAGCCTCACCACCACCGGCGGGGGCGGCCGGGAGATCGTCGGGTACGAGGGCAAGTGCATCGACGTCCCCGGCTCGAACTTCTCCGACGGTGTGCCGCTTCAGATCTGGACCTGCAACGGCACCGCGGCGCAACGGTGGACCTTCGCCTCCGACGGCACGGTCCGCGCCGGAGGGCTGTGCATGGACCTCGCCTGGGGTGACTCCACGAACGGCACGACCGTGCAGATCGTGAACTGCAACGGCAACATCGCCCAGCAGTGGGTCCTGTCCGGAGCCGGGGACCTGGTGTCGATCGCGGCCGACAAGTGCGTCGACGTCCAGGGCTGGAACGGCGACGACGGCACGAAGCTCGTGATCTGGGAGTGTCACGGGGGCGCGAACCAGAAGTGGTGGCTCAGGTGACGGCCGTGTCCTGGACCGTCTGACACAGCACCGCCCCTTCGCGGTCGCACCATGCGGCGCGTCCTGGGACGCCTCCCGAGCCGGCCAGGGCCGCGGGGGCGCCCAGGGCGACGTCGTCGGCACGGTCCCGGCTCAGCATGACGAGCCGCGGACCGATGCCGTAGGCGTGGGCGGCCGCCAGGCTCCGCGTGGCGGCCGCCACGGGCACGCCCACCGGTGGTTCCCAGCCGGGCCACGCCGCGCGGATGGCTTCCAGCCCGTCGACCAGCAGGAGATCGGGAGCACCGACAGGCTCGGGGGCCGAGACCGGAGTGACGGTTCGCACGGTCAGTCCGGCAGCTCGTGCGGCCGCGGCCAGCGCGGCGAGTGCGGTCGTGCGTCCCGACCTCGCGCGGCCGACGACGGCCAGGTTCCCGTGCGCGGGGTCCCAGCGGATCACCCTCCGGCGCTGCCGCTCCGGCAGGTCGCCGAGAGCGAGTGGCAGGCCCGGGGCGTGCGGGTGGTCGTCCCACTGCGGCAGATCCATGGACTCCACGCGATCCGGCAGTGGCGGCAGCCAGAGCGGTGCGTGTGCCACCGAGCCGCCGTAGGCGTCCCGGAGCGCAGCGACGACCTCGGTCGGGCAGCCGGGCGGGGCCGCGGGCATCCCCGCGTCAGAGCCCGGCCCGGCATGGCCGGGGCCGGCCAGGTGCCTTCCCGGTGCTCCCGCCGCTCCCGGCACGGTACCCGTGAGTTCGGTGCCGAGACGCCCGCCCACCTGCGCACGTCCGGGCAGCCTGAAGGACGGGGCGCGCCGGACCGGCACGATCGGGCGGCCGGGCCCGGTGTGCGCGCACTGGAGGAGGACGGGGGCGTCCGCACCGATCCGGAGTACCGCCCGGCCTGGCCGGTCCACGGGCAGAGCGGCTGCGTCCGGACAGTCGACGACGTCTCGCGATTCGAGCGGGTCGGTGACGCGCAGCGCGAGCCGGGTGGTGACGTTCGCGCGCACGTCGGCATTGACGGCGCCGGCGGGACGCTGCGTCGCGAGGACGAGGTGAACGCCGAGCGACCGTCCCTGGGCGGCGATCCGCACCAGGCCGGGCAGCAGCTCGGGAAGTTCGTCGGCGAGCGCGCGGAACTCGTCGACGACCACGACCAGCCGCGGCATGGTGTCGCGCGCCAGCGCCGCGACGTCGGCCACGCCGTGCTCGGCGAGGATTCTCTTGCGGCGCCGCAGCTCGGACTGCAGTCCCGTCAGCGCTCGGGCGGCGAGCGTCGCGTCGAGGTCGGTGACCTGACCGACGACGTGGGGGAGGCCCGTGAGCTCGCCGAGACCAGCCCCTCCCTTGAAGTCGACCAGGCCGAGCATCAGGTGGCCCGGCGGGTGCTGCAGGGCGAGCCCGAGCACGAGTGCGCGCAGCAGTTCGGACTTCCCGGAGCCGGTGGTGCCCGCCACCAGGAGATGTGGCCCGTCGGAGACGATGTCCCAGGTGACGGTCCCTGTCGTGGTGCGGCCGAGGGGCACGGCCCAGCTTCCGCTACGCCGTCCGGCACTCACGCCGTCGAGATCGTGCAGGCCGGCGAGTGGGACGTCGTCCGGCAGGTTCGTGTCGTCCTGGGTGTGGCCGGGGGCGCTGCCGGTGAGCGTGGGCAGGGTGCGGCCGAGGTGACGTGCGCCCGCGAGGCGCCGGGCGAAGAGTTCCGCCCATGCGGTCGTGACCCCGACGACGGGGCGGGAGCGGCGGTTCAGCTCGGGCCCCGTGACGTGCAGGCGTCCGTTACGGACGGTGGCGATCGTGCGGCAGCCGCGGGTGGTGCCGAGCACGACGGCGACCGCTCCGCGGGCGACGGCGCTGCGGGCAGCGGCATGGTCCTCGGGTGTGCCGTGGTCGACCACGAGGACGGGCAGGCCGGCTTCGTCGGCGGCACGGCCTGCGGGAAGGGCCAGGTGGTGTCCGGGCGGGTTCGGGGTGGGCGTGGTCGCGGGGGAGGGGAGCCAGCGGCACCACGTCCAGTGCCGTACGGCGCCGAGCACCTGGACGGGGCGCCCGCGGGTGGCGAGATCGGCCACGACCGCGCGGGCCACGGCCCGGGCGGCTTCGTCCGGGCCGGCGACGGCCAGCGCCCCGTCGTTCAGGAGTTCGTCCCACGTGCCACCCGGCCATCCGTGCCGCGGCTCTGCTCGCGTCCAGGCGGCCAGGGCTGTGCGCCAGGTTCCCGGCGCGGCCTGGTGTGCGGCGGTGACGAACGCGAGCAGCGCGTCGGGCCCTGCCCGGTGCGGCCTGACTCGTGCCGGTGCCGTGCCGGGGGCTGTCCGGCGCCGGAACAGCTGGGGGAGCAGGGCCGCGATGCCGAACAGGGCGAACAGGGCGAGTGTGGGCTGGCGCAGCAGGAGGGCCAGGCAGACCGAGCCCACGACCGGCAGGAGGCCGAGTGCCCGGGCCGCGTCCCCTGACTGCCGGGGCGGGCCGAGGGTCCGGCTCACCCCGCCGCGCCGGACGCGCAGGCCCGGCCCTCCGGCCGCGGACCGGGTGGCATGCTCGCGGGCCAGCCCGTGCAGGCCTCGCACGAGGTCCCGCGGCCCCCGGACGGGAATGACGGCGCCTGCCGCGGTCCCTGTGGTCCGGGCGAGCATCCACCTCGCGCGGAGCGGCGCGGCCCCGTCCTGCGTGGTGACGGCCTCGTGCCGTGCCGCGCTGGCGCCGTGCCGGGCGATTGTCAGGGTGGCTCCGGGCAGCAGCGGCCGCTCTCCGGCCCGGCAGTCCTCGGGGACGGGCGCGCCGTCTGCCAGGAGGGCCGCATGGCGCAGCTCGGGCCGGCGGATCAGCGCGGCAAGCGGTTCTCGGAAGGCGGCCGGCGGGGCGCCGTCGGACAGCTCGACGTCTTCATCCGGGTGCACGGTCATACGGACGGTCATGAGCTTCACCGTGCCGCACGGCTGCCGGAGGCGTGCGGCGGGCCGGCACTCCTTGTGCATGACCGGGGTTCTCCACAGGTCGGTGTCTCCGTCGGGCCGCACATTCCCGCGATGGGGGTATGCCCCGGGTCGTCGTTCCCACGAACTCAGGGTCGTCCTACGACCCAGGTATGACATGGCCGCCGCCCAGGACCATCCCCTCGCAGGACGCGGGACCGGCCCGTCGATCCGTAGATTCCTGGTGTTCTTGACACAACCCTTCTTCATGAGGAGAACTTCCGTGGATACCACCGTGTACGTACCCGTGGACGGCACCCGTGCCGTCCGGGCGCGTGACCTCACCAAGACCTACGGATCGGGGGAGGCCGTCGTGCACGCTCTGGCGGGCGTCGACGTGGACTTCGCCGCGGGCGAGTTCACCGCGATCATGGGACCGTCGGGGTCGGGGAAGTCGACGCTGATGCATCTGCTCGCCGGGCTGGACACGGCGACATCGGGCCAGGCGTTCGTCGGGACGACGGATGTCACCGGCCTGAACGACGGAGCCCTGACCAAGCTGCGCCGCGACCGGGTCGGCTTCGTGTTCCAGCAGTTCAACCTGTTGCCGATGTTCACCGCCGAGCAGAACATCACGCTTCCCGTGGAACTCGCCGGCGGCACGGTCGACCGCCAGTGGTTCGGCACCCTCGTCGAGACCCTCGGCCTGACCGAGCGCCTGACCCACCGCCCGGCCGAGATGTCCGGCGGTCAGCAGCAGCGCGTCGCGATCGCCCGGGCCCTCATCGCCCAGCCCGACGTCGTCTTCGCCGACGAGCCCACCGGCAACCTGGACTCCCGGTCCGGCGCGGAGGTGCTCAGCTTCCTGCGCCGCAGCGTCCGCGAGCTCGGCCGCACGATCATCATGGTCACGCACGACCCCGCCGCGGCCGCCTACGCGGACCGTGTGGTCCTGCTCGCGGACGGCCGCATCGCCGGCGACATCACCGACCCCACGCCGGAGTCGGCCCTGGCCGGGCTGGACGCCCTGCGCACGCTGGAGCCCGACGTCTCGACCGGAACCACGCCGGCCGTGCCCGGGGCTGGTGCCTGATGGCCACCACGACGACCGCACCGTCCACCGATGCCCCCGGATCGTCGTCCGGGGGCGTGCCGGCGGCGGGCCCGAAGGGCAGCAGCCTTCCCACGGCTCGCTACACCTTGGCGCAGATGCGCCGCAGCGCCGGCCGCCTGACCGCGGCCGGGATCGCGATCCTCATCGGCACGGCGTTCGTGGCGGTGACGCTCCTGGCGGGCAACGTCATCACCCGCGCCACGTACGACACGATCGCCGCACGCTACGCCGACGCGGACGTCCTGGTCACGACGTCCGGAACCGACTGGCGCCAGGACGTGGAGGCGATCCGCGGCACCGACGGGGTCGCTGCCGCCGATGCCGTGCGGAGCGCCTACCTGAACCTCGGTGACGGCAGTGTCTTCGCCTACGCCGAGGGAATCGCCCGCCCGCAGGACAGCCGCCTCATGGCGCTCGACCTCACCGCCGGCAAGTGGCCGTCCGAACGTGGCGAGATCGCGGTGCCGGACGGCCTCGCCGAGCGTCTCCACGTCGGTATCGGCGACGAGACGCAGGTCTACCGCTGGGTGACGACCGATCCTGAGACCGGCGACGGCGAGGAGGTCACCGAGGACGTTCGCGTCGTCGGAATCACGCAGGACCCGTACAACGCGTATGCCTCGAGCGGTGGCGCCGTCGTGGCCACGCCGGCGGACATCGACGAGTGGGCCGACGACCCGGTACCCGGAGGGACCTTCGAGATCGCCGCGCTGCTCGAGCCGTCCGCGTTGTCCGGCGGCGAGCCCACCCCGGCGGTGCGCGACGCCCTCGACGCCGCCGTGGTGAGCGGCGGGAAACACTCCGTCAAGACCGTGGACGAGCACGCGCAGCAGGTCAGCGCCGAGCGGACCGGCGGCGAGGACCTGGTCTTCCTGGTCTTCGTGCTGACGTTCGCGGCCGTGGCACTGCTCGTTGCCGGACTGGTCATCGCGAACACGTTCCAGGTGCTCGTCGCCCAGCGCACCCGCACCCTGGCCCTGCTGCGCTGCGTGGGGGCAGGACGCGGTCAGCTCTACCGGTCCGTGCTGCTCGAGGCGGCCGTCCTCGGTGTGCTCGCCTCGCTCGGCGGAGTGCTGCTCGGTGTGCTGCTCGCCCAGACGGCGCTGTTCGTCGCGCCACGGTTCGACCTCGGCGTGCCACTGCCTGCCGCCGTCTCGATCACCCCGCAGGTGGTGCTCATCCCGCTCGCCGTGGGCACCGTCGTGACCGTCGTCGCGGCGTTGGCTCCCGCCCGGAACGCCACCCGCGTCGCACCGCTCGCCGCGCTGCGCCCCGCCGAGACCCTGAGCGTGCGCCGGGGAGCGGGCCGCGTGCGTGCCGTGCTCTCCGCGCTGGCCACGATCGGCGGCTTCGCCCTCGTGGGGCTCGGCGTGTACTTCGGGACCACCGGCGAGGTCCAGCTGGGCCTCGCTGCCACGGTGCTGGGGGGAGCGGTCTCCCTCGTCGGGGTGATCGTGGGCACGGTGTTCTGGCTGCCCAAGGTCGCCGCCTTCCTCGGGGCGCTCGTCAGCCGGACCGGACCCGCGTCCCGCCTGGCCGCGGCGAACACGCTCCGCAACCCTCGCCGCACGTCGGCGACCGCCACGGCCCTGCTCATCGGTGTCACGCTCATCATGACCATGACGACCGGCGCGGCCGCGGCCCGGGAGACCGCGGACGACACGCTGGACGAGACGTTCCCCGTGGACATCATGGTCATGCCGGGGGCCGGGGAGGTGCCGCCGTCGGCTGCCGGAACCGTCGACGGCGTCGACGGCGTCACGGACGTCGCCGAGGTGTACGCGGCCGACGCCGAACTGCCCGGTGGCGAGTACCTGTACCTCCAGGGCGCCGATCTCGAGGACCTGCGCGCCACCGTGCACGACGAGCACGCCCTCGACAACCTCGCACCGGGCACG
Source organism: Myceligenerans indicum (assembly GCF_016742955.1). Taxonomy (GTDB): domain Bacteria; phylum Actinomycetota; class Actinomycetes; order Actinomycetales; family Cellulomonadaceae; genus Myceligenerans; species Myceligenerans indicum. The sequence goes on along the minus strand of NZ_JABBYC010000006.1, from coordinate 148,105 downwards.
ATCCTGCTCACGCAGGACGACATGGAGAACCTGGGCGTCGCCGCCGGGGACACGCTGGAGGTCACCGGGACCGGCTCCGCCGTGCCGCTCACCGTTGCCGAGACCAGCAACATGGGCCTCAGCGACGTCGTCACGCTCACCGATCTGCGCAAGGTCGATCCCGAGGCGACGTTCGCCGCGGTCTGGGCCGCGCTGGACCCCGCCGCGGATCCGGCGACGCTCCTCGCCGACGTCCAGGACGCGATGTCCGACCAGGGAGTGTTCGTCACCGGCCCCGCTGCTCAGCGGGCCCAGTTCGAGCAGGTCATCAACGTGATGCTCGGCATCGTCGTCGGCCTTCTCGCCGTCGCCGTGGTCATCGCGGTGATCGGCGTCGCCAACACCCTGTCCCTGTCCGTCATCGAACGCCGGCGGGAGTCGGCGACCCTGCGTGCCATCGGCCTGAGCAAGTCCCAGCTGCGCGGCATGCTGGCCGTCGAGGGAATGCTCATCGCCGGGGTCGGGGCCGTGCTCGGCATCGCGCTGGGCCTGCTGTACGGCTGGACCGGCGCTCTGACCGCGCTGTCCGTGATGGGCGACGTGACCCTGGCGGTTCCGTGGCTCGACCTGGGTGTGGTCCTGGTCGTCGCGGTCGTGGCCGGTCTCATCGCGTCGGTCGCTCCCGCGCGCAGCGCCCTGCAGGCCTCACCGGTGGAGGCTCTGGCGGCCGAGTGAGGTCGCGACTCGCCGGGGACGACGTGGCGGTCGACGGAAGGGATTCCGTCGACCGCCACGTCGTCCCCCGGGAATGTCCCGGTGACGGCCTCGCGCCGGGCCGAGGCCCCGCGCAAGGTCAGCCGCGGCCCCAGCGGCGGCGCTTGACCTTCTCCACGGACGAGACGGTCGAACCCACCGGGAGCACGGCCTGCGGGTCATAGGCGCGTGGCACCCCTGCCAGGAAGACGGAGAACACGGGAGGCGTGCGCTGGCTGAGCTCGAGACGGCCGCCGTCGGCCGCGACCAGGTCGCGGGCGAGCGCGAGACCGAGACCCGTGCCGTTGCCCGAGGTGACGCCGCGCTCGAAGATCTGGCCGACCATGTCCTCGGGGACGCCCTCGCCCTCGTCCGTGACCTCGATCGCGACCATGCCACGCGTGCCCGACGGCCGCGACCGCAGCGTCGTGGCACCGTCGCCGTGCCGCAGCGAGTTCTCGAGCAGCGTCGACAGGGTCTGGGCGAGCGCACCGGGAGTGGCGAGCACGCGTACGTCGTCGGGCTCCTCCACGACGAGCGTGCGGCCCTCGGCCCCGAACGTGTCCCGCCATTCCTCACGCTGCTGCCGGAACACCACCGCGAGGTCGACGGACTCCGTGGTGCCGCCCTGGGCCTTGCGGGAACGGGCGAGCAGGTCGTCGACGACGCCGACCAGCCGCTCCACCTGCTCCAGCGAGATTCGTGCCTCTTCCTGCACCTCGGGTTCGGAGGAGGTCAGGGTGATCTCCTCCAGCCGCATCGTCAGCGCCGTCAGAGGCGTGCGCAGCTGGTGGGAGGCGTCGGACGTGAACTGCCGCTCGACGGCGAGCCGGGCGGCCAGGCGGTCCGAGCTGCGTGCCAGCTCGGCGGCGACCAGGTCGATCTCCTCGACGCCGGAGGGCTCGAGGCGTGGCCGGACCTGTCCGGCACCGAGCTGCTCGGCGGCCCCGGCCAGGTACACGAACGGCCGAGCCAGGCGTTCGGCCTGCCAGGCGGCAGTCACCGAGCCGGCGGTGAAGGCGGCCGCGCTGCCGATCAGCATCAGGAAGACGAGCTGGCCGGACTTGACGTAGGCAGGCCAGGCGGAGACCTCGATGGTGACCGCCACGATGGGAGAGGTCTTGGTGGTCCACGACGCGTCGATCACGGGACCCGTCGGGATGTCACCGCGGGAGAGGAGCGTTCCGTTCGGGAGGCTGACCGTCACGTGCGCCGGCGTCTCGGTCTCGGCCGGCTGCACGGCCTCCGCGAGGAGCTGCTCGGGGATCTGTCCCTCGTTGTAGTTCACGAGCGACACCTCGCGGGAGACGTTCTCGGCGAAGGCGACGGCCCGCTGCTCGATGCGCTTGACCTCGGTGTCGTAGACGAACCGGGCGCCGAAGATGGCGAAGGGCACGCCGAGCAGCAGGACGGCGACTGCGACCGCGACCATCGTCGCTTGGACGATGCGGTGGCGCATGTGGCTAGCTCGCCCCGATCTCGAAGCGGAAGCCCAGACCGCGCACGGTGGAGACGTAGCGCGGGGCGTTCGCGTCGTCGCCGAGCTTGCGGCGCAGCCACGACACGTGCATGTCGAGCGTCTTGGTGGAACCGACCGGGTCCGAGCCCCAGACGTCGCGCATCAGGGTGTCGCGGACCACGACGGAGCCGGCGTTCTGCACCAGCACACGCAGCAGGTCGAACTCCTTGGTGGTCAGGTGCAGCTCACGGTCTCCCTGGAAGGCGCGGTGCGCGGAGACGTCCACCCGCACGTCCTGCGCGTGCAGTTCCTCCTCCTCACCGGTCTCGCCGTGCGTCCTGCGCAGCAGGGCCCGCACGCGCGCGAGCAGTTCCGCGAGCCGGAAGGGCTTGGTGACGTAGTCGTCGGCGCCGGCGTCCAGGCCGACGACGAGGTCGACCTCGTCGGCGCGAGCGGTGAGCACGAGGACCGGGACCGTCAGGCCGCTACCGCGAATCTCCCGCGCGACGTCCAAGCCGTCCATGTCGGGCAGGCCCAGGTCCAGGACCACGATGTCCGCGCCGCTCGCGTGCTCGATCGCACCTTTGCCGGTTCCTTGCGCGACGACGTCATAACCTTCACGAGTGAGCGCCCGCGCCAACGGCTCGGCAATGGCCGGGTCGTCCTCGGCTAGGAGTACGTGAGTCATTCCGCCATGGTAGGGCATAACGCGCGTCCTGGCTGCCATCGGACGCAGCTGGGATAGTGGTTTGACGAATCGGTTCGGTGGCTCGCTCGACGAGCCCACGACGAACCGTGTGATTTCTCCCCCTGTCCAGGGAAAGTGCTACCACGGTATGACGCGTCGGTCAATGGTCGGCCATACGCTTGCCACCGTGGAGAGTCCCAGTCTGTACGAGCGCGTGTCCGGGTGGTTCGAGCGTCACCGCTTCGCGACCGACACGACCGTGGTGGTGATGATCGCGGCGTTCGTGCTGGTCGTCTCGTCTGCGGGTCCTGCCTTCTCCGCCGATCGGGCAGGCCTGCCGTCGTGGTTCCCCGTCGCGTGGTCCGCGCTCATGCTGGTGCCGCTGGCCTGGGTGCGAACCCGGCCGGTCGCCTCGACGAGCGCGATGCTGGTCCTGGCGCTGGCCCACATGGCCATCGGCATGCCGGTCATCATGCCGATCGACCTGCTGCTGCCCTACTCGCTGTACGGATTGACCGCCTACGGACCGCGCTGGGGGCCGCGAGCCGGCATCATCGCGGCAGCGGCCGGGTGCACCCTGTTGTTCCTCGAGCTCAAGTTCGCTTCCGGCGGCGACGGCTCGGGGGGTTCCGAGCTGTTCGCGATCGTCGCCTTCCTGATCTTCTGCACCGCCTGGGCCCTCGGCCTGTTCCGCCGGTCGCGCCGTGCCATGCTGGACGCTCTGCGGGACCGCGCGGAACGGCTCCAGCTCGAGAGCGACCAGCAGGCGGCCATCGCGGCCGGCGCGGAGCGTGCGCGTATCGCGCGCGAGATGCACGACGTCGTGGCGCACTCCCTGTCGATCGTGATCGCTCAGGCCGACGGCGGCAGGTACGCGTCCGGCGCCGACCCGGAGGCGGCGGGACGCGCGCTGGACACGATCGCGGAGACGGGCCGCGCGGCCCTGTCGGACATGCGCAAGATCCTCGGGGTGCTGCGAAGCTCGCCCCCGCGGGGCGAGCGGGGCCGGGCGGCGCCCACGTCCCCCGAGGCCGGCACGCGACCCGCGGGCGTGGCGGAGCCCGCGCCCATCGCGCCCCAGCCCGATGTCACGCAGATCGAGGCGCTGGTCGAGCAGTCCCGGGCCGACGGGCTCCGCGTGTCCTACGCCCGGATCGGGGCGGAACGCCAGCTCCCTCCGGGCGTCGGCCTCAACATCTACCGCGTCGCCCAGGAGGCGCTCACCAATGTCCGCAAGCACGCCGGCCCCGGCCCCCGCGTGACCGTTCTCGTCCGCTGGGGCGAGCGCGAGATCGAACTGGCCGTGTCCGACGACGGCCGCGGGCTCGCCTCCGCCAACCCGAGCCCGATGCCCGGCGCGGGGTACGGTCTGGTCGGGATGCGGGAACGCGCCGAGCTGTTCGGGGGGAGGCTCACCGCGGGCCCGCGGCCCGGCGGTGGGTTCCAGGTCCGGTTCGTCGTCCCGGTCCCGGCGCCGGTGTCCGACGTCGAACACCTGCGGCCGGAGCTCGGCGACGCCGGCCGGCCACCGGCCGTCCCCGCCGGCGGGACCCGGCCTGCCGAAGCCAGGTCGGCCGGGGCGGGCCCTCCGACCCACCGGGCGGCCGGCACGGCCGTTCGCACCCCGGGCGTCCCATCAGCCGCCCGGCCGACAGGCCCGTCGACCGACGAGGAGACATGACCGAGAACGCCCCGACCCGCGTCGCCCTCGTCGACGACCAGCAGCTCGTCCGGGCCGGGCTGCGCATGGTGATCGACTCGCAGCCCGACCTGACCGTCGTCGGCGAGGCAGGCGACGGGCTCCAGGCCCTGCGCCTGCTGGCCGCGACCCCGGCCGACGTGGTGCTCATGGATGTGCGCATGCCCAACCTCAACGGCTTGGAGGCCACGGAACGGCTGCTCGCGAACGGCGCAGGCGCGAACGGCGCAGGCGCGAACGGCGCAGGCGCGGACGGTCCCGCGGCCGGTGGCGTGCGCCCCGCCGAGGACGCTCGCGTGGCGGTCGGCGGTCCCGGCGGGGACGGCGTACCGCGCGTGGTAGTGCTGACGACGTTCGATCTCGACGAGTACGTGCTGGAGGCGATCCGGGTGGGAGCCAGCGGGTTCCTGCTCAAGGACGCACCGCCGGAGGAACTGCTCGCCGCCGTGCGCACGGTGCACCGGGGCGACGCCGTCATCGCGCCGTCCTCGACGCGCCGGCTGCTGGAGCACCTGGTGACCGCGCTGCCCGCGACCGATCCGCAGGGCGCCGAGGCGCGCGCGGCACTGGGCGCGCTCACCGAGCGCGAACGGGAGGTGCTGGTGCAGATGGCCCGCGGCCGGTCGAACCAGGAGATCGCGGCAGAGCTGTTCGTCGCCGAGGCGACGGTGAAGACCCACGTGGGACGGGTGCTGGCGAAGCTGGGGGCGCGGGATCGCGTCCAGGCGGTGGTGACCGCGTACGAGACGGGGCTGGTGCGGCCGGGGGCGTGAGCCGGGCCCTGGGTCCCGGCGTCGCGGCGGGCTGTGGAAGCGCGGAATCGGTCCCTGCCGCGCCCGGTACCCTTGATCCACGTGACATCCCCCGTGATCGCCGTCGTCGGCGGTGGACAACTCGCCCGGATGATGGCCCCCGCGGCCGCGGAACTCGGAGTGCGCCTGCGTGTGCTCGTGGAGAGTCCGGACACCTCGGCGGCACAGGTCGTGACCGACGCTCCCGTCGGCGCGGCGTCGGACGAGGCCGCGATCCGCGCCCTCATCGCCCCGCCCGCCGGTCAGGACGTGGCCGACGTGCTCACCTTCGAGCACGAGCACGTGCCCAACGCGCTGCTCACCGACCTCATCGCGCACGGCACGCCGGTGCGCCCGGGTCCGCACGCGCTCGTCGCCGCGCAGGACAAGATCGTGATGCGGACCCGCCTCCACGAGCTCGGGGTGCCGTGCCCGCAGTGGCGGGCGCTGCCGGCGTCGGTCGACGAGGGCCGGGTGGCCCTGGAGCAGTTCCTCGCCGTGTCCGGTGGTGAAGCGGTGGTCAAGCTCGCGCGCGGCGGCTACGACGGCAAGGGCGTGCGGGTGGTTTCCGGCGCCGGTGAGGCGGACGACTGGCTGGTGGCGGCCACGGAGGGTGGGCCGCCGGTGCTGGTGGAGGAGAAGGTGCCGTTCCGGAGGGAGCTGTCCGCGCTCGTCGCACGCCGCCCGTCCGGCGAGGTGCGCGCGTGGCCGGTGGTCGAGTCGATCCAGCGCGACGGGGTCTGCTCGGAGGTGGTCGCCCCGGCTCCCGGCCTGTCCGACGACATCGACGCCCGCGCCCGTGAGATCGCCTCCGACGTCGCCGAGGGGCTCGATGTCACCGGCGTGCTCGCCGTGGAGATGTTCGAGGTGCCCCTGGACCCGGCCGATCCCGACGGCCCGACGACGGTGCTGGTGAACGAGCTCGCGATGCGTCCCCACAACTCCGGACACTGGACCATCGACGGCTCGGTGACGAGTCAGTTCGAGCAGCATCTGCGCGCCGTTCTCGACCTGCCGCTGGGTTCCACGGAACCGGTCGCGCCGTGGACCGTGATGGTGAACGTGCTGGGTTCCGAGCGCAAGGTGCTCACCGGCGCGCTGCCCGACCTGTTCGAGCGGTACGACTCAGCACGCGTCAACCTGTATGGCAAGGGCATCCGCCCGGGCCGCAAGCTGGGGCACGTCAACGTCAGCGGTGGCGACCTCGACGAGGTGCGCGCTGCCGCGAAGGGCGCCGCGGCGCTGCTGATGGGGGAGGAAACGGCATGAGTGCGAGCGCACAGGTCGGAATCGTCATGGGGTCCGACTCGGACTGGCCCGTGATGCGCGGCGCGGCGGACGCGCTGTCCGAGTTCGACGTCCCCGTCGAGGTCGACGTCGTCTCGGCACACCGCATGCCGACCGAGATGATCGACTACGGGCGCGCGGCCGCCGGCCGGGGACTGCGGGTGGTCATCGCCGGCGCCGGCGGCGCGGCCCACCTGCCGGGCATGCTCGCGGCCGTGACACCGCTGCCCGTGATCGGCGTCCCGGTGCCGCTGAAGTACCTGGACGGGATGGACTCCCTGCTCTCGATCGTGCAGATGCCGGCGGGCGTGCCCGTCGCGACGGTCTCGATCGGCGGGGCGCGCAACGCGGGGCTGCTCGCCGCGCGCATCCTGGCCTCGGGCACCGACGACGACGCCGTGGCGCTCCGTGAGCGGATGGTGGCATTCCAGTCCGACCTGCGCGACGTGGCGCATGCCAAGGGTGCGAAGCTTCGGGCGTCGGTGGACGAGTAGCGGCGCGGGCGCCGACGTCGAGCGTGTCAGGGGCGTTGTGGCGACCCACGCCTTCCGTCGGCGAGTCTTCGATGTTGGTCCATGCTCTGGTCCCGTCGTAGCGGGAGTACGCGGTGAGCGATGGCAGAAGATCACAATTCGGTAACGGCACGCGTTCTGGCTGACTGGCCCGGTCGATGGATGAATCGGCCAGATCTTGAGCTTTGCACCCATTCTACCTCTAGATAAATAAGACCATCTGCGGTGGTTTTCAAGCTGTTTTTCACCCATTTCGATCCTTATGGCTTGAAAAGTGTTTGCGAAATGGGTGCAGCCTCGCCCTACTCTTTGCCTGCTAGTGGCGTGTCCCAGTTGTCCGGCGCGTCCGTTGTCACTGAGGGAGCAGACTTCATGCGGGATCGCCATGCTGTCCGGAATGCATGGGATCGGACCCATCGGCGTGGTGCTGCCCCGGGCGGTGTTGGTCGGCGGTCTGCGCGTGGCTGGGCGGTATTGGCGGGTTTGAGCTTGGTCGCAGCTGGGATCGTGCCGGTGTCCCCGGTGTATGCCGCAGCGGGTGCTTCGTCCGTTCTGAATTCGGCCGATGAGCCCGTGGACTGCTCGGCGGTGATGGCTCCCTCGGAGGGGGCGGCCCGCGAGATCGCGATGGCCTGCGGCACGAGCGTGTCGGTGGAGTCCCTGACGGATTGCGTGACAGGAGGTGTTGACGCTAGCTGCGCCGTCGGAATAGCAGGCTCGATGCTCGACGGATTTGGCGCAGCAGCCAAGGTTACGACCAAGGTCGGTGCATTGAACCGGGTTTTCGCCCTCACCGACGACTCTGTGCGAAATGCTGATATCACGGGCACGGGACTTGCTACTTTGACCGGAACCATGAGCGTAGGGTTCGGAGCTGCAGATAAGCGCTACGGGATCGCCGGATGGTGAATCAGTGGAACCCGCAGATGGAGCGGGAGAGGCTCTCGGGTCCGTCGGCCAGCACGCTTGGGGCGTGGGGATTCGGCACAGCGCTGGGCGTGATTATAATTGGCGCCGCACTTCTGGTAGCTATGAGTGTATCTGGCCTCGGTTATCTGGAGCACCCAGCCCTTACCCTCCTCATGATCCTCTGGGTCTTGGACGGAGTCGGTGCGATTTCCTTCCTGTGGATGACCTTCTACTGGGCGCTCCCTAGAGAGCGAAGGGCTGGATACTCGACTTCGCCGCGGGAGGGCGCGGATCTAGACTATGTTGATTCGAAGACTGGCGGGGTTATTCGCTGTGCTGGTGAAGAACGGATCGACTCTCATGAAGAGGTTCGACGCATACGCTTGATCAGGGAAGCTCATGCCATGGGCACAAAGGAATGATGTCAGGGTGGGAAGGCGGCTCCGCAACTCCTCGCATCAGAAGTCGGCTCACACGAAGGCCGGCCGGGCCCGGTACAAGCGGGCCAAGGCGCAGGCGTTCGCCGCGGCGAACGTGGCGCTGCCGAAGTCCTCACGGGTGATGTGGGGCGGCGGGGTGTCGCGCTCGGCGCCCACCCGGGGTAAGCCGGGCACGTGGAAGCCGGCGCTTATTCCCTCTACCTGGTACTGGTCCTACTCCAGCACGAGGACTACGACGGCCGGGGCGACGGCATACTTCGGAATCGGCCAAGCCGGCAACGCGCTCGACCGAAGGCGGGATGTGTCCTGGTGGTAAGAGACTGGCACCCGAACATCAACGTTGAACGGGTCCCCGGGCCTTCTGCCCGCCTGCTCGCGATAGGGATGGTAACCGGTGGAGCCTCTGGCGTGGTTCTACTCGTGATGTTTCTCGTGGGACTGTTGGCTCGTGAGGCCGGGTACGTTGTTTGGACATTTCTGACACCAATTCTGGTCCTCGTGGGTATATCTGGCGTGGTGGCCGTTGGTTCTGAACTGTGGATGCAGTTCGGCGTCGAGCCGCGCGAGATCCGTGCTGGGTACACGACCGTCGGAGGTCACGTCGAGATTGCTCAGGTTGATCCTCGCTCGAATCGTGTCATCCGTCTCGCAGGCGAAAACCTTGATGATGATCCGGACGTCCGCCGGGAGCGCCTGGTGCTCGTGCGTGCTGCTGCGGAAGAGGAAAGGCGGTCCAAAGGTGGTGCGTGAGCCCCCACGACACACCGTCCCACCAACGCTGGCAGTCTGATCACAGGTTCCGGTGGCAATCTGGTCACGTCCGTGTCGCGATCGGACGTGACCACCTCGCAAGCGTCGACCTACGTTCCACGCCATGTCGCGCCTCGCGCTCTCGATACCGAGCTGCAGCAACGCACCGGTGCCGACACGTCGAGTGCCTACACGTCCACGACCTACCAGTGGGACGACGCGGATCGGCTCACCGAGGCGGTCGATGATGCCGGGAACACGTGGGCGTACGAGTACGACCTGCTCGGCCGGAAGACCGGAACCTCCGCCGATTCCCTCGACCCGGTACCGGTCTTACTCCAGCAGTAGGAGCACGACGACTCGATCCACGACCTCCAGCAGCAGTGGCGGCAGCCCGTGCGCCCAGAAGGCCGCGGAACAACGCGCCCAACGCGAAACCGTTCAACCTGAGCCGCTCAATCTTGCAGGCAAGGTTGGAGGAGCCTTGAGCAGTGGCTGGGATGCCACGAAGGCATGGGTGAACGACACGACCGATGCAGTAGGTGACCACTTCAAGGAGAATGAAGAGATCTACCGGAAGGTCGGGGGTGCGTTGATTACTGTCGTGGGTGGGCTTGCCGTAACAGCTTGCGTGATCGCGACTGCTGGAATTTGCGCTGGTGCGGCAGGCGCAGTGATCGCCGCGAGTTTGGGCGCTGGCGTTGGCCTCGCGGCCTATCATGTGCAGACTATGCCCAGCAAGCGAACGACTATGGGAAATGTTGGTGCGGGCCTCCTGGGTGCTGGAGGTATGCTCGTCGGTCAGGCGCGTACGGTCGCGCTAGCAACGCCTGGAGCCCCAAGGTTCTTTTCGACCCCCCATTTACGCCCGCCGTGTCGGGTCGTCACATGCGACAGGCAGTGAATCACTGGGGGGACCGGCACGAAATGGGTGGATCAGTAGAATGAAGCGCTTGTCACGGATTGCTTTCTTTGGCGCGTCCCTCGCTGCGGTGGTTGTCTTGTACGTCCTCGTGCCGAGAATGCCGCAGCACCCTTGGCTTGATGCCCTGCTGTTCGTAGCCGTGCCTATGGCGATCGGTGGGGCGATACTCATCGTATTCACTCGGCCCAGGCGAGAACCCGGTGAATCGGTCGGCCGGCGCAAGGATCGCCGTAGCGCCGGCTCGACAACATTTTCTGATGTCCTTGTGTCCTTGTGGCGGGGGCGAACGGATTCTGCTGCGGACATCAGGTTCGTTGAGGATGGCGGGGTCCTATTTGTAGAAATATACCGTGACGTCGGGTCAAGAATTCGGCGTGAAAAGTTCGCGCTCGGTTTGAATGAAGGTCAGCGTGTGACTGTATCCGAACTTCTTGGTGCGCCACCGTATCGTGTCGAACGTGTCGTTGTTCCGGAGCGCAGGTTTGTTGACGCAGCGCAGTTCCGGCAGATCGATGGAGTTTCGGCGCGCGGGGCTTGGTCCATTTCAGTCCCGACCATTGATGTGCCGCTAGTCCGACACGTCCTTGCGGCGTTGTCCAAGAGCGTCGCTGCGGGCGAGTGAACGCCGCGGTTCTTGCGATCAACCGCCTGTACACGGGCGGTCACAGAGCCTGGCGTAGCCGGCCGGCCCGTCTTGGGTGAGGGCAATCAGGCGCTGCAACACCGGGCTGTTGGAGCGAGCGTATCTGCTCGGCGAAGACCTCAGCGGGAGTTTCCAGCCAAGGATCTTGCGGGGCCGGTTGTTGACCGTGAGAGCGACGGCTTCGAGGTCCTCGGGCGACCAGCGCGATAGGTCGGTTCCCTTGGGGAAGTGCTGGCGCCGCAGCCCATTGGTGTTCTCGTTTGTCGGCCCCTGCCAGGGCGAGTGCGGGTCGGCAAAGAACGCCTCCGCCCCGGTCTCGACCGCGAACTGAGCATGACCGGAGAGTTCCTTGCCCCGGTCCCATGTGAGCGTCCGACGCAGTTGCTCAGGCAGGTGGGCCATCGTCGACGTGAGCGCGGCGTTCATCGCGGCGGCTCCGTAGCCACCCAGCGACGGGCCGTTCCTCACCACCGGCTTCTCACCCCAGCCCTCCAGCCGCAGGAGGCGGACCAGGAGCCTCGAACGGCTGGAGCGCTGGACGAGCGTGCCGATCGCAGGCCGGCCGGTGCCGATGATCAGATCTCCCTCCCAGTGCCCAGGAACGGCTCGGTCGGCGGCCTCGGCAGGCCGCTCGCTGAAGAGCACGCTGGCGGTGACGTGACCCTGTGGTTTGTTCCGCGTCCGGGCTCGGAGTTCCCGTGGTGCGCGCCCAGTACGTAAGCACGCGACAAGCTCACGCTTGAGGGCTCCGCGACCCTGGAAGAACAACGCCTGATAGATCGCCTCATGGCTGATCCGCATGGACTCGTCCTCCGGGAAGTCGAGCTTGAGGCGGTGGCTGATCTGCTGCTGGCTCCAGGCCGACGCCCTGCGTCGGTCTGCGCGCTGGGCTTCACCTTGCCACCATTCCACCATTCCAGGTCCTCGCCGGACAGATCGATGTCCTCGCCTGCCGGGACCTCCACGTCCAGCGTGCCCGCGTCCGCGTCCGCGTCCGCGCCGGCCGCCGTGCAGCAGGGACCGTGACCTCGGCCGTAGCGTTCGGGCCGTCGTCCTCGCGCCGTTCTGTCGACGACGGCGACGTTCGCTACCCACGTCACATCGCCACGCCGGCGCTGGCAATCTGATCACAGGTTCGATGGCAATCTGATCACGTCCCTGCCGCGATCGGGCGCGCGTGACCCGCGACGACCACATCGAGAGAACCGTTCGTGGGGGGTCCCCGAAGCCGTTGGTAGAGCGCACGCACGGAGGGCGGATTTCCTCCGGAACTACGTGGCGGACCTGATCAATCGAGATGTCGTCCAGATCAGTGAGATCGAACGCGTGCCAGAGATGCGGGCACTCGTTCGTACCCTGGCAGGCCGCTCCGGTCAGACTTTGGCTCCTGCGACCGTTGGATCGTCCATCGGGTTGGGGCACGCCACGACGGCGCGCTATTTCAGCCTGAGAAAGGTCGGGGCTCCGCTGGGGAACTGCTCGAAGGGTTTGTCGCGATGGAGATCGCACGCCAGCTCACCTGGTGTGAGACCAGGGGCGACCAGTTCCACTACCGCACACGTGACGGGGACGAGGTCGACATCGTGCTCGAGAACCTTCTGGGTGAAGTGGTTGCGATCGAGGTGAAGGCCTCGGCGACACCGACGCCGGACGACTTCCGGGGTATCCGGCACCTGCACGACCGCATCGGTGACGATCTCGTCGCAGGCTATGTGCTCCACACCGGACAACGAACACTGCCCTTCGGGCCGAAGTATCGTGCCGTTCCGGTCAGTGCGTTGTGGGAGGTCCCGGCGGCGACGTCAGTCGGCGACGACGTCCCGCGCCGCCACCGTGCTCTCCGTCACCGCCGTCGCCGGAGGCGTCAGCGTCGCGACGAGTGAACCGTCCGCCAGGCGAAGCCCCCAGACAGTCGCGGCGTCGCCCGTCGCGGTCACCCCGATCGCGGTCACGTTCTCGCCCAGGGGTTTTAGGTCCTTGCCGGACAGGTCGACGTCCGTGCCTCCCGGGACCGTCACGTCCAGCGTTCCCGTCTCGGTGCCGTCGGCGGCATAGCCGGTGACCGCGACCACGGCGGTCCCTGTCGGGTCGTCGTCCGCGCCTCGTTCCGAGGGAACGGCGGCGAAGTTCCCGGCCCAGGACGCGCCGTCGGGCACGGCGAGCGGGCCCGAGGAGGCCGACTGCGCGAGCGTGTCACCGTCACCGTCACCGTCACCGTCGGCTTCGTCGGTTCGCGCGTCGCCGTTGGCCTCGTCCACTTGTGGGCCGTCACTGTCGCCGTCCGCACCCGACCCCGCTGCCACCCCCCCAGGCGTCCACCGCCTGCTCCGCGATCCACGCCGTGTCGTACGGGGCCTCGTCGATCACGGAGTCCTCCGCCACCTCGCCCTTCCGGTGCAGCAGCCCGCCCGCGACCACCGGTACGGTCGCGTGCACCACTCGGATCATCATGGCACCGGTGCGATGCAGGTCGACCAGGCCACCAACACGGTGACGCGGCGTGACATGGATTCGTTCGGTGCGACCCGCGGCAGCGTGGTGGGGGATGCGGACGCGACGCGCTCAGGAAGGCGGAATCTCAGGCACTAAGCGAGTGACCGAACTCAGGTCTGAGCCTGGCACCAGTCGGGTCTGGGCAACGCTTGGCACGGGCCGGTGGAGTTCGCGGGATGGTGTCACAGCGTTGGCCCCAGCCTTGTCCCTGCCGCTTGGCCATGGGGGGCCATGCAGTGGGTGCGCTGGGAATGACCGCGGCTCTTCGGGCCGGGGTGTGCGCGGGCCCCAGCCTGAACTGACAAACTGCCAACCGCTGCTCGCAAATGTTGTATATTTCCAAGGTGAAGAGTGTCAGTTTGGCTGTCGAGGACGTCGTCGACGTGCTGCGTGCCGAGGGGAGCGATGTCAGCGACATCGAGGCGAAGGCGGCACATCAGGGATACCCGCAGGACCTGGCGCCGACTCTCTCGGCGTTCGGCAACATGCCTGGCGGTGGCGTCATCGTGCTCGGTCTCGACGAGCGGGCTGGGTTCGAGGCCGTCGGTGTCTACGACGCCGCGGATGCCCAAGCGCGCCTCGCGGGTCAGGCGCGCAGAGCTGTTGCCCCGCCACTTCACGTGTCCTTCACGACGGGCCAGGTCGACGGCAGCACCATCGTCCTGGCGCGGGTCCGTGAACTGCCGTCCACGGACAAGCCGTGCGAGGTGACGGCGAGCGGAAGCGCCTACCTGCGCTCGTACGACGGCGACTACCCGCTCTCCGAACCGGAGCGACAGGGGTTCGTGGCGAACCGAGGCGTGGCGCGACACGATCAGGCCCCTGTCAAAGGCTCGACGCGTGACGACCTCGACGACACACTGGTCGCGACCTACATCGCGAACTGCAGGGCGCGCTCCCCGCGCCTGGCATCCATGCCTGACGACGCGGTGCTGCGCCACACGCGAGTCGTCACCCGTGAGGGCGTGCCGACACTTGCAGGCATCTACACGCTCGGAGGATACCCGCAGACGTACTTCCCGACACTCTCGATCACCGCGAGCGTCGCTGCCCGGCCAGGGGATCCTGTCGGGACCCGCAGCGCCGACATCGCTCACTTCGACGGGCCTCTGCCCGAACTGCTCGATCAGGCGGTCGCCTGGGTGCGGCGCAACACGGCGACGCGCGTGCGGTTCGGCAGGGACGGACATGGGCGGGATGAGCCCGAGTACCCGACGGAGGCGGTGCGTGAACTCGTCGCGAACGCGCTCGTCCACCGCGACCTCGGCCCGCATGCGCTGAGCACCCGCGTGACGATGACCTTGCGGGACGACCGGCTCGTCATCACGAACCCCGGTGGCCTGCACGGGCTGACGGTCGAGCAACTCGGCGCCGGTACGGGGGGTAGCGCTCGCAACCAGAGCCTGTACGACATCAGCAAGGATGTGCGAACCAGCGACGGGCGCCGTGTGATCGAAGGCATCGGGTCCGGGATCGCCACCGTCCGGCAGGCGTTGAAGGAAGCCGGGATGACTCCTCCCCACTTCGTCGATGCCGGCATCCGATTCACTGCGATCGTGCCCGAACATGCGCTGCTCGACCCGGAAGACCTCGACTGGCTGGCCACGCTCACGACGGCCCAGGGCCTGTCCGATACCCAGCGGCACGCCCTTGCGGCGATGCGTCACGGCGAGTCGTGGACGAACCGGTCACTGCGCGCCCGGTTTCCGATGGATTCCACGGAGGCGCGCACCCTCCTGACCGACCTCGTCGAGCGAGGACTCGCCGAGGCGTTCGGGGAGGGGCGAGGGCGCGTCTACCGATTGGGCCCCGCCGCGGGAGACCGGCCGCACCCGGTGGCTTCGGCGACCCGCTCGAAACATGGTGACGTCATCGTCATGGCTCTGATCGATGGCCCGCGGTCGATCCGAGAGCTCACCGACGTCACCGGACTCTCGGAGCGACAGGTCCGCTATGCCGTCGGACGGCTCCGTGACGCCGGCGAGGTCGACCTGCTCGGAGGAGCGGGACACCGGGGAACGCTCTACCGCCTGGCATAGGCGAGCCCGTCCGGTCAGTCGGCGACGACGTCCCGCACCGCCACCGTGCTCTCCGTCACCGCCGTCGCCGGAGGCGTCAGCGTCGCGACGAGTGAACCGTCCGCCAGGAGAAGCCCCCAGACAGTCGCGGCGTCGCCCGTCGCGGTCACCCCGATCGCGGTCACGTTCTCGCCCAGGGGTTCCAGGTCCTTGCGGGACAGGTCGACGTCCGTGCCTCCCGGGACCGTCACGTCCAGCGTTCCCGTCTCGGTGCCGTCGGCGGCATAGCCGGTGATGGTCACGTCGGCTGCGCCGGCCGGGTCGTCGTCCTCGCCGCGTGCGGCCGGTATGGCGGTGACGTCCACGGCCCACGACATGCCGTCGGGCAGGGCGAGCAGGCTGGGGGAGGGCGGTGGCGCCACGTCGTCGCCCGCCTCCTGGACCGTGCCGTCGTCGGAGAAGGCAGCACCGCCACCGCCCTCGCCGTCAGCGTCCACGGCGCCCACGGACTGCCCCGCGATCCACGCCGTGTCGTACGGGTCGCCCTCGACCACGGAGTCCTCCGGCGCCTTGCCCTGCCGGTGCACCAGCCCGCCGCCGACCACCGGCACCGTCGCGTCCACCACCACGGCGTACCGTCCCGCCGGCAGCCCGCCGAGCGGGACGTCGGTCACCGCGCCTGCCCGCAGTTCCACGCCGTCGACACCGCGCAGCCACACCCGCCCGTCCGCGCCGTAGATGCTGAGCCGCGCCGTTCCGTCCTGGTCGCCGGGGGCCAGGAGCCGCAGCGAAGGTGCGTGCGGGTCCTCCACGGACTCGCCGCGGCTGTCCACTCCCGCGACGGCAAGGGCACGCGACGGCAACGCCCCGTCCGCCACGAGGTCCGCGCCCTGCGGGACGAGCCCGTCGATCCGGTGGTGCTGCACGTACGCGGTCACGCGCGCCCCTCGGCTCGCCGCGTGCACGACGAGCCGTGTCTGCTCGGGCGCGACGGCCTCCAGGGTCGTGGACACCTGCTCTCCGGCCGGCACCACGACGAGCGCCTGCCCGCCCAGCGTGACCGGCCCGGACGGGCCCCACACCTCCAGCGACACCGAGGCGGCGGTACGTCCCGGGTTCTGGAGCACGAGCCGCGAGCTGGACCCGACATCGGTCGACCCGCCCACGAGCCAGTGGTCGATCGCGGGCGCCCGGCACGCGCCCGCGACGAGCCCGCGCAGGTCACCGGCCGTCGTCACCGAGGTCGCCGTGGCCGCCGCGGCAGTGTCCGCCGCCGCCCGGACCACGCGTGCCGCCGTGTCGCCGGTGAGTTCCTCGCCGTCCAGCCCGACGACGTCCGGCACCCCGGCGGCGACCGTCAGGCCGGACTCCGTCTCGACCGGGCTGGCGTCGAAGTGGTCGTCACCCACGTCGTCCTGGACGAGTTCAGCGGGTGAGGGGCAGACCAGTGTGGTGCTGCCGGCGGCGACCGGGACCTCCCGTGTCCGGACCGCACCCGTCTCTCCTCCCGGGATGCCCTGTGCGAGCAGCGCGACGGCCGCGACGCACGCGATGCCAAGGGTGTGCGTGCCGATCCTCCGTGCCGTTCTCCAGCCCGTCATCGTGGCCTCCGCCCTCGAACCGGGAGTGCGAGCAACGCGAACACCGCTCCCACGAGTCCCAGTGCCAGCAGCCACGCGGTGCGGTGCGGTGCGCGGTAGCCGATGTCGAGGTGGCCGCCCTCCGGTCCGAGCCCGAAGCCCTGGAGCGTCGCTCCGGCCGAGGCCACCTCGACCGGCTCCAGCCGGTGCCCGTCGAGCGTGGCCGACCAGTGCGCCCCGGCGGACTCGGCGAGGACGATCCGCCGCCCGGCGCCACCTGGTGCCACGTCGACGTGCACGCCCGGACCGTCGGACGCCACCGGGGTGACCGACGAGCCGTCCTCGATCCGTGCCCAGCCCGGTGCGGGGTCGCGCTCGGTCCGTACGCGCCAGAGCGTGATCGCCTGTCCCTGGGTGACCCGCTCCAGGCCCGGGATCATGTCCAGCGACGCGGTCAGCTCGGCGTTCCCGGCGGCCGGGCCGATGCCGTCCCCCGTGTCGTCCCGTGCGGGAGGCGTCGGGACCTGGACGGCGCCGATCCCGAGACCGGCCAGACGCTCGGCCACGTCCGGGTCGGTGCCGGTCGCGAGCCGGACGGCGACGTCGTCGACGGCGCCTCGGCCTGCGCCGGCCGCGTCGCCGCCGACGGCGGTGTCCGTCGCCCCGACTTCCTGTGGTGTCGCGGCAGACGCCGACGCCGAGACCGACGCGTCCACGAGCTGCGTGCCGTCGCCGCGCAGCAGCGCGTGTTCGACGACGCCGTCGGCGCCGGTGCCGAGTTGCAGTACGCGAGCCTGTCGTGGCGTGGCCTGCATCTGCTGCCCGACGGCGGGAACCGCGGGCCCAGCACTCGCGTGCACGCCGTCGTCGGACAGCGGGCCGGCGAGGTACCACGACGCGATGCCCGCCGCACCGACCAGGCCGATCATCAGCGGCACGGCGACTCCGGCCACCGCGGCGGTGCGGACGGCGCGCCGGGCACGGACCACGCGCGTCGTGCACAGTGCGGCCCCGCCGAGGCCGAGCAGGACCACGGACGTCAGGGCGGTCCCCGAGGTCCGGTCGGCCAGGAGACCGGAACCTAGGCCCAGTGAGTCGAGAGCGAGCGGGTCGAGGTCGAGGGGGAGCGGGCCCGACGCGCCGAGGCGGCCGTCAGTCAGCGCCGCGACGGCGAGGCCGCAGGCGGCCAGGACCCAGCCGACCCGTGCCCCCGCGGCGCGCGGACCGGCCAGCGCGGCGAGCGCCATGACGCACAGGAGGCCGCCGAGCAGGTAGGGGCCGTACTCCGTGGCCGGCCACGCCCCGTCGAACCAGGCGCTCGGTGTGCCGCTCTGGCCGAGCAGGACCTGCCACCCGGCGCCGGAGCCGCCTGCCGGGAGGGTGCCGGGCAGGACCAAAGGGTCGGACAGGAGCAGGCCGACGTCGCGGGTGCGGAACACCTGGACCAGCAGCGGCGTGCACAGAACGAGGGAGGGCAGGAGAGCGAGCGCCAGGTGGGCGCGGCGGGAGGGGGCGGCGAACGCGGCGGCGGCCAGGACCACCAGAGCGATCGGCAGCAGCACCGGCGCGCCCGACACCGCGACGGCCAGGGCCAGTCCTGCCGCTCCGGCGGCACCGAGCCGCCGGCCGCGTCCCTCCGCGATCAGGGCGCCGTGGAGGGTGGCGCGGCCGTGCAGGGCGTCGACGCCGGCACGGTCGGGAAGGTCGATCTGCTGTCCGCCCACGGACCGGATGAGTGCCAGTGCCACCCACGGCAGGGCCAGATGGGCGACGAGCCCGCCCAGCAGACCGCCGGACAGTGCACCGAGGAAGCCGGGTGCCGCAGCCCAGGCGAGCGCCGCGACGCTCCGGACCCAGACCGACCGGGTGACTGCCCCGGCTGCCGCCCAGCCGCCGAGCGCGGCGAGCGGGAGTGCCATGACGAGCAGGGCGTTGACGGCGGTCTGGAGCGAGCCCCCGGCGAGCAGGGCGAGCGCGGTCAGGGTGAGCAGCAGCGGGTCGCCGGGCCCGGCCTGCCCGAGTCCGGTGAGTGTCCAGCCGGACGTCGCGGCCGTCCAGGTCTGGCCGGTGTCGGACGACGCCGGCAGGAGCGCGCCGCCCACGAGCCGTCCGTCGTCGGCGAGCGTGCCCATGGCCGGACCGAAGGTGGCGGCGGCCAGGGCGGCGGCCGCGACCACGACGAGCGTCAGCACGGTGCGTCGGCGGGTGGCGATGCGGTGCAGGTCCACCCGGTCGAGCTCGTCGGGGCCGGTGTAGCGGGCGTCGGCGCGTGCCAGGCGACGTTCGCGGTACTCCCGGAACGTCTGGCGCCAGGTCCCGAGCAGTGGCCGGAGCACCCGGTAGGGCTGGGTGGCGGTTTGCGCGACGCGTCGGCGGGCCTGGAACACGCTGCGCAGCCCGAGCAGCATCCACAGCGGTGTCATGAGCTCGTCATGTGCTGCCGCCGGCTGTTTCACGGCGAGCCGGTAGGCCGCGAGGAACGGGGCGCCGGCCACGAGGGCGAGCATCACCCACCCGAGCAGCCAGGGTGAGGTGGCCACGAGCCGGAACCGCAGCCGCGCGCGATGCTGGCGGCTCCGGTTCGAGGTGTCGGCCAGCGACTGCTGCGCGTGCCGGAGCACGGCGGTGGGCACCACGGTCACCCGGTGGCCGGCCAGCCGTACGCGGCGGCAGAACTCGAGGGAGTCGCCGAACGGCCCGTACTCCGGGTCGGTGCCGCCCAGGTCGCGCCACACGGAGGTGCGCACCAGGGCTCCGGCCAGCCCGACGGCGAAGACGTCCTCGCGCGAGTCATGCTGTCCCTGGTCGATCTCCGTCTCGTCCAGCCCGGTCATGCGGCGGCCGAGCGGGGAGACCGTGTAGCCGACCTGGAGCAGGAGGCCGCGGTCAGGATCTGCCAGGTCGCGTGGCCGCCCGTCGTCGTCGAGCTCCCAGCGCCGCTGCTTGCAGCCGGCGACGGCGACGCTGCCGGCGTGCTCGACCGAGCGGAGCAGTGCGGCCAGCGCACCAGGTGCGGGCGCGGAGTCGTCGTGCAGGAGCCAGAGCCAGTCGGGCGCGTCGGTCTCGCCGGGATCGATGGCCTCGGCGACGGCCGCGTTCACCGCGTCGCCGAACGACCGGGACCGGCTCGCCGCGACATAGCGCGCTCCGTCAAGGCTGAGCCCCCGGTGCGCGGATGTGGAATGCGCGGTGTCGACGTCGACCACGACGATCGAGCTCGGTGCCAGGGACTGTGCGCGGACCGCGTTCAGCGTGGATTCCAGATAGGGACTCCGCCCGCGTGTGACGACCACGGCGGTGACCGTGACGAGGGTCGAAGCAGGTCCTGTGACCGACCTGACCGCTGCGAGCGCGGTGTCGGTGGTGTGCCGGGGCGGCAGCCCGGTGGGTGGCGACGTCATCTCGCCGACCATCATGCGCACCGCGGACCGGATCCGCAGGGCAAGAAGGGAACCCGGCGTGTCGCGTGAGACGGGTCAGACGGCGCGCCGCTTGAGCTTGCGCCGCTCCCGCTCGGACAGGCCACCCCAGATGCCGAAACGCTCGTCGTTGGCGAGGGCGTAGTCGAGGCACTCGGCCTTGACCTCGCAGCCCTGGCAGACCTTCTTCGCCTCGCGCGTGGAGCCGCCCTTCTCGGGGAAGAACGCCTCAGGATCCGTCTGCGCGCACAGCGCTCGTTCCTGCCAGCTGAGCAGGGTCTCGTCCTGCTCCTCGTCGAAGAGCGACAGCACGTCCGCCATGGTCTCGCTCGGGCGTTCGGTGTCGGACGGGATGTCACCGTCCGGTTCCAGCATGTCCCACATGATGTGCCCCTCCATGCCGTCTCTGTCGGTCATGTGTCGCGCGTGTCCGCGCGCTTGCCTCGCTACGAAAACTGCATACATGGAATTACACGCGTGTCGTGTGGAGGCGTCAAGCGGAAGTGTGCTATCGGCAGAGGGCTTCACAAGAAAATCGCCCTCACCTCGGGGGACGGTCACGTGCGGATTGACAGGCTGCGTTGCGTTGCGTGCCGCGTAGCCTTCGTTCATGCTCGTTTCCACCCTTCTCGAACGTCTCCAGTCCGATCCCGGCCGCCCCCGCCTGACGTGGTACGGGGACGACGGGGAACGGATCGAGCTCTCCGGTGCGGTCCTGGCGAACTGGGTCGCGAAGACCACGAACCTGCTTGTCGAGGAGTACGACGTACAACCCGGGTCGATGGTTGGGGTGAACCTGCCCGTGCACTGGCGCACCGTGACCTGGGCGCTCGCGTCCTGGCGGGTGGGTGCCACGGTGGTGCTGCTCGACGGCGCGCCCGAGGATCCGGCCGCCGGGAATCTCGACGTCGTCGTGACAGATTCTCCTGATTCGTGGACGGGGTCGTCCGCGGACCTCGTCGTGGTCAGCCTGCCCATGCTGGCGCGCCGGTACGACGGCGACCTTCCGCCTGGTGCCGTGGATGCGGCCGCGGCGGTGATGACGTACGCCGACCAGATCATCTACGCGCCCGAGCCTGATCCCGGCCGCCCTGCCCTGACCGGATCCGGCGTGGCCGGGGCAGCCGGGAACGCCGTCGTCGGCCATGACGAGCTCGTCCCCGAGGCCGGGCCCGAGGAGGGGGTGAGGACGCTCGTCGACGGCCGTGGCCGAGCCGCTGACGTGCTGCGTCAGTTGCTGCGCGTCTGGGCCGCAGCGGGGTCGGTGGTGCTCACGGGGCCCGCTACCGCGGCCGCCCTGGAGGCCGACACGGCGCGGCGCGACCGGCTCGTGGCCACCGAGAAGATCGAGAGGATCGCCTGACCTGTTCTCCACGAACCCTCTACCGTCCCTCTGTGTGGCCTCTGCGCCCGTGCAAGTCCGCTCCCCTATGCTCTGAAGTTGTGACCTTTCCCGACTTCAGTACGCCCGGGGCGGGCCTGGACCAGTCGGCCGGCCCTGCCCACGCACGGGTCCTGGCCGGGCACAGGTCCACGACGCGGGTCGTGGCACTGGTCCTCACCGGGATGCTCGCGTTCGTGGCCTCGGGCTCCGTGGCGGCCTTGTCGCGATGGACGGGAAACATCGAGACCGCGTCCACCGAGGTGCTGACGAACCGCCCGGAGAAGGCCACCCCCACCGACCCGAACGCGGGCGAGCCGCTGAACCTGCTGCTCATGGGGAGTGACACACGCGAGGGTGAGAACGGGAAGATCGGCGGCAACGCCTCCGACGGCGCGCGGTCGGACACCACGATCATCCTGCACGTCTCGGGCGACCGGAGCCGGGTCGACGCGATCTCCATCCCCCGTGACTCCACCGTCGACATCCCCTCCTGTGTCACTCCCGACGGGTCCACCACCGCGCCCCAGCACACGAAGTTCAACGCCGCGTTCGCCGTGGGCGCGCTCGTCGGTGGCGACACCGCGTCCGGCGCGTTGTGCGCGATGCAGACCGTCGAGACGCTCACCGGAGTCTTCCTCGACGGGTTCATGGTGATCGACTTCCAGGGCTTCCAGCGGATGATCGACGCCGTGGGCGGCGTCGAGCTCTGCATCGAGGAGGAGATCAACGCCCCGGAGGCGAACAACCTGCACCTGGACCCGGGGGTGCAGACGCTCCACGGGGCGATCGCGCTCGACTACGCCCGTGCGCGCAAGGGTGTCGGCGACGGCAGCGACCTGGGCCGTATCGGCCGCCAGCAGCAGTTCCTCGCCGCCCTGGTGCGCACGGTGATGAGCGCCGACACACTCGCCAACCCGGGCAAGACCCTGAGCTTCATCGATGCCGTCACCAGTTCGATGACCATGGACGACAAGACGGCCCGGCTCGACAACCTCACCGGGCTCGCCTACAGCCTGCGCAACCTGGGCCCCGGGAGCGTCACCTTCCTGACGGTGCCGTACGCGACCGACCCGTACAACCCCAACAACGTGGTGTGGACGTCCGACGCCGCGCTCCTGTGGGAGAACCTCAAGCAGGACCGGCCGCTCGACGACGACCCCGCCACGGCGTCCGCCTCCCCCTCGGCCACGAACGGGACCCTGGCCGCCTCCGGCGCGTCCGCCTCGCCGTCGGCGGCGGATGACGAGACGATCGACCCCACGGCGTCCCCCAGCACCGACGACGTCAAGGAAGCCGGAAGAGAAGCGTTCACCGGCGCCGACACGACCGCCGTCTGCGATTGACGGGGAGAAACATGTCAGATCCCACGACCGACGACGACCCCACCCGGGTGCACGAGGACGCCCGGGCCGCTTCGCCCATCCCGCCGAGCTTCACACCGCAGCAGGCGGGGGACCGGCCGGGCACCGACGGGGCGATCGCCGTCGGCGACGCCGCGCACGGGGCCGCACGCCCCGGCGCCGAAGCCCCCACGAGCAGGCCGCGGCCTCCCGCCGCGACACCCGGAGCCGGCGTGCCCGTGGGCGAACGTCACAGTGAGCCACGAATCAAACGACAGTCTTCCCGGGAGGTCCCCGTGTCCGGTGGCAAGAACCCACCGCCAGTCCCGCCCCGCTCCGTGCCGCCGCAGGGCTCTCAGCCGCCCCAGGCCATCCCGCCCCGCCGGGCAACGGGCCGGGCGTCCGGCCTGAACGCCGCGCCCGTGCCGCGGCAGCAGCCTCCGGCGTCCGTGCACGCCACACACCGCCCGCCCGCGCCGGTGCGGCAGCGGCCGCCGGGCGGCCAGCCACCCCCACCCGGCGGAGGGCAGGCGCCCCCGCGCGGATACGGCCAGGCGCGGCCCGCGGCGCGACCCGGGCCACGCCGCAGGGGACGGGGAAAGCTCATCGCGATCCTCGTCGTCCTGGCGCTCCTGGCCTGGCCGGTCGGCCTGATGATCTGGGCGAACGGGAAGATCCAGCACGTGGAGGCGCTGTCCGGCGCACCGGGGACGCCCGGCACCACGTACCTGATCGCGGGCTCCGACGCCCGCGGCTCCGGCGGGATCAACGACTCCACCTCCGGCGCCCGGACCGACACGATCCTGCTCCTGCACAAGCCGGCCTCCGGCCCCACGGCGCTCATCTCGCTGCCCCGCGACACCTACGCGGAGATCCCGGGCGTCGGCATGCAGAAGCTGAACGCCGCCTACGCGTTCGGTGGGCCGGAACTCCTGGTGCAGACCGTCGAACAGCTCTCCGGGCTCACGATCGACCACTACGCGGAGGTCGGGTTCGGCGGTGTGAGCGACATCGTCGACGCCGTCGGGGGCGTGGAACTGTGCTACGACCACGACGTGGACGATCAGCGGTCCAGGATGAAGTGGACCGCCGGCTGCCACGAGGTCACCGGCGAGGAGGCGCTCGCCTTCTCCCGCATGCGGTACTCGGATCCGCAGGGCGACATCGGTCGCGCCAAGCGCCAGCGGCAGGTGATCGGCAAGGTGGGCCAGGCCATCAAGGACCCCGCCCTCCTGCTCAACCCGGCCAAGCAGGTGTCGCTGGCCGACGCCGGCCTGGGCTCCCTGAGCGTCGACGAGGACACCGGCGTGATCGACATGGCCTTCCTCGCGCTGCGGTTCCAGAGCGCCAACGGAGAGAACGGCGTCACCGGCACGCCACCGATCGCGAGCCTGGGCTACAACCCGGGCAACGGCGTCGGCTCCACGGTGCTGCTCGGCCCCGAGGAGGAACTGGCCCAGTTCTGGACCGACCTGCGCGACGGCAACCTGGAACCGGGCGAGGTCAACTCCCTCACGGGGTGACGGTCGTGCGGGAGGCCGCCGAACGTCCGTGATCCGTCGACGACCGTCCGCCCGAGGACGAGACGGACCACGGACGCCCAACCCCTTCTCCGCAGGGGCTCAGCGCTCGCCGAAGTGCGGGTCGATCTCCTCCGGAGACCGGGCCAGCAGCCGTGCCACCTGCTCCACGACGACGTCGCGAACCAGGTCGGCCAGATCGTCCTCGTCGTGCGAACGGACCTCGATCGGCCGCCGGTACACCACGACCCGCGCAGGCTGCCCGCTCTCGGCGGGGAAGTACCGGCCCAGGGGAACGCCACCACTCTCCCAGGGCGCCGGGTCCGACGGCGGGACGTCCTCCACCGCGAACTGCGTGCCGTTCAGTGCCTTGCCCCAGCGCTGGTCGAGCGACTGCGCGATATCCAGGACGAGGTCGTCGAACACCTCGGCACGGGTCCGGTGCGCCGGGGAACCCGGCGGGAACAGCGGTCCGCGCAGGCCTCGGCCGCGCCGGTCACGCCGCCGGGGCGCCTTCCGGTGGGGCGCCTGCGAACCGTCCGATGCTGCCGGGAGAGAGAACTTCGAGACCACACCATGACGATACGACCTGACCCGCGACCTCCCCGACAGCCCCGCCGCCGGGACCGGAACCACGAACTGGGTGAGCTCCCGAGGCGGTTGCCATACGCTGAACCCGTGCAGGACGACACCGCCCGGGCGCGCTATCGGTTCGCCCTCGCCCTCATCACACTACTTGTCGCCACCTCGGCCGCCTGCTGGGCGGTGCTGACCCCCGCGTTCCGGGCACCCGACGAGGTGCAGCATCTCAACAGCGCGCTGCGCCTCGCCTACGGCGGCGGCTGGCCGGCGCCGGGAGAGGCGCTCGTCAGCCCCGGCATCAACGCGGCCCGGGCGGAGGCCGCCGTCGACACCGACGTGCCCGGCCGGTATCTCGACCGCATCGACAAGGGCCAGTACGTGGACGTGCCGCCGACGCCCGACGGCGAGCGCACCGTCATCGGACCCGGCAACGCCCTGGCGCACCCGGTGCCACCCGGCACCGACACCAGCACCTGGGACGTCGAGCAGATCGACCAGATGACCCAGCACCCGCCGCTCTACTACGCGGTCGCGGCCGGCTGGCTCCACCTGACAGGAACCGCCGACGCGCGCTGGGACCACCAGGTCCTGGCGCTGCGCCTGCTCGACGTGCTCCTGTTCGCGCCGGTCGGGCTGCTCATGGCCGGAGCCACCCGGCTGGTCACCGGGTCACGAACCGTGGCCCTCCTCGCGGCGTCGTTCCCGGTGTTCCTCCCGCAGCTCGGGCACATCATGGGAAGCATCACGAACGACGCCCTGGTGGTGCTCACCGGGGCCGGCGCCGCGTACCTCTGCGCGCGCGTGGTCACCGGCGACCTGCGCTGGCGCACGGCGGTGATCCTCGGTGGCGTCGTGGGGCTCGGGCTGCTGACGAAGGTGATGGCCGCGTTCACCGTGCCCATGGTGCTGGCGGCCTTCCTCCTCGCCGTGGCCCGCCCGCCCGAGCCGGCGCCGGGAGGCGCCGCACGCACCGGCCTCCCGAGGCGGCTGGCACTGGCGGGGACTGCCCTGGCCGTCGCGTTCGCCGTGGGCGGATGGTGGTGGCTGCGCAACCTGGTGGAGTTCGGCGCCGTGCAGCCCGTGGGGATCCCGGAGCGGTTCGAGCCGGTGGACGGCCGGGGGCTCTGGTACTTCATCAGCACCACTGTGCGTCACCTGACCTGGTCCTTCTTCGGGAGCTTCGGTCTCCTCGACGTCCGCGTGCCCGACGTCGTGTTCTGGACGGGCGCCGTTGTCGTGGCCGCCCTGTGCTTCGTCGCCCTGTCGCGGGGGCCCGGCCGGAGGGCGCTCGCGGTCCTCCTGCTGCAGCCCGCGCTCCTGTGGTGCGCCGTGGTCGTCAACGCCTGGTCCGGGTTCTCCGAGACGGGGTGGGTCGTCGCCGTTCAGGGTCGCTACATGTTCGGCGCGGTCGTCGGCCTGGCAGCCGGCTTCGGTTCCGGCCTCCTGGTGCTCACCACACTGCGCCGCGGCCGTCTTCCGCAGGCCGGCGCATGGGCCGTGCCGTGGGCCCTCATGGGCGGGACGGTCGCGTCCGTGGCGGGGATGGCGTTCGCCTTCGGCGGGTTCTACCGGGGCCCGGGGGAGGGGCTCGGCACGGCGCTCGGACGGTGGGCTGGGTGGAGTCCCCTCACAGGTGCTCAGCTCGCGGTGTGGTTCGTGCTCGCTTCCGCCGTCGCGCTGGGCGCGGTTGCGGCCGGCGTCCGGTATGCGCGGAGCGTGAGCGCTGTGGCGCCGACGGCGGACGCCACGGCCAGGAAGCCCACCGCGGCGGCGGGCACCACGGGCTCGGAGTAGAGGCCCGGACCGGCCGGGGTGGCGAGTTCCAGGACGAGCCACACCACGAGATCGGCCAGGGTGACTCCCGCCCACACCGGCACGAGGACCCGGGGGCGCACCGCCAGACCGGCCGCCACCGCCAGGAAGAGCGGCAGGGCCACGGGCAGGAAGTACCGCGGATAGACCCCGCCGCTGCTCGCCGCGTACAGGACCTGCATGGTCACGGCGACCGCGGCGGCCGTCCAGGGGAGCGCCGCGAGCAGGCGGAGGTCGACGGGGTGGCCGCCCCCCGCCCCCGAAGGCCCGCGCTGCTCGCGGATGCGGTGCACGACGGCGAGGACCAGCGGGACCCAGACCAGCAGCAGGGCCGTGACGACGAGCGTGACCGCCGGGTGGAGCGCGCGCGGCGGCACACGCCCGGCCCACCAGAACAGGTCCGGCAGCCGCGCCCAGGTGACCGGGTCGATCAGCACCGCCCACACCGGCCGTTCCGTCCGGTTCTGGTGCTCCAGCGCCCAGTCGAAGTGCGAGCCCTGGATGTTGCCGGTGAGTGCCACGTTGCGGGCGTAGAACCAGCCGGCGGCGGCCAGAGCCGTCGCCGGACCGCCGATCGCGAGCCACGCCACCGGCGCCCAGCGGCCCCTGCCCTGCGCGGCACGCACGCTCCCGGCGAGCACCCCGAACGCCGCCACCACGACGGCGATCACCGCCGTGGACAACCGCGTCAGCGCACAGCCCGCCGCGAGAAGGCAGAGGCCGACCACGAGCCGCCCGTCGAGCCCGCGCCGGATCGCCGTCGCGCTCACGCCGTACATCGTCGTGACCAGCACCGTCGCCAGGAGGTCGTTGTATCCGGAACCGCCGACGTGGGCGACGGCGGCGGTGAGCCCGGCCACGAGGGCGACGAGCTGCGGCAGCGGGCTTCCCGGACGGCACAGGCGGCGCGCGCTCCACCAGGCGACGAGCACGAACAGCCCGGCCAGGACGGTGTTCACGGCGCGCGCGGCATAGACGGCGGCGACAGGATGCCCGGCGTCGGCGAGCGGCCCGACCAGGGGTGCCACGAGGAGGTAGTAGAGGGGCGGGTGCTGTGCCGTCCACTGCACGGGTGCCAGCCAGGCACCCTCGGGCCGCAGCTTCAGACCTTCCTCGAACACCGGAAGCTCGCCGTGCCACACCTGGTAGGCGTAGTCCATGTGCGGGGGCTCGTCACCCGTGGCGTAGGGCGCGTCGGCCAGGAGCACGGTCAGCGACAGCAGGACGGCCGTGAGGACGGCGGCGGCGACGGCAACCTGCTCACGTCGCCGGACGTCGGACACGGCCCGGACCAGGGTGCGGATCACGCCGTCAGCATAGGAGATCGTGTCTCCTCGGCGGCGGGGCGACGCACGACCTGCCACGTGACACCGGCTGCGGCGGCCGTTCCGATCGCCGCGACGGCCACGAGCACCCAGGGCTCCCACGGATACCAGTACGCCATCGCCGCGACGGCACGTCCCAGGGCCCCCCAGCCGGAGTCGTGCTCCGGCATCCAGTACAGGACCCAGGTGTTGTACTGGAAGGCTGCGTGCAGCGCGAGCGCGAGCCCGAGCACACCTGCCGGCACCCAGCGGCGCCAGGCAGGTCGCAGCAGGATCGTCCCCGCCAGGGCGACGAGCACCACCCCGGCGAATCCCGTGTACAGGTAGCGGCCCTGCTGCGCCGCGGTGAAGTCGCGGAACGCGGCGAACTGCTCCCAGGAGCCGCGTGCCACGATGGCTGCGAGCATCGGTACGGCGGCGAGGAGAACGACTGCGGTCGCCCGCGGGATCGTCCGCCTCACCAGGGCGGCCACGACTCCTGCCGTGACCAGCACCAGGGCGACGCGGGCAGCCCACCAGGAGGCGTCGTGGGCCTCTGCCACCGCATGGTCCTGCATGTAGAACGTCGTCACGAAGCGTTCCAGCATGCGTGCCAGCCAGCGGCCCCCGCCGTCGGACCAGCCGTAGACCGGGGTGAGGTCGGGGACCTCCGTCGTGGATCCGTGCGGCTGGATCGCCCCGTACAGCACGAGGTTGCGCACCCACCAGGCGGCCCCGGGTACCGACGCCACCGCGGCCACGGCCAGCGAACCGGCCGCGGCCGGCCGCCTGCCGGGCGCGCGCCAGGCCGCCACGCCGTACGCGAGCAGGATCCATGCCGGGAACATCAGGGCGAATCCCTTGGTCAGCAGCGCCGCGCTCGTGACGATCCCGATCAGCAGTCCGGTGCGGCGCGACAGGTCGCCCGTCAGGACCCGGACCAGCAGATAGGTGAGTATCGTCCCGAGCAGGACCAGCAGGTTGTCGTTGTTGACCGCCGAGTACAGGTGCTCCATCTCCGGCACGGCGATCGGGGCGAGCGCCGCGGCGACCGGAAGCGGCTCCGGCAGGCTCAACCGCCGGGCGGACGCCCACAGCAGCAGGGGTATGGGTGCCGCGAGCAAGGTGTTCAGCCAGCGCAGCCAGAGCCAGACCCGATCCATGGGTGCCGTCGTCCAGTCCGGTACGGCCCGCAGTACGGCGGCACCGATCAGGTAGTACAGCGGCGGATGCTGCACGAGCTGGTTGGGGATCGGTTCGCCGGTGCCGTCCGTGCGGTCCGGCTCCCAGTAGGTGAGGCCGCCACCGTCGGCGAAGGACGGGCGCTCGCCGCGGGGAGGAGCGGGCTCCTTGCCGTCGCTGTTGATGCCCTCCACGCGGTCCGCGAGGAACTGGCGGCCGGAGTACAGGCGGTCCCCGAAGAGGAAGTGCCCTGCGTTCACGCCGTCGGCGACGAAGATCGTGCCCGGGTCGGGCCACGGCCAGGCCGGCCCGAGCTCGGTCTGGACGATCAGGTCGACGTGCTTCAGCTCGTCGGGGGAGCGCACGTTGGGGAAGACGGCGGTCTGCGCGAGCATCACCGTCACGTGCAGCACGGTGATCAGCCAGACGACAACGGGCACCGCCCTGAGAGGGGTCATCGTTCTCGTGCCGACACGTCGGACTTGCTCGCGGTTCACACCAGAAGATTATCGGCCGGAGTCATGACGACCGGGTGATCTTGGAAATAGGTTCGTCCGGGGTGCGACGTCGTCCCCGACGGCGGGCCAGCAGCAGTCCCGCGCCCGCCAGGACGCCGTCGATCGCGGTCAGCACGACCCGGCTCACCAGGACCGCGAGGGGCGCCGCGGCGCCCGGGAGGGAGCCTGCCAGGACGCCCGCGAGCACGACCTCGCGCACGCCCGCGCCGGCCGGAGCCAGGACGACGAGGAATCCGACCGTCCAGGCGAGCGCCCAGCCGCCGACGGCGAGCGCGAACGTCCTCGCCGACGGCGTCATGCCCAGCCCCGTGGCGAGAACCCAGGTCTGAGCCCCGGCGACGAGCCAGCCGGCCACGGACCAGGCGGTCACCGCAGCCAGGCCGCCCCAGGTCAGGGGGCGGGCCAGCGGTTCGCGCCCGCCGAGCCGCAGGGCGAGGCCGATCAGGCGGTTGAGCACCGGAGGCAGGAGGACGACGGCGATCGCGGGGGTGACCCACACCACCCAGCCCCAGGTGCCGAGGGCGTCCTGGGTGGCGTCGGCGGAGACGAAGGGGAGGGCGACGGCCCCGACGGCGGCGCCCGACACCACCGACACCAGCACTGCCACGCCCATCGACGCGACGGACCGGTGCCGGGGGATGCTGTGGTCCGCGCCGATCTCCGCGGCCGCGACCACGTTCCACACGCCGCCGGGCAGGTACTTGCCGAGTTGGCTGAGACCGAACACGCTCACGGCGTCGCGCAGGGACAGGGGCGAGCCGAGGTCGGACAGCACGGCCCGCCACGCGATCAGTGTGCACCACACGTAGACGAAGCCCAGGCCGGCGACGGCGGCGAGTGTGCCGCCGGACAGCATCCCCGCGGCGTCGGCCAGGTCGTCGCGGGCGTCGACGACGTACCAGAGGGCGAGCCCGACGGCGACGACGAGGAAGCCCCACCGTACGGCGGGCGATCTCAGGACGGCCGCGGCCCTGGCCAGGACACGCCTCATGCGGGCTCACCACCGGCAGGGCGGGCGCCGGTGTCGGTTACGGTGTCCGGGTCGGTCACGGTGTCCCGGCCACGCCTCGTCCGGACGGCCGGCGGCCGTGTCAGAGCGGTCAGGAGCGGCTCGACAACCGACTCCGGACGGACCGAGGCCCTGCCACGTGCCAGCCGCGTCCGGGCCTCGGCGAGGCGGGCCGGATCCGTGAGGGCCGTGAGCGTCGCGGACAGCGCGGCGGGGTCGCCCGGTGGTACCAGCTCGGCGACCTCGCCGACCGCGCGGCGTTGCGGGGGCGTGTCGGAGGTGACGACGACGCACCCGGCCGCCAGCCCCTGGTAGACCTTGTTCGGCACGACGCGCAGCCCCTTCGGGGTGTCGCTGAAGATGCCGAGACAGACGTCGTGGCGGGCGACCAGAGCGGGCAGCTCGGCGGGTTCGACCCAGCCGTGCCAGGTGATGCCGGACGTGCCCGCGAGGATCTCCCGGGCCGAGCCCAGGTCCTGCCCGGTCCCGATCATCGTCACGCGCAGGTCCGTCCCGGAGGCGACGGCGTCCCGGATCGCCTCGGCGATCACCGCGGCTCCTTGCAGCGGCGTGTACAGCCCGAAGAACACCAGCCGCAACGCTCCGCCGGGCGCATCCGCGTCGAGCTGGTCGCGGTCGCCGCCGTCGGCCGAGGGGCCGCCGTCAGCCATGGGTTGGCCGTCGGCCGAGGGGCCGCCGTCAGCCATGGGGCGGTCGGCGGCGTCGAACCAGGTGGCCGGGGCGCCCACCGGGACGGTCACGCCCTTGGCCGGTGCCGGGAGCATGGCACGGTGCTCGTCGGTGTCGGTGATCACCAGGTCCGCGCACGACGTGGCCACCCGGTCCAGGACGTTCAGGAGGCGCACGCGCAGTCCGGCCGCACCCCGGTCCGCGGCGGTGTCACCGGCGAAGATCAGGTGGTCGAGAACGACGACGGAACGCGGGAAGAGCACCCGTGCCAGCACGACGTCGAAATGTCCCATGTAGCCCACGAGCACCGCCTCTGGCCGGCCGTGCCGGCGTCGCAGCCGGAACGCGCCGGCCACCAGGCCGGTCCAGCACGCCAGCAGCCTCAGCGCCAGGAGTGGCAGCCGCCACGGCTGCTGCAGCATCCTCACCCGTTCGGCCGTGGAGAACCCGAGCGGCCGGTTGAGCTCCGCGACCTCCGCCCCGTGTGCGCGCAGGCCCGCGACGAGGACCGCGACACGGGGGTGGCGTTCGGCGTCGTACGTGCCGAACGTCCAGATCACGACAGGCCCGCCGGTTCCTCGGGACGGTCGTCGGCCTGGTCGCGCAGCACCTCGGACCGTCCCGACCGGAGGGTGGGCCGGGCCGCGGCGCCGGAGGGGTGGGGCCGAGCCGAACCGTCGCCTGCCGGGCGGGCGGAGCCCGCCGCCTCCGGGCGGGGTTCACGTCCGTACTGGACCTCTTTGAGGCGCTCCAGCGTCTCCTCCATCAGCGTGCGGTTCGTCTTCAGCAGGTCGGCGATCACCAGCAGCGCGAACGACAGCAGTGCGCCCACCAGCATGGAAGAGCCGAGGATGAGGGACTGGATGTGCTGGCCCGCCTGGCCGAGCATCAGCAGCACCAGATAGCGGCCGAACGGGATCACGCAGCCCAGGCCGAAGATGATGCCCAGGGTCACGAACACCGTGTGCGGCTTGTACATGAGGTACGACCGCGTGATCGCCTGGCCGGACTTGCGGATGTGCTGGCCCATGCTGGAGAACAGGCGCGACTCGCGGGTCTTCGGGTTGGTGCTGACCGGGATGCTCGCGATCCGCAGGCGCTTGTTGCCCGCCTGGATGATCGTCTCCATGCAGTAGCTGAACTGCGTCACCACGTTCAGGCGCATCAGTGAGGCGCGCGAGTAGGCGCGGAACCCGCTCGCGGCGTCGGGCAGGTCGGTCTCGGCGGCGAAGTTGACCACCTCGCTGCCCACCTTCTGCAGCGCCTTCTTCAGCGGCGAGAAGTGCTCGATGGTGGCCGTCTGGCGATCTGCGATGGCGATGTCGGCCTCGCCGCTGACCACCGGCGCGACCAGATCGCCGATGCGCTCCTGCGGGTACTGGTTGTCACCGTCGGTGTTCACCACGATGTCGGCGTCGTGGCGCAGGGCGTAGTCGACGCCGTCGCGGAACGAGCGGGCCAGCCCCATGGTGCGCGCGTGGTGCACGAAGTGCCGCACGCCGAGCCGGCGTGCTACCTCGACCGTTCCGTCGGTGGACCCGTCGTCGATCACGAGGATCTCGACCTCGTCGACCCCCGGGATCTCACGGGGGATCGTGGCGAGCACAAGAGGGAGGGTCTCCGCCTCGTTGAGGCAGGGGATCTGCACGAACAGCTTCATGGGGTGGTACTTCCGCCTCGGGGCTGGGGCTCTCCCATCGTACTGAGCGGAAGGAGCGGCGCGGAGCACCGGCCAGGTGGGGCCCTGTGGAGGTGATGTGTCCGCAGATCGGCGGCGCCGGCCCGGCGTGTTCGTCACGTTGCTCCCGGTCAGCGGCGTACCCTCAGCGAGTGAGATCGGTGAGACAGTGCTCGAGGTCCGCATGCACCAATGCCGCGGTCGCGACACTCACGTACGTGTACGCGGACTCGACGGCGGTCCTGGGGCCGCTCGCGCATCTCGCCGAGCCCCATAGCTACGACCTCTGCTCCGAGCACGCCGACGGTCTCACCGCGCCGCGCGGGTGGGAGGTGGTCCGGCTGGTCCAGGAGTTCCCCGCCGAGCCCGCCCCGACGTCCGACGACCTGTCGGCGCTGGCCGACGCCGTCCGCGAGGCGGGACGCTCACGCAGGGGTGCCGACGCCGCGGCGGCAGAGCCCGTCGCCGAGGAGCCGGGGGTCACGGAAACGGCACGGCGAGGCCATCTGCGAGTGCTGCGCGCGGAGGAGTAGGCTTCACCGCGGCGATGCGGCGGCGACGCCCGCTCGTCGCCACAATTCACCCCTGTGCCTCAGGGCTCATCAAACGTGATCGATTTGAGCCCATTTCCGGGCATACCTCCCAGTAGCGCAGGGAATACTGGGCGGCTATGTACGCCATTGCGCCTTATGTGCCGGACTCGGCCAGCGTCGCTTCGACACGGTCCGCATCGACGTCAGGGCGCCTCCCGGAG
The DNA here is from genome assembly GCF_016742955.1 of Myceligenerans indicum. GTDB lineage: Bacteria > Actinomycetota > Actinomycetes > Actinomycetales > Cellulomonadaceae > Myceligenerans > Myceligenerans indicum. The sequence goes on along the minus strand of NZ_JABBYC010000006.1, from coordinate 113,987 downwards.
ATCCACGGACTTCGCGGGCTGGCGCTCGTCCTGGTGGTGGTCTTTCATCTCTTCGGCCATGGTCGCGTGTCGGGTGGCGTCGACGTGTTCCTGGTCGTCTCCGGGTTCCTGGTGACTCGTTCGCTGGTGCGACGCGCGGACGGGGGCCGACTTCGGCTGAGTTCCGTGTACGCACGCAACGCCGGCCGTCTGGCGCCGGCGGCTCTCTTGGTACTGGCTGCCGTCGCGGGCGCGACCTGGCTGATCCTCCCAGAGAGCCAGTGGCTCGACGTGTGGCGCCAAACCGTGGCCTCCGCGCTGTACCTCGAGAACTGGGAGCTGATTGCGAACCACCTCACCTACGGTGCGGCCGGCCCGGATACCAGCCCTCTCCAGCACTTCTGGTCCTTGTCGGTCCAGGGCCAGTTCCTGCTCGTCTGGCCGATGGTGATCTTCCTGATTTCCCGGCTCCTGCGTCGGAGCGGCACTTCCGCACGCCTGGTCATGGTGCCGCTCACCGTGGTCCTGACCGTCGCATCTTTCTGGTATGCGGTCGTGCTGACCGCGGAGGCCCAGCCCGTGGCCTACTTTCACGCGGCGTCCCGCCTGTGGGAGCTGACGACAGGGGCACTGCTGGGTCTCGTTCCGCTTGGCGTACCGAGGCGATTGCGAGCACTCGGGGCATGGCTCGGCCTGGGGCTGGTCGTGGCCTCTGGATTCGCTCTCGACGGAGGAGTGCTGTTTCCCGGGCCGTGGACGCTCTGGCCCGTGATCGGTGCGATCCTGGTGATCCTCGGCGCCGGCACCCAGTCGTCGTGGGGCCCGCGGGTCATGCTCGAGTCGAGGCCGCTGCGCTTCCTCGCCGACATCTCCTACGAGCTGTACCTCTGGCATTGGCCGGTGCTGATCTTCCTGATGGCGATCCTCGACATCACCGAGGTCGGCTGGCGCGAGGCGGCGATCGTTCTCGGATGTTCCGTGCTGCTGGCGTGGAGCACGCGGGCGGCCGTGTCGGTTCCGGTGAGCCGGGTCATCGCGCCGGGGCTTCCCGCAGGTCGTTCGATGCTCGCGCTCGGTGCTGCGACGATGGCGACGTTGCTGGTCGCCGTTCCGGTGGTCGGGGCTCACGCCTCGGTCACCAGGGACCGGGAGCAAGCAAGCCAGGTCTTCGGCCAGACCGATGACCTCCACCTCGGAGCCGCGGCGTTCGGTGTCGTGGAGCGGGTGCCGGACGCACCTGTTCGGCCCCGGCTCGATGTCTCGCGCGAGGACATGGGGGAGTTCTTCACGGACGACCGTTGTGTCAATCGGATCCAGGACGGAAAGGGCGCCGACGAACTCCGCTGGTGCGAGCTGAACTCCCCCGCACAACCCCGCTTCACCGTCATGCTGGCGGGCGCATCACACACATATCAATGGGCCGACACCTTCCTGGCCATTGCGAGAGAAAACAACTGGCGCCTGGTCGTCGCGGGCAAGGGAAGGTGCAGGGTGAGATTCGACGAGGCGAAGGACACACCGTGCTACCGCTGGGGCAGGTCGGTCATCGACCTGGCGACCGAGCTCCGACCTGACGCGGTGGTGGTCGCAGGGACACACACCCACTACGAGGGAGAGCTGGAGACGGTCCCGGCCGACCAGGTGGCCGCATGGAGCGAGATCGCCACCGCAGGGATCCGAGTCATCGGGCTGCGTGACAATCCGCGGCCGGGCGGTTCGGCGTCCGCCACGGAATGCCTTGCCGTGAACGGTCCGGAGAGTGGGGCCTGCGACCTGAGGTACTCCCAGTTCTATCAGGAGCAGCCAGTCGGGTGGGAGTCCACAGGGGCTCCTGCCTCGATGGTTCATGTCGATCTGACGCCCTGGATGTGTCGCGTCGAGACGGACCGTTGCCCCGTCGTGATCGGAAACGTCTTGGTGTACCGCGACGGCAGTCACCTGACGAGCACCTTCATGGTGTCGCTGACGCCGATGCTGGAGGAAGCGCTTCAGGAGCAGGCCAGCTGGTTGTTCGAGGCACCATGACCGAGGCGCGCGGCGCGGATGCTCTTCATCGCGCCGCGTAGGGGGCGGGGCGCCGGCGACCCCGCCGATGGCGAGCGCCTGCCCTTCGACCGACGAAGGGCAGGCGCTCTGCTCGTGGCCTGTCGCTCAGCCCAGGAGCTTCTTGCGAAGCGGTCGCAGCCTACGACGCAGCCCTTCAGGCACGATCGACGTGCGGGAAGTTCCTGAGGCGCTGGCGGCCTCGAGCTCCTTGCGCACCTTGCTCAGCTCACGCCTGAGCTGGCCGTTGTCCTGCTCGACCTTGTCGAACCGCATGGAAGAGTCGTACGCCCGTGCTGCGGTGCGGCGCTCCGGCGCCGTCAGCGGACGGAACGACGGCGTGGCCGCCTCGCCCGTGAGGGCCTCGTAGATGCCGGCGAGGTTCTCCATCGACGTGTCGAAGAGCTCCTGGCGGACGCCGGCGAGCTCCTTGCGCAGCTCCGGCTGGCGCTCGTGGACCTCGTTGATCGTCGTGTAGAGGGTGTCCTGGAAGTCGTCTGCGCGGGGGTCGATCGCCCACTCCTCGTGACCGATGTCGGTCGCGAAGTAGCGGGTCTTGTGATGCACGTGCAGGGACAGCGGGATGGTGCCCATTCCGAAGGGCACCATCTGCGCGTGGCCACGTGTACCGAGGATGATCGGCAGGTCGGCGAAGTAGTTGACGCCCTGGTACAGGACATCGCGATTGCCCCAGAGGACGCTCTCGTCGCTGACGATGCCGGTTTCCTTGAGCCGATCGTGGAATCCCATGTCGGCACGTGCGTGGGGCACGCTCTCGATCTGCCAGCCCTCGTGGGACAGCTTCTGCAGGACATCGATCTGGTCCGTGTAGATCTTCTCGGCATCGAACCCGACCCGCGTCTGGCGCTTGCCGACGATCGACTCGGCGGAGATGCGCCGCTCGTGCGGGATCTCGGCCTGGAACAGGTCCGGGTAGAGGAAGGACGACAGCGTCGTCGGGCAGGGCTGGTAGACGACTCGGTCCCGGTTCGGCTCGTCGATGTACTCCTTGATGGACTCCACCGAACCGTGGTTGCGCAAGCCGAAGAAGACCGACTTCTCAAGCGTCAGATTGACGTGCTCACGGAACGGGTCCGAGAAGTCCGCCTGGCCGATGAAGCGGTTGTTGCCCACCGCGAAGACGATGAGCGGCTTCTCGATCCGGCGCAGGAGGTCGAGCGAGATGTTCCACTGCCAGCCGGAGCGCTGGTTCGGGTTGGTGTCGCTGAGGAAGAGGCCACCACCGCCGACCACGACGGCATCGACGTTCTGGTTGATGAAGTCGACCAGGCGGGGTGTCACGGGGTCACGCAGCTGTCGGCTCTGGACGATCTCGAAGGCGTCTCCGCCCGCGAAGCCCTCGAAGAGCTCGCGTACGGTCTCGAAGAGCAGGGTGTCCCCGTAGTTGCCATAGGTCTTGATATCGAAGTGGAACAGTCGGAGTCGCTTCATCGAGTCACGTCCCGGTTCTCGGAATGCACGGGCACCATCCTTGATCGCTGTGGTCAGAACTGCTGGGTCCACCGTCCGGGGACAGCGGAGCGTTTGTGAACGGATCGGTCACTTCCCGCCGCGAGGATCAGGTGACTTCGCCTTGCTCACCGTGAGGTCGGCACGCCGCTCGAGAGGTCACTCGTCACCACCTCGTGCAGGACTCTGTTCGACGGCGGGAGCGCGCTCGATCTCCCCGAGCCACCGGGTCCACGGCGTGAAATGGCCTGGGGAAGGATAGCACCGGGCTGTGCGCGCCAATGTGCGTGGGCCCAGCCCTTGGGCGCCCGCCGCACCCTCAACTCAGGTTTGCGAGAAACGCTTCCGCGCCGTCGGCTTTGTCAAAGAGCGCAAGCTGCCCGAGCAACTCTGCGCGTTCCCAATCGTTCGTTGCGGCATAGCGCACGGCCTGGGTCAAGGGTGCGTCGAATCGACCTGCCTGTACGGCCTCGAGGAGTGCCACCGTACCTGCCGCGGCGTCATCCGACGCGTCGGTCGGCCGCCGGCCCTCGGCAAGGAACTGACGCTGGTCGGCGGGGACCTCGGCCAAGAGCCTCTCGTACCACTGGAGCAACTGCGTGCCGGTCGCGGTGTCATCGGGAGTCTGCGTGACATACCGGCACATGTGAGCGACGTCGCCGACGGCGTACTCGTGCCACCGCTCCTCGACGAGGTGATAGCCCTGCTCGCCGCCCTGCCATGGCTTGAAGCGTCCGGTGAAGTGCAGGACGCTGACGTCCTCGGGCAACGACTCTCCCGGCCGGGTCGCCCGCTTCACCCAGTTGAGCTCGCGGCCGAGCCGTTCGTACTCACCATCGAGCACCGCGGTCAGCACCCCTTGGTCGTGCCGCTCCAGCTCGTAGTCACCGGACAGCCCGACGGCGTCGATGCGGGCGACGAACTCGTCGGTCATGCAGGTGCTGTCGAACACCATGAGCCCGCTGTTCAGCTTGCGGCCACCGTCCGAGTCGAAGAACTGCGGTACCGCCGCGAACGCCGAGTCGCGGTCGAAGAGGTGGCCGATGTCCTTGAGCACCACCATGTCCGTGTCCAGCGTGACCACCTTGTCATAGCGCAGGCGACGGAATACGTCCAGGATGAGGTACGCCTTGACGTAGAGATAGTTGGTCGTGTCGCCCTTGACGTATGACAGGTAGGGAGTCGGGTCCACGCGCACGAACCGTATGGCGGGATACAGCTGGCGCGCACGGAGCACGTTTCGCGGTTCCAGACCGTCGTGCAACACGACGATATCCGTGTCCTTCACGGTGCTCGTGAGGAGGAGGCTCTTCAGGAGGGTCACGAAGCCCTCGAAATAGTTGTCGTCCACGAATGCGGCATAGGCCTTGTGGTGAACGGCCGGGCCGTCACCCGGCACGCGGCCCGCCAGCGTGCGCGCGGCCGACCGGACGGCGGGATCACGCGGAGCATCGAACGCGCGCTTCAGCACGGGGAGGACATCGGAGATGTCGACCTCGCCGAGCAGCGCCCGGGTCACGGCGAGGTGCAGCGTGGGCTTCAGAGCGGGCTCCGTGTCCCTTGCCTGCTTCATGAGGCGAGCTGATCGCAGGCGTGAGCGGTTCGCGAGATCGGCGACGGCGGTGGGGTTCTCGTGAATGTCGACGACCAGCGATGCGGCTCGAGCCGCAAGATCCGGGTGGTCCTTGAGCAGGTCCTTGCCGACCGCCAGGATCGTGTCGACCGCCCTGGTCGCCATCTCGTGCCACGCGACGTGTCCCGTGTCGACTGCGGCACGGCCGGAGAGGCCCGCCAACTCCCCGGACACGGTGGTCTGGAGCCGGAGAATCCTGCGAGTGAGACGAATGTTCGGCCACGACGCGCTCGGGGCGATCCGAACGGCAAGTTGGCCGGTGTCCCGGAGGAAATCGGCGAACTCCTGGTTCGCCGCGAGGTGTGGTCCGACGTCGGCCGGCACGGAACGCTTTCGAGTCAGGAATGCCATGGGTGTTTGCGCGTCCCGCGCGTCTCCTGTGTCCGTTGGGAACCGGGCAGCCACTCAAGAAAATCCGGCCGACATGCCCGTGGGCCGCGTCAGAGTATCAGGGGGTGTGGCTGCAAAAGGGTGCCCGGAGCGGTTCCGCGAGTTCGATGGCGGCCCTCAGAGCTGGCGGGCGTCCGACGCCAGCAGTACCGGGATACCCTCGCGCACCGGGTAGGCGAGCGGCCGCTCACGGCTGGTCGAATGCAGCTCCGGTTCACCGTCGGGGCCCGTACCGTCCGTCAGCGTCGCACCGGTCACGGGGCAGCGCAGGATCTCGCGCACCCATGGCATCAGCGCCTCACTCCTGTCAGTGCTCACGATGTCTCTTCTCCCTCGGACGAAGCAGCCGGACCCCGCACGAGCAACAGGACGTCGTCGCGCACCTTCTCCATCATGTCGTGGTCCGCGGCCTCGACGTTGAGCCGAAGCAGCGGCTCCGTGTTGGACGCGCGCAGATTGAACCACCATTGCGGATGTCCGTCCCAGTGCGACACCGTGAGGCCATCGAGCTCGTCGACCTCGACCTGCCCGGCACCCTCCTGCGTCACGTACGCCTCGTACACGCGGGCACGGGCGGCCGGCACATCGGCCACACGCGAGTTGATCTCACCCGAGGCGACGTACGGTTCGTACATCTCGCCCAGCGCACTCAGCGGGTTCGACTGCTCCCCGAGCGCGGCGAGCACGTGCATGGCGGCGAGCATTCCGGTGTCCGCGAAGAAGAAGTCCCGGAAGTAGTAGTGCGCGCTGTGCTCGCCGCCGAACACGGCATCGTGCCTCGCCATGTGCGCCTTGATGAACGAGTGGCCCACACGGGTCCGGACCGTGGTGGCACCCGCCGCGGAGAGGAGGTCCGGGACGGCACGGGAGGTGATGAGGTTGTGGATCACCGTCGCTTCGCGGCCCGCGGCCTTCTCCTTCTCGACCTCGCGCAGCCCGACCAGCGTGGTGATGGCCGAGGGCGAAACCGCGACGCCCTTCTCGTCGACGACGAAACAGCGATCGGCGTCGCCGTCGAAGGCGAGGCCGATGTCCGCGCCGTGCGCGATGACGGCGGCCTGCAGGTCCAGCAGGTTCTCCGGCTCCAGGGGGTTCGCCTCGTGGTTGGGGAAGGTGCCGTCCAGGTCGAAGTACATCGGCACGATCTGCAGCGGTAGCTCCGGGAGCCCCGCCGCTGTGCCGAGGACCGCCGGGACGGTGTGCCCGCCCATACCGTTCCCCGCGTCGACCACGACCTTGAGCGGCCGGATGGCCGAGAGGTCCACGAGATCCCGCAGGAATGTCGCGTACTCGGCGAGCGTCTCCTTGTCGTGCACCTCTCCGGTGCCGGCGGATGACGGTGGCTGGGCCGCGCCGTCCAGGATTGCCTGGGCGGTGGCGCGGACCTGCGTGAGGCCTGAGTCCTCGCCGACCGGCCGCGCGCCGGCGCGGCACAGCTTGATGCCGTTGTACTCGGCAGGATTGTGGCTCGCGGTGAACATCGCCCCTGGCAGATCCAGGGCGCCCGACGCGTGGTACAGCCCGTCTGTGGAGCAGAGGCCGATCCGTGTCACGTCCACGCCCAGGGCTACGACCCCGGCGGTGAACGCCTCGACGAGTTCAGGGCCGGAGTCCCGCATGTCGTGCCCGACGACGATCCCGGGCCGGCTCCCGGTGCTGTCGCCGACGGCAGGAAGTACCACCTCGCGGGCGAAAGCGGTGCCGATGGCGCGGGCCACGTCGGGGGAGAAGGGCTCGGGCACCGTGCCCCGGACGTCATACGCCTTGATGAGGGCGTGCAGGTCAATCCTCACGCGGACATCCTACGGATGCTGACCGCCCGGCGACAGACGTCGAGGCTCGTGCCGGTATCGGGCACCCTTCCTCGATCTCGTACATCACACCTGGCCGACCGTTCTATGATCACCCGGTGCAGAAACTTGACCCCTCCAGCCGTCGTGCGAATTCGCGTCGCGCGGCCGAGGTGGCGAGCGCCCTCAGGTCCGTCACCGGCACATTTCCACGGCTCGACCGGCGAACGGCTCGTGACCTCAAGGCCGGCCGGACGGCCTGGACGGACGTCGCCCCGCTGCACGACGCCATGGTGCACGGCGTCGAGGCTGCCCTCGGCGACTGGGACAAGGACGGTGCCGCGACGCTCGTCGCGCTGCTCGTCGCCGACGCGGCGTCTCCCGAGAGCAACCGTCTCGCCGGGCTGGCGGCCGGCCTGGCCGGAGACGACGCACTGGCCACGGACTACTTCTACGCGGCGTCCAAGGGCACGGGATCGGTCGAGCGCCGGAAGCGGAACGTGGAGCGGCAGGTGTCCGAGCTCGCCAGGATCCGCCGAATCCGTGAACTGGTCCGCACCCGTGAAGACCAGCCAGGCTTCGAGACGCTCCGACGCGCCGTGCTGACCGCGTCGTTCGGTCGCCCGGAGGACGCGGCGCTCGCGTGCGCCCGGTATCTGGTCGCCGCGCTGCTGTCGGGCGACGTCCGGCCCTTCGGAGAGCTTCTCACCGAGTCCGTCCCACGCGGCTTCGACGCCATCCGGGCGAAGGAGCCCGAGGCGCTGGAGCTCGCCGTCGACAATGCCGCCTGGGTCGCGACCGCCGGCAACCACCCCGGAGCTCTCGACCTGTTGCGAGCCTCCTTCGCCCGGACGGGGACCATCAGCGAGCAGTTCTGCCTGGCTGCCGCGAACAGCCTCTCGGCGATCAGCAGCTACGACGCCGCGCGACACATGTACCTGCTCGCGGACAGCGGGTCCGGGACCGCCGCCGCGGCAAAGGTCGCCTGGATCGTGCACGACGACGACGCCGCCTATCACCTCGGACGCAAGGCGCTCCGGCAGGGCTCGTCACGAGTCTCCGTCCGCGCCGTCCTGGAGCGCTCGCAGGACCCCGTCACCCCGAGCGAGGCGGACGCCCCCCACGGCGGGTTGGGGCATGTCGCGTTCTACGTCGGGCCCGGCGAGAACTTCGGGGACATCGTCCTGCCGGACGCCGTCCGTGACGCCGTCGACGAGGCGGGTTCCTCGAGCGACTCCTCGAGGTGGGTGTCGTTCCACGCACACCAGGTGTTCGACGAGGAGTTCACCCGGATCGCCAACGAGCAGCGTGGGCTCGTCGTCGGTGGCGGGGGACTGTTCCTGCCCGACACGTCTCCCAACGGCAACAGCGGCTGGCAGTGGAACGTGCCCCGGGAATCGCTCGAAGCCCTGCGGGTCCCGGTCTACGCCTTCGCGGTCGGCTTCAATCTCTTCCAGGGGCAGCGGTTCACCGGCGACCTGTTCCCGCGCAGCCTCGAGGCGTTCACGCGCAAGTGCGAGTTCCTCGGCCTGCGCAACACCGGGTCGATGTCGCGGGTGACCGAGATGCTTCCCGCGGACCTGCACGACAAGGTGCGGTTCGTGCCGTGCCCCACGACGGTGCTGCGGCACCTCCGCCCGGGCATCGCTCCGGGGCGGTCCGGAACCGGCAGGATCCTGCTCAACGCGGCGTTCGACCGCAGCGAACGCCGGTTCAGCGCCGGCTACGCCGACTTCCTGGAACAGATCGTCGGGTTCACCGAGAAGGTACGCGGCGCGGGCGTGGGCGCGGACGTCCAGGTGGTGGCGCATACGCGCGGCGACCGCAAGCTCGCGAGGGATCTCGCCGACGCCCATGGCCTCGAGCTTCCGCTCATCGATCTGCAGGACATGGATCAGGCGGACGCGCTCGCCGTCTACGCGGAGTCCTCGCTCGTCATCGGCATGCGTGGCCACGCCGGCATGATCCCGTTCGGGCTCGGCACGCCGATCCTGAGCATCGTGTCGCACCCGAAGATGCGGTATTTCCTCGAAGACATCGACCGGCTGGAATGGGGATGCGATGTCGGCGAGGAGAAATTGGGTGAACTTCTCGCAGAGCGTGCCATCGACGTCCTGAGCCACGAAGACCGATATCGTGCAGACGTCGTGGAGCGTCAGCAGGTCCTCCTGCCGCACGTCCGCTCGGCGGCGGCAGAGATCGCGAACGCGGGATGACGCGCCGCGGCGTGCACAGAGTCCCTGACGCGCCCGGCTCACCGTTCGCACCGGACACAGACTCGACCAGATCCACTGAAAGGGAAGTCACCGATGCCCACCATGCGTAGCGTGCCGCTCGGCCGCGAGCCGGGCGAGGCCGAGATCGCATCGTTCGCCGACCTGATCGACAGGCCCCTGCTCATCGTCGGCAACGGCCCGTCGTCGGCGATGCCTCCTTATCACCGGATTCCCGCGGACGTGGTCGTGTTCCGGATGAACTGGTTCTTCCTGGAGAGCAACTACCACTTCGGCAGGCGGGTCGACGGTTACTTCAGCGCCATCCCCAACGAGAAGATGGAGACGCTACTTCAGGACGAGATCCGTGCGAAGCGCTACGAGGTCGACCGAATCCTCAGCCCGATGCGGCATGCGGCGCTGCGCGACGGTGACCAGTACAGCCTCGAGCCGATGGGCGATGGCGTCGAGGAGCTCGACTCCTGGTCGATCCCGTCCCGGCACCCGCGCCTCGCGCGCGCGTTCATGAGTCGGCCCGGGCTCCCCACCACGGGGCTGCAGGCCCTCGCGTTCGGTCTCGGTGTCGGGTTCCGCGAGGTCTATCTCGCCGGTATCGACCTCTACGAGGCCAAGGACAGCCGCTACGGGTACACGGTCACCCAGGCGGCCGAGTCGGCGCTCAAGGACAAGGACCTGACCCCGGGCTACGAGTCCGCTCACGGCCTGGACACGGACCTGGCCTTCCTCCGCTCGTGCCTCGCCGAGTTCCCTGACGCCACCGTCCGCTCGGTGAGTCAGTCGGACACGCTGCACCTGTTCGTGCCGCAGGCCGAGGACCTCACGGACCGTCCCCATCTGGAACCCGGGACGCCGGACGCGGTGGCGGCGTCGAAGGACACGGTCGACCTCGAACTGCCCGAGGTGGGGGAGCGAACCACCGGCGTCGTGCCCAAGGTGGACGCTCCGCTGTGGAAGGAGATCGACGGCCGGAAGTGCGCGTTCGTCACGGTCGTCTCCGGCGCGTACCACCACGGTGCACGCGCCTTGGCGAACTCGCTCCGAGAGGTCTCGGACGTTCCCCTGATCGCGCTGGTCACGCCGGACGCCGATCGCCTGGCCCTCGCGTCGAGCGGCATCACGACGATCGAGATCCCCGGCATCCGCAACCCGATGAACTCGGGCGGGAACAAGATCCAGTCGCGATTCGCCGCCACGTACACGAAGCTGCACGTGTTCCGCCTCGACTTCCTGGACCGGGTCGCCTACCTCGACAGCGACACCGTCATCTTCCAGAACGTCGACGACCTGTTCGACGGTGACGACTTCGCCGCCGTCCCGGACGCCGGGCTCGACCAGCCCGACGGGCAGATCTTCAACTCCGGCGTCTTCGCCGTGACGCCGGACCATGGGATGTTCGAGCGGATGATGCCGCAGCTCCGGCGCACGACGTCGTACGACGGCGGGGACCAAGGCTTCCTCAACGAGTTCTTCGACGGCTGGCGCAAGCTCGGCATCGAGTACAACACCACCAAGCGCATGTACTCCCACCACCCGCAGACGTTCCACGAGGAGGACGTCAAGGTCCTGCACTACGTGGGGCGCAAGCCGTGGGAGCCGACGGCGAAGGGTGAGCGCTACGAGCAGCTCGACTACGCGTGGCTGCGCCACCTGAGGGACTGGGAGAAGGACGAGCTCATCCGCGACCTGCGGCACGAGGTCGCGGGCGGGAAGCCGCCGGAGGCGGGGTCGCTGAGCCCGTTCCGTCAGGCGCAGCGGTTCAACCGGACGAACCAGGCCGGCGAGGCCATCCACGTTCTCGAGGACGTCCTGGAGAAGCGCGAGCCCACACCGGCGGAGTGCCGGGAGCTGGCCATCGCCTATCGTCGGCTGGGACGGCACTCCGATGCCGCGCGCATCCTGACGCGTGCATACCGCATGCAGCCCAGCAAGTCGCTGGTGCGTGACATCGTGCTCGCACGGGCTCGTTCCTACTCCAGGAAGATCAGAGGTGATTCCCAGTGAGCTCGTCAGCTCACCTGGACACGGCGCGGCAGGGGCTGCGGAAGCTCTTCGGGCGTTCCTCCTCCGTCACGCCACAGGAGCGCGCGCTCCTCACCCACGACTGGGACAGAATGGCGCGCCACCGCACACCGAACACCGATGCCGGCCGGATGGCGCTGGTTCTTCACGCCATTCATGCCGGCGACACGGCAACCGCCCTCGAAGCGATCCCGGACAACCCCGGCGACGTGATGCGGTATCTCAGCGACTACGCCCGCTGGCAGTCCGGGACGCTGATGTCCGCCCGCGGGGAGGAGTTCGCTTCCGCGTTCGCGTCGCTGCACCAGGACGACGTCGTCACCATCGCCACCATCCAGAAATCCGGCACACACTGGATGAGGTTCTTCCTGACCAACTATGCCCGCTGCCTGGACAACCCGGGCGAGGACCGTCCGATCTCGTACAAGGAACTCTTGCGGGACTACTACGGGAACAACCGCTGGCAGTTCTTCCGCGAAGCAGAGCCATATCGGGTGCCGTCGGGCCTTCTGGCCGGGCACGGCATCTCGGATGTGACGATGCAGCATTTCAGCGGCCAGTTCGACCCGTTCGTGTTCAGCCCCGGCAAGAAGATCATGCTCTACCGGAACCCGCTGGACTACGTCATCTCGCTCTTCCACTACACGATCAAGCAGCGGCCGCAGAACCGGGGCAGGGCCGAGCACCCGCGGGACGTCATCGTGTCCATGCTCGACACGTACTCGAAGCACTACCTGACTCTGGACGCCTACAGGGACGACGAGACGACGTTCGTCGCGGCGTACGAGGATCTCAAGGAAGATCCGGCCGGCCGGTTCCGGGATGTCGTTCGGTTCCTCGGCCTTCCGCTTGAGGAAGAGGCGGTCGACCGCGCGCTGGCACTCTCGGACATCTCGACGATCCATGCCATGGAAGACAAAGCTGGCCGATCGATGGTCGTCAAGCTTGACGGCTACTTCACGCGTGACGGATCGATCGGGCAGTGGAAGCAGTTCTTCGACGACAAGGATGTCGCGGTCGCGGCCTCCGTCCTCGACGGATACGGCATCGACCTGGAGACGTTCACCGTCGAGGGCTGACCCGTCCCGGCCGGCCGATGAGTGGGCCGCCGCAAGCATGGAGCCCGACGTCGGCCCACTGCCGTCACACGACGTAGCGGGGCGGCCCGCTCTCGCCGGTCAGGGCGTGCAGCGCCGTGTTCGACACGTTCAGGTCCGAGAGGATCTGCTTTCTGTGCTCCTCGGTCAGCAGCACCGGCTTCGGATGCGTCACGTTGGAGAAATTCTCGTCGAGGAAGGCGCGCAGGGTGCGCTTGTCCTTCGTGTCGAGCACCGCGTTCCCGGCGAGGGCGATCTTGAGAGCGGCGTTGCTGTAGCCCCTGTTGACGGCCTTCGTGTTGAACGGGAGCTTCGGCCGGGGCAGTCGTGGATCCACGAGCCGGAAGAAGTCGCTGCAGTACTGCCGCGGAGTCTTCTCCTGGATGGTCTCGAAGTAGCGGACGTGCACGTCCGCCCCCTGTGGGAGGGCGCCTTGGATCCGGCGGACCAGATCATCCCATTGCAGGGCCTCGGAAGTCACGTGGGCCATGTACTCGTCGAACGTGACGGCCCAGCCCACGCGGACCCGCTGGAGGTACACGCTCTCCAGGAAGCGATCCTGACGGCGCACGTAGAGGATGACGCTGATCTCCTCGGGCTGAAGGACGTCTTGCGCGATACGCAGGACATCGGCGGCGCCGTCGTAGAGCCTTCCCTCTTCGAACGACGCGATCCGTCCGAGTAGATCCTCGTGCGAGATCACGGCGTTCGGCATGGTGATCTGCGGCGCGAGCCGCTCGAACCCAAGTTTCACGGCGCTCAGACCGCTCTCGCCACTGCGCCAGAGACGGTGCGCGCGGCCGGTGCCCTTCTCGAAATGGTGGCGGACGAGCGTCGCGTAACCGTGATCGGCCAGCTGGTCCGCATTCGCGAGCAGTGCCTTCTGCTGGAGACTGGATCCGGTCTTGGGTGCACCGACGTGCAGGACGAGTCGCTTCATGGATCCTCCGATCTTCGATTGGGACGGGATGAGCCTAGTAGGTGAAATTCTCGGCGAAAAGCGCGCAGGACAGCGGGTGCCCGGCCATCTCGTGCCGTTGTGCCAGACGATCCGTCAGGGCACCCAGGCGCACGTCGCGTGACCGGAACCGCTCAGCTCCAGGTTCCCCGCGTCGTGCGGCACGAAGACCGAGTCGCCCTGACGGAGCGTGACCGGTCCGTGGTCCGCGCGGTCCGCGGTGAGCTCCACCGTGCCGTCGAGGCAGAGAGCGATCCGAGGCCCGGTTGCCGGGAGCGAGACGGGTTCGTCGTCGTCGACGTCTGCGGCGGTCAGGGCGAACTCCGAGACCGGGACCCGATACGTGTGCACCTGGCCGCGGCTTCCCGCACGCGTCATCTCGGGTACCGCGGGGGACCGCGGGGCGAAGGACGTGCACCGCACGAGGTTCTCCTCGTCCACGAGCTTCGTGGTGAGGCCGGCGCGGAGCACGTTGTCCGAGTTGGCCATGATCTCGATGCCGAGTCCGGACAGGTAGGCGTGCACCTCGCCGGCCGGGGTGAACAGGGCCTCGCCCGGTTCCAGCGAGACGCGGTTGAGCATGAGGGACGCGATGGCGCCCGGGTCTCCCGGGTGCTGCTCGGCCAGGTCGATGACGGTCCGGTCGGCCCGTGTGAACGGCGATCCGGACTCGAGACGTGCGCGGACACCATCGACGGTGTACTGGATGTCTGACCGGCAGTCGGTGTCGGATCGGGCGGAGAGCAGGTGATGGAACGCGTCGTGCATCCCGGCGCTGCTGCGGTCGCGTGCGAGGGCCTGACGCACGCCGGACACCAGGCTTCCCTCCAAACCCTCCAGGAGGCCGAGGATGGTACGCACCGACCGGAATCCGGCCAGGCCCTCGAACTGCGTGAGGGCGACCATCATCTCGGGCTTGTGCTGGTCGTCCTTGAAGGACCGCTTGGCGTCGCTCAGGGCGAGGCCCGACGCGTTCTCGCGGGCGAACCCCTCACGGGCCTGGCGTGGTGACGGATGCACCTGCAAGGACAGGGCTCGTCCCGCCGCGAGCACCTTGAGCAGGAAGGGGAGGCGTGGCCCGAACTGCTCGGCGACGCGGTGCCCGAGTGCCTGCACGGGTGCTTCCGTGATCAGCCGGTCGAGAGGAACTCGCTCACCCTCGACGGTCGTGACGGACGGCGCGCTGCCGTGTGCTCCCAGCCACAGTTCGGCCTGAGGATCGCCGTCGGGTTCCACGCCGAGCAGCTGAGGGATGGCGTCCACCGCCCCCCAGTCGTAGCGCTGGACGGTGTTGGTCAGCGGCAGCGGATCGTGGAACCTGGCAGCGGCGAGCATCGGCCCAGATTACCGCGCCGGCCCTACGCCGACACCGGCGCCCGAGCGGGGAAGAGGCGTGAGGAACGCTACAGTAGGCAGCGCAGCGGCACCCTGTTCCCGGCCGTCTCGCGACGGTTGTCCCGAGGGCCGCTGTCATCACTTGTCACAGCCATTTCAGAGGACAGAATGCCAGAGCAGGCCGCGCCGTCGGCGATCGTCATCATTCCCGCTCGCGGCGGTTCGCAAGGAGTTCCGCTCAAGAATCTCGCCCGCGTCGACGGCATCACCCTCGTGGGCCGTGCCGTTCGCGCGGCCCTGGCCGCCCCGTCGGTCGCAACGGTCGTCGTCTCGACGGACCACGACGAGATCGCTGCCGAGGCCCGTTCCCACGGAGCGCGCGTGGTGGTCCGCCCGGCCGAGATCGCCGGCGGCACCGCGTCGTCGGAGTCGGCCCTGACCCATGTGCTGGAGCGCGTCGAGGCCGGGGACGGCGGCCTGCCGCCGCAGGAGATCCCGCCCGTCACCGTGCTCCTGCAGTGCACGTCGCCGTTCATCGACTCCGAAGACCTCGACACGGCGATCCGTCGCGTGACGGCCGGCGAGCGGGACGTCGTCGTCGCCGTCGCCGAGACCCACGACTTCCAGTGGCGGCTCGACGACGCGGTGGCCACCCCGGTCGGGCACACCACCGATTACCGGCCTCGGCGGCAGGACCGTGCCCCGCACTTCCGTGAGACCGGCGCTTTCTACGTGATGCGGACGGACGGATTTCGTGAAGGCGGCAAGCGGTTCTTCGGCGACGTCGGCATCCAGCCGGTCGCGCCGGAATGGTCCATCGAGATCGACGAGCCGAGCGATCTCCGCCTGGCACGGCAGCTCGTGGACCAGGACGTCGACACGGCGTCCGAGCCGATCGACGTCGACGCGCTGGTGACGGACTTCGACGGCGTCCACACCGACGACCACGCCTATGTGGACCAGGACGGGACGGAACAGGTCAGGGTGAGCCGGGGCGACGGCATGGGAGTCTCGCGGTTGCGTCGCGCGGGCGTGCCGATGCTCATCCTGTCCACCGAGACCAACAAGGTCGTGGCCTCCCGAGCGCAAAAGCTTCAGGTCGAGGTGCTGCACGGCATCGACGACAAGGCCACGGCTCTGCGCGGATGGCTCGCCGAGCGGGGGCTCGACCCAGCGCGGGTGGCGTACGTCGGGAATGATGTGAACGACCTTCCCGCGATGGCGGTCGTCGGCTGGCCCGTGGCGGTGGCTGATGCCCGTGGTGAGGTGAAGGCACAAGCCAGAATCGTGCTTTCACACAGTGGCGGGAACGGTGCGGTTCGTGAGATCTGTGACCGTATACTCGCTGGGCGTCCGGGTGAGGTCGCAGCCGCAAGCACGGGTGCCGCCCACACGACCGTCGTCGGCTAGCCTTCGGCGGACATCGCATGAGCACAAACCTGAGCACGACCCCTTCGGAAGGATCTGTTATGAGCGCGACGAACGCGCAGCCCGCGCCGGTGAGCATCGGCGAGCACCTGGTGGGCCCGGGGCAGCCGGTCTATGTGATCGGCGAGATCGGGATCAACCACAACGGCGACGTCGAGAACGCCAAGAAGCTCATCGACGTGGCGGTCGAGGCCGGGTGCCAGGCCGTCAAGTTCCAGAAGCGCACCCCGGAGATCAGCACTCCGAAGGACCAGCGGGACAAGATCCGTCAGACGCCCTGGGGCGAGATGACGTACCTCGAGTACAAGTACAAGGTCGAGTTCGAGGAAGCTGAGTACAGCGAGATCGACGCGTACGCCAAGGAGAAGGGCATCCAGTGGTTCGCCTCTCCGTGGGACGCGCCCTCGGTGGAGTTCCTCGAGAAGATGAACGTGCCGACCTACAAGGTCGCCTCGGCCTCGGTCACGGACCACGAGATGCTCCAGGCGCTTGCCGACACCGGCAAGCCCGTCATCCTGTCCACGGGCATGTCGACGCTCGAGCAGATCGACGCCGCCGTGGAGATCCTCGGCACGGACAAGCTCGTGATCCTGCACGCGACGTCCACCTACCCGCTTCCGCCGGAGGAGGCGAACCTGCGCACGATCACGACGCTGCAGGAGCGCTACGGCGTGCCGGTGGGGTACTCGGGCCACGAGACCGGGCTGCAGATCTCGATCGCCGCCGTGGCGCTGGGCGCCGTCGCGGTCGAGCGCCACATCACGCTCGACCGCGCCATGTGGGGTTCGGACCACGCCTCGTCGCTCGAGCCGAAGGGGCTGGAGAACCTGGTGCGGGACATCCGGATCCTGGAGCTGGCCCTGGGTGACGGTGAGAAGCGGGTCATGCCGGGCGAGTTCTCTCCGATGTCGCGTCT
Source organism: Myceligenerans indicum (assembly GCF_016742955.1). Lineage (GTDB taxonomy): Bacteria > Actinomycetota > Actinomycetes > Actinomycetales > Cellulomonadaceae > Myceligenerans > Myceligenerans indicum. The sequence continues at coordinate 96,695 of NZ_JABBYC010000006.1, read as the reverse complement.
GCGCCGGGTGGACGCTTGAGTTCAGCGGTCGCGGCGCCGGGCAGGCGCCATGGCTGAGCACGAGCCGGGCGTCGCCGTCGTGGCGTGCGTCCGGGACGAGGAGCTCAACCTGGAGAACGCGGTGCGCTCCGCTCTCGGCCAGGACTACTCGGGGGAACTCGACGTGGTCCTGGCCGTGGGCCCGTCCCACGACCGCACCCGGGAGATCGCGGACAAGCTCGCCGCGGAGCATCCACAGGTGCACGTCGTGGACAACCCGACGGGCTCGCGGTCGATCGGGCTGAACCTGGCCTTCGCGGCCGCCCCGGCGGATCGCGAGATCATCGTGCGCGTCGACGGACACACCGCGTTCGAGCCTGACTACGTCCAGCGCGGTGTCGCGGCGCTCCTGGAATCCGGTGCCGTGGGTGTCGGCGGCCTCATGTCGCCCGCCGGCCGGACGCCCACACAGTCCGCCGTGGCTCGCGCGATGAGCCACCCGGTGGGCCTGGGGCAGGCGTCGTTCCACGTGGGTGGCGAGGCCGGTCCGGCCGAGACGGTCTATCTGGGGATCTTCCGGCGGAACGCCGTCGACGCGGTGGGTGGCTACGACCCGACGATCTTCCGCGCGGAGGACTGGGAGCTGTGCCTGCGCCTGCGGCGCGCCGGGGGAATGCTCTGGTTCGAGCCGTCACTCGTGGTGACCTATTGGCCGCGGCGCACCTTCAAGGCCGTGGCCAAGCAGTTCTGGCGCACCGGGATGTGGCGTCGTGAGGTCGTGCGACGTGAGCCGACGACGGCGAGCCTGCGGTACCTGGCACCGCCGGCGGCCTTGCTGGCCCTGGGGGTGAGCGTGCCGACGATCGCCGTGGGGGTGGCAACGGGCTCGGCCGGGATCCTGCTGGCCGGGCTGGCCGCCCCGATGGCCTATTCGGCCGTGGTGCTCGCCGGGACGGCGCACGCGGCGCTCAGGCGCCCCCGTCTGTCGCTGCGCTCGGCCCTGCTGGTCGCGCCCGTCGTGGTGACGATGCACATGGCTTGGGGCGCCGGATTCCTTCGCGGTCTCACCGCCCGCGCTGCCGTCGACCACCGAGCCTGAGCTGTTCGGTGGCCGGCGGCGGTCACGCCGGCCACCGAACCCGGGCGGCTGATCGAACTGGCCGATCAGCCGCCCGGCAGCAGGCGGCGGCGCACTCCTGCGACCGCGAGGGCGATCGGGCGAGGCACGGTGAGCCGCAGCAGCGACCACCGGTGCCGCCGTGACGACCAGGGGACGACGTCGTCCAGAGGAGCCAGTCCGCCCTCCGCGCGGAGGCCGGCCAGGTTCTGGATCGCTTCCGGCAGGTTCGACGGTGCCGCATGCAGGTAGTTCTGCTCGAGCCACTCGTGGTCCGCGTGCGGCCCGCCGTCGTTCAGCACGCCGACGAGCTCGTCCAGCCGGACCATGCATCCGCTGGCCGCGAAGGGTTCGTTGAGCAGGTCCTCACGGACGCCGAGATCACCCACCAGGACGGTGGGCAGCCCGGCGGCCAGGGACTCGAGGGCCGCCGTCGAGCTCACCGTGACAAGTGCGGTGCCGGGGATGAGTTGTGCCGACATGGGGCCGTCCGCGAAGGTGAGCGTGTCCGCGGCATGTCCGAGACCGGCGGCGTTCGCCTCCCACAGGCTGTCGTACGGGTAGGCCTCGTTGTGGGTCTGGCGTTCGCCCGCGCGGGCTCGGAGCTTGACCACCACGTCGAGGCCGGCCTCGCTCAGGCGGGCGAGACGGTCGAGCAGGAGGAGGCGCTCCTCGCGCTCGTCAGGCACGGAGGGCTGCGCGGCGAAGACCAGGCGCTTGACCGGGTCGGTGAGCTGTTCACGAGCGGCACCGCTCCCGGCCCCGGACGGCCCACCAGGAAGGAAGGGCAGGCGAGTCAGCACCAGTTCGGGGGTGACGTCATGCCCGGCGAAGGCGTCGCGGTAGGCCTCGACCTCGCGTCGTCCGTGCGTGATGAAGATGTCGCACCAGCGCCGCCATCCCGTGCCGTGCTCGGTCGCGGGCAGCCCCATGCCCGGAAGGCCGGAGACGAAGACGGGGCGTTCGCGGCCCAGCGCGCGGACGGCCAGGCGTGCCACCACCTCCGCTGTCGGCCCCGTGGCTGCCAGGAGCAGGACGTCCGGCCGTTCCCGCCGGAGTTTCCGCCACAGCCCGGGCAGTCCCAGAACAGGCGGCACGGGGAGGCCTGTGCCCGCCACAGCTGCCTCGGCCTGCCCCGGTGTCGGCTTGATCGGGCTGCGTACGACGACGACGTCGGTCGACCCCGCGGTATCGCCGAGCGCGACGAGCGTCGTGGCCGCCCACTTCAGATACGAGTCGCTGTCAGCCACCGCGAGGACGCGGGGCCGCTGGTCGGCGGTCATGGTGCCCCCACCGTGTTGTCGGGAAGCTGTCGCAGTACTTCTCGTAGATGCTCGCGCAGGGCCGGGGACGCCCGGGGAGTCCACCAGTCCTCGGCGACGTCGTGCACCTCGATGGCCACGCCGCGCGGTTCGAGCAGGGGCGGGAGCAGGAGGGCCGCCGTGGTCGGGAGGCAGATGACCCGCTGGCCGGCCGACAGCCCGCGCAGCCGGACCTCGACCGGGGCACCGGGCTCCGCGACGGTGACGCCGGGAAGCGCGGCGATGCGTTCCACGACCTCCCTCCGGTGCCGACGGTGCGGGATGTACCGTACGGGCCCGGACGCCGCCTGCTTCGTCATCCACATGACGTAGGACTCGGCGTCCACGAGCCCGTCGGCGACGAGCGCCGCACCGATGACGACCGTGGGTTCGGCGATCACCTCGGACCGAGGACGCGATCGCAGCCATTCGAGGCTGTTGGGCACGATCTGGACGCCCAGCTCGCGAACCCGCGACCGGTCCGGCTCGGGGAGGGCGAGAGCCGTGAAGATCTCGAGGCGTCCGCGTCCCGCCAGCCGGCGCACGGCGCGGGCGGCCGCGTGCCCGACGGCACGTCGCAGCAGGCTCGCGGGCTTTCCGGGGCGCAGCAGGGGCTGCGAGGGATCTGCGAGGCGAGCGACCAGGTCGAGCGTGGCCAGGCCGTCGTCGATCAGCGTGAGTTGGGGGACTCGCCCCGGAACCAGCAGGAGCGCCTGGAACAGTCCGGAGCACGCGTCGCCGGTCGCGCGGATCGGCGAGCGGTCGGCCGCGATGGCCCACGGGGACCTGGTGTCGATCGTCAGACCTTCCGGCAGTCCCGTGGCGCGCAGGGAATCGAGGGCCGCGGAGAGTCCGGGGACGTCGTCACGGAGGAGCACTCGCGTGCGAGGTCCGAGAAGGCCCGCCGCGTGCGCCTCGACCGTGCACAGCAGCTGGAGCGGGGACTCCACGAGGGCGTGGGACACACCGTCCGGTTCAGGGGGGTTCATCGGTACAAGGATGGCACATGTCCCGCCTCTGCCTTCGCGCTGGTGGGTCTCCCGATCGGTCGGGGAGCGACGCGTCTCGGGGTAGCGTGTGATGGGTACCATGGCACCCGCCGGGCAGGCCCGGCGTCCACCACGTAGACAGGGTTAGAAGTACACGTGACCACTCCGACGACCGCGGGCGCCGCGGCTGAGGCGCGGCCGAAGCCGCCCCAGCCACCGGAGCCGATCGAGTTCGACCTGACGTCCGAAGAACGCCTGGCTCTTGCCGAGCAGAACGGCTTGACACGGATGGGCGTCCGCCCACCTCTGTGGTCCTACATCCGTGACGTCATCCGCCATTGGCAGTTCATCCGCGTTCTCGGTGCGTCGACGGCGTACTCGAAGAACCAGAACAACTACCTCGGCCAGCTGTGGGCCGTGCTGAACCCGTTCCTCAACGCGATCATCTACGTGGTCATCTTCGGCCTGGTTCTCGGGGCCAGCCGAGGTGTGGCCAACACCGTGGCGTTCATCGTGATGGGGACGTTCATGTTCCGGTTCATCGACACGTCCGTGCACGGTGGAGCGCGATCGATCGCCTCGAAGAGCAGTCTGCTGCGCAACCTGCACTTCCCGCGCGCCGTGATGCCGATCTCCGAGGTGTATTCCCAGCTCGCGACGTTGATCCCTGCTCTGGGGGTCATGGTCGTCATGGTGCTGCTCAGCGGATTCATCCCAGCCTACGAGCCCGTGCGGGTCACCTGGTGGTGGACGCTCTTCCCGCTGGCCATCGTCCTGCTGTGGATCTTCAACATGGGCCTGGCGTTCATCGTGGCACGGGTCACGGCGGCCACACCCGACATGGACAACATCATCTCGTTCGTGCTGCGGTTGGCGATGTTCGCCTCGGGTGCGATCTTCCCGATCACTCGCTTCGTGGACAAGTTGCCGCCGTCCGCCGAGTGGTTCGGCATGGTGATGGAGTACCAGCCGGGCCACGTCTACCTGTACCTGGGGCGGTCCATGATCATGCAGGAGAAGACGATCCCCCCGGACCTGACGATGTGGTACTGGGGAATCGGGTGGGCGATCTTCACGTTCGCGCTCGGTTTCATCGTGTTCTGGCGAGGCGAGGAGAAGTACGGTCGTGACTGAGGCTGACGCACACCTGGATCTGGACCTCGATCTCGAGTTCGACCGGGAGGATCTCGACGGCGAACGGCCTGTCCCATCCCTCGGGTCACCGGTGCTCGTGGTCGACGACCTCCATGTCGTGTTCCGGGTGCTGGGCGCGAAGTCGAAGAGCGCCACGGATGCCGGCGCGCACGTCCAGGAGGCTTCGCCGCGGCGGCAGAGCCTGCTCAAGCGGCTCGTGACGTCAGGGTCGCGACACGTCGGCGCGGTGAGCGAGGTGCACGCCGTGCGCGGCGTCTCGATGGTGGTGCGGCACGGTGAGTCCGTCGGCATCGTCGGGGTCAACGGCTCCGGGAAGTCGACGATGCTGCGAGCGATCGCCGGTCTGATCCCGCCCACGGAGGGTTCCGTGCACGCTGCGGGCGAGCCCGCACTGCTCGGCGTCAATGCCGCGCTCATGCCGCAGCTTTCGGGTGAGCGGAACATCATGATCGGCGGGCTCGCCCTGGGCCTCACGCAGAAGCAGGTCGAGGAGCGGTACGACGAGGTCGTGGACTTCGCCGACATCGGCGAGTTCGTGAACCTGCCCATGAAGACCTACTCGTCAGGCATGGGCGCGCGGCTGCGGTTCGCGATCTCCTCGGCGGCACGGCCGGACATCCTGATGGTGGACGAGGCGCTGGCCACGGGCGACGCCGCGTTCCGCGAACGGAGCCGGGCACGGATCGAGGAGATCCGCAAGGACGCCGGCACCGTGTTCCTGGTGAGTCACTCCATCGGCACGGTGGAGGCCATGTGCACGCGGGTGATCTGGCTGCACCAGGGCAAGATCGTGATGGACGGGAGCACCGATGAGGTGGTTCCCGAGTACCAGAAGTTCGTGCGCGCGCACAAGCGGACCAAGTCTGGTGGACGCGCCGGTGGTGTCGGCCCTCGTGCCCGCAAGAAGCGAAACGGCGGCAAGGGCGACAAGCCCGTCGGGTAGCCGGCTCGTTCCGAGCCGTCGTGGCCCTTCCCGGTACGGGGAGAGGGCCACGACGGCTGTCTCAGCCGGGCAGCCCCAGGTGGGCGCGGACGATGGCGACCGCCTCCGGCACCTCGACCTGGGAGGTGTCGATCGCGACGTCCGCGTCCAGCGGCGTCTCGTACGGGGACGAGATCCCGGTGAAGTCGGGGATGGCACCCGCTCGTGCCTTGGCATAGAGCCCCTTGCGGTCGCGCGCCTCGCAGACCTCGAGCGGCGTGCTGATGTGGACGAGCAGGAATCGTGCACCCGCCCGCTCTGCCAGGGCGCGGACCTCCGCCCGGCTCGACGCGAAGGGCGCGATCGGTGCGGCGACGGCGATGCCGCCGTGCTTGGCGACCAGTGAGGCGACGTACCCGATCCGTTCCACGTTGGTCTCCCGGGACTCGCGGTCGAATCCGAGTCCCTTCGACAGGTGGTGGCGCACGGCGTCGCCGTCGAGCAGCGTGGTGCCCAGACCCTCGTCGTCCAGTTCGGCTGCCAGCGCCCGCGCGACCGTCGACTTGCCGGAACCCGACAGGCCAGTGAAGAAGACCACCGTGCCCTGCTGGTGCCCGGCCGCGGCGGCCCGCTCCACCTCGCGGGCGGACGTCTCGGGGTAGACGCGTCGCAGCGCGTCGGCGTAGGCGCGCGGCAGCGCCGCCAGGGAGGTTCGCGTCCGCTCGGACCGTCCGGCGGGCGGCACGAGAATCTGCTCCGCGCCGTATGCGGCCGCGATGTCCGACGGAGCGGGTGCCTGCTCCCCGTGAGGCCACGGGACGACGACGACGCGGGTCGCGTCACGGGAAGGGCCGTTCGATCCCTGGATCCGCTCGGCGATGCCGAGTGCCGCCCGGGTGAGCCCGGACGCGCCCACGGTGCCCGGCTCTGTGTGCCGGGAGACGGGCACGAGCAGGACGACGTCGTTCGTCGAGGCGACGTCGGCGATCCCGGTGGCGTCCTCCAGCGTCGGAGGCTCTGCCAGCCACACCGCCGTCGTCCCCGGGGCGGCGCCTGCCGCGACGTCCCGTGCCGGGACGCGCAGTGCTTCGTCCCACTGCGGGCCGAGCGCCGTGGCGATCGGCTTGAGCGGGGTGAGGGAACCGTCGGCTGCCACCTCGGCGAGCGGTGTGTTCTCCGTGTCCGTGAGTACGACGGGTCCCTGACCGGCGAACGGCAGACGCTCGATGGCGCCGCCCAGGGCGAGTTCGAGGAGGTCGAGCTCGTCGTCGGTCAGGACACGGGTCGGGGAACTGGTCATGGTTTGCGGCTCGATTCGTCGATGCGGGTGGGGTCGTCCGGGGCGGTGAGCGTCCTGGGCGCCGTCCGCTCCGTGACCGGTGTCGCGAGCCGGCGCCTCACCCAGACCCATACCAGGTTGCCACCCACCAGGGAACTGCCGGCCGCCACGAGGACGAGCCAGAGCGGCGCACCGAGCAACTTGAGCGAGGACGCGAGGAGCAGGATCGCCAGGGCCCGGCGGATGATCCCGCCCGGTGCGCGACTCGAGACGTGCGCGCCGAACCAGGCCCCGGGGATCGCGCCGATCAGGAGCGAGACCGTCAGCCCCAGCGAGAAGTCGCCGTACAGCAGGTGTCCCACGGAGGCGGCGGCGACCAGGGGAACGGCCTGGACCAGGTCAGTACCGACCACCTGGGACGCCTTGAGCGCGGGGTACATGAGCAGCAGGATCACGATGATGACGGAGCCGGCGCCCACCGAGGTCAGGCCAACCATGAGGCCTGCGACGGCGCCGAGCAGCACGGTGGGCAGCGGTCGCACCACGAGCTCGGGTGCGCTGGGTGCCGCGGGTCCTTCCCCGAAGGCGGAACGGGCGCGGACCATCTGCAGCACGGCACGCACGACCAGCCCGAAGGAGGCGAGCAGCAGTGCGACTCCCAGGACGTAGCGCAGCACCGTGTCGAGCTGGTCGCCGAACGGGATGGCCTTGATCAGCAGGGCGCCGGAGAACGCGGCCGGGACGGAACCCAGGCAGAGCCAGCCCACGAGCGGCAGGTTCACGGTGCGGCGCCGCAGGTGCACCCACGCGCCGGCGGGCTTCATGAACAGGCTGGCCACGACATCGGAAGACACCGCGACGAGGGGATCGACCCGGAACACGAAGATCAGCATGGGTGTCATCAGCGCGCCACCGCCCATGCCGGTCAGGCCGACGACGAAGCCGACGACCAGACCGCCCAGGACGAGGGGAAGGTCGACCATCATTTCCTACCTTTCCGGCCGGAGATCTCGACCATCAGTCTGCCACCGGCGGCAGTGATCGTCGAATGGTAGCCTCGGCGCGACCTCGGGTTTCACCCCCGTTCGCGTTCTGCGCGCGGGATCCGGGGTGTCATTGCGCCCCGGAGCCGGCTGGAGACTGATGAACTCGCCCTCACCCCACCTGCCTGCGGCGTCACTCGATGACACCGCTCTGGCGCACGCCCTGGCCGACGGGGCCGCGGAGGTGCTGCTCGCACTCCGCCGCGACGTCGACGCCGCGGGCGGTGGCTTCGACCCGAAGGCGCTCAAGGACGCCGGTGACGCCGCCGCCCAGGACTGGCTGGCGCGCGCCCTCGCCGCGGCCCGGCCGGACGACGCCACGCTGTCCGAGGAGGCGAAGGACGATGTGTCGCGCACGAGTGCAGATCGTGTGTGGATCATCGACCCCCTGGACGGCACCCGCGAGTTCGCGGAGCGCCACACCGGTACCGACGGCCCGGACGGCGAGTGGCGCGACGACTTCGCCGTGCACGTGGCCCTCTGGGAGCGCGGCGCGGGGCTGACGGTCGGGGCCGTGGGCCTGCCGGGCCGAGGAGCCGCGCTGACCACGGCGGACACGACGCCGGGCGGGCCCGACGACGTGGAGACCGTGCTGCGTGGCGACCGGCCCCTGCGGATCGCGGCCAGCCGGAGCCGTCCGCCGGAGTTCGTCGCCACGCTCGCCGAGCGCGACGACATCGAGCTGGTCCCCATGGGATCGGCCGGGGTCAAGGTGATCTCGGTCGTAGGGGGTACGGTTGACGCTTACGTCCACGGCGGCGGGCAGTACGAGTGGGACTCGGCGGCACCGGTCGCGGTGGCGCAGGCTCGCGGACTCGTGTGCACCCGTCTGGACGGGACACCACTCGAGTACAACCGGGAGAGCCCGTGGCTCCCGGATCTGTTCGTGTGTCACCCGGCACTCGCTGCGCGGCTTCGCGAGCTGCTCGACTCCGTCGGTGTCGAGTCGAAAGTCGCATCGATGAGCAAGGAAGGTGCTTGAGGAGTGAAGAGTCACGTCCTGAGCCAGTTGCGCAGCCTGGAGGCTGAGGCCATCCACATCATGCGCGAGGTGGTCGCGGAGATGCAGCGCCCCGTGCTGATGTTCTCCGGCGGCAAGGACTCCATCGTCATGCTGCACCTGGCGGCCAAGGCGTTCGCACCGGCGCGGATCCCGTTCCCGATCCTGCACGTGGACACCGGCCTGAACTTCCAGACCGTCCTGGACTGCCGTGACCGGTGGTCGGAGCGCCTCGGGGTGCAGCTGGTCGTGGCCTCCGTCCCGGAGGCGATCGACCGTGGCCTGGTGCGGGAGGAGCCGAACGGCTCGCGCAACCGGATCCAGACCCCGGTTCTCCTCGAAGCCCTGGAGAAGCACGGCTTCGACGCGGCCTTCGGCGGCGGCCGCCGTGACGAGGAGAAGGCACGCGCCAAGGAGCGGGTGTTCTCCTTCCGCGACGACTTCGGCCAGTGGGACCCGAAGAACCAGCGTCCGGAGATCTGGAACCTCTACAACGGCCGCGTCCACATGGGTGAGTCGATCCGGGTCTTCCCCCTGTCGAACTGGACCGAGCTCGACATCTGGTCGTACATCGAGGCCGAGGAGATCGACCTCCCGGACCTGTACCTCGCGCGCGAGCGTGAGGTGGTCAGCCGCAACGGCATGCTGTACGAGGTCAACGAGTTCACCCCGCTCAAGGACGGCGAGACCGCGGAGGTCCGGCGTACCCGCTACCGCACCGTCGGGGACGCCAACCTCACCGCCTGCGTCGAGTCGGAGGCGACCACGCTGCGTCAGATCGTCGAGGAGGTCGCCGCGGTGCGCCTGACCGAGCGCGGCGCGACGCGGGGCGACGACAAGGTGAGCGAGGCCGCCATGGAGGACCGCAAGAAGGAAGGCTACTTCTGATGACGACGGCGACGGATCCCGCCGAGGGCGCGGTCGCGCAGCCCGGCGTGTACGAGGCCGGTTCGACGGACCTCCTGCGGTTCGCGACCGCGGGTTCGGTGGACGACGGCAAGTCGACGCTGATCGGGCGTCTCCTGTTCGACTCCAAGACGATCTTCGAGGACCAGCTCGAGTCGGTGGAGCAGGTCAGCAAGGACCGGGGCAACGACTACACGGACCTGGCGCTGCTGACCGACGGGCTGCGTTCCGAGCGCGAGCAGGGCATCACCATCGACGTGGCGTACCGCTACTTCGCCACGCCCAGGCGCAAGTTCATCATCGCGGACACCCCGGGACACATCCAGTACACGCGGAACATGGTCACGGGCGCGTCGACCGCGGACGTGGCGCTGATCCTCGTGGACGCCCGTAAGGGCGTGGTGGAGCAGTCGCGCCGGCACACGTTCCTCGCCACGCTGCTGGGCGTGCCCCACGTGGTGGTGTGCGTGAACAAGATGGATCTCGTGGACTACTCGGAGGAGGTCTTCGAGAACATCCGCAGCGAGTTCACGGAGTTCGCCGCCCGGCTGCGGGTGCCGGACATGACGTTCATCCCGGTGTCCGCGCTCAAGGGCGACAACGTCGTGGACCGCTCGGAGAACATGACCTGGTACGAGGGCACGACGCTGCTCAGCCACCTGGAGCGGCTGCACGTCGCCTCGGACCGCAACCTGATGGACGTGCGCTTCCCGGTGCAGTACGTGATCCGGCCGCAGCAGAACGACACGCGCGACTACCGCGGCTACGCGGGCACCGTCGCGTCCGGCGTGATGAAGTCGGGCGACCGCGTGCTCGCACTGCCCTCGGGCCTGGAGTCCACGATCGAGTCGATCGACACCGCCGACGGCCCGGTCGACGAGGCGTACCCGCCGATGTCCGTGACCGTGCGGCTGACCGACGAGATCGACATCTCCCGGGGCGACATGATCTGCCGCCCGAACAACTCGCCGACGGTCACTCAGGACGTGGACGCCCAGATCTGCTGGATGGACGAGGCCGCGTCGCTGACGCCGGGCAAGAAGTACGCCATCAAGCACACCACCCGGTGGGCGCGGGCCATGGTCAAGAGCATCAACTACCGCGTGGACGTGAACACGCTGCACCGCGACGAGGACGCCGGCGAGATCAAGCTCAACGAGATCGCCCGTGTCATGCTGCGAGTGACACAGCCGCTGTTCATCGACAAGTACCAGACGAACCGTCAGACCGGATCCTTCATCCTGGTGGACGAGTCCACGAACAAGACCGTCGCGGCGGGCATGGTCGGCGGGCTGCCCCACTCCTTCTGACGCCGACGGCGCCTGCTCCGACGAGCACGGCCGTGGTTGCCTCCAGGCAACCACGGCCGTGCTCGTCGTCCGTCCGGCGCGTCAGCGGCCGACCGCCTCCAGGGCGTCCGCGATGCCGTCACCGTAGAAGGAGTTCACCTCGAGGGAACCCACGCACTCCGGGCCGCGATCGACCGGACCGCACTCGTGGTCCTCGGCCTGGAGACGGATCTCCTGCTCCATGAGCTGCGGCGACCAGTCCGGGTGCGCCGACTTCATGAGCGCCAGGACGCCCGCCACGTGCGGGGAGGCCATCGACGTTCCGCTGTACAACGCGTACCCGTGACCCGTCACCGTGGACAGGATCCGCGATCCGGGCGCTGCCACGTCGATCTCGCCGAGGCCACGGTTGGAGAAGTACGACAGGTTCGCCTCGGAGTCGAGCGCGGACACGGTCACCACGCCGTCGAGCTCGGTCGGGATGTCCTCACAGCCCGAGTTGATGACGCGGTCGATCGCCTCGGAGTCGTTCGGGCTGGTGCTGTCGCTCGTGTTCGTCGCCAGGTCCGTGGCCGCGTTGCCGGCCGCCGCGGCGTGCACCACGCCCCGGTGCGTGGAGAAGTCCACCGCGCGCCGCACCGCCTCCTTCGCGGCGTACTGGTCCGGCTGGTCCGAGCACCAGTACATGAACGGGTCGATGTAGTAGCTGTTGTTCGTCACGTCCATGCCCTTGAGGCCGGCCCACATGAACCCGCAGATCGCGTACTCGGGGAAGATGTAGCCCTGGTCATTGACGACCTTGACCGATGCCAGCGTCACCCCGGGCGCCACGCCCACGATCCCTGTGCCGTTGCGCGCCGCGGCCACGGTGCCGGCCACGTGCGTCCCGTGGGACGACGTCGTCGGCCACCAGCCCTCGGCCGAGGTGTCCGGGCGTCCCGCGTCGGTGCAGTTCACCGACAGGTCCTCGGACACCTGGCCCACCAGGTCCGGGTGATCCGCCTCGATGCCGCTGTCCAGGATGCCGACCACCACATCGGGCGAGCCGTCGGTGATCTCGTGCGCCGCATCGGCCTGGATCATCGACATGTCCCACTGCTCGGCCTCACGAGGGTCCTCGGTGACCATCGCGGTGAACTCCTCGTCCGCAGCGGCGTCCGCCGTCGCCGCGCCCGCGTCCGTGCTCGCCCGCAGCGACGGCGCGCGCAGGGCATCCGTCCCGACGACCGCTGCGGGCGTGCCCTCGACCGGCGAGGCGGTGCGCGTCGCGCCGACCGAGTCGATCGCCCAGCGGCCGTGGCCCGAGACGACGTCGTCCCGGAACGAGCCGTTCGTCGAATGCGCCACGACCACGCCGATCTGAGGCCAGGACTGGACGACGACGCCACCGGCCGCCCGGACCGCTCGCTCCACCAGGCGGGTGAACCCCGGGTTCGCGTGCCTGGCGTTGACGACGTACGAGAACGTCTCGCCGTCGGGCGTGACGATCGGGACGGGCGTCGAGGTGGGCTCGTCGATTGTTGCGGCGCTCGCTGAGATGCCGAACGACGCGGCCGCGAGCGCCGCCGCCGCGGCGACCGCGAGGGCGCGCGCGGGGCGGGGGTATCGCATACGCATGAGTGCTCCCTGAAATTGGCGCAGCCCCGTGGTCCGGGGCCAAAGGGCAACTTACGGGTTCACCCGACATTCGGGAAAGTGTTCGACAATAAAGTCACCCGCTGGAAACATACCCGGGCGGATCCGCTTTCGCGAGAAGAGTCGGAATTCGACGGTTGCCCGTCCGGGCTTTCCGGTTCGGGGTCGCGGGGCCCGCGGCGTGACGTCTCCCTGGGGCCGGCCGACGTCAGCGGCCCGCCGCGTACCCCTGGGCGCCGCGTGAGTTGGCGGCCGCGCCCAGGAGTCCCGTGGAGGGGTCGCGGGTGACAGCCGACAGGCGGCCCAGTGCCCAGTCGCCGGCTCGTGTGATCCGGTGCCCGCGCGTGGCGAGCTCGGTGATCACGGCGTCCCCGAGCCGGTCCTCCACCACCAGCCCGCCGGGGGTCCACGTGCGTGGCCAGAAGGATCCGGGGAACGAGGTGGTGTGCCAGGCCGGGGCGTCGATCGCCTCCTGCGGCGTGTAGCCGCCGACGAGTACTCGCAGGAGGAACAGCAGCTGCCACTGGTCCTGCTGGTCGCCGCCGGGGGAGCCGCAGGCGAGCACGGGTTCGCCGTCGCGCAGGACGAGTGTCGGGGTGAGGGTGGTGCGGGGCCGGAGCCCGGGGGTGAGGGCCGACGGCGATGCCGGGTCCAGCCAGGTCATCTGCAGCCGCGTGCCGAGGCAGAAGCCGAGGTCGGGGATGGTGGGCGAGGACTGGAGCCAGCCGCCCGACGGCGTCGCGCTGATGATGTTTCCCCAACGGTCGACGACGTCGATGTGGCAGGTGTCGCCCCGCGTGGTGGCCGGCGGGTCCGGGACGGTGGGCTCGCCGGTCCCGGCCGCCGCGCCGCCTCCGGGCGCACCGGGCAGCGACCCGGCCGGGGCGGTGCTCGCGTGGTCGGTGTGCAGTGGGGGCACGGGCGGCCGGACCCGCCCGGGGACGTCGCCCGGCCGGATCTCGTGGCTCGCCGTCTCCCCGATGAGTTTCCGCCGCGACGCCGCGTATGCGGGCGACAGCAGGTGGTCCAGCGGGACCGGGCGCGCCGACGTGGGGCGGTCCCCGTCTCGGGCGCCGGCGGTTCCGTCCGTCCCCGCCGGGGTCTCCGGTCCGGCCGGGAGGCCGTCCCCGTACCAGGTGTCCCGATCCGCCAGAGCGAGTTTCTGCGCCTCCGCGACGGTGTGCACCCCGTGGGCGGTGCCCGGGTCCAGCAGGGCGTCGTCGTACCCGTCGAGGATCGTCAGCGTCTGGAGCAGCGCGGGTCCCTGTCCCCAGGCGCCGGTCTTGGCGACGGTCACGTCGCGGAACCGGGCCATGGCGGGTTCCTCGAAGGTGGCGGTGAACCCGGCGACGTCGTCGGCCGTCATGACTCCGGCGTGGTCGGCGCCGTCGGAGTGGCGGTGCGGGGTGCGGACGAACGCCTCGATCGCGGGTCCGGTGAGTTCGCGCCACCGGGTGCGGGCGGCGTCCGCGCCGGCCTCGCGTGACCCGGCGGCCTCGGCCGCCGCGGCCAGGGACTCCAGCACCGCCGCGTAGGCGGGATTGGTGACCAGCTCCCCGGGAACGGGTGGCCTTCCTCCCGGCATCCAGCGCTCGGCGGAGGTGGGCCAGTGCTCGCGGAACAGGTCCTGCACGGCCGAGATGGTCCGTGCCACCCGGTCCAGCACCGGGTGCCCGTCGCGTGCGTAACCGATCGCCTGGTTCAGGACATCGCGCACGGCCCAGGTGCCCCGGTCCCGCAGGAGCAGCAGCCAGGCGTCGACGGCGCCGGGGACGGCGGCGGCGAGCGCCCCGGAGCCGGGAACGAGCTCCAGATCCTCGCGACGGTAGTGCTCGATCGTGGCCCCGCTCGGTGCCGGGCCCTGGCCGGCGAGCACGACGGGCCTGCCGGGCTCGGCGGCGGAGGCGAGGACGGCGGTCATGTCCCCGCCGGGACCGTTCAGGTGCGGCTCGACGACGTGCAGCACGAAGGCGCCGGCACAGGCGGCGTCGAACGCGTTGCCACCCCGCTCCAGGACGGACTGCGCGGTGGCGGTGGCGATCCAGTGCGTGGACGCGGCCATGCCGAAGGTACCGGTCAGGTCAGGTCGTGTGGTGTGTGCGGGCGGTGGGACGAAGGACACGGCGACACCGTAGCCCGCCAGGCCGACACGGGCCGGCACCGGGACACCACCGGGACGGCCGCCGCTGCGACGCGGGGTCAGCCCGCGGTCACCGCATAGGCCCCCGCCTCGTCCGCGGAGAGGTCACCCGTCTCCCCGTCGCGCACGGCCCGCCCGCCGAGGGCGTACACGTACGCCCAGAAGGCCGCGAGGGCGATCGCCCCGATGACGATCTTCAGCCACCAGAACATCGACGACCCGGTGACGAACCCCTCGATCAGGCCGGACACGCCGAGTACCACCACGAGCGCGATGGCCACCGTGATGAGCGCGCGGCCCTCACGGGCCACGGACGTCGACCGCCTGAGGGGGCCGGGGTCGATCCACGACCAGAAGAACCGCAGGCCGGCGGCCCCGGCCACGAAGATCGCCGTGAGCTCCAGGAGGCCGTGCGGGGCGATCAACGTCAGGAACGTGTCGAGCTCGCCGTGCGCCGCCATCATCCCGCCCGTCGCACCGACACTCACGAAGTTCTGCCACAGCATGTACAGCGGAACGATCCCCGTGATCCCGCCCGCGACACACCACCACGCGATCCAGAAGTTGTTCGTCCACACCCTGCCCGCGAACCCCACCCCGGGGTCGTAGTAGTCCGCGAACGCCTCGTTCACGTACTGCTCCTGCACCGACGGCGGACCCATGGCCCGCAGCGCCTCCGGGTCGTTCGCCACGTTCGCGCCGGTGACGACGGCGACCAGGAGGGCCGCCGCGGTCACGCCGTGCGCCCACCAGCGGATGCGGTAGAGCGCCGCGGGCGCCGTGACCACCGCGAACCGCACGACCCCGCGCCATGCGGGTTCGTGCGAGCCGGCGATCTTCGTCCGGGCGCGGACCAGCAGGTCGGACAACCGCGTCACCACCGCAGGGTCCGGCGCGGCGGACCGCACCGTGGACAGGTGCGTCGCCACGGTCTGGTAGAGCCGCACGAGCTCGTCCGCCTCGGCGCCGTCCAGCCGCCGCCGCCCCGACAGTTGCGCGAGACGGTTCCACTGGCTCGAATGCACGGCGGCGAAGGCATCGATGTCCACGGCCGATAGTCTGCCTCACGCCCGGCACATCCCCTAGATTTTGTCCTGGCACCCACGGCCCCCGGCACAGCCCAGCAAGGAGATCACGTGCACGACGGCATCGTCATCGGCGAAGGAGTGCTCCTCGACGCGCGCCCCGCCGGGTTCCTCTCCAGGGCGCTCGCGGTGCTGCTCGACCTGGTCGTGCTCACCGTCGCCCTCGTGCTGCTGCTCACGCTGGCCGTCCCGTGGCTGACCGAGCAGCTCCAGCGGGGCGAGTCGGGGTTCGACACGCTCATGATCACGAACGTACTGGTCACGATCATGATCATGGTGGGCGTGCCCACCACCGTCGAGACACTGACCCGCGGACGTTCGCTCGGCAAGCTCGCCGTGGGGATCCGCGTCGTCAGGGACGACGGCGGACCCATACGCTTCCGCCACGCGTTCGTCCGGGCACTGGTGGGCGTCTTCGAACTCTGGCTCACGTTCGGGTTCCTCGCCGCCATCACCTCGCTGATCAACCGCCGCGGGAAGCGCCTCGGGGACCTGGGCGCGGGAACCTACGTGGTGCGGGTGCGAGGAGGGCATCCGCCGTCGGCTCCGGTCGTCATGCCGCACGAGCTGGCGGCGTGGGCGGACGGCACCGACATGCGCCGGCTGCCCGACGGGCTGGCGCTCGCCGCCCGCCAGTTCCTCGGACGGGCGCACAAGCTGGCGCCGCAGTCACGGCTCCGTCTCGCGGACGATCTGGCCGGCCGTGTCGAGCCATATGTCGCGCCGGGACCGCCCGCCGGGACGCACCCCGAGGCGTTCCTCCACGCCGTGCTCGCCGAACGGCGGCTGCGGGAGGAGGACGCGGCGCAACTGCGGCAGTCGCGTGCCCAGGAACATGCGAGCCTGCTGCATCGTCTCCCGTACGCGGTGCCGGACCTGCGCGACTGAGGACACCGGGGCGCCGCGGGGCGCGGGGTGGGTGAACCGGGGCGTCGCCCCCGCGGCAGCGCGCGTTTCTGCCCGCCCTGTCACCGTGTCGCGCTAGGGTGGCGACGGCACCAACCGACATGTCGTGGTGCGCCCACACCCCACGATCACCCCGGGAGACCAGCCTGTGACGACGCCAGCCAGCCCTGACGGCGGTTCGGGTACGCCTGCCCCCCAGAACGGGTGGGGCGAGCCGCCGCGCTACGGCCAGTACGCGCCGGGACACGGCCCGGGTCAGCAGGCCGCGGGCGCCCCCGGAGCCGCGTCACCGCAGTCGGCGCCCCAGTACGGGCAGCACCAGTACGGTCAGGCGCAGTACGGACGCCAGGGATGGGAACAGCCCGGAGGCCTGCCGCCGATGGCCGACAAGCCGGGCATCATCCCGCTTCGTCCCCTCTCGCTGGGTGAGATCTATGACGGAGCCTTCCAGGCCGTACGCCACAACCCGGGTGTGGTCCTCGGGTTCACCACGATCGTGCTGGCCGTCGCCGCCGCCGTGGGTGCCGTGCTCAGCCTCCCTCTCACCACGATCTTCGCGGACCTGTGGAGCCAGTTCGAGGACGCGGTGGCGACCGGTGCCGCCGACCCCGCCGACCTCGCCGCCTTCAACCAGGTGAGCGGCCTGGTCCCCGGGCTCTACGGGGTGGCGATCGGCACGTCGGTCACTCTGGGGCTGGCGACCCCCCTGGGCATGGGTGGTGTCGCGCTGTCCGTCAGCGAGTCGGTCATCGACAAGAAGGTCTCCATGGGTGAGACCTGGCGTCGCGTCGGGCCACGCTGGTGGTTCCTCATCGCCCTGGGCCTCCTGCAGGGCGTCGCCGTGTTCCTGTTCGCGGTGCTCATGGTCGCCCTGGTCGCCGGGATGTTCGCGCTCGACGACGGTCTCGGTGTGCTCGGCATCTTCCTGGCGCTCCTCGGCTATCTCGCCTTCGTCGCCTGGCTCGTCGTGCGAACGCTGCTCATGGCGCCGGCAATGGTGCTCGAACGCCAGGGGTTCTGGAGCACGGTGGTTCGGGGCTGGAAGCTGACCCGTGGAGTCTTCTGGCGCATGCTCGGCATCTACCTGCTCTCGGCCATCCTCGTCTGGGTTCTCGGGCAGATCATCGGTGCGCCCCTGTCGTACGGCTTCAGTTTCGCCTCGGTGCTCGCCAGCCCGGTCGTCGTGCAGATCGGCGTCGCGCTGACGACGCTCGTCGTCGCGCTGCTGGAGACCATCTTCATGGGCGCCGTCGTCGCGCTGCTCTACATCGACACACGGATGCGGCGTGAGGGTCTGGACGTGCAGCTCGTGGCGGCCGCGGCGGACCGATGAGCCTCTGGATGGAACCTCCGGTCGAGCCCGGCCGCGAGGAAGCGCGCGACTGGCTGTGGACCGAGCTCCAGCGTGCGGAGTACGCCGACCGCGAGAGCCTGCTCCAGCGCCTCATCGGCGCGGTGACGGAGTGGCTCCGTGGCCTGCGCGTCCCGGACACCGGATTGCCCTCCACCCAGTTCGCCGTCGCGATCCTGGTGCTCGTCGTCGTGGTGCTCGCCGTCGCCTGGTTCGTGGCCGGTCCGGTCCGTCGCGAGCGCAGGGCCGCGGGCTCGGCGGTCGTCGTGGAGCGGGACGACACACGCACGGCGGCGCGGATGCGCGCTGCGGCCGATGCGGCCGCCCATGCCGGTGACTGGTCGGCCGCCGTGGCGGAGCGGTACCGCGCCGTGGTCCGGTCCTGCGAGGAACGCGTCGTCATCGACTTCCGGCCGGGGCGCACCGCCCAGGAGGCCGCAGTGGACATCGGCGCCCGGCTGCCGGAGCTCGCCGCTCGGCTGCACGTCACCGCCGGGCTCTTCGACCGGGTCGAGTACGGCGGGCAGATCGCCTCGGCGGCCGACGACGCCGCGCTGCGTGACCTCGACGACGCGGTCACCGCCGCACGGGTCGAACGTACGGCCCCGGCGCCGGCCGCTGAGGGAGGGAACCTTCCGCCGGTGCCCGCCGAGACGGCCGGGGCCGCTTCTGCGGGTATCGGCGGGGCCCGGTCCACCTCGGACGACCATGCCCGCCCGGGACCAGGGAGCACGTCGTGACGATCATGTACGGCACCACGTCACCGGGCGCGGCCGGTCCTCGGGCAGGCGGCGGCCCGGAGGAGGGCCCGCCGGTGGTTGTCGGGGGTCCCGCCCGGCGCGGGTTCCCGTGGAAGACGGCAGGATGGGTCGCGCTCGTCGTGGCCGCGATCGGCCTGTTCGTCTTCGTTCTCGCCTTCACCCGGCCCGTCGGCTCGAACGTTCCCTTCTCGACCGCCAATGCCGACGACGACGGGGGCCGTGCCCTCGCGCAGGTGCTCGGGGACCACGGGGTCACGGTGCACGAGGTGCACACCGTCCGCGCGGCCTTCGACGGTGCCTCCGCAGGCGAGACGCTGGTCATCACACCGCATCCGGCCTACTTCGAGCCAGGGCAGATCGAGGCCCTGACGGCGG
This sequence comes from Myceligenerans indicum, assembly GCF_016742955.1. Taxonomy (GTDB): domain Bacteria; phylum Actinomycetota; class Actinomycetes; order Actinomycetales; family Cellulomonadaceae; genus Myceligenerans; species Myceligenerans indicum. The sequence continues at coordinate 77,462 of NZ_JABBYC010000006.1, read as the reverse complement.
TCGGGGCCGACGTGGTGCTGCTCGCACCGGATCCCCAGCTCCTCGACTCCTTCACGGACGGCCGCGTCGAGGAGTGGTACGCGGGACCCGTCGCCGGCGGTGGGCCCGCATGCGCCGTGCCCGGCGCGCGGGCCGCGCAGGACGTCCGCCTCGAGGCCGGTCTGACCGTCACCGACGGCTCGGGCGACACCTGCTGGCCCGCTGCCGGCGCGGACGGGTTCGCCTACGTGCGGGTCCGGTCCGATGACCGGTGGGTGCACGTGATCTACGATCCTTCCCTCATCCGCAACGACAGCGTGCTGGCCGGCGGCAACGCCGCACTCGCGTTGTGGATGCTCGGCGCTCACGACGACCTCACCTGGCTGGTGCCCGACATCTTCGACACCACGATGCTCGACGGACCGCCTGGCGGCTCGGGCGGCGAGGACGACGGCGCGGGCCGCCCGCTGCCTCCCGAGGCGAGCGCCGGGAGCGTGCTGCCCCAGGGTGCGATCCCCGTCGTCTGGGTGCTCGCGCTCACCGGGCTGGCGGTCGCGATCTGGCGCGGGCGTCGCCTGGGTCCGCTGGTGACCGAGCCGCTGCCGGTGCTGGTCAGGTCGGCCGAGACGATGCGAGGCCGTGCCCGCCTGTACCGTGCGGTACGTGCGCGGGGCCACGCTGCGGCGGGGCTCCGTGCCTCCGCGGCGCACCGCATGGCACAGCGGCTGGGTCTGGCCCGATCGGCCGACGCCACGGCCGTCACCGACGCGGTGGCAGCCGCCACCCATCGATCCACCGAACAGGTGGCGCACCTGCTGTACGGGCCCCCGCCCGCCGACGACGGCGAACTCACCGAGCTCGCCCGGAGTCTCGACAACCTGGAGAGCGAGGTCCACCGATCGTGACCGAACCCGTGTACACCCGGCCCGAGTCAGGCCCCGGCCCGGAGCCCGCCCCGCGGCCCGACGCGCCGCAGGCCGCCGCCCCGCAGCCGCCCACGCCGTCGCAGAGCCTGCGATCCGCCCTGGCGGGGGTGCGGACCGAGGTGGGCAAGTCGGTCGTGGGTCAGGACTCGGCGGTGACGAGCCTGCTCATCGCCCTGCTCTGCCAGGGGCATGTGCTGCTGGAAGGCGTTCCGGGCGTCGCGAAGACCCTGCTCGTGCGATCTCTCGCCGCCTCGCTGTCCCTGGACACCAAGCGTGTGCAGTTCACCCCGGATCTCATGCCCGGCGATGTGACGGGTTCGCTCGTCTACGACGCCAACACCGCGCAGTTCTCCTTCCGCGAGGGCCCGGTGTTCACCAACCTGATGCTCGCCGACGAGATCAACCGCACGCCGCCCAAGACCCAGGCCTCGCTGCTCGAGGCGATGGAGGAACGGCAGGTCTCGGTGGACGGCGTACCGCGCATGCTGCCGGACCCGTTCGTGGTCATCGCCACGCAGAACCCCGTCGAGTACGAGGGCACCTACCCGCTGCCGGAGGCCCAGCTCGACCGGTTCCTGCTCAAGCTGGTGCTGCCGCTGCCCGAGCGCGAGGAGGAGGTCGAGGTGCTGGCCCGGCACGCGGCCGGTTTCGACCCCCGCGACCTGCGGGGAGCGGGGCTTCAGGCGGTGGCTGACGCCGACGTGCTCGCCCGTGCCCGGGCCGAGGTGAGCCAGGTTCAGGTGTCGCGGGAGGTCCTCGGCTACGCCGTGGACGTGTGCCGTGCCACGCGGCACTCGCCGTCCCTCTCCCTCGGGGTCTCGCCGCGCGGGGCCACGGCACTCCTGCGCACCTCGCGCGCGTGGGCCTGGCTTTCCGGCCGTTCGTTCGTGACGCCCGACGACGTCAAGGCGCTCGCCCACCCGACGCTGCGGCACCGGATCCAGCTGCGGGCCGAGGCCGAGCTCGAGGGCGTGACCGCCGAGGGCGTGCTCGACACGGTGCTGGCCTCCGTGCCGGTACCCCGCTGAGGCAGGACGCATGGTCCTGACCTGGCGAGCCGCCGTCCTCATGGCAGCGGGTGTGATCCCGGTGCTGCTCTGGCCTACCGGAGGGACCGTGGTCGCCTGGGCGTTGCTCGTGGTCGTCGTGTGCGCGGCGGACGTCGCGCTGGCGGCCTCGGCTCGCCGTGTCGAGGTCCAGCGGTATGTTCCGTCGTCCGTCCGGCTGGGTGAGCGGACGGCCTCGCGGTTGGTGGTCCGGAACGTGTCCGAGCGGCGGCTGCGGGGCGTCGTACGGGACGCGTGGCCGCCGTCGGCGGGTGCGGGCGAGGCCTCGGTCGGAGGCGGGCCGGGACGGCATGCCGTCGACCTGCCCGACCTCGAGGCCGTCCGCCTCACCACCACGCTGCGGCCGGTCCGGCGCGGCGACCGGCCGGCCGGCGGCGTCACGGTCCGCACGATCGGTCCGCTCGGCATCGCGGGACGGCAGCACACGCTCCCGGTGCCGGGCCGGCTCCGGGTGCTGCCCGAGTTCGCCAGCCGCAAGCACCTGCCCTCCCGCATGGCCCGCCTCCGCGAGCTCGACGGGCGGGCGGCGGTGCAGGTACGCGGCGAAGGCACCGAGTTCGACTCGTTGCGCGAGTACGTGGTCGGTGACGACGTCCGCTCGATCGACTGGCGTGCCACCGCCCGCCGGGGCGACGTCGTGGTCCGCACCTGGCGGCCGGAACGTGACCGTCGCGTCCTCATCGTGCTGGACACCGGACGCACCTCGGCCGCCCGGGTCGGCGCGGTGGGCAGCCAGATCGGCGCCCCGCGCCTGGACGCCAGCATCGAGGCGGCGCTGCTCCTGTCCGCCCTGGCGAGCCGGGCGGGTGACCGCGTCGAACTGGTCGCCTACGACCGTGCCGTCCGGGCGCGGGTGCAGGGTGCCGCCGGTCCGCGGCTCATGCCGGCCATGGCCGAGTCGCTGAGCGTGGTCGCGCCGGTGCTGCTGGAGACCGACTGGCCGGGCGTGGTCGGGCAGGTGCGCGAGCGCATGTCGCAGCGCGCGCTGGTCGTGCTGCTCACCACGCTCGACCCGGCCGCCGTCGAGAACGGACTGCTCGGCGTCGTCGACCAGCTCACACGCGAGCACCAGGTCGTGGTGGCGTCCGTCGCCGACGAGGAGGTCGCCCGGATGGCCGCCGGTCGTGAGTCGTCCTGGGAGGTGTACGACGCCGCCGCGGCGGCACGAGGCAACCTGGAACGCGGGGCGGCGACCACCATGCTGCGTCGTTACGGCGCCGAGGTCATCGATGCCCTTCCCGACGATCTCGCCCCCCGCCTGGCCGACACCTACCTCGCGCTGAAGGCCGCGGGCAGGCTCTGAGACCGCCCGGCAGGTTCTGAGACCGCCCGGCAGGTTCTGAGACCGCAGAGGATCGGCAGGACGTGGGGCCGGCTCCCCGGGCCGGGCGTCTCCCCCGGCTCGGGGGCTACCAGCGCCCGGCAGGCGAGTATCTGTCCGACCGGGCCCGGTACCCGTGACCGGTCAGCCCGGCACGATGCCCGGCACGGCACGATGCCCGGCCCGACGGTCAGCCCGGGTAGCCGACCGCGAGGATGCCTTCGGCGATCGGGTCGCCCCAGCCGGTGGTGTGCTCCTGGTAGAGGTCCCCGTGGTGCGTGAGGGCCAGCGCGCCGGAGTCGGTCACGCCTGAGGTCAGGATCTTCACGTCGGCCAGTTCCTGGACCGTCTCCGTGCCGCCGCTGTCGTCCGGCAGACCGCCCACGCCGGTCTCGAAAATCGCGGTCGTGTCGTCGTCCTGGGTCAGCAGGAGAAGCGCCGTCTGACCGGACCACTGGGCTGAGACCACGCCGGAGACGGAGGCCGCGACCTCCAGCGGCTTCGTGAGCTTCTCGGGTTCGCCGTTCTCACCTCTCACGATGGCGGCGACGTGCACCGACGTGCTGTTCGCCCGCTGGCTCACCACCGCCACCCGCGCGCCGTCCGGGGCGACCCGCACGCCGATCACCTGCCGGCCGCCGAGCCAGTCCGGTCGCCGGACGTGCTTCGTGCCCGACTGGTCCACCACGAGCAGTTCCCCGTCATCGTTCGCGGGGTCGAAGTCCGTCCGTCCGGGGTCGTCGCTCGACCAGACGAAGCCGTACCGGTCCAGTGACGGTGCCACCAGCCGCGCTCCCGTCAGAAGCTCGGGCTGGTCGTCGCTGCCGTCGACGTCGGTGACACGGACGAGTCGGGTCTCCCCGTCGCGCACGACGACAGGTGCGGAGCCCCGGCCGACGGCGATCGCGGTCGGGTCCAGGCCCTCCAGGTGGACCGCCTGCTCGAAGTCCAGCAGCTTGTCGTCGGACACCGTGTAGAGCTCGTTGCCCGACACCGCGACGGGCGCCCCCCGTGTGACAGGCATCGCCGGCTCTGCGATCGCCGGCCTGGTCAGTTTGGCTTCTCCGGCGTACAGGGCGATCTCGGGTTGCACCTCGCCGTCGGTCAGGGTCACGCCGAGCTGCGCGAACAGCAGGCCGAGCTGCGGCTCGTCCAGCTCGGCCATGTCGTCACCCAGCCGTACCTCGACGATGCCCTCGCTGTCGTCGGTGACGGTCGGGACGGCGAGCTGCGTGCCCTCCGGCGCGGCCGTGGCGACGGCACTCTGCAGCCATGCGGGCGGGCCGTACAGGACCTCGGCGACCGCGCTCGTGCGCCACGCGCTGCGCGGGAACCAGCGCTGATCGGGCACCCAGGCCTTGAGGTCGCGGGTGGGGAAGTACAGGCGTGTCGCCCGGAACTGGTTCGCGAACTGGCGCTCCGGCACGAAGACGCCGTCGTCCAGTTCCGAGATGCGCCACTGCTGGTCGGAGTTCCGTCGCAGGGTGAAACTCGTGGTGAACGGAGCCGGGCTCTCGGCCTCGGTGTACATCCCGTGCGCGTCGACGCGGGCAACCGCCTCTACCGAGACGGACACCTCGGCGGTCTCCGCGGCACCGCCGGTGCCCGGCTGGACGGTGATGTCGGGTGCACCGGAGTAGAGCACCACGTTGCCCGTCGGAACCCAGGACTCCTGCATGTCGCCGGTCAGGTAGAGCTCGGCCGTGTCGTACTGCTCGTACGTCTTCCCGGTGGAGCCGGATCCGCCGGCGAGCAGGAAGGACTGGACAAGGGCGGCGGGGTCGGCGTCGTCCTGGGGAGCCGGCGGGACGAAGAAGAAGGAGTCGTCGCTACCCTCGTCCGCCTGCCGGTGCATGACCGGCCCCGACGAGGGCACCGAGGCGCAGCCGGACAGCGTGACCAGCAGCGTGAGCGCCGCTGCCAGGCCGGCGACGAGGCGGGGGGCGCGCATCAGCGGACCTCCAGGTCGGGGATGGCGGTGGGGGACGCCCCTGCGGGCGGATGCACGACGGGGATCTGACCCGTGGCAACCTCGGGCTCGTGCGACTCGGGCACCAGCGGGACCGGGGACGAGTCGAGCCGGATGCCTGCGCGGCGGGGCAGGGTGAGCCGGAAGCTCGCGCCCCGGCCGGGCCTGCCCCACGCCTCGAGCCGGCCGGCGTGCAGACGCGCGTCCTCGTGCGCGATGGCGAGCCCGAGCCCGCTCCCGCCCGTGGTGCGCGCGCGAGCGGGGTCCGCCCGCCAGAAGCGGTTGAAGACGTGTTCCACCTGGGGTTTGGTCATCCCGACCCCGTAGTCGCGCACGACGACGGCGACCGCGCTGGCATCCTGCCCGACGGTCACCTCCACCGGGCGGCCCTCCGAGTGCTCGATCGCGTTCACCACGAGGTTGCGCACGATGCGTTCGATGCGTCGCGGATCGATGTCGGCGACGGTGTCCCCGTCGGGCAGCCGCACGGACACCGGCGCCTGCTTGTTCTCGGCGAGCGGGAGGGCCATCTGCACCACCGATCTGACGACGTCACCGAGATCGCGCTGCTCGGCATCGAGCACCGCCGCGCCGGCATCGAACCGGCTGATCTCCAGCAGGTCCGAGAGGAGCCCTTCGAAGCGTTCGATCTGGTCGGTCAGGAGCTCGGCCGACCGGCTCGCGTCCGCGTCGAGCTGTTCCCGGGCCGCGTGGATCACGTCGCCCGCCATGCGGATCGTCGTGAGCGGCGTGCGCAGCTCGTGCGACACGTCGGACACGAACTGCCGCTGCGCGGTCGACAGCTCCTCCATCTGCTGGATCTGCTGCTGCAGGCTGTCGGCCATCGCGTTGAACGACCGGGACAACGTCGCCATCTCGTCGATGCCGGTGACCCCGGGGAGTCGTTCGTCCAGATGGCCGTCCGACAGCCGCTCCGCCACGGCCGCGGCTCGTGTCACCGGCGCCACCGTCTGGCGGCTGACGAGAGCCGTGATCAGGCCGATGAGCAGGAGGACGAACGCAGCCCCGATACCGAGCACCCGGTACACGAACGACAGGGTCTCCTGCTCCGGCTGCAGGGAGTACACGTAGTAGATCTCGTAGGTGCCGAACTTGGGTACCTGCAGCGACGTACCGACCACGATGCCGGGTCCCGTCCGGTTCGGCTGTCCGGGGTCCTGGACCTCGGCGAACTGCACGACCTGTTCGTTGGCGCCGGCGCGCTGCTCGCGCAGCCTCGCGTTCTCGCGGCGCAGGTCCTCGGTGAGCAGAGCGTCCTGCTGAGCGCCCATGCTCACCGGGATGATCACGTCGCTGACCTGCGGCTGTGTTCCCAGGGGGTGGACCACGAACACGGCCTCGACGTTCGAGGCGCTGGTCAGGATCCGCTGGGCCACCAGACCCATGAGCTGCTGCGCCTGCTGCTCGTCCGTGACCGCCGAGCTGCGGAACTGCTCGTTCGCATCCGTGGTCAGCGCGGCGGTCTCGTTCTCGATCGACTCCAGCCGGCGCTCCACCATGCCGTCCCGGACCGACGTGGACAGGTACAGCCCGAGCGCGGCGACAGCCACGACACCGATGGCCAGCGCCGATGCCATGATGCGCAACCGCAGGGAGGCGCGGAACGCGTGGACCACCCGTCGCACCAGGCGGGCCATGGTGATGCGCGCGCGGACGATCGCCCGACGCGGCCAGGACGTGACCCTGGTCATTGCTGCGGGGTGCCCGCCTTGTAGCCGACGCCGCGTACGGTCAGGACGATCTCCGGGTTCTCCGGGTCACGCTCGATCTTCGAGCGCAGGCGCTGGACGTGGACGTTCACCAGCCGGGTGTCCGCGCTGTGCCGGTAGCCCCACACGCGCTCCAGGAGCACCTCGCGGGTGAAGACCTGCCACGGCTTGCGGGCGAGCTCCACGAGCAGGTCGAACTCCAGGGGCGTCAGGGCGATCTTCTCCCCGTCCCGGGTCACGGTGTGTCCCGTGACGTCGATGTCGATGTCGCCCACCTGGAGCCGCTCGGGGCCAGGGTCCTCGGTGCGGCGCAGCCGCGCCTTCACCCGGGCGATGAGCTCCTTGGGCTTGAACGGCTTCGAGATGTAGTCGTCGGCTCCTGACTCCAGGCCCAGCACGACGTCGACCGTGTCGGACTTGGCGGTGAGCATGATGATCGGGACGCCGGACTCGGCACGGACCTCGCGGCAGACCTGGACGCCGTCCTTGCCGGGCAGCATGACGTCCAGCAGGATCAGGTCCGGCTGGTGCATGCGGGCCATCGACATGGCGTCGTCCCCGTCCGTGCAGAAGATCGGTTCGATCCCCTCGCCCCGAAGCACGATGCCGATCATCTCTGCCAGGGCAGTGTCGTCGTCGACGACAAGGACGCGGGATTTCATGTCGTCCAGTGTGCCAGGTCCATCGGTGTGCAGCGGGTGAATCGGCGCGGCGAGGCGGGGCGGCTCCGCCCTGGCAGGGCACGGATGCGGCGGCGGAGGTTCCGGCTCCGCCGCCGCATCCGCTCATTCGCCCCGGTGCAGCGCAGCGGGGCTACCGGGCGGCGACCGCCTCTCCGATGCACGCGTCGTCGAGCTGGACCACGCCGAACGACCATCCCTTGCGCTTGTAGAGCACGGACGGGCGTGCGGTCTCCTTGTCGATGAAGAGGTAGAAGTCGTGACCCACCATCTCCATCTCGTAGACGGCGTCGTCGAGGGTCATCGGCTCGGCGCTGTGCAGCTTTTGGCGGATCACCACGGGCGAGTCGCCCATCGTGGTCTCCACGGAGTCGCCGGGCTCTGCCAGGGCGGCGGGAGCCTCGACCTGCGGCTCCGTCCGGTTGTCAGGCGTGAGCACGTCGTCGTCGATCGGGCGGGTCGTGGTGGCGCCCGCGTTCGGCCGGTGGTTCCGGTGGTGCTTGCGCCGGTCGCGTGCGCGGCGCAGTCGTTCGTTGAGCTTGTCGATGGCGAGGTCGAGCGCGCCGAACCGGTCGTCCGCCGCGGCCTCGGCCCGGATCACGGGCCCCTTCGCCCGGACCGTGAGTTCCACTCGCTCGCGCTGCTCTGCCATCCGCGGGTTGTTCTCTCGCGTGACCTCCACGTCCACCCGCCGGGCCGTGGGGGAGAGGAGCTCGACCTTGGAGAGCTTGTCCTCCACCTGCTTGCGGAACCTGTCCGCCACCACCGTGTGCCTGCCGACGACGACGATCTCCATGTTGCTGTCTCCGCTTCGGGTCGAGGGCGCCGTGTGCGCCCGGGGTTCCGTCTGAAATGGGGCACCTCGTGCGGTGCCGGGATGGATCACCCCCGTCGCGGTTTCGAAGGGCCGCTGCGCCCCTCGGGGAAACTCAGGCTAACCCCGCACCGCGAGTTTGCGACAGCCCCAACGGCAGGTAAAAAACACAGCATGTTCTGACTGTTCGTCAGTACGCGGGGCCCCGTCCGCGGCGCGTATCCGGTGGTGGCGTCGCTGCCAGCACAATTGCCCCGAGCACGTCAGCCCCGGCCGCCTCGAGGGCGTGTTCGCTCGCAGCGAGAGTCGCCCCGGAGGTGACGACGTCGTCGACCACGACGCAGGCGCAGCCGTCCAGGCGCCGGGTGGATCGCACCGCCGAGGAGAGGTTCTGGCCGCGAGCCCGGGAGCCGAGCCCGACCTGGTCACGCGTGGCGCGGCGGCGCAGCACGCCCGAGCGGCGAGCGGGTGTGCCGCCGTCGCGCAGCCCACGGACGACAGAGGTGGCGAGCTCGCGGACGGGGTCGCGCCCGCGCCGGCGCCGCGCCTGCCTCGTCGAGGGAACCGGGACCACCGCGACCGGAGCGCGCAGCAGCGGGGCGAGGTGCCGGGCGGCCTCCAGAAGAGCTCCCGCGAGCAGGCGGTCCAGGTCTGCCCGCCCGCGGTCCTTCCAGTGGACGACGACGTCCCGGACCGGCCCCGAGTACTCCGTCAGCGCCCACACCGGCAGGGGTGGCGCACCGTCGACCCGGTCGAGCCGGCCCGCGCCGTGCTCCACCCGCACGGGTGGCCCGTCGAAGCGGCGGGCGCACGCCGCGCACCATCGCACGTCCCGCTCGCCGCACGGGCAGGCGACCGGCAGCAGCAGCCGGGACAGGTCGACGAACGGGCGCAGGGCCGCGCGCGGCGGCGCGGCGGCGGGCCGAGGGAACGTGTGCGACGGAGGCATGCGGCCAGCCTGCCCCGGATCGCATCCGCGCACCGGCTGTCCACAGGCGGGCGTCCGCCCGAGGCGGCCCACCCGTGCCCGCACCCGTCGCGCCCCTGGAAGACGGGCCTGCTGACGGGCCTACTGACCTGGCGCGCGCCGCTCGGCCTCGTGCCGCGGATCCTCGCTCCCCGAGTCCTCGCCGGCGGTGTCGTCCGGGCCCCGGCGTGTCCGGGTCTGGGCGTCGCGGCGCTCCTCGGCCACGTCGTAGCCGAGCGCGGCCTCTGCGGCATGGTCCGCGAGTGCCAGCCCGGCCGTGCCGTACAGGTGGAACACCGCGTCGGCGCCGTGCCGTCGCAGCTCGGCGGCATCGTCGTCGTACCGGGCCACGGCCGCGACGGTGCCGTTGAACTCGCCCGCGCGCAGCTGCCCGAGTGCGATGAGGTTGGCCTGGTGGAAAGGCATGGCGAGGATTGCCAGCCGGATGTTGCCGGCGCTGCGTACGCGCGCCCAGAACTCGATGTCGGTCGCGTCGGCCTGGACCACGGTGTAGCCGTCCTCCCGGAGCGCGGCGACGCGTTCGGGGTCGTGCTCGACCCCGATGACGCTCATGCCGTAGTCCTCGGTGAGCTGGCGGAACGCCCCGCGGCCGATACGGCCCATGCCGAGAACGAGCGCCTCGGCGCCGGACACGTCGATGAGGCGTTCCTCGCGGTGCAGCCACTCGTTCGGCTTGGAGGGGAACCTGCTGGCGAGCGCGATGGCGATCTCGTTCCCGCGGGTGTTCAGGGCCGAGGCGACCACGAAGCTCACGGCGACCGCCACCGCCAGGACGACCACCCAGTCCTCGGCGAGGAGACCCGCCTCCGCGCCGACGGCAACGACGATGAGTCCGAACTCGGAGTAGTTGGTCAGCACGAGGCCGGTCAGGATCGCCGTGCGCTTGCGCAGGTGCATGAGGCGCAGCAGGAGTGCGGTGGCGATCCCCTGCAACGGCAGCATGAGCAGCACGAGGAGGCCGACGGCGATCGTCGAGCCGCTGGGCTCGCCGGCGAATCCGATGGACACGAAGAAGCCGACGAGCAGCAGTTCCTTGAGGGTGAACAGGTTGCGGCTGAGCTCGGTGCTGTTGGTGTGCCCGGCCAGGAGGACACCCATGACGAGGGCGCCGAGATCGCCCTTGAGACCCGCGAGGTCGAACAGGGCGTACCCGGGGCCGAGCGCGACGGCGATGCCGAACAGCGCCTGCAGCTCGCCGTGGCCCACGTGCGACCAGGCCTTGCGGAGCAGCCACGCGCCGGGGACCAGGAGGACGAGGGCGAGCGCCCACGGGCTCGGCGGTTCGTCGGCGGTGACCGAGACGAAGACGACGGCGATGAGATCCTGCATGATCAGCACGCCGATCGCGATGCGTCCGTACAGCGCGCGCTGGTCGGAACGGCCGTCGAGCACCTTGACGACGAAGACCGTCGAGGAGAACGAGAGCGCGAGGCCGATGAGCGCGAGGGTCCCCAGGTCCTTGTCCGCGAGGAGCGACAGCCCCACGGCTCCGAACATGCCGAGGAACCCGACGGCGATGGCGACGCTGATGACCAGGTGGGCGACGGTGGTGAGCCAGACCTCCTTGCGCAGCAGGGAGCGCAGGTCCAGCTTGAGGCCGATGCCGAACAGGAGCAGTGTGACGCCGAGCTCCGCCACGGTCTCCAGGTAGGTGGGTTCGGCGAAGCCCGCCGCGTGCAGCACGAAACCCGCGACCAGGAACCCCACGAGCGGAGGGAGGCGGAAGAGGTGTGCGCCCAGACCCAGAGCCGTCGTGACGAGCAGGAATGTCGCCGCGGTCACCATGAGGTGATGGTATGCAAGAAACGTTTCGTACGGTCGTCCGTGGTGTTGCGGACGCGCAGGGTGAGGGCGGCGGCGGTCCGGCGTGGTCCCGGGCGGCCCCTGCCGGGACGGGGCTCACAGGCAGTTCTCCCGAGAGCGAACCCGGCGGCGCGGCGTCCTCGGGGCTGACACCGTTGTGTTCGAACATTCAGCCTTACGGCCTACGATGGGCACGCATGTCCACGCAAGCGTGCCCACTGGTGGGCAGTATCACACCGACCGATCCGGGAGAACCCGCGTGCCCTCGATTCTCGAGAAGGTCCTGCGCTTCGGCGAGGGCCGGACGCTCAAGAAGCTGCACTCCATCGCGGAGCAGGTGAACCGGCTCGAGCCCAGTTTCGAGGAGCTGAGCGACGCCGAGCTCCGTGAGGAGACCGAGCGGTTCAAGGAGCGGCTCGCCGCCGGGGCGCCGCGCGAGGAGATCCGCGCCGAGGCGTTCGCCGCCGTGCGCGAGGCGGCGCGCCGCACGCTCGGCCAGCGGCACTTCGACGTGCAGATCATGGGGGGCGCCGCGCTCGACCTGGGCAACATCGCCGAGATGCGCACGGGTGAGGGCAAGACGCTGGTGGCCACGACCGCGGCGTACTTCAACGCGCTGGACGGCAAGGGCGTCCACGTGGTCACCACGAACGACTACCTCGCCAGGTACCAGGGCGAGCTGATGGGCCGCGTGTTCCGCTTCCTGGGGATGTCGACCGGCATCATCGTCTCGGGCCAGGCCCCGGCCGAGCGCCGCGAGCAGTACGCGGCCGACATCACCTACGGCACCAACAACGAGTTCGGCTTCGACTTCCTGCGGGACAACATGGCCTGGTCGCCCGGCGACCTGGTGCAGCGTGGCCACCACTTCGCCGTCGTCGACGAGGTGGACTCGATCCTGATCGACGAGGCACGCACGCCGCTGATCATCTCCGGCCCCGGGTCGGGCGACGCGAACCGCTGGTACGTCGAGTTCGCCAAGGTGGTACGCCGCCTGGCACCCACCCAGGACTACGAGGTGGACGAGAAGAAGCGCACGGTCGGCGTGCTGGAGCCGGGCATCGCGAAGATCGAGGACTACCTCGGCATCGACAACCTCTACGAGTCGCTGAACACCCCGCTGATCGGCTTCCTCAACAACGCGATCAAGGCCAAGGAGCTGTTCAAGCGCGACAAGGACTACGTCGTGCTGAACGGCGAGGTCATGATCGTCGACGAGCACACCGGGCGTATTCTCGCGGGCCGCCGCTACAACGAGGGCATGCACCAGGCGATCGAGGCCAAGGAAGGCGTCGAGATCAAGGCCGAGAACCAGACGCTCGCCACGATCACGCTGCAGAACTACTTCCGCCGCTACAGCAAGCTCTCGGGCATGACGGGTACGGCCGAGACCGAGGCCGCCGAGTTCCAGGGCACCTACGAGATCGGCGTCGTGCCGATCCCCACGAACAAGCCGCCGCAGCGCATCGACGCCTCCGACCTCGTGTACAAGAGCGAGGAGGGCAAGTTCACCGCCGTGGTGGACGACATCGTCGAGCGCCACGCCGCCGGCCAGCCGGTACTCGTCGGCACCACCAGCGTGGAGAAGTCCGAGCTGCTGTCCGGGCTGCTGAAGAAGGCGGGCGTGCCGCACAACGTCCTGAACGCGAAGGAGCACGAGCGCGAGGCCTCGATCATCGCGATGGCGGGCCGCAAGGGTGCCGTGACCGTCGCGACGAACATGGCCGGCCGCGGTACCGACATCATGCTCGGGGGCAACGCGGAGCACATCGCCGTCGCCGCGCTCGCCGAGAAGGGCCTGGACCCGTCGGAGACCCCGGAGGAGTACGAGGCGGCGTGGCCGCAGGCGCTGGAGCAGGCGCAGCAGGCGGTCGCCGCCGAGCACGACGAGGTGACGCGGATCGGCGGGCTCTACGTGCTGGGCACGGAGCGCCACGAGTCACGGCGCATCGACAACCAGCTGCGCGGCCGCTCCGGTCGTCAGGGCGACCCGGGTGAGTCGCGGTTCTACCTGTCGATGCAGGACGACCTGATGCGCCTGTTCAACTCGGGCCTGGCCGAGACGATGATGCATCGCGCGGGCTTCCCCGACGACATGCCGCTGGAGTCGAAGATGGTCACGCGCGGCATCCAGTCCGCGCAGGCGCAGGTGGAGTCGCGCAACTTCGAGATCCGCAAGAACGTCCTGAAGTACGACGACGTCCTGTCCCGCCAGCGCGACATCATCTACGCCGAGCGTCGCAAGGTGCTGGACGGTGAGGACCTGCACGAGCAGGTGCAGCACTTCGTCACGGACATCATCACGGAGTACGTCACGGCGGCGACCGCCGAGGGCGCACCCGAGGAGTGGGACCTCGACGGGCTGTGGACGGCGCTGCGCAACGTCTACCCGGTGTCGATCACCGTCGACGACGTGGTCGCCGAGGCGGGCGGCGTCGGCAGCGTGAGCCGCGAGCTGCTGCTCGAGGAGGTCCTCTCGGACGCGCGTGTCGCCTATGGGGCCCGCGAGGAGGAGCTCGGTTCGGCCGCGATGCGTGAGCTCGAGCGCCGGGTGGTCCTGTCGGTGACCGACCGCAACTGGCGTGAGCACCTGTACGAGATGGACTACCTCAAGGAGGGCATCGGCCTGCGCGCGATGGCGCAGCGCGACCCCCTGGTGGAGTACCAGCGCGAGGGCTTCCAGCTGTTCGAGGCGATGAAGGACGCCATCCGGGAGCAGTCCGTCGGCTTCCTGTTCAACCTCGAGGTGACGGTGCAGCAGGCCGACGACGGGCAGCAGGGCCGTGCGGTCGCGGGCGCCGTCGCCGGTGCCATGGCCGAGGGCGCGGCGGCCGCCCCGCAGCCCGCACCCTCGGGACCGGGCGCCACGGACGCGGCGGGAGTGCCCGGTGCCACCGGCATGACCGGCGTGATGGCCCCGGTGGGCCGCGACGAGAAGGTGCCGCCGCGCGGTGGCCGCCTGGGCACCGGCCAGCCGGAGCCCACGGAGACCCAGCCGATGCCCGTGCTCCAGGCTCGTGGACTCGAAGGGCCTCGTCGCACGCCGTTGACGTACAGTGCGCCCAGCGACGACGGCAGCGGTTCCGCCTTCGTCCAGGGACCGGCCACTCGTCGCGGTCGCCGTGCGTCCGCCGGCTCCACCGAACAGGCGGCCGCAGGTCCCGCTGACACCCGGACCTTCCCGGGAACGCCGCGCAACGCGCAGTGCCCCTGCGGTTCGGGGAAGAAGTACAAGGCCTGCCACGGCCTCAACGACATGTGAGGAGACACGAGTACCGATGACCGAACCTCGACCGTTGCGCGTCGCCCTGCTCGGTTGCGGAGTCGTCGGCACCCAGGTCGCCAAGACGCTCCTGTACGACCAGGAGGACCTCTCCGCACGTGTCGGCGCACCGCTGGAGATCGCCGGTATCGCGGTGCGCAACGCCGACGCGCCGCGCGACATCGCGATCCCGCGTGAGCTGTTCACCGAGGACGCCGAGACCCTGGTCGACGAGGCCGACGTCGTGGTCGAGCTGATGGGCGGCCTGGAGCCGGCGCGAACCCTGCTGCTGCGTGCCATCGAGGGTGGGGCCGCCGTCGTCACGGCGAACAAGGCACTCCTGGCCGACGACGGTCCGTCGCTCTACCAGGCGGCCGACGCGGCCGGTGTGGACATCCACGGCGAGGCGGCCGTCGCCGGCGCGATCCCGATCGTGCGGCCCCTGCGCGAGTCCCTCGCGGGCGACGACATCACGCGTGTGCTCGGTATCGTCAACGGCACCACCAACTACGTCCTCGACCAGATGTCGAGCCACGGCCTCGAGCTCGATGTCGCCGTGAAGCAGGCACAGGAGCTGGGGTACGCCGAGGCGGACCCGACCGCCGACGTCGAGGGGTACGACGCCGCGGCCAAGGCCGCGATCCTCGCCAGTCTCGCCTTCCACACCCGGGTCCGGATGAAGGACGTCGCGTGCGAGGGCATCTCCGGTGTCACGGCGGAGGACGTGGAGTGGGCCGATCGGACCGGCTACTGCGTGAAGCTGCTGGCGATCGCCGAGCGGACGTCCGAAGGCGTCTCCGCGCGCGTACACCCGGCGCTCGTGCCGAAGGACCACCCGCTGGCGAACGTCCGCGGAGCGTTCAACGCGGTGTTCGTCGAGGCCGACGCTGCCGGCCCGTTGATGTTCTACGGCCAGGGAGCCGGCGGTCGTCCGACGTCGTCGGCCGTGCTGGGCGACATCGTCTCCGCGGGACGGCACCGGGTGCTCGGCGGCAAGGGCCCGCAGGAGTCGACGTACGCGGCCCTGCCGGTGCTGCCGCAGGATGCGGCGGTCACCCGCTACCAGGTGCGTCTCGAGGTCGCCGACCGTCCCGGCGGGCTCGCCGAGGTCGCGGGCGTGCTCGGTGACCACGGTGTCTCGATCGAGACCGTCAGCCAGACCGCTGCCACCAGCGGCAGCGCCACGCTCGTCCTCACGACGCACGCCGCGCGAGAGGCTTCACTGGCGGCCACGGTCGCCGCGGTGGACGGACTCGAGTCCGTCCGCCGGATCATGTCGGTCCTGCGAGTCGAGGGATGAAGATGACCGTCGCTGCCCCCACCGCCCACCAGTGGCGCGGTGTGATCCACGAGTACGCCGACCGGCTCCCCGAGCACCTCACGAGCCATGTCGTGACGCTCGGCGAGGGCGGCACGCCGCTGATCCCCGCCCCGGCGATCGGTGACCGCGTGGGCGCCGAGGTGTACGTCAAGTTCGAGGGCATGAACCCGACCGGCTCGTTCAAGGACCGGGGGATGACGACGGCGATCTCCGCCGCGGCCGCCCGGGGCGCGAAGGCCGTGGTGTGCGCCTCCACGGGCAACACCTCGGCGTCGGCCGCCGCGTACGCCACGCGGGCCGGGATGACGTGCGCGGTGCTCGTGCCGGACGGCAAGATCGCCATGGGGAAGCTGAGCCAGGCCATCGCGCACGGTGCCCAGTTGCTGCAGGTGGACGGGAACTTCGACGACTGCCTGGTGGCGGCGCGGAAGCTGGCCGAGGCCTACCCGGTCGAGCTCGTGAACTCCGTCAACCCGGACCGTATCGAGGGGCAGAAGACGGCGGCGTTCGAGGTGGTCGACGCGCTCGGGGACGCGCCGGACATCCACGTCCTGCCGGTGGGGAACGCGGGGAACATCACGGCCTACTGGAAGGGTTACACCGAGTACGCCGATCCCTCCGCGGGGCCCGTGGGGGCGTCGCGCACCCCGGCGATGTGGGGGTATCAGGCGGCCGGCGCCGCGCCGATCGTCAAGGGCCACCCGGTGGACCAGCCGGAGACGGTGGCCACCGCGATCCGCATCGGAAACCCGGCCTCGTGGCAGCAGGCGATCGATGCCCGGGACACGTCCGGCGGCGTGATCGAGGCGGTGTCCGACGACGAGATCCTCGCCGCGCACCGGATCCTGTCCGCCGAGGTCGGCGTGTTCGTGGAGCCGGCCTCCGCCGCCGGTGTGGCGGGTGTGCTGTCCCGTGCCGCGCGCGGGCTCGTGCCGGCTGGTGCACGGATCGTGATCACCGTGACGGGACACGGGCTCAAGGACCCGGGCTGGGCCCTGCGCACGCCCGACGGCGGCGAGGTCGCGCCCACGAAGGTGGGCGCGGACGTCGTCACCATCGCCGCGGCGCTCGGTCTCGACTGAGGACATGTTCACCGGGCGCCCCGCTCCGGGCGAGCGCCGCCCCCTCGACCGACGGACCTGAATGATCCAGAAGGCAGACCAGATGCAGCTCGGTGCCGACCACGTGGTGGTCCGGGTGCCCGCGACGAGCGCCAACCTCGGGCCGGGGTACGACGCGCTGGGGCTCGCGCTCGCGGTCCATGACGAGGTCGAGGTGCGCCTCGTCGCGGCCGACGAGGTGATCGTCGACGTCGAGGGAGAGGGTGCGGGCGAGGTCCCGCTCGGCGAGGACCACCTCGTGGTGCGTGCCCTGCGCCGGACGCTGGACCTCGCGGGTGCCACGCCCACCGGGATCCACATGACGTGCCGCAACGTGATCCCGCACGGGCGTGGCATGGGGTCGTCGTCGGCCGCGGTGGTCGCCGGCATCGTGGCGGCGCGTGCCCTTCTGGCGGACCCGCGCGCCGTCGACGCCGCGACCGTGCTCCGGCTCGCCACCGAGTTCGAGGGGCACCCCGACAACGCCGCCCCGGCCATCGCCGGTGGGGCCACGGTGGCATGGACCGGACACGAGGGGCCGCGCGCCGTCGACCTGGAGGTGGACCCCGCGATCGAGGCGACCGTGATCGTGCCGGAGGCGCGCCTGGAGACCTCGCGCGCCCGCGCCGCGCTGCCGGCGAAGGTCGACCATGCCGACGCGGCGTTCACCGTCGGCCGGGCGGCGCTGCTCGTCGAGGCTCTGGCCCGCCGGCCGGAGCTCCTGCTGGAGGCGACCGAGGACCGGCTGCACCAGTCGTACCGGGGAGAGGTGCTGGGGGCCTCGAGCGAGCTCCTGCGTTCGCTGCGCGCGGAAGGACTGGCGGCGACGATCTCGGGTGCGGGACCCTCGGTGCTCGTCCTCTCCGACCGCCAGGACGCGGCGCGGCGGGATGCCGTGATCTCCTCGGTCGTCGACGAGTCGGCGGGATGGCGCGTACTGCACCCGGGAATCGACACCGCGGGTGCGAGGGCGAGGAGACTTTCGGGTCACTCGGATGCGTTATCGTCCGTGCCGGCGACTCGGGAAAAAAGGGCCTGAGTTTCCGGATACCAAGCCTTGACGAGGTGGTAGGATGCAGTGAGCCTTTCGGGATTGAAAGCGGCATCATGTGAGTCATCACGCCGCGAACCCGTGAGCAAGGCCGAACCACCACCGCCCACACTGTGTTCGTGTGCGCGAGTTCGTTCAGCCGCCGCATCTCAGGCCGACAACTGCCCCCGTCAGCCGACGTCGTACCACTGATGCGAGGTTTTCAGCGCCCGTTCTCATCTGGGTGCACCGCCGATGTGGCCTCCCAGAAGCAGGCCGCAGTTCCGAGGGGGAAGGGTCCTTCGTGACAGACACCACCGATAACGCCAAGCCGGCTAGCGGCGCGCTGAGCGCCATGCGCCTGGCAGAGCTTCAGTCGCTCGCCTCTGAGCTCGGCGTCAAGGGCATCTCGAAGATGCGCAAGAGCGATCTTGTCGAGGCCATTCGAACCACCACTGGTGAGCCCGTCTCCGGTGCCGGCGCAACGTCGCGTCGTCGACCCGCGCAGAAGAGCGCGCCGAAGAAGGCCGGCGCGCAGAAGCAGACGGAGTCCACGGCTCCCGTCGCGGCCGCAGCGGCCGCCCCCGTGACAGCAGCCGTCGCGCCCGCCACGGCGAGCGCGACCACCGATTCCGCCGCGGCCCCGTCGACCGGCGAGGACCGTGCCGCTCGGCTCGCCGAGCTCGCGGAGGCCGTCGCGCAGCCGCGTTCGCGCCGCGCGGGTCGTGACCAGGGCGCGCCCGCCGAGGAAGGCCAGGGGGACGGCGAAGCCGGCGGTCGCCAGGGCCAGGGCCGTCAGCCCAAGCAGGACCGCTCGGGCAACGCGCCCGGCCGGGACGGCGGAGCCCGTGAGGCCGGAGGACGTGACGGAAGCGGGCGCGAAGGCGGCGGCCGCGGCGACTCGCGCCGGGACAACCGCCAGCGTGACAACGGTCCCCGCAACGAAGGCCCGCGCGCCGACGGCAACCGGGACGACGAGCGCGGCTCGCGCCGTCGCCGGGGCCGGGACCGCGGGCGGGACCGCAAGCGTCGCGGCCGCGGTCAGGGCCCGGACATGGACCTGGAGAACGTCGAGGTCACCGAGACCGACGTGCTGCTGCCCGTGGCAGGCATCCTCGACATCCTGGACAACTACGCGTTCGTCCGGACGTCGGGCTACCTCGCCGGACCCAACGACGTGTACGTCTCGCTGAACCAGGTGAAGAAGGCCGGTCTGCGCCGCGGCGACGCGATCACCGGCGCCGTGCGCCAGCCCCGTGAGGGCGAGGAGCCGCCGTCGGGCAAGAACGCGCGGAACAAGTTCAACGCGCTCGTCCGCCTGGACACGGTCAACGGCATGACTCCGGACGAGGCGAAGGGGCGCGCGGAGTTCAACAACCTCACGCCGCTGTACCCGCAGGAGCGTCTGCGCCTGGAGAACCCCGAGGCCTCGAAGCTCACGCCGCGGGTGATCGACATCGTCGCCCCGATCGGTAAGGGCCAGCGCGGTCTGATCGTCGCGCCGCCCAAGGCCGGCAAGACGCTGATGATGCAGCAGATCGCCAACTCGATCACCAGCAACAACCCCGAGGTCCACCTCATGGTGGTGCTCGTGGACGAGCGGCCGGAGGAAGTCACCGACTTCTCGCGGTCGGTGCAGGGCGAGGTCATCTCCTCGACGTTCGACCGCCACGCCTCGGACCACACCCTGGTCGCGGAACTCGCCATCGAGCGGGCCAAGCGCCTCGTGGAACTGGGGCAGGACGTCGTCGTGCTGCTGGACGGGATCACCCGCCTGAGCCGTGCGTACAACCTGGCGGCCCCCGCCTCCGGGCGCATCCTGTCCGGTGGTGTGGACGCCGCCGCGCTGTACCCGCCCAAGAAGTTCTTCGGCGCCGCGCGCAACATCGAGCACGGTGGTTCGCTGACGATCCTCGCCACCGCTCTCGTCGAGACCGGTTCCAAGATGGACGAGGTCATCTTCGAGGAGTTCAAGGGCACCGGGAATATGGAGCTGCGGCTCTCGCGTTCCCTCGCCGAGAAGCGCATCTTCCCGGCGATCGACGTCAACGCGTCGAGTACCCGGCGTGAGGAGATCCTCATGTCGAAGGAGGAACTCTCGATCGTCTACAAGCTGCGCCGCGTCATGGGTGCACTCGACACGCAGCAGGCCACCGAACTGCTGCTCGGCAAGCTCAAGGAGCACCGGACCAACGTCGAGTTCCTCATGGAGGTGCAGAAGACGACGCCGGGCAAGCTGACGGACGAGCGGCCCGGCGAGACGGTCTGATCGACGAGTTCCGCGTCACTCACACGACCGCGGCACCCGCGAGGGTGCGGCGGTCTGGCAGAATAGATCCTCGGCCCGCCGCTTCACGGCCCGCAGACAGCGGGGCGACCCGGCGGCCTCAGATCAAGGAGCATCCATGAAGTCTGGTATCCACCCCGAGTACGTGGTCACCGAGGTGACCTGCACCTGTGGGAACACGTTCGTGACGCGCAGCACCGAGACGTCCGGCAAGATCAGCGCCGACGTGTGCAGCGCCTGCCACCCGTTCTACACGGGCAAGCAGAAGATCCTCGACACCGGTGGCCGTGTGGCCCGGTTCCAGGCGCGCTACGGCAAGAAGACCGCCAAGTAGCACCCACGCAGCGCCGGCGGTCCCGCACCGACAACCTCTCCAGGGGCAGTCGGATCGTGGGACCGCCGGCGCTGCTGTTCGTTCGGACGACGCCAACTGACCAGGCCGAGGAGCCACGACATGACCGAGCAGTTCTCCGCCGTCGGACCGCTGCTCGAGGAGCACGCCGAGATCGAGCGAGCGCTGGCGGACCCCGCGGTGCACGCCGATCAGGGGCGTGCGCGCAGCCTGGGGCGGCGGTACGCCGAGCTCAACCAGGTGGTGTCGGCGCACCGTGCCTACCAGCGGGCACGTGACGACCGCGAGACGGCGGAGGAACTGGCCGCGCTCGACGACGGCGGTGAGCCCGAGTTCGCCGAGGCGCTCCCCTCGCTGCGGGCGGCGGAGAAGGAAGCCGCCGAACGGCTGCGTCGCGTCCTGATCCCGCGTGACCCCGACGACGGGCGCGACGTCATTCTCGAGATCAAGGCCGGTGAGGGCGGCGACGAGTCCGCTCTGTTCGCGGGCGACCTCCTGCGCATGTACCTCCGCTTCGCGGAGCGTCGTGGCTGGTCCACCCAGGTGCTCGACGAGAACCGTACCGAGCTCGGCGGCTACAAGGACGTGCAGGTGGCGATCAAGGCCAAGGTCGTCGAGGACCCGTCCGAGGGCGTCTGGGCCAACCTCAAGTACGAGGGCGGCGTACACCGGGTCCAGCGCGTCCCGGTCACGGAGTCCCAGGGGCGCATCCACACTTCGGCGGCGGGCGTCCTGGTCTTCCCCGAGGTGGATGACCCCGGCGAGATCGAGATCGACCAGAACGACCTGCGCATCGACGTGTACCGCTCCTCGGGTCCCGGCGGGCAGTCGGTCAACACCACCGACTCCGCGGTTCGCATCACGCACGAGCCCTCCGGGATCGTCGTGTCGATGCAGAACGAGAAGTCGCAGCTGCAGAACCGCGAGGCCGCGATGCGCGTCCTGCGGGCACGGCTCCTGGCCGCACGGCAGGAGGCGGCCGCCGCCGAGGCAGCCGACCTGCGTCGCTCCCAGGTGCGTACCGTGGACCGGTCCGAGCGGATCCGGACGTACAACTTCCCGGAGAACCGGATCGCGGACCATCGCACCGGCTACAAGGCCTACAACCTGGACCACGTCCTGGACGGGGACCTGGAGCCGGTCGTCCGGTCCGCGATCGACGCGGACGAGGCGGCGCGGCTCGCGGAGGCGGGCGACGTATGAGCCGTGCCCCGCGCTCCGCCACGCCCTGCGGGAACCGCACCGCACCGCAGACGGTGCCGGCCCGCTCGTCCACCCCCGCGCTCCGATGATCGCCACCGAACGGCTGATCGCCGGAGCGGCGCAGGTCCTGTCCGACGCCGGCGTGGCGTCCCCGCGTGTCGACGCCGAGCTGCTCCTGGCGCACGTCCTCGGAGTCGACCCCGGCGAGGTACGTCGTCGCGCGATTCTCGGTACGCCCGTGCCCGACGACGCCCGGTCCCCGTTCGACGCTCTCGTCTCCCGGCGCGCGGCCCGGGAGCCGCTGCAACATCTGACCGGCGTCGCTCACTTCCGCCATCTGGAACTGGCCGTCGGGCCGGGCGTCTTCGTCCCCCGGCCCGAGACGGAGCAGGTCGCCCAGGAGGCGATCGACGAGGCATGCCGACTCGTCCGGGAGCCGGCCCCCGGGGTGGGGGATCCGCCGGGCTCCCGTCCGCCCGTCGTCGTCGACCTCTGCACCGGGTCCGGCGCCGTGGCGCTGTCCGTCGCGACCGAGGTCCCCGGCAGCCGGGTACATGCCGTGGAGCTGGACGCCCGAGCGCACGAATGGGCGGCCCGCAACATCGCCGGGTGCGCGGCCGGGCTCGTGCGCCTCGTGCGTGGTGACGCGCGCACGGCGCTGCGCGAGCTGGACGGCGCGGTCGACGTCGTCGTCTCCAACCCGCCGTACGTGCCGTCCGACGCGGTGCCGCGGGACCCCGAGGTGGCTGCCCACGATCCTGCGGTCGCGTTGTACGGGCTCGGCGCGGACGGGCTCGAGGTGCCGCGGGGCATCGTCGCGGCCGCGGCGCGCCTGCTGCGCCCCGGCGGGCTGTTCGTCATGGAACACGCAGAGGTCCAGGCCGCGGAGGCGCGCGCGATGGTCGACCGGACCGGCGCGTTCGCGCCCGCCGTCACCCGGGAGGACCTCACCGGGCGGCCCCGTATGGTCGTGGCCCGGAGGACCACTCGGGACGAATCCACCCCCGGATCGTGAAAGACTGAGGCTCGTGACCGTACCTGCACGTCCCACGCTCGATGCTACGAACCCGCAGACCTGGGGACCGGCGATCGACGAGGCGGTCAACGCGATCGCGCGCGGCAGTCTCGTGGTGCTGCCGACCGACACCGTCTACGGCATCGCGGCCGACGCCTTCGACGCCGAGGCCGTCGCCGCCCTCCTCGCCGCCAAGGGCCGGGGCCGGCAGATGCCACCGCCCGTGTTGATCGGCGACGTCGCCACCCTCGACGGGCTCGCCACCGAGGTTCCCGACGACGCCCGGCGGCTGGCCGAGGCGTTCTGGCCGGGCGGCTTCACGATCATCCTGAGGTCCCAGCCGTCCCTGCAGTGGGACCTGGGGGAGACGCACGGGACGGTGGCGCTGCGCATGCCCGACCACCCGGCGGCCCTCGCGCTCCTGCGGCGCACAGGCCCGCTGGCCGTGTCGAGCGCGAACCTCTCCGGCAGGCCGGCGGCGGTCGACGTCGACGACGCGCGCGAGCAGCTCGGCGACTCGGTGTCCGTCTACCTCGACGGCGGGGCGGCCCCCGGTGGCACGGCGTCGACCATCGTCGACGCCACGGGCGAAAAACTGCGCGTGGTACGGTCCGGAGCCGTCGGGTCGGAGGCGTTGCGCGAGGTGGCGCCCGTGCTGGGCCTGGAGGAAGACGCGTGAGGGTGTACCTGCTGCTGATGCTCGTGGCCGCCGCGGTCACGTTCCTGACCACGCCCGCCGCGCGGTGGGTGGCGATGCGGACCTCGGCCATCTCGGCGGTGCGCGCCCGCGACGTGCACTCGGTGCCGACGCCGCGTGCCGGTGGTCTGGCGATCATGCTCGGGATCGTCGTGGCGGTGCTCCTGGCCTCGCGGATGCCGTTCCTCGAGGGCGTCTTCGAGGATCGCCAGGTGTTCGGCATCGTGGGCGGGGCGCTCATCGTGTGCGCCCTCGGCTGGGCCGACGACATCTGGGACCTGGACTGGCTCACGAAGCTCGCCGGCCAGGTGCTCGCCGCCGGCTTCATGGCGTTGAACCAGGTCCAGCTCGTCACCCTCCCCACACCCGGCGGCCTGACCATCCCGTCGTCGCGGCTGTCGCTGATCGCCACCGTCCTGGTGGTCGTGATCGCGATGAACGCGGTGAACTTCGTGGACGGGCTGGACGGGCTGGCCGCGGGGATCATCGCCATCGGTGGCACGGCCTTCTTCCTGTACACCTACCGTCTGACGGCTGAGGACACGCCCGACAACTACGCGTCGCTCGCCGCCCTGATGATGGCCGTGCTGGTGGGTGTGTGCGTAGGCTTCCTGCCGCACAACTTCTTCCCGTCCCGCATCTTCATGGGCGACAGCGGGTCGATGGTGCTGGGACTCGTGATGGCGGGAGCCGCGATCACGGTGACCGGCAACATCAAGCCCGACGTGATGACGGGCGCCGCCGCGATCCCGGCGCTGTTCCCGCTGCTGCTGCCCGTCGCGGTGATCATGCTGCCGCTGACCGACATGGCCATGGCCGTGGTGCGGCGGCTGGCCGCCGGGAAGTCGCCGATGGCCCCGGACCGGCTGCACCTGCACCACCGGATGCTCGCTCTCGGTCACTCGCACCGCCGCGCCGTGCTCATCCTGTACGTGTGGACGGCCGTCTTCGCCTTCGGCGCCGCGGCCCTGGTGGAATGGGACTGGCGGATCGTCATGTCCTGCACGGCGGCGGCGGTCCTCCTGGCGATCGTGGTGACGATGGGCCCGCTGCGGAACCGGGGCCGTTTCCTGGACGACGACGCCGCGCTGGAGCAGGCAGGCCACGGCTCGGCGATGGCCGGCCGCCCGGCCGCGCCCCGCCCACGGGCCGGTGCCGGCCTCGGACCGCACGCGCCGCAGAACAACGAGGAGAGTCATGCCTGAGACGAGTGCCGAACCCCAGGGGCCGGAGCGCGCCGTCCTGCGATCAGCGCTGCGCGACGGGGGACTGCTGGTGGCCGGCCTGGTCGTGGTCGGCGGCCTCGTCGGTCTGGCGACGGCGGGTCTGCCGGGCCTGCTCGGTGCGCTGGCCGGCGGCGTCGTCGTCGCCTTCTTCTGCGGCACCACCGTGTGGTCGATGTGGGCGAGCGTCGGAAAGCCACCGGCCACCATGGCCGGGTACGTCATGGGGAGCTGGCTCGCAAAGATGGCGGTGCTCTTCCTCGCCCTCCTGGCTCTGCGCGGGGTGATCGACGGGATGCCCGCGGCCGCCCGGTTCGTGGTGCTCGGCGTCGTGGCGCTCGGTGCCGTCGGATCGGCGCTGCTGGACTACCGGGCCGTGCGCAACGGCCGGGTTCCGTACGTCGACGGCTGACGGTGCCGCGCAGCTGCCGGAGCCCTGCCGGCCGGCAGCCGTCCGACCTGGAGTGATCCCCATGGTGTCGGCACAGCGACATGACAAGCCATGCGCGATTCGTCACAAGCGGCCAATCCACCGGCCTAGGACGCCCTGAAGACGCTAAACATGAGTTAGGCTACTCGCGAATCCATGACGGCCAGGCCCGATGGTGCGCCCGTACCGCCAATCGCGGTTGCCTTGCGCGCCGGGCCTTCAGACCACCGGGAGTCATCCTGTCCACGTTTGCGACGTCCATGATCCTCGCCGCCGCAGAGGGCCACGAGGGTGAGAGCGGCTTCCACGCGCCGTCCATCGCGGACTTCTTCCCCCCGGCGATCCTGTTCGAAGGCACACCGTTCGAGCTGAACCGGGTGATGCTCGTCCGGTTCATCGCCGTAGCCGCCCTGATGCTGGTGTTCGTCATCGCCGCCCGGCGTGCGACGGTCGTGCCGGGACGCTTCCAGACGGCCGTGGAGTTCGTCCTGGAGTTCTGCCGCAAGTCGATCGCGTTCGAGATCCTCGGTGAGGAGCGCGGCCGCAAGTACGTCCCGATCGTGACGACGATCTTCTGCGCGATCCTCTTCTTCAACCTCACCGGCGTCATCCCGGGCCTGAACATCGCCGGAACGGGCGTGATCGGCCTGCCGATCGTCTTCGCCCTGTGGGTGTACATCACCTACCTCTCGGCCGGTGTCCGGGAGCACGGCGTCGGGGGCTTCCTGAAGAACAGCCTGTTCCCCCCGGGTGTGCCCGCGCCGCTGTACATCCTGCTGACCCCGGTGGAGATCCTGCAGGTCTTCCTCCTGCGCCCCGCCACGCTCGTCATCCGGCTCCTGGCGAACATGATCGCCGGCCACCTGCTGCTCGCCCTCTGCTTCGCCGCCACGCACTTCCTGCTGCTGGAGGCCCAGGGGGGCATGAAGGTGTTCGGTGTGGTCACCTTCGCGGGTGGCTTCGCCTTCACCCTCCTGGAGCTCTTCGTCGCGGTGCTTCAGGCGTACGTGTTCGCGATCCTCGCTGCCGTGTACATCAACATGTCGGTCGAGTCGGAGCACTGACCCAGACCCTCGAGTCCCGGCGGGACGGCCACCACGGTTCGTCCCGCCATACAGTCGTTCGATCCTGAATCAAGTTACGAGACGCCCGGCCAACACCGGACGGGCGCCCAACGGAAGGAAATCCAGTGGACGTCACCACCCTCGCCGCAGTCGATGGCAGCATCGCGACCGTCGGTTACGGCCTTGCGGCCATCGGCCCGGGCGTCGGCCTCGGCATCCTGTTCGGCAAGACGATCGAGGGCATGGCTCGCCAGCCCGAGATGTCCGGCCAGCTGCGTACCACCATGTTCATCGGTCTGGCGTTCATCGAGGTGCTCGCGCTGCTGGGCCTCGTGACGCCGTTCTTCCTGTGACGGAGCCGGCCATGAAGGTCCTGAACAGCACACTGTTCGCCGCGGAGGATGCGGCGGAGCCCAACCCGCTGCTCCCGGAGACGTACGACATCGTGTGGTCCGCGGTGATCGTCGTGATCATCGCCGTGGTCTTCACGCGCTACGTGCTGCCCAAGTTCCAGGCGGTGCTCGACGAGCGCAGCGCACAGATCGAGGGCGGGATCAAGAAGGCCGAGCAGGCACAGGCACAGGCGGACAAGGCCGTCGAGGAGCAGGAGCGCCTGCTCGTCGAGGCCCGCACCGAGGCTGCGCAGGTGCGCGAGGAAGCTCGTGCCGAGGGCGCGGCCATCATCAAGGAGCTCAAGGCCAAGGCGAACGACGAGGCGGCACGGATCACGGAGACCGCGCACCGGCAGATCGAGGCCGAGCGTCAGTCGGCCTCGGTGTCCCTGCGCTCCGAGGTCGGTGCGCTGGCGACGGACCTCGCGTCCAAGATCGTCGGCGAGTCGCTCGAGGACTCCGCACGCCAGTCGCGCGTCGTGGACCGTTTCCTCGACGAGCTCGACGCCGCCGAGGGCGCCGTGCCTGCCGGAAGCTCGAAGGAGGCGTGATGCGGGGAACGAGCGGAGCATCCCTGGCGGCGGCGCAGGAGCGGTTCGAGCCGGTCCTGCGGGCCGCGGGTGCGGACGCCCTCGCGCTCGGCGAGCAGTTGTTCGCCGTGGTCGAGGCGCTGGACGAGTCGGGCGCACTGCGCCGCTCGCTCTCCGACCCGTCCCGTGCCGGCGAGGACAAGGCCGCCCTGGTGGCCGGTCTGCTGGGCCGCTTCGACGGGCGCGTGGTCGACCTGCTCTCGGGCATGGTCCGGTCGCGCTGGTCCAGCGAGGCCGACCTGGTGGACGGCATCGAACGGCTGTCCGTGGACGCGACACTGGCTGCGGCCGAGGCACGCGGCGCGCTCGAGACCGTCGAGGACGAGCTGTTCCGGGTGACCCGGGTGCTCGTCGGGCAGCGCGAGGCACGCCACGCGCTGTCGGACAGCTCGACCGCGCCCGCGCGGCGGCGCGCCCTGGTCGACGCGCTGCTGGGCGGCAAGGTCGACCCGGTGACGCAGGAGCTCGCCCAGCGGGCGACGGTGCACCCTCGGGGTCGTCGCTTCGTGCCGACCCTCACCTGGTACGGCGAGGCCGCGGCGGAGCGTCGTCAGCGACTCGTCGCCATGGTGACCTCGGCGACGGTGCTGACCCACGCCCAGGAGCAGCGCCTCGGTGCGATCCTGGAACGGTCGTACGGCCGTGCCGTGCAGCTGAACGTCACCGTCGACCCCGTGGTCGTCGGAGGCTTGCGCATCCAGGTCGGCGCCGACGTCGTCGACTCCACCGTCCTGTCGCGCCTGGCGGACGCGCAGCGTCGCCTGGCCGGTTGACGTGGAGGTGCAGCGCAGGGTGGGGGGCGAGGCACGAGCCGCCCGCCCGGAGCGGAACCGAGACCGAAGCCGAGATTCGGGACAGCTGAATCACGTGAGTACAACCCTTCCGCCGCGCCCGACCGCGGCACGACAGGAGAAGAGCAATGGCTGAGCTGACGATCCGGCCGGACGAGATCCGTGCCGCGCTGGACAGCTTCGTGAAGTCCTACGAGCCCGACGCCGCGGCGGCCGAGGAGGTGGGCCGCGTCGTCTTCGCCGCCGACGGCATCGCGCGCGTCGAGGGTCTGCCCGGCGCGATGGCCAACGAGCTGCTGCGCTTCGAGGACGGCACGCTCGGCCTCGCGCTGAACCTGGACGTTCGCGAGATCGGTGTGGTCATCCTCGGTGAGTTCACCGGCATCGAGGAGGGCCAGGAGGTCCGCCGCACGGGTGAGGTTCTCTCGGTCCCGGTGGGCGAGGGCTACCTCGGCCGCGTCGTGGACCCGCTGGGCAACCCGGTCGACGGTCTCGGCGAGATCGCGACGGAGGCTCGCCGCGCCCTGGAGCTGCAGGCTCCCGGCGTCATGCAGCGCAAGTCGGTGCACGAGCCGCTGCAGACCGGTATCAAGGCGGTCGACTCGATGATCCCGATCGGCCGCGGTCAGCGTCAGCTGATCATCGGCGACCGGCAGACCGGCAAGACGGCGATCGCGGTCGACACGATCATCAACCAGAAGTCCAACTGGGAGTCGGGCGACCCGTCCAAGCAGGTTCGCTGCATCTATGTCGCCGTCGGCCAGAAGGGTTCGACGATCGCCTCCGTGCGCGGTGCGCTCGAAGAGGCCGGTGCGCTGGAGTACACGACGATCGTCGCGGCCCCGGCGTCCGACCCGGCGGGCTTCAAGTACCTCGCCCCGTACACCGGCTCGGCCATCGGCCAGCACTGGATGTACAGCGGGAAGCACGTCCTGATCATCTTCGACGACCTGTCCAAGCAGGCCGAGGCCTACCGCGCCGTGTCGCTGCTGCTGCGCCGTCCGCCGGGCCGCGAGGCGTACCCCGGTGACGTCTTCTACCTGCACTCCCGCCTGCTCGAGCGCTGCGCCAAGCTCAGCGACGACCTGGGCGCGGGGTCGATGACCGGCCTGCCGATCATCGAGACCAAGGCGAACGACGTCTCGGCGTACATCCCGACGAACGTCATCTCCATCACGGACGGCCAGATCTTCCTGCAGTCCGACCTGTTCAACGCCGACCAGCGCCCGGCGGTCGACGTCGGTATCTCGGTCTCCCGAGTCGGCGGTGACGCGCAGGTCAAGGCGATGAAGAAGGTCTCCGGAACCCTGAAGCTGGAGCTGGCGCAGTACCGCTCGCTCGAGGCGTTCGCGATGTTCGCGTCCGACCTCGACGCGGCCTCGCGCGGTCAGCTGCAGCGCGGTGCGGCGCTCATGGAGCTGCTCAAGCAGCCCCAGTACTCGCCGTACCCGGTCGAGGACCAGGTCGCCTCCGTGTGGGCCGGTACCAAGGGCAAGCTGGACGATGTCCCGATCGAGGACATCAAGCGGTTCGAGTCGGAGATGCTGGACCACCTGCGCCGCAAGTCCGACGTCCTGCAGAAGATCGCCGAGACGGGCAAGTGGGACGACGAGACCGAGGCTGCCCTGCAGGCCGGTGTCGACGAGTTCCGCGCCGCCTTCGTCAAGAGCGACGGCGTGGCCCTGGTCGGTGGCGGTGACGGCCAGCCCGTCGACGTCGAGCAGGAGCAGATCGTCGTCTCGAAGAAGGCCTGAGACATGGCCGGAGGCTCCCAGCGCATCTACAAGGCGCGGATCAAGTCGACGCAGTCGCTGAAGAAGATGTTCCGTGCCCAGGAACTCATCGCGGCGTCGCGCATCGGCAAGGCCCGTGCACGGACCGCCGCGGCGGCTCCCTACGCCACCGCGGTCACGCGTGCCCTCTCGGCGGTGTCGGCGCACACGATCGTCGACCACCCGCTGACGAGGGAGCGCAAGCAGCCCACGGGCCGTGTCGCGGTCCTGGTGGTCGCGTCCGACCGCGGTATGGCGGGTTCGTACTCGGCGTCGATCATCCGCGAGACCGAGCGGCTCATCGACCAGCTCCAGGCCGACGGCAAGGAGGTCGTGCTGTACGCGGCCGGCCGGCGTGCCATCGCCTACTACTCGTTCCGCGGGCGTGACCTGGCGGGCGAATGGTCCTACGGTTCGGACGCCCCGACCACGGAGGTCTCGGACGAGATCGCCGACGCGCTCCTGGGTGCCTTCCTGGCACCCGCCGAGGAGGGCGGGGTCGACGAGCTGCACGTGGTGTCGACGCAGTTCGTGAACATGGTGACGCAGCGGCCGCGCGTCGTGCGGATGCTGCCGATCGAGATCGTCGAGGGCGTGACCGTTCCTGGCGAGGACCAGATCCTGCCGCTGTACGACTTCGAACCGTCCCCCGATGCCGTGCTCAGCGCCCTGCTGCCGCGGTACGTGCGGGCGCGGATCTTCGCGATCCTGCTCGACGCCGCGGCATCCGAGCTGGCGGCCCGCCAGCGTGCCATGCACACGGCGACCGACAACGCGGAGGACCTGATCCGCACGTACACGCGCCTGGCGAACCAGGCGCGCCAGGCTGACATCACCCAGGAGATCAGCGAGATCGTCTCGGGTGCCGACGCCTTGGCATCCGCCTGAACCCGACCCCCGCCGGAGGACCCTCCGGCCCACCGAAGCGAGGCAAGCAATGACCGCCACCACCGTGGAAGCCACGGTCGATCACACCAGCGGCGCCGGCACCGGCCGGGTCGCCCGTGTGACCGGCCCTGTCGTGGACATCGAGTTCCCCGAGGACGCGATTCCCGACATCTACAACGCGCTCACCACCGAGATCGACCTGTCGACCCAGGGCGAGGGCGAGGAGACCTTCACGCTCACGCTCGAGGTCGCCCAGCACCTCGGCGACTCGCTCGTGCGTGCCATCGCCCTGAAGCCGACCGACGGCCTCGTGCGCGGCGCGGCCGTGACCGACACGGGCTCGCCGATCAGCGTCCCCGTCGGTGACGTCACCAAGGGCAAGGTCTTCAACGTCACGGGTGACGTGCTCAACCTCGCCGAGGGCGAGAAGTTCGAGGTGACCGAGCGCTGGCCGATCCACCGCACGGCCCCGGCCTTCGACCAGCTCGAGTCCAAGACTCAGATGTTCGAGACGGGCATCAAGTCGATCGACCTGCTCACCCCGTACGTGCAGGGTGGAAAGATCGGTCTGTTCGGCGGTGCGGGCGTCGGCAAGACGGTCCTCATCCAGGAGATGATCCAGCGTGTGGCGCAGGACCACGGCGGTGTGTCCGTGTTCGCCGGCGTCGGTGAGCGCACGCGTGAGGGCAACGACCTCATCCACGAGATGGACGAGGCGGGTGTCTTCGACAAGACGGCGCTCGTGTTCGGCCAGATGGACGAGCCGCCGGGCACGCGTCTGCGGGTCGCGCTGTCGGCCCTGACGATGGCGGAGTACTTCCGCGACGTGCAGAAGCAGGACGTGCTGCTCTTCATCGACAACATCTTCCGCTTCACGCAGGCGGGCTCGGAGGTCTCCACGCTGCTCGGCCGTATGCCGTCCGCCGTGGGCTACCAGCCGAACCTCGCCGACGAGATGGGCCTCCTGCAGGAGCGCATCACCTCGACGCGCGGACACTCCATCACGTCGCTGCAGGCCATCTACGTGCCCGCGGACGACTACACCGACCCGGCGCCGGCCACCACGTTCGCCCACCTCGACGCGACGACCGAGCTCTCCCGTGAGATCGCGTCGAAGGGTCTGTACCCGGCGATCGACCCGCTGACGTCGACGTCGCGCATCCTCGACCCCCGCTACGTGGGCGAGGAGCACTACGAGGTGGCGACCGAGGTGAAGTCGATCCTGCAGCGCAACAAGGAGCTGCAGGACATCATCGCGATCCTCGGTGTGGACGAGCTGTCGGAGGAGGACAAGACGCTGGTCGCGCGTGCGCGCCGCATCCAGCAGTTCCTCTCGCAGAACACCTACATGGCCGAGAAGTTCACCGGTGTGGTCGGTTCGACCGTGCCGCTGAGCGAGACCATCGAGGCGTTCAAGAAGATCGCGGCCGGCGAGTTCGACCACATCGCCGAGCAGGCCTTCTACAACATCGGTGGCCTCGAGGACCTCGAGCGCAACTGGGCCAGGATTCAGAAGGAGTACGGCGCCTGAGGCACCGTGCCCCGTACGGGACGCCGCCGGGCCGATGCCCGGCCCGGCGGCGCCCCGCCCGTACTATCGAGAGGGAGGCCCTGAATGGCTGAGCTGAGCGTGGACCTCGTGGCGGCGGACCGCAAGGTCTGGTCCGGCAGTGCCAGGGCGGTCGTCGCGCCGTCGGTCGAGGGCGAGATCGGTATCCTGGCGAACCACGAGCCGCTGCTTGCTGTGCTGCGGCCCGGTACGGTCACCGTACGCACGGACGACGGCGTGGCCCTGGAGGCGAAGGTCGACGGCGGGTTCGTCTCCATGGACGAGAACCTGGTCACGATCGTCGTCGACGAGATCGAGCAGGTCTGAGGGAGGGGCGGTGCCGGGCGTCGTATGGATCGCGCTGGCGATCGTCGTCACGATCGCACTGGTCCTCGGCCTGGGTGCGTCCCGCCTGCGGACCCTCTCCCGCCGGGTCGGGTCCTTCTCCTGCAACGCCCGCGCGTCCGGGCAGGATGCCTGGACCGCCGGGATCGCGCAGTATGCCGTTGGCCGGATCGAGTGGTGGCGCTGCTGGTCCCTCTCTCCTCGGCCGGCGCGCACGTGGTATCGCGAACAGCTCGAACTGGTCGGCCGTGAGCCGTTCGACGACGACGGCCCCGGGCACTATCTCGTCCGGTGCCGGTACGAGGGTCTGGACTTCGAGCTGGACCTGGCCGCGGGCGACTACTTCGGGCTCGCCTCGTGGCTCGAAGCCGCCCCGCCGGGCCGCCGCGACCTGGTTCTGTAGCGCTGGCCCTGTGTTCGCCGAGGTAGTAGCTTCCCCGTGGAGTCTGCTGCCTCGGCGTTCTCGCACCATGCGGCCGGGTCGTGGATCCTGGCCGCCATCTCCGGTTCCCACCTGCTGAGGAGAATCCTTGCGTCTCGTCGTCGCCGACTGTTCCGCCCGGTACACGGGGCGGCTCACCGCTCACCTGCCGCTCGCGACACGGCTGATCGTCGTGAAGGCCGACGGGAGTGTGCTGCTGCACTCCGACGGCGGCTCCTACAAGCCGCTGAACTGGATGAGCCCACCGTGCACGATGACGGAGGCGGACCCGGGCGAGGCGGCGGCGGAGCGCGGCGTGGCCCGCGTCTGGACCGTGCAGCACAAGAAGTCCGACGACCGTCTCGAGATCGACCTTCACGCCGTGCACCACGACTCGGCGCACGAGCTCGGCGTGGATCCCGGCCTGGTCAAGGACGGCGTCGAGGCCCACCTGCAGGAACTGCTCGCCGACCAGATCGGTCTGCTCGGTGAGGGAAGCACGCTGATCCGGCGGGAGTACATGACGGCGATCGGTCCGGTCGACATCCTGGCCCGGGACCCGGAGGGTGCCACGGTGGCCGTCGAGATCAAGCGGCGCGGTGAGATCGACGGCGTCGAGCAGCTCACCCGATACCTGGAACTGCTGAACCGCGACCCGCTGCTCGCCCCGGTCCGCGGTGTCTTCGCCGCCCAGGAGATCAAGCCTCAGGCACGGGTACTGGCGAACGACCGCGGCATGGACTGCCTGACG
This sequence comes from Myceligenerans indicum, assembly GCF_016742955.1. Taxonomy (GTDB): domain Bacteria; phylum Actinomycetota; class Actinomycetes; order Actinomycetales; family Cellulomonadaceae; genus Myceligenerans; species Myceligenerans indicum. The sequence goes on along the minus strand of NZ_JABBYC010000006.1, from coordinate 43,702 downwards.
TTGGACTACGACGCCATGCGCGGCGCCGACGACCCGACCTCACGGCTGTTCTGAGCGGTCCGAGCGCAAGGGACCGCAGGGTCCGGGCGCAGCGTGTGCGCAAACTTGCGGGCCATGCCCCGAACTGGGGCAGGATGGGGCCATGCCGGAGAACTCCATGGTCGTCCTGCGCGGACGAGTGGTCCTGCCCGAGGCGATGATCGACGACGGTGTCGTGATGGCGCGGGGAGATCGCCTGGCCTTCGTCGGCTCGGCCGCCCAGGCCCGTGACGCCGGTCTGGAGGCGCAGCTCGGCCAGGCGCCGTCGTCGTACGACTACGTGCTCCCGGGCCTGGTGGACATCCACAACCATGGTGGGGGAGGCGTCGGTTTCCCCGACGCGACCAGCGCCGGCGAGGCGCTCCGTGGCGTCCTCGAGCACAGGCGGCACGGGACGACGACGATGCTCGCCTCCCTCGTCACCGCGGACCCGGAGACCCTGCGCGCCCGGATGGAGATGCTCGCGGACCTTGCCGACGCGGGCGAGATCGCGGGAATCCATGCCGAGGGGCCCTTCCTGTCGTACGAGCGGCGTGGGGCTCACAACCCTGCCCACCTGCGGGACGGCGACGCGCAACTCGTCCACGAGCTCGCCAAGGCCGCACGCGGCCACCTGGCGACGATGACGGTGGCCCCGGAGGTCCCGGGTGTCGCGGGTCCGGGTGGCGCGGCGACAGCGCTCATCGAGGCGGGCGTCATCCCGTCGCTCGGGCACACGGACGGCACGACCGAGGCGGCCGAGGCGCTGATCTCCCAGGTCACCGCCGGCCTGCGGCTGGCCGCGAACGTGGCCGGGACCGTCGGCCACCGCGAGATGACCGCCACCCACCTGTTCAACGGCATGCGGCCGCTCCACCACCGCGCCCCGGGGCCGGTGGCGGCCTGCTTCGCCGCCGCGGCGCGTGGCGATCTCGTCGTCGAGCTCATCGGCGACGGTGTCCACCTCGACCCCGCCACGGTGCGCACCGTGTTCGGGACGGTCGGCGCGGACCAGGTGGCCCTGGTCACGGACGCGATGGCCGCCGCCGGCATGGCGGACGGCTCCTACGACCTGGGCCCGATGCCGGTGAGCGTGCGGGACGGGGTGGCTCGGATCGCCGACCCCGATGCTCCTGACGGGGGTCCGATCGCCGGAGGCACGGCCCATCTGATCGATGTCCTGCGCCACACCGTCGCGGCGGGCGTCCCTCTCCCGGACGCGGTCCGTTCCGCGTCCGCCGTGCCGGCTCGGGTGCTCGGGCTGAACCGCGAGCTGGGTGCTCTCGCCCGGGGGCTGCGCGCCGACGTCGTCGTGGCGGACGAACAGCTGCGGCCTCGGAGGGTCCTGCGCGGGGGCGTCGACGTCCCCAGGTGATGTCCCGCCCACGTTCCGCCGGTGTCGCTCCCGCGCACCGGCATCGCTCCCGCGCACCGGCATGGCTCCCGCGCACCGGCATCGCTCGGGCGCACCGGCATCGCTCGGGCGCACCGGCATCGCTCGGGCGGTCGGCACCCGGCAACATCGCCCTGTTAGCGTGCGGGCCATGACGAAACGTTTCGAGCCGGGCAGCACGGTGGTGCGCCGCGAGATCATGCGCGGCGAGCCGTGGATCGCGATCCCGCAGATCTGTGTGCACGACGACGGCGACCTGCTGGTGACCTACACGCCTGGTGGAGCGCGCTTCGGCTATCCGGAGTCGGGGACGTTCCCGGTCGGCGAGCACCCGTGGAAGCTGGCGGGCAGCACGTACTGGTGGGGGCACGGGAGGCTGGAACTGCATTGGGCCGGTGTCGAGCACTCGCTCTTCCTCTTCTGGGAGGGCGCCGAGCGCGAGTTCCAGGGCTGGTACTTCAACCTGGAGGACGCCCCGCGACGCACCCCGATCGGCTTCGACACCCTCGACCACGAGTTGGACGTGTGGTGGGCCGCCGACGCCGAGACCTACGAGTTCAAGGACGTCGAGGACTTCGAGACGACGGGACCGGCCCGCTATCCCGGCCGCATGGAGCAGATCCGGGCCGAGGGCGCCCGGATCGCGGCTCTGCTGGACGCCCGAGACCACTGGTGGGACAAGGCCTGGGCGGACTGGACCCCGGACGCGTCCTGGACCGCGCCGGACCTCCCCGCCAACTGGGCGACGGTCCCGTTCGAGGCCCGGTGAGCGGGATCGGGGCCGCCACCGGGCGTCAGGACGGGGCCGTTGCCTCCTCGTGGACGGTGAGGGAGGTCAGCAGGCTCGGTGTCCCCGCGGAGGGTCCGGCCGCCAGAGTGTAGTCGCCGGCCTGGACCCGCAGCCGACCGGCCGTCTCGTCCCAGACCGCGAGGCGGTCCACGTGCAGTGGCACCACGACGCCGCGCGTCTCGCCCGGTAGCAGGCGTGCCCGCGCGTGGCCCAGCAGCAGCCGCCGGGGTGTCTCGACCGGTGCCCCGGACAGGCCCCGCGAGTAGACCTGGACCAGTTCCTCGGCCGGCCGGTCCGAGTCGTTGCGGACGGTGACCGTCGCCGTGTGCTCCTCGACGCGCGGGCCGTCGCCGTCCCGGGCTGCTCGCGGCTCGGGCGCGGGCCCGCCGCCCGCTGCTGCGCCGGACGGGGAACCCTGGGCGGGGGACACCCGGAACCCCGTGTACGCGACGTTCGCGTACCCCAGGCCGTGCCCGAACCAGAACGCGGGCTCTCCCTCCAACCAGCGGTAGGTCTGCCCCTGGGCCCGCACGTCGTAGTCGAACAGGTCGCCCGCCTGCTCGCTGGTCGCGGGCCAGGTCTGTGCGAGCCGCCCGTACGGTTCGCTGTCCCCGGACAGCACGTCCACCAGCCCGTGTCCCAGTTCCTGCCCGGCGTGGCAGGTCCACACCACGGCCCGGGCGTCGTCGTACGACCCGTCCAGCACGTAGGGGTAGGAGGAGATCACCACCAGCACCGACGCCGGGTTGGTGTCGCGGGCGGCGCGCCACAGCCTGCGCATCGGTTCCGGGAGCGGCAGCGAGGGGCGGTCCTCGGTCTCACGTCCCAGCAGGTGCGGGTCGTTGCCCACGGCGACCAGCACGGCATCGGCCCCGTTCGCGGCGCGGGCCACGTCGTCGGCTCCCGTGTACAGCGTCTCCCACGCGAACCGTGTGGCGTCCTCGGGGCGTGTCGCATCGGCCACCAGTGCGCCCATGCCGCGCTGCACCCGTAGCCAGCGCCCGCTGCCGACGTGCTGCAGCGCCCACGCGCCGCTGACGTCGAGCCGCCGGAACGACTCCTGCACCACCCAGCCGCCCACGCGGTCCGCATCGGCGGTCACGATCCAGTCGGCCCCGGTCAGCAGCCTGCCCGAGGCCACCGATCGCAGCGTGAGCAGGCCCTCGCTCCAGTCGGTCACGTCGAACCACGTGTCGAAGGTCGCCTCGGTGGCGCAGGCCGTCACGGTCCCGTCGGCCTCCACGGACACCAGCACGTCCGGATCGAGCGCCCGGAGCGCCACACGGTCGGCACCCGTGACCACGTCGACCTGCACCTCCGCCCACCGTTCCCGGACCGCGTCCGCGAGGGTGACCGTGTAGGGCGGCGTGCCCGAGTACCAGTCCGTGAGCACCTGGTCGGCGTGGGGGCCGACGACGGCGATCCGCGCGGGCGTTCCGGGACCACCGGCATCGCCCGCCGTGGCATCGCCCTCCGTGGCGGCGTCCTCCGTGGCAGTGCCCCTCGTGGCAGTCTCCCGGGTGACGGCGTCCCGGGTGACGGCGTCCCGCGGTGGCCGGGGGAGCGACCCTCCCCGGGGCGTGCTCAGCGGCAGCAGCCCGTCGTTGCGCAGCAGCACGACGCACCGTGCCGCCGCCTCGCGCGCCAGGAGCCGATGCTCCGGCAGGTCGATCGCCTCGGGGCCGATGGTCCGGTACGGGTCGGCGCCCGCGAGTTCCGGGGAGTCCAGTTCTCCCGTCCGGATCCGCAGCTCGATCAGCCGCAGGGCTGCGACGTCCACGTCGTCCCAGGTCATCAGCCCCGCCCCCAGCGCCTCGCGCAGCCGTTCCAGGGTCACGGAGGCGTCCTGGTCGTGGTCCGTGAACGAGTCCACACCGGCCCGCACCATGGCGGCGTGCCCGGCGGCGTGGTCCGGGAACGCGCGCTGCACGGTGACGAGAAAGCTGGGGGCGCCGGCGTCGGACACGACGGCCAGGGAGCCCGGCGCCGCCTCCCGCAGCCGTGCGATCAGGTCCCCGGCGATATGCGCGGGCACCCCGTTCACCCGGTTGTAGGACGGCATCACCGCTCCGGCCGCTCCGGCCCGGACCGGTCCGAGGTAGCAGGGCAGCTCGTACTCGTGCAGGCTGCGCGGGTCCAGGTTGGACGACGTCGCCGCGCGGTCGGTCTCGTTCCCGTAGCCGAGGAAGTGCTTGAGCGTGGGGACGGTCTTCCAGACCCGCGCGTCGTCGCCCTTCAGGCCCTGGCAGTAGGAGGTCGCGAGGGACGCGACCAGCCATGGTTCCTCGCTGTACCCCTCTTCACCGCGTCCCCAGGCGGGATGCCGCAGCGGATTCACCACGGGGGCCCACACGTTGAGGCTCACTCCGGCGTCCTGGGCGTGCCTCGCCCGGACCTCGGTCGACACCGCGTCGCCGATCCGGCGCAGCAGGTCGGCGTCCCAGGTGGCGCCCATTCCCACGGGCTGGGGGAACACGGTGGCGGCGCCGAGCCACGCGAGGCCGTGCAGCGCCTCGTTCCCGGTGTGGAAGGCGGCGATTCCCAGCCGGTCGACGGGCGGCTGGTGCTGGTGCAGCAGGGCGAGGCGTTCCTCGGGCGTGAGGCGCGCCAGCAGGTCACGGGCGCGGTCGGGAAGGGCGGACCGCGGGTCACGGAACAGGGGCGAGGCAGGCACGACGTCGTGCTCCTTCCGCTCGAATCGGTTCAACGGTGAGGATACCCGCAAGGATTGATATGTCCACCTTTCTCCCCTATTCTCGGCGATAACGACTTGTTGAAGCGCTTCGACAACAGTGTGACGGGAACCGGTTACCCGCTACTGTCGCCGGGCGTCGGCCACAGCGCAGTGCGTCGCTCACGAAGGAGTGAAGTCCATGTCCCAGAACGCCCTGGATGCCGCATCGACCGCCGTCGGACCCGTGAACCGCCGGTCCTTCCTCAACCTCGTCGCGCTGGGAGCGGGCGCCGTCGGCGTCCCCTCCCTGCTCACGGCGTGCACCTCGACCGCCCCGGCCGGTCCCGTCGAGGGCGGCGGCACGGTCAGCTCGGACGTCCTGCCGTCCTACGTCCCGATCGAGTACGTCGCGCCGGACTTCCCCGGGGTCAACGGCTCCACCGCGGGCTATGCGGCGATCCCGGACGAGCTCGTCACCGCCTTCGAGGCGCCCCCGGCATCGGGAGGGACCTACACGGCGATGACGCCGCTGTGGAGCGCGATCCCGAAGATCGACGGCAACCCGTACTTCGAGGCCGTCGGCGCGGCGATGGGCGCCACCATCGACTTCCGGATCTCCGACGGCAACACCTACGGCGACAAGCTCGCGGCCGTGCTGGCCTCCGAGAAGGACGTGCCGGACTGGGTCTGCATCCCCACGTGGAACGTCCCCCCGCGCTTCGGCCAGGCCGTGGAAGCGCTCTTCGAGGACCTCACGCCCTACCTCTCCGGCGACAACATCACGAGGTACAAGAACCTCGCCAACCTCCCCACGGACGCCTGGCGCTACTGCGTCTTCAACGACAAGCTCTACGGCCTGCCCTTCCCCGGCGAGGTGATCCAGAACGCCACCTTCCACCGGGCCGACATCTTCGCCGAGCTCGGTGTCACCGAGCAGCCCCGGGACGCCGAGGAGTTCATCGAGCTCGCCAAGGAGCTCACCGACCCGGACAAGAACCGCTGGGGCTCGGCCGACCAGTGGGTGGCGGCCAACATGATGTTCGCGGTGCCGCCCCAGAACAACTGGAAGCTCGCCGACGACGGCTCGCTGGTCAGCCGGATGGAGTCGGAGGAGTACCGGGCGGCGCTCGACTGGCAGGCCCGGCTGTACGCGTCCGGCGCCGTGCACCCGGACGCCGTGGCGGACAAGGCCGAGGAGATCAAGCCGCTGTTCGAGGCCGGCGAGATCGTGATCGCGACCGACGGAGTCGGAGGCTGGCACGAGTCGCTGGGCCGGGTCCTGCCTGGCAACCCGGACTTCGACCCGCGGCCGTTCGCCCCGATCGCGCACGACGGCGGCACACCGGTGGTGTGGAAGGGCGCGCCGGCGAACATCTTCTCGTTCCTGAAGAAGCGCGAGAACAAGGCCGAGATCGAGGAGCTGCTCGCCGCCGCCGACTTCCTCGCCTCGCCGTTCGGCACCACGGAGTACCAGCTCATCAACTACGGCGTCGAGGGCGAGCACTACACCCTGGACGGTGACGGGCTGCCGGTCCCCACCGAGGCGGCCGCCACCGAGGTGGCGCAGTCGTACATCTTCCTCGTGGACCCGCCCGTGGTGAACACCAAGGTGCAGTACCCGGGCTTCGTCGAGGCCTACTGCACCTGGATGGCCGACGCCAGCCAGTACGTCACCGAGCCGCTGTTCTACGGTACGCAGATCACCGAGCCGCAGCGGTTCGCCTCGTTGAACGCCCCGTTCGACGACCTGGAGAAGGACATCGCGCGTGGCCGCAAGACCCTCGCGGACCTCGACGAGGCCGTCGAGACGTGGCGGTCCTCCGGCGGTGACGAGCTGCGCGCCTTCTACCAGGACATCCTGGACAAGCAGTGAGCGTGCACGTCAGCCCCCGCCGGGGGCACCCGCCCCGGGGACCGGAGCCGGCCACGACGACGGACGGCGGGCGCGGGCCGGGACGGCCGGCCGCGCCCCCGCGGCCGGCTCCCGGCAGGCGCCGGAAGGTGGCGTTCCGCACGCGACTGCGCCGCGACGGGGCCCTGCTGCTCATGACGCTGCCGGCCGTGGTGCTGCTGGCGGTGTTCGCCTACGTGCCGATGCTCGGCAACGTCATCGCCTGGCAGGACTACTCGCCGTACACGGGCTTCCTGAACAGCCCGTTCGTGGGCTGGTGGAACTTCGAGCGGGTGTTCACCAACCCGCTGTTCCTCGACGCGGTGGTCAACACGCTGATCATCTCCGCGTTCCAGATCGTCCTGTTCTTCCCGGTGCCGATCGCGCTGGCGCTGCTGCTGCACAGTGTGCTGTCCCCCGCCGTACGGACCACCATCCAGTCGATCGTGTACCTCCCGCACTTCTTCTCCTGGGTGATCGTCGTGACGATCTTCCAGCAGATCTTCGGCGGGGCGGGCTACGTGGCCGGCCGGCTGCGCGAGGCGGGCTCGGCCGGGTTCGACCTCATGACCGACCCCGACACGTTCTACCTGCTCATCACGGCACAGGTCGTCTGGAAGGACGCCGGGTGGGGGATCATCATCTTCCTCGCGGCCCTCAGCACCGTGAACCCGAACCTGTACGAGGCGGCCGTGGTCGACGGCGCGAACCGGTGGCGGCGCATGTGGCACGTGACCCTGCCCGCGCTGCGGCCGGTGATCGTGCTGCTGCTGATCCTGCGCCTCGGCGACTCGCTCACGGTGGGGTTCGAACAGCTCATCCTGCAGCGCAACGCGGTGGGGGTGGGGGTGTCCGAGGTGCTGGACACGTTCGTGTACCACCAGGGCGTCATCAACGGCGACTGGGCGTTCGCGGCGGCCGCCGGCCTGGTCAAGGGCATCGTTTCACTGGTCCTGGTGCTCGCGGCCAACAGGGTGGCCCATGTCTTCGGGGAAGCGGGGGTGTATCAGCGTGCTGAGCGCTAGTGCGTACCGGAAGTTCGTGCGGGGCGGGAACCGCCCCGTCTGGGAGGAGGACCCGAACCCGGCAGGGCTGGCCGTGAAGGCACTGGTCCTGGTGGCGATCGTGGCCGCGGTGCTCTTCCCGCTGTACACGATCGTGCTGACCAGCCTGTCCTCGCAGGCTGACGTCACGCGCGCAGGCGGGCTCGTCACCGTGCCCGGGACGCTGTCCCTGGCCGCCTACGAGCAGATCCTGTCCGGAGGGATCGTCACCCGGGCCACCCTGGTGTCGATCGGGGTGACGGCGGTCGGGACCGTGCTGTCGACCGTGGTCTCCATCCTCGCCGCCTACGGGATGAGCAGGCCGGGATCGCTGTGGCACCGGCCGATCCTGTTCGTCTTCCTCGTCACCATGTTCTTCGGCGCCGGGATGATCCCCACGTACCTGCTGGTGAGCAATCTCGGGCTGATCGACTCCTACTGGTCGCTGATCCTGCCGACGGCGGTCTCGGCGTTCAACGTGCTGATCCTGCGGTCGTTCTTCATGGGGATCGACCGCGAGATCCTCGATGCCGCGCGGGTCGACGGGGCGAACGACTGGCTGGTTCTGGGCCGGATCGTGCTGCCGATGTCGAAGGCTGCGATCGCGGTCGTCGCCCTGTTCTACGGGGTGGGCTACTGGAACGCGTTCTTCAACGCGATGCTGTACATCAACGACAACGCCAAGTGGCCGCTGCAGCTCGTGCTGCGCTCCTACGTGCTGCAAGGAGTGACGCTGCCCGGCAGCGGGACCGGTCAGGTCGACGTGGACGACGGTGCCGTGACCGGGCTGCCGGTGAAGATGGCGGTGCTGGTGCTCGCGGTGATCCCGGTGCTGCTCGTGTACCCGTTCGTGCAGCGCCACTTCACCAAGGGCGTGATCCTCGGGGCCATCAAGGGGTAGGCGGCGGCCTGACGGCGGGTGGCGCCGCCGTCAGCCGTCGGCGGCGGGCCCGGGGGTGGAGCTCTCCCGCTCGGTGAGCACCGGAGCGAGCAGCCGCGTCTCGGACGGCTGATCGCCGTCGAGCCGGGTCATCACCATGTCGACCGCGACCCTGCCGATGTCCTCGGCGGGCAGGTCGATGCTGGTCATCGGGATGCGCTGGGCCAGGGCCACGTCCTTGGGGCAGACCGCGACCACGGCCATGTCGGTGCCGACCGCGATGCCGCGCTCGGCCAGGCGGGACAGCACGTGGGGGAGGGCGCCCTCGTTGTGCACGATGATCCCGGTGGTGTCGGGCGCGGTCGCCAGCAGCGTGTCCACCGCCTGCGAGGCGCCCGACGGCGAGGAGTCGCAGGCCTCCACCCGCACGGTGACGTCGGAGGCCTGGGCCTGGCTGCGCAGCCCGCGCATCAGCCGTTCGGCGTACGAGGTGTGCCGCCGCAGCACCTCGGGCGGTGAGCCGATGAGTGCGACGTCGGTGTGTCCCGTCGCGGCGAGGTGCCGGACGGCGAGCCGGCCGGCGGCCTCGAAGTCGAGGTCGACGCAGCTGAGGCCCTCCGGGTCCTCCGGAAGCCCGACGAGCACGGCCGGCTGCTTGGCGGCGGCCACCAGGGGAACGCGCGGATCGTCCGCCTCGATGTCCATCATGACCAGGGCGTCCACCATGGAGCCGCCGGTCACCCGGTCCAGGCCGCTCACGTCGTCCTGGGTCAGCAGGAGAACGTCGTGCTCGAAGTCACGGGCGCGGGTGACGACGCCCGTGACGAACTGCATGATCACCGGGACGTTCACGCCGACGCGCAGGGGTGCCATCAGCGCGATGACGTTGGTGCGGGCCGAGGCCAGGGCCCGCGCCCCCGCGTGCGGGCGGTAGCCGAGCTTCTCGATGGCGCGCTCGACGCGTGCGCGGGTGGGCCCGGAGATGGGCCGTTTGCCCGACAGCACGTAGGACACGGTCGAGGCCGAGACTCCGGCTGTCTTGGCGACGTCGTCGATCGTGGCCACGGTGCTCCTTCAGGTCGGGTGCCGCGGTGCCCGGCGGGGCGGCAGGTCGTGTGCTCGGCACATGCCGGCACATCAGTGTGCCTCATGGTAGGGAAGCGCTTCGATGGAATGCTAGCGAAATTCGCCAAGGATGGCACTGGACATGAGTCCCTGCCTACAGCTAGCGTGTTGAATCGCTTCGACGATCCCGTCGAGGCGATGAGCCAGACACCGACGTCCGGACAGGAGGGTGACGATGCCGACGACCGAGGGGTTCGACGCGCTCGTGGCCGACGGCGGCATCCGCTTCGGTGGGGACTACAACCCGGAGCAGTGGCCGCGCGACGTGTGGCACGAGGACGCGCGCCTCATGCGGCAGGCCGGCGTCAACCTCGTGACCGTGGGCGTCTTCAGCTGGGCGACGTACGAACCGGAGCCCGGTGCCCGCGACCTCGGCTGGCTGGACGACGTGCTCGGACTGCTCCACGAGCACGGCGTCGGCGTGGACCTGGCGACCCCCACGGCCTCGCCACCGGCCTGGCTGGGCGTCCGCCACCCCGAGACCCTGCCCGTCGACGCGGACGGCGTGCGGCTCGTGGCCGGCTCCCGGAACCACTTCAGCCCCGCCTCGCAGGTCTACCGCGACGCGGCCCTGGCCATCACGCACGACCTCGCCGAGCGCTACGCGGCCCACCCGGCGGTCCGCATGTGGCACGTCGGCAACGAGCTGGGCCAGGTCTGCTACGGCCGCGAGGCGGCGGGGCGGTTCCGCGCCTGGCTGCGTGCCCGCTACGGCGACATCGACGGCCTCAACGAGGCCTGGGGAACCACCTTCTGGTCCCAGCGCTACGCCACGTTCGACGAGATCCTGCCGCCCCGCCGCATGCCCTACCACCCCAACCCGACCCAGTCGCTGGACTGGCGCCGGTACTCGTCCGACCTGCTGCTGGAGATCTACCGCGAGCAGCGCGACGCGATCCGCGCCGCCGGCGCCACCCAGCCGGTCACCACCAACCTGATGGGCTTCTTCCCGCTCGTCGACTACGCCACCTGGGCCGCCGAGCTCGATGTCGTGGCCGACGACGCCTACCCCGACCCGGCCGACCCGCACGCCCCGTCGTCGTCCGCGCTGGGGCAGGACCTGATGCGCTCGCTGCGCGGCGGCGAGCCGTGGATCCTCATGGAGCAGGCCGCCGGAGCGGTGAGCTGGCGGCCGCACAACCTGCCCAGGTCGCCGGAGCGGTCGCGGCTGGAGTCGCTGCAGGCGGTGGCCCGCGGAGCGGACGGGATCTGCTTCTTCCAGTGGCGGGCCTCGCGCGCGGGAGCCGAACGCTTTCACTCCGCGATGCTTCCCCACGCCGGGCCCGACACCCTCGCCCACCAGGGGATCCGCCGTCTCGGCGCGGACCTCGCCCGCCTGCGGCCCGTCACCGGCGGGCGCGTCCCCGCGCGCGTGGCCCTGCTGTGGGACTGGCCCTCCTGGTGGGCCGCCACCGAGCCGGCCGGGCCCACCGACCGGCTCGACCCGCTCGAGCAGCTCCGCGCCTGGCACCGCGTCCTGTGGACCGACGGCGTGGCCGCCGACGTGGTGCGGCCCGGAACAGACCTGGCCGCGTACGACGTCGTGCTGGTGCCCAACCTGTTCATCCTGGACCCGGTCGGCGCCGACCTCCTGGCCGGAGCGGTCGAGCGGGGCGCGAACCTCGTCGTCGGGCCCTTCAGCGGCGTCGCCGACGGCAACGCGCACGTGCGCACCGGCCGCTTCCCCGTGCTGCTCGCCGGCCTGCTCGGCGTGAGCGGCGAGGAGTGGGCCCCGCTGCCGGACGGCGGCGTGGCCCTGCACCCCGCGGGTGGCGCGACCGTCCTGGGCGAACGCCTCCGGACCGACGGCGCCGACGTACTCGCCACCTTCGCGTCCGGGCACCTCGCGGGCAGTCCCGCGATCACGCGGCACACGCCGCCGGACGGCGACGCGTCCCGCCGCGGCACCGCCTGGTACCTCGCCACCGTGCCCGACGGCGACACCCTCGCCACGGTGCTGCGCGCCGCGGTGGAGCAGGCGGGGGTCGAACCCTTGCTGCCCGGCCTGGCCGCCCTCAACGCCCGGCGGGACCCCGGGGACGAGACCGAGGCAGTGCGCCGCGGCGACGTCCTGTTCCTGCTCAACCACTCCGGCGAACCGGCACGCCTCGACGTGCCGGGGACCTGGACCGACCTGCTCACCGGCACGACCGTGTCGGGCGAGACGACCGTGGGACCGACCGACGCGGTGGCACTGCTGCCTGCCGACGCCGGGCACCCGGCCCCGCGGTTTCGCGAACAAGGAGATAGGCAATGAACCACAAGCGCACGACGGCCGTCGTGGGGACCGTTCTCGCGGGCGCCCTGGCCCTGACCGGCTGTACCGGTCAGGCCGCAGGCGGCGGCGACACGGACGACAGCACGCTGACGATCTGGCACTACGAGAACGACGACTCGGCGATGGGCAAGGCGTGGGCCGAGGCCATCCGGATCTTCGAGGAGGAGAACCCGGACGTCACGGTCGACGTCGAGAAGCAGACGTTCGAGCAGATCCAGAAGAACGCCAAGATCGTCCTCACCGGTGACGACGTGCCCGACGTCATGGAGTTCAACAAGGGCAACGCCACCGCGGGCCAGCTCGCCGCCCAGGGACTCCTGACCCCCCTGACCGACCAGGCCGCCGAGCGCGGCTGGGACAAGACGCTGACCGGCTCGCTGGCGACCACCGCGCGGTACGACGAACAGGGCCTCATGGGCTCCGGCGACTGGTACGGGGTGCCGAACTACGGCGAGTTCGTGGGCGTCTACTACAACAAGGACATGTTCGCCGAGCTCGGTCTCGCCGAGCCCACCACCCTCGACGAGTTCGAGGACGTGCTGGCCGCCTTCAAGAAGGAGGGCATCACCCCCCTGGCCGAGGCCGGCGCCGAGTACCCGCTGGGCCAGCTCTGGTACGAGCTCGTGCTCGCCTACGGCGACCGGGACCTGGTGGACGACTACCAGCTCTTCGCGAACGACGTCGACTTCCACGACCAGGCGATGACTCAGGCCACCGAAAAGCTCGACGAGTGGATCGACAAGGGCTACATCGCCTCCGACTCGGCGGCCCTCACGGCCGAGGACATGGGCGTCTCGTTCATCGACGGCACGTACCCGATCATGGTCAGCGGCTCCTGGTGGTTCGGCCGCCTCGCGTCCGAGGTCCAGGCGGACTGGGGTCAGTTCAACTTCCCCGGCAACGCCCTGCACCCGGGCTCGTCGGGCAACCTGTGGGTCGTGCCGGCCAACGCGGACTCCCCGAGCCTGGCCGAGGAGTTCATCGACATCACGCTGCGCCCCGAGGTGCAGAACGTGCTGGCCACCGAGGGCGGCCTGCCCGTGGCGGGCGACCCGTCCGTCATCGACGACGAGCGCACCCGCGAACTCACCGAGAACTTCCAGGCGATCCTGGACGACGACGGCCTCGCCTACTACCCCGACTGGCCGGTGCCCGGCTACTACGACGTGATCGTCAGCCAGCTCCAGTCCCTGGTCAACCGGTCCAAGACACCGAGCGAGGTGCTGGACGGGCTGCAGAGCGCGTACGACGAGGGCAAGGCAGACCTGCTCGATGGCTGAGAGCGTCCTGACGGCACGGCGCTCGCGGGCCCGGCGGCGCCCGCGAGCACCGCGCCGCGCCCGGGCGGCCTGGGTGGGCTATCTGCCCTACCTGCTGCCCGGCGCGGTCGCGTTCGCCGTCGTGATCGGCTACCCGCTTCTCACGAACGTGTACTTCAGCCTGTTCAAGTGGCGCGGAGGCATGGCGCCGCTGCGCTGGAACGGGCTCGGCAACTACGCGGACCTGATGGGCGACGACCAGTTCTGGACGTCGTTCGGCAACTCCGTGGCGATGATCGTCGCGATGGTGCTCGTGCCCACGCTCGTCGGGCTGCTGCTCGCGGCGGTGCTGTTCGACTACCTCGGACGGCGGTTCGGCGAGCGGGTCTCCTCGGTGCTGCGGGCCACCTACTACCTGCCGCAGATCCTGCCCGTGGCCGTGGCCGGCGTGCTGTGGAACTGGATCCTGAACTCCCAGACCGGCGCGCTCAACGAGATCCTGCGCGGGATGGGCATGGACTCCCCGCCCAACTGGCTCGGCGACCCCGCCACCGCGCTGCCGTCCGTGATGCTCGTGCTGATCTGGATCCAGATCGGCTACCCGGTGGTCATCTTCATGGCGGCCCTGCAACGCGTGGACCCGGAGCTGTACGAGGCGGCCGAGCTGGACGGCGCCGGCTGGTGGCACCGGTTCCGGGCCATCACCGTGCCCCAGATCCGGCCGGAGACCTTCGTGGTCACCCTGACCTGCACGGTGGCGGCCCTCAAGGTGTTCGCCCCCATCTACGTGCTGACGCGCGGCGGCCCGGAGAGCTCCACGCTGGTGCCGAGCTACTACTCCTACCTGAACTTCTTCGACAAGTCCCACGTCGGGTACGGAGCCGCGATCGCCACGGTGCTCACGCTCGTGATCGTCGCGGTGGCCGTGATCATCCTCGGGCTGCAGAGCCGGGCGGAACGGCGTGAGCGAGAGGGGATCTGACATGGCTGTCGCCACATCCGTGCGCGCGCCCCGCCTGCGCCTGCGTCACTCCGGCATCGACTCCCGCTACCGGCGTGGGGCCGGCCGCTGGCTGGTGCTTGCCGTGGCCGTTCTCGTGGGGCTCGTGATCCTCGCGCCGTTCGGCATCATGCTGCTCAACGCGGTCAAGTCGCCGCAGGACTACTCGGCGAACGGGCCGTTGTCCCTGCCGTCGAGCATCTACCTCGACGGGGTGGTGGCCTTCTGGGAGCGCACCGAGTTCCCGGTGAAGCTGTGGAACTCCGTGTTCATCTCGGCCGTCGTGGCCGTGCTGGGCGCGCTGCTGTCGCTGCTCAACGCCTACGCGATCGGCATCGGGCGGGTGAAGGGGCGGCTGTGGATCGTCACGCTGTTCCTGCTGGCGAACATGCTGCCGCAGGAGGCCCTGATCTACCCCCTGTTCACGATGGCGCAGTCCGTGGGCCTATCCAACTCGCAGTGGTCGGTGATCATCATCTTCACCGTCATCCAGTCGGCGTTCGGCACCTACCTGCTGTCCTCGGTACTGGGCACGTTCCCGCCCGCGCTCCTGGAGGCCGCCGCGCTCGACGGCGCGAGCCGGTGGCGCATCCTCTGGCAGGTGGTCTTCCCGATCATGCGCCCGACCCTGTCGGTCCTGATGATCTTCTTCTTCATCTGGACCTGGAACGAGTTCTTCATCCCGCTGGTCATGCTCACCACCAACGACACCCAGACCATCCCGATCGCCCTGGCCTCACTGCAGGGCGACCGGATGATGGACGCCCCCACCATCAACGCGGGGACGCTCGTCTCCCTCGTGCCCGCCGTCGTGTTCTTCCTCATCTTCCAACGCACCCTGACCCGGGGCGTGACCGCCGGGGCGGTCAAGTGACCGCGTCCGGCCCGTTGGACCACGACCCCGACCACGATCAAGCGAGGTATCAGCCATGAGATTCACCGACGGCTACTGGGAGCTTCGACCCGGCGTCGACATGCTTCGCCCGCGCGACGTCGACGCGGTGGAGGCCGGCGCGGACACGCTCACCGTGTACGCGCCGACCGCGCCGATCACCCGGCGTGGCGACACCCTCAACCGTCCGGTCGTGACCGTGACGTTCGACGCCCCGGCCGACGACGTGATCGGCGTGCGCATCGAGCACCACCAGGGCCGCCGTGATCCCGGGCCGCACTTCGCGGTCCACCGGGAGCCGGCGGTGGTCAAGATCGTCACACCCGACACCCTGGGCGACGGCCCCGCCGAGTTCACCTCGGGCGGCCTCACCGCCCGTGTCGCCACGGACGGCCCGTGGCAGGTCGACTTCGTGGCCGACGGAGAGGTGCTCACCACCTCCTCCGCCCGGAGCATCGGCGTCGCGACGACCCCCGAGGGCGACTTCGTGCACGAGCAGCTCGGTCTCGGCGTCGGCGAGCACGTCTACGGTCTCGGCGAGCGGTTCGGCGCGTTCGTGAAGAACGGCCAGAGCATCGACATCTGGAACGAGGACGGGGGCACGGCGAGCGAGCTGGCCTACAAGAACGTGCCGTTCTACCTCACCGACCGCGGTTACGGCGTGTTCGTGGCCCACCCCGAGCGGGTGTCGTTCGAGGTGGGAACCGAGGTCGTCAGCCGCACCCAGTTCTCGGTTCCGGGCCAGTCGCTCCAGTACTACGTGATCCACGGGCCCACCCCGGCCGACATCCTGCGGCGCTACACGTCCCTCACGGGACGGCCCGCCGTCGTCCCGGCCTGGTCCTACGGCCTGTGGCTCTCCACCTCCTTCACCACGAGCTACGACGAGGCCACCGTCACCAGCTTCATCGACGGCATGGCCGAGCGTGACATCCCGCTGTCGGTGTTCCACTTCGACTGCTTCTGGATGCGCCAGTTCCACTGGTGCGACTTCGTCTGGGACCCGGCCACGTTCCCCGACCCCGAGGGGATGCTGGCCCGGCTGCACGACCGCGGGCTGAAGGTCTGCGTGTGGATCAACCCCTACATCGCCCAGCGCTCCCACCTGTTCCGCGAAGGCGCTGAGAAGGGCTACCTGGTGACCACCCCGGACGGCGACGTCTGGCAGTGGGACAAGTGGCAGGCCGGCATGGCGCTGGTCGACTTCACCAACCCCGACGCCGTCGCCTGGTACCAGGGCAAGCTGCGCGTGCTGCTGGACCAGGGCGTGGACTGCTTCAAGACGGACTTCGGGGAGCGTGTCCCCACCGACGTCGTCTGGCACGACGGGTCCGACCCGCAGCGCATGCACAACTACTACGCCCAGCTGTACAACCAGGCGGTCTTCGACCTGCTCGAGCAGGAGCGCGGGCGCGGGGAGGCCGTGCTGTTCGCGCGGTCCGCGACCGCAGGCGGACAGTCCTTCCCCGTGCACTGGGGCGGTGACTGCGAGTCCACGTTCGTGTCCATGGCGGAGTCCCTGCGCGGCGGCCTGTCGCTGTCACTGTCCGGGTTCGGCTACTGGAGCCACGACATCGGCGGGTTCGAGGGCACGCCGGATCCGGCGGTGTTCAAGCGGTGGACCGCGTTCGGCCTGCTCTCCTCGCACTCGCGTCTGCACGGATCCGACTCCTACCGCGTGCCCTGGGCGTTCGACGACGAGGTCGTCAGCGTGCTGCGCCGGTTCACCCGGCTGAAGATGTCACTCATGCCGTACCTCGGCCAGGCGTCCGCCCAGGTGGACCGCGACGGCACTCCCGTCATGCGCGCCATGGTGCTGGAGTTCCCGGGCGACCCCGCGGCCGCCACCGTCGACACCCAGTACATGCTCGGCGACAGCCTGCTCGTGGCACCGGTGTTCCGCTCCGACGGGCGGGTGAGCTACTACCTGCCCGAGGGGGAGTGGAGCCCGCTGCTCCCGGCGCTCGCCGACGGCCCCGCCGACACGGCGCCCGCGACGGTCCGCGGCTCACGGTGGGTCACCGAGGAGCACGGCTTCGACTCTCTGCCACTGCTCGCTCGGCCGGGCGCGGTCGTCCCGGTGGGCGCGCACGACCACCGGCCGGACTACGCCTGGGCCGAGGGCGTCACGCTGCACTGCTTCGAGCTCCCCGACGGGTACGAGCGCGAGGTCGTCGTGCCAGGCGGGACCGGGCGGCCCGCGCGGTTCACCGTGCGGCGGACCGGCGACACGGTGAACGTGAGCTCCACCGACGCGCCCGCCGGATGGGGAGTCGAGGTCGCCGGTCGTGGCGCCCGCGCGGAGGGTCCCGGCGAGGTGGTGATCCCCGTGGCCGGGTGACCCTCCGGAGCGCGTGCCGCCTATCCGGCCGGTGCGTCCAGGTCCGTGCCACCACGGAGCACGGCGGCACGGGCCGGGGCGCCCGCCGGCCGCGGGGGACCGGCGGGCACGTGCAGGGGCTCCGGAGGCACGACCACGTCGTACCGGGTGCCGAAGCCGGAACGCGGCGGGTGCGTGGCCTCCGCGTGCCGGTAGGTCACCATCGGTGTGGTCAGAATCGCGTCGATCGCCGCGGCCAGGGCCGCCTCCACTGCTGACATCCTGCACCCCTCCATCGCCCCGCTGTCGTAAACATGTTCGAAGATACCCGCACACCTCCATCCCCGCCAGCCGGTTTCCCCCTCCGGCGGTCGCGGGTGACGATAGATCCGGTGGCCGACATCGACGACGGCGATGCCGCTGCCCGACGAAGAAGTTCGACATCGATTTCACGGAGACACACATGGCGACACCGAGCGACGCCCGTACCTTCCCCGGCGACTTCACCTGGGGATCGGCCACGGCCTCCTACCAGATCGAGGGCGGCGTGACCGAGGGCGGCCGTGGCCCGTCGATCTGGGACACGTTCTCCCACACCCCGGGCAAGACCCTGAACGGCGACACGGGCGACGTGGCCGACGACCATTTCCACCGGTGGCGCGAGGACGTGCGACACATCGCAGACCTCGGCCTGGACGCCTACCGGTTCTCGATCGCCTGGCCGCGCGTGCAGCCGTCCGGTAGCGGCGACTTCAACGCGGAGGGCATCCGGTTCTACTCCGACCTCGTGGACGCCCTGCTGGAGGCCGGCGTCAGGCCCGTCGTCACGCTGTACCACTGGGACCTGCCGCAGGAGCTCCAGGATGCGGGGGGCTGGACGAACCGCGCCACGGTCGAGGCGTTCGCCGCCTACGCGCGCCGGATGGCCGAGGAGTTCGGCGACCGCATCGACGTCTGGACCACGCTGAACGAACCCTGGTGCACGGCACTGCTCGGCTACGGCTCGGGCGTCCACGCCCCCGGGATCAGCGACCCGGTCGCCGCCCTGACGGCGATCCACCACCTCAACCTCGCCCACGGCCGGGCGGTGCAGGAGATCCGCGACGTCCTGGGCGCCGCGGCGAAGGTGTCGATCACGCTCAACCTGCATGTCGTACGGCCCGACGACCCGTCGTCGGACCTCGACCTCGCGGCCAGGCGCAAGGCGGACGAGATCGCCAACGAGTCGTTCCTCGGGCCCCTCCTGGAGGGGGCCTACCCGGCGGGGCTGCTCGAACGAACCGCCCCGCTCACCGACTGGTCGTTCGTGCACGACGGCGACCTGGACATCATCAGGCAGCCGCTCACCGTTCTCGGGGTGAACTACTACTCCACCGCCCGGGTGCGGGCCTGGTCGGGCGAGGGGGAGCGGCAGCAGGCGGACGGCCACAAGGACTCCGCGGGTACCCCGTGGATCGGTGCCGAGGACGTCGAGTTCCTGCCCCAGCCGGGCCCCTGGACGGCGATGGGCTGGAACATCGAGCCGGCCGGCCTCACCGACCTGCTCGTCGAGCTGCACGAGCGCTACCCGGACCTGCCGCTCATGGTGACCGAGAACGGCGCGGCGTTCGACGACGAGGTCACGGTCTCCGGCGGTGTGGCGCGCGTGCACGACCCGCGTCGCGTGCGGTACCTGCACGACCACGTCGAGGCGCTGGGCAGGGCGCGCGACAAGGGTGCGGACGTGCGCGGCTACTTCGCCTGGTCCCTCCTGGACAACTTCGAGTGGGCCTACGGCTACGACCGCCGCTTCGGCATCATCCGGGTCGACTACGACACCCAGGAGCGCATCTGGAAGGACTCCGCCCACTGGTACCGCAGGCTGGTGGCGACGGGCGTGCTTCCGGAGGTGACCGACGTCGAACCCTGATGCCGGCGGACCGGCCGCACCCGGGGTCCCGCCTGGGGCGGGCCCGATGCCGGGCGGCGGGTGGTCGTGGTCCTCGCGCGATCGTCGTGCGTCGGTAACCTTCCAGAATGAACGACCTCGCGCCCGCGCTCGACGAGCTCCTGGACCGTGCCCGCCGCCACTCCCGGGTCCCGGCGCTCGCCGCCGCGGCCGGGCGTGGCGGCGAGCTCGTCTGGGAAGGGGCCGTGGGAAGCGCGAGCCTTCCTGCCGGGCCGCACGCCGGCGAGCCGGCGGACGCGGACGGTGCGCCCGGTGAGCCGGCGACACCCGGCCATGCCTTCCGCATCGGGTCGATCACCAAGCCGATGGTCGCCGTCGCCGTGCTCCGGCTCGTGGAGGAGGGGCGCGTGGCGCTCCCGGACCCGATCGGCACGCACGTCCCGGACGCGCCCGCCGGCGATGCGACGGTACGCCAGTTCCTGACGCACACGAGCGGGCTGCCGGCGGAGCCTCCGGGTCCGTGGTGGGAGCGCGCCGGCCACGGGCCGTGGGAGGACCTGGTCGCGTCCGCCCCGCAGCCGCTCTGGGATCCGGGCGACCGCTACCACTACTCGAACACGGGCTTCGCGGTGCTGGGCAGGCTGGTCGAGGTGCACCGCGGGCGCGCGTGGGACGAAGTGCTGCGCCAGGAGCTGTGGACGCCGCTCGGGATGACCGCGACCGGCCGTGCGCCGGCCGGGCCGGCCGTCACGGGGTACGCGGTGCACCCACACGCCGGGCTCGTGCACGACGAGCCCGTGGCCGCCTACGGCGCCCTGGGTCCCGCGGGCGAGGTGTGGTCGACGGCGGCCGACCTCGTGCGCTTCGGCATGTGGCTGACGGGCCGGGGGCCGGACGTCGCGGCGGACGGCCTCGTGCTGTCGCGCGAGCTGCGGGAGCTCATGGCGGTGCCGCGTGTCGTCGCGGACGATGCCGGGCCCGGCGGAGGGCCGTGGGAGACCTCCCACGGCCTGGGGGTGCGCGTGCGGCAGGACGGCGACGTCCGGACGGTCGGTCACGGTGGCTCGGTGCCGGGCTTCACGGCGGACCTGCGTGCCGACCCGGTCTCGGGCGACGTCGTGGCGGTCTGCGGGTCGTCGACGGCCGGATTCGGCGGTGGCGGACCGTTCCTCCGGGTGATGCGGGACGAGCCCGGGCACGTGGGGCGCCCGGTCGGCGAGGGCCCTCCGGGCCACGGCGCGTCGCAGGACCGTGGCGAGGTTCCGCTCGACGTGCTCGGCACCTGGTACTGGGGTCCGGCTCCGTTCACGGTGAGCCTGGAGGGGCCGGGGCGCCTCGTCCTGCGGTCGGCGGACGAGGGGGGGCGGGGGACGGCGTTCACGCGACCTGGTGGCGGGCCCTGGACCGGCGTCGACGGCGGGTACTGGCTGGGGGAGCGACTCGTGCCGGTCGAGCGCGACGGCACGGTCGTCGCGCTCGACGTCGGCACGTTCTGTTTCACGCGGATGCCGTACGATCCGGATGCCGACCTGCCCGGTGGGGCGGGTGGATGGCGGCCGGCCCCTCTGGAGTGAGACACGCCCAGGCAGGTGCGACACGCCGGGAGTTCAACTCGGATTCGCCTGGTGTTGGCGGGCGGTTAGTCCTTTTTGTCGGGCACGACTCCGGGTGTCGCTCCCTGTCGGGCAGGCCGTCCGTGCGTCCCGTGCGGGGGCTCCGACGGGTCCCGGTGTGTCGTTGCCGAGCAGCGTGTGACGGGCCCGGACGGGCGGCCCGCGGGCTTCCGGGAGGCGCCTCCGGGGTGTCGGCGGATCCCCGTGACACCATGGTCGGCGAGCGGAATCCGGCGATCGGGTGTAGACGCCGCGCCGGTCCGTGGCCGGTGTCAACCACAAGATGTGGTTGTCGAGCAGGTGTCAGACGCTAGGTGTAGTGTTTTCCGTAGCGGGGCAAGCACGGCTCCGCGCAAACCACATCGGTGTAGTTCCACCGGTGTTCTTCGAGGTCATCGGCATCCAAGGGGAGGGGCGGGCATGAGCGTCACCGTCTACAGCAAGCCGGCGTGCGTCCAGTGCGACGCAACGTACCGCGCACTCGACCGCAAGGGCATCGAGTACTCGGTCGTCGACATCACACAGGACACCGACGCGCTCGAGATGGTCCGCGGCCTCGGGTATCTCCAGGCGCCCGTCGTGGTGGCGGGAGACACCCACTGGTCGGGCTTCCGCCCGGACCGGATCATGGCGCTCGCCGCCGCGCAGGCGGTCGTCGCCTGACACCCGCGAAGGCAGGGTCGGAGTGATGGGATCCCTGGTCTACTTCTCCAGCGTCTCGGAGAACACGCACCGTTTCGTGAAGCGCCTCGGGCTCGAGGAGCTGGAGATGGCGGTGCGCCGGATCCCGCTCCGCCCGGCCGACGGGTTCCTGCAGGTCGACGAGCCGTACGTCCTGGTGGTCCCCACCTACGGTGGGGGCAACGAGGGCGGGGCCGTCCCACGGCAGGTTCGCAAGTTCCTGAACGACGAGCGCAACCGGTCGTTCATTCGCGGCGTCATCGCCGCAGGCAACACCAACTTCGGGGCTGCGTACTGCATCGCCGGGGACATCATCGCTGCCAAGTGTGGCGTCCCGTACCTGTACGCCTTCGAGCTCCTGGGCACAGCGCAGGACGTCACGCGCGTCCGCAACGGATTGGCACGATTTTGGCAACAGCAACCACAGAACCCGCCCCGGCAGGTACCGCTCTCGGCGTGAGCGCGGTGGCGCCGGAGGAGACCCAGCCGGACTTCCACGCGCTCAACGCGATGCTGAACCTGTACGGCACGGACGGGAAGATCCAGTTCGAGAAGGACCGCGAGGCGGCCCGTCAGTACTTCCTGCAGCACGTCCTGCCGAACACCGTCCAGTTCGAGACGCTGGAGGCCAAGCTCGACCACCTCGTCGAGCACGAGTACTACGACCCCGAGGTGCTCGGGAAGTACTCCCGGGCGTTCGTGAAGGCGCTGTTCCAGCGCGCGTACAGCAAGGACTTCCGGTTCGAGACCTTCCTCGGCGCGTTCAAGTACTACACCTCCTACACGCTCAAGACGTTCGACGGGACCAAGTACCTCGAGCGCTTCGAGGACCGTGTGACCATGGTCGCCCTCGGTCTGGCCGACGGCGACGAGGCACTCGCCGAGCACATCGTGGACGAGGTGGTCGCGGGACGGTTCCAGCCGGCCACGCCGACGTTCCTCAATGTGGGCAAGGCTCAGCGCGGTGAGCCCGTGTCGTGCTTCCTGCTGCGCATCGAGGACAACATGGAGTCGATCGCGCGAGGCATCAACTCCGCCCTGCAGCTGTCCAAGCGTGGTGGCGGTGTGGCGCTGCTGCTCAGCAACGTCCGCGAGCACGGCGCGCCGATCAAGCACATCCAGAACCAGTCGTCGGGTGTGATCCCGGTGATGAAGCTGCTGGAGGACTCGTTCTCCTACGCGAACCAGCTCGGTGCACGCCAGGGCGCGGGTGCGGTGTACCTGCACGCGCACCACCCGGACATCATGCGGTTCCTCGACACCAAGCGAGAGAACGCGGACGAGAAGATCCGTATCAAGACGCTCTCGCTCGGCGTGGTCATCCCGGACATCACGTTCGAGCTCGCCAAGAAGAACGAGGACATGCACCTGTTCAGCCCGTACGACGTCGAACGCGTCTACGGCAAGCCGTTCGCGGACGTCTCGATCTCCGAGAAGTACGACGAGCTGGTGGCGGACGAGCGCATCCGCAAGACCACGATCAACGCGCGGGACTTCTTCCAGACGCTCGCGGAGCTGCAGTTCGAGTCCGGCTACCCGTACATCATGTTCGAGGACACGGTGAACGAGGCGAACCCGATCGCGGGCCGTATCACCCACTCGAACCTGTGCTCCGAGATCCTGCAGGTCTCGACGGCCTCGACCTTCAACGAGGACCTGTCCTACAGCGAGGTCGGCCGCGACATCTCCTGCAACCTCGGCTCGCTGAACATCGCCAAGGCGATGGACTCGCCCGACTTCGGTGCCACGATCGACACCGCGATCCGGGCGCTGACGGCGGTCAGCGACCAGACCAGCATCGAGTCCGTCCCGTCGGTGCGCCACGCCAACGAGCTGGGGCACGCGATCGGGCTGGGGCAGATGAACCTGCACGGCTACCTCGCGCGTGAGCGCATCTACTACGGCTCCGACGAGGGCGTCGACTTCACGAACATCTACTTCTACACGGTCGCCTATCACGCGATCGCCGCCTCGAACCGGCTGGCGAAGGAGCGCGGGAAGGCGTTCGGCGGGTTCGAGGAGTCGAAGTACGCGACCGGGGAGTACTTCGACAAGTACACCGACCAGGAGTGGAAGCCGGCCACCGGGCGCGTGACGCGGCTGTTCGCGGACGCCGGCGTGCGGATCCCCACGCAGGAGGACTGGAAGGCTCTCAAGGCGTCGGTGATGGAGCACGGTCTCTACAACCAGAACCTGCAGGCGGTCCCGCCGACGGGTTCGATCAGCTACATCAACAACTCCACGTCCTCCATCCACCCGGTGCCGGCCAAGGTCGAGATCCGCAAGGAGGGCAAGCTCGGTCGCGTCTACTACCCGGCGCCGTACATGACGAACGACAACCTGGAGTACTACCAGGACGCGTACGAGATCGGCTACGAGAAGATCATCGACACCTACGCGGCGGCGACGCAGCACGTGGACCAGGGGCTCAGCCTGACGCTGTTCTTCCCGGACACCGTCACCACCCGTGACGTGAACAAGGCGCAGATCTACGCCTGGAAGAAGGGCATCAAGACCCTGTACTACATCCGTCTGCGTCAGATGGCGCTGGAGGGAACCGAAGTGGAGAACTGCGTCAGCTGCATGCTCTGACGCCCTGGGAGGGTGCGTCCGCGTCTGCGCGGGCGCACCCGGACCGACCATGAACAACCTGGCCGCAGCCGTCGTACATGCCCGGCGGAGCCGCCGTCGTACATCGGAAGAAGAACGAAGATGTCGCCCACAGGGAAGCTCAAGCTCATCGATCGCGTGTCCGCGATCAACTGGAACCGCCTGGAGGACGAGAAGGACCTCGAGGTCTGGGACCGTCTGGTCGGGAACTTCTGGCTTCCCGAGAAGGTGCCGGTGTCGAACGACATCCAGTCCTGGAACACGCTGTCGGAGCCGGAGAAGCTCATGACCACCCGGGTGTTCACGGGCCTGACGCTGCTGGACACGATCCAGGGCACGGTCGGGGCGGTCTCCCTGATCCCGGACGCGCTGACGCCGCACGAGGAGGCGGTGTACACGAACATCGCGTTCATGGAGTCGGTGCACGCCAAGAGCTACTCGTCGATCTTCTCCACACTGCTGTCCACGCCGGAGATCGACGACGCCTTCTCCTGGTCGGAGAACAGCCCGCACCTGCAGAAGAAGGCCGAGATCGTCCTGGAGTACTACCGGGGCGACGAGCCGCTGAAGCGCAAGGTCGCCTCCACCATGCTGGAGTCGTTCCTGTTCTACTCCGGCTTCTACGCACCGATGTACTGGTCCAGCCGGGCCAAGCTGACCAACACGGCCGACCTGATCCGCCTCATCATCCGTGACGAGGCCGTGCACGGGTACTACATCGGCTACAAGTACCAGAAGGGTCTGGAGCAGCTCACGCAGCCCGAGCAGGACGAGCTCAAGGCGTACACGTTCGAGTTGCTGTTCGAGCTGTACGAGAACGAGGCGGAGTACACCGAGTCCCTGTACGGCGAGCTGGGCCTGGTCGACGACGTCAAGGCCTTCCTGCGCTACAACGCCAACAAGGCCCTGATGAACCTGGGCTACGAGGCGTTGTTCCCGAAGGAGGACACGGACGTCAACCCGGCCATCCTCGCGGCCCTGAGCCCGAACGCGGACGAGAACCACGACTTCTTCAGCGGTTCGGGTTCGAGCTACGTCATCGGCAAGGCCGTCGAGACCGAGGACGACGACTGGGACTTCTGAGTTCTCTTGGACCCGGTAGCCCGGAAGGGCTGGTGAGGGGCCCGTAACCGCAGGATTCTGCGGTTCCGGGCCTTTCTGCGTGCCGATGGCGACAGGTGCGAACAAGGGCGAGGGCCGATCGACCTTGCTTGCGAGGGACAACTAAAGGATCGCTGGATGTAACATACATGGAGTGACCCTTGATCGTGAGTTCTTCGGGCGTGACCGCATCCTGGCCGACCTCTCGCGGCGTCTCGACGCGGTGAGTCGGCGTGGCAGGGGGCAGATTCTCGCGGTCCGGGGGCGTCGCCAGGTCGGCAAGTCCACGCTGTTGGAACACTTCGTCCAGAGCGCCGACGTCCCCTATGTGTTCACGACCGGGAGATACGGGGCCGCTATACGGCAACAGATCGATGGTGCAGACCGTGCGCTGAGCGAGTCTCGAAGGCCCCTGCCTGACCTCGATCTGATCGCATCGAGTTCGGCCAGGAGCTGGGAGGACTGGCTGACCCGGCTGGCAGTTTCCGCTCGGTCCGGACCGGTCGTCGTCGTTCTCGACGAGTTCCCGTGGCAGACGGCCGCGGACCCGTCGCTCGAAGGCGTGCTTCAGGTCGTGTGGGACCGTGTGCTGGAGAAGTTGCCGGTTCTTCTGGTGCTCGTCGGCTCGGATGTCGCGATGATGTCGCGCCTCACCGAACACGATCGGCCGTTGTTCGGTCGCGTCCGTCCACTCGTGGTGCCGGCGCTGAACCTCGCGGAGGCCGCTCAAGCGCTTCCCGGCTGGGAACCGACAGGGGTGATCGACGCCGCCCTGGTAACCGGCGGCTACCCGCGCCTGCTGGCCGATCTTGCCGACAGCGGCAGGGCGACCGTCCAGCACTACGTCCACGACGGCTTGCGGGACCCCTATTCGCCCCTTGTCACCACGGCTCGTCTGACGCTGGACGCCGAGTTCCCCAGCCCGCAGGACGCCACGCGCGTCCTGGCGGCGATTGGCGCGGACGAGACCGCCAATCCCGGGTTCAACGACATCCTGGGAACGATCACGAACGAGGGGGAGGGGCAGAGCGCTCGTACGGCTACGACCCGGGCGCTCAAGATACTGACCGAGATCAAGGGGCTGATCGAACGCGAGCAGCCCGCGCTGGCGAAGCCCAGCAGCAAGCTGCGGCGCTACCGGATCACGGATCCATACCTGAGGTTCTGGTACCGCTACGTGGAATCGTCTCTCGACCAGATCGAGCGCGGCCGCGCCGATCTTGCCGTCGCACGGTTCGACCGCGACTGGTCGAGCTGGCGCGGCCGTTCCGTGGAACCGCTCGTGCGCGACTCGCTGGTTCGTCTTGCCGCCACGGACGAGCGGCTGGCAGGCATCCAGCGGTTCAGTCCGTGGTGGAGAAGGGCGCGCAAGGGGGAGCCGGATGTCGAGGTCGATGTGGTCGGTACCGATCGCTCGACCCCGCTCCTGGTCGGTTCCATCAAGTGGCGGCCGGGAGGAAGAATCGCGCCGCAGGAGGTCGCCGAGCTGCGAGCCCATCGCGCCCTGATTCCTGGAGCCGACAACGCCATGCTTGCTGCGATCACGCCGGAAGGCCTTCAGCCCGAGGGGGTCGACATCGCCCTGGGCAGCCAGGACCTGGTGGAGGCCTGGTCGCCTGACGTGGACGGCTCAACTCCGATGGGCCGGTGAACCGGTCGGCGCTCGGCGTCCGCGCCTGATCAGAAGGCTGGACCAACGATCAGCAGATCTGTATGCCCCGACCGGCCACGCGCCCCCTACCGCGCGGGCACCTCGCGCCGCGCCCACTCCTGGAAGCTCGTGGCCCCACGGCCCAGCACGCGCTCGACGCCGTCGCTGAGATAGGCGTCCTCGCCTCGGCGGATGCCGCGGAGCATCGCGGCGCGCCAGGGGATGTAGCCGGCAGGTGTTCCGGCCTCGGCCAGGCGTCGTTCGTGGGCGTCGTCGGCCTCGTCCTCGAACCGCACCGGCGCGCCGGCCGCCTCGGAGAGAACGGCGGCGGCCTCGTCGAACGTCAGGGCCGCGGGCCCCGACAGCGCGAGGACCTGACCGGCCCACGTCGCCGGATCCCGCAGCACGGCCGCCGCGACCTCGGCGATGTCCTGGACGTCCACGAACGGTTCGGCGCCGCTCCCGACAGGGGCCACGATGCGGCCGTCCGCGTCCGGGACGAACATCGCCTCGGTGAAGTTCTGCGCGAAGTGCGAGGGACGCAGGATCGTCCAGGCCACGGGACCAGCCTGGAGTGCGGCCTCGGCGCGCGCGACCACACCGTCGGGCAGGAACTCCACACCGCGGGCGGACAGGAGGACGGCGTGCCGCACACCGCGCTCCGCCGCGGTGGCCAGGAAGTCGGACAGGAGGGGGCTCCAGTCGGTCGCGGAGCCGGGCCCGACGACGAACACACCGTCGACGCCGGTCAGGGCGGTGGCCCAGGTGGACCGGTCGTGCCAGTCGAACCGCGGTGTGGTGGAGCGACCGGCGGCGCGGACCACGTGCCCACCGCCGGTGAGAGTGCGGGCGAGGCGGCGGCCGGTCTTGCCGGTGCCGCCGAGGATCAGGAAGGTTGTCATGCCTCGACCGTACGAACGCGCAGTCGGCGGATCAATGTGTGATCTGCTCGCCTGGATTCGTGATCGTCTACGATCGTGCCGTGGATGTCCTGTCGGACCAACTGGCTCAGGCCCGTGCGCGCGGCGCGGTGTTCTCCGTCCTGCGCCGGACGGCCCCCTGGGGCCTCGGGTTCGAAGGCCGGCGTCCCCTGACGGTCCACGTGCTGCTGAACGGGTCGGGCCGCCTGCTGCAGGAGGGGGCCGCGCCGATCGGGCTGCGCGCGTACGACGTCGTCCTGGTGCGGGGTGGCGCGCCCTACGTCATCGTCAGCGAGGCCGGGGCGCCGGCCGAGCCGATCGCCGATGCGCGGCGGCGCGGGTCCGACCCAGGCAGCGCCGACGCGACCGTGCTGTGCGGGGCGTACACGCTGGAGGGCACGGTGGGCCGGGCTCTGCTGCGGGAGCTGCCGCGCTGCGTCGTCGTTCCCCGCGAGCGGCAGGACGGCGACCAGGCCGCGGCCGTCGGCCTGCTCGCGGCAGCGGCGGGGCGTGACGACCCCGGCCAGCAGGCGATGCTGGACCGGCTGCTGGACGTCAACCTGGTCTCCACGCTGCGCGCCGCGTGGTCGGCGTCCGACGATCCGGCACCGGGCTGGTACCGCGCACTCGGCGACGGCGTCCTGCGCCCGGTGCTCGAACGCTTGCACGCGGACCCGTCGCGGTCCTGGACCGTGGAGGAGCTCGCCGGTATCGCGGGGCTGTCGCGAGCGGCCTTCGCGGCGCGGTTCACGGCCGCCGTCGGACGGTCGCCGTTCCGGTACCTGACGGAGCTCAGGATGCAGCGCGCCGAGGACCTGCTGGTCCGCACCGACCTGCCGCTGGCGCGCATCGCCACGCAGGTCGGCTACACCAACGAGTACGCGTTCGCCACGGCCTTCAAGCGGCGGTCCGGCGTCGCACCCGGCCGCTGGCGGGACGAGGCCCACGTGGACCCCGACCCACACCCGGTTCCCGACGACCACGAGCCCTGACGACCGCGGCCGCTGACGACCGCGGCCGCTGACGACCGCGGCCGCTGACGGCCACGGCCGCTGACGGCCACGAACCTGACGGCCGGAAGCCGGCCCCGTCTGTACCGGTGGCGCGCAGTGGGTGCGCGGGCCGATGCTCTCGCCGATCCTGGTCTGCCCGCTCAGGCTCTGACCGGGACCGTGGTCGTGCCCAGGCTCCAGCGGATCGCACCGACGGCCACCCGGCCGGCGAGCCGGGCCGCGGCCCCGTGCGGCCATCGCTCCAGCCGCAGCTCCGTGCGGGCCCAGGCCGGCAGGGTCGCGACTGCGCCGGCGGCGAGCAGTGCGTACGGCACGCGCACCGGGCGGGGCAGCGGCGGCTCGCGAAGGAGGAAGCGCGCGGTGTCCAGGGCCTGAGGTGTGGCGCGCAGCTCCGGGCGGTACGACTCCAGGCACTCGGCCAGCTCCGCCACGGTCTGCGGAACGTCACGAGCCCCGAGGGCGCCGGCGACCTGTCCGAGCTGGGCCACGTACTCGTCGGCTCGGTCGGCGCTCAGGGGCCGGGCTCCGAAGCGCTGGTGCGCCGTGAGGAACGAGTCGGCCTCGGCGGCATGGACCCACGTGAGCAGGTGTGGGTCCCCGGCGCGGTAGGGGACGCCGTCGGGCGAGGTGCCCCGGACCCGGTCATGGACCGCGCGCACCCGGTCGACGGCGGCCTGCGCCTCCTCCGCCGTGCCGAAGATCGTCGCCGCGAGGAACGTGGACGTACGCGCCAGCCGGCCCCAGGGGTCGCTGCGGTACCCCGAGTGCCCCGCCACTCCTGCCATGGCCAGTGGATGCAGGGCCTGGAGCAGCAGGGCCCGGAGGCCGCCGGCGAAGGTTGCCGCGTCCGCATGGACCGCCCGCACCGCACTTTCGGGAGGGAACCAGCGGGGGCCGGGGGTGAGGTGGATGCGGTCGCGGGTGGCGTACGCGTCGGGCCCGGCCACACGGAGGAATATCGCGCCGCCCACCCGGGTGCGGACGCGCTCGATCGGATTGGCCACCACGGGCATGACGTGAGTATGTCGCAGTATCCGCCTGTGGGGTGAGCCCTCATCGCGATCAGCGAAATGCGACGGTGACCGCGTCCGTGCCGGCACGATGAGCCGAGAGCCGAGAGCCGAGAGCCGAGAGCCGAGAGCCGAGAGCCGAGAGCCGAGAGCCGAGAGCCGAGAGCCGAGAGCCGAGAGCCGGGAGTCGGGCTGACGCGGCGAGGCGGCGCGCCCCGGCAAGGGCGCACCGCCTCGTGAGGTCCCGCATCGCGATGCTGGCTCGGCGCGATGCTGGCTCGGTGAGGTGCCGGCTCGGTGAGGTGCCGGCTCGTGGGCGCGGCCGGGTCAGGCCGCAGGCTCGGCCGCGAGGATGTCCACCACGAAGATCAGCGTCTTGCCGCCCAGCTCGTGAGCGCTCGGGTCCTCTCCGTAGGCCTCCGAGGCCGGGGCGACGAGCAGCACCTGGCTGCCGACCTTCTGCCCGTCGAGTCCGTCCGTCCAGGCGGGAATGACGCCGGAGAGCGCGAAGGACGTGGGGGCCGAGCGGCTCCAGGAGGAGTCGAACGACGTACCGTCCAGCAGGCAGCCGAGGTACTGGACGGTGACCTCGTCGTCCTTCGTGACCTTGGCGCCGTCACCCTCGATGAGGGGCTGCACGACGAGCTCCTCGGGGTCGTCGTAATCGTCCGCGATGGTGACGGTCGGGGCGCCGTCGTCACCGAGCTCGACCGTCGGCAGGCCGTCCTCGGGCTTCACCGTGGTGCCCTTGGCGCGCGTCGGCAGCGACTCGGACTCGACGATGTCGAGCACGTGCACCTGGGTGGTCCCGTCCATGGCCTTCATGGCGAGCGTCAGCCGCGCACCGACGTGGAGACCGGCGAACGGCTCGTTGAGCACCTGGTAGGACGGGTCACCCAGGGTGAAGCTCTGCGGAGCCTGCCCCTCGTCCCAGGTCGAGGGGTTCGTCTGTTCGCCGTCCGACCCGTTGACGATGTAGTCCTGGAAGGTGACGCGGTTGCCCGTGGCCAGTTCGGTGCCGTCGCCCTCGTCGAGCACGTTGACGGCCAGGCCCTCCACCTCGAGCGGTGTGTCGAACTCGACCTTCTCGGGCTCCTCACCGGCCGCGCCGGTGACCGTCACGCCCTCGATGGCCTTCTGGTCGGCCTCGCTGGGTTCGGGGATCTCCGCAGGTGCCGAGGGGGCCTCCGGTTCGCAGACGCCTCCGGCGACGACGGGCTCCGCGCTCGCGCCCGAGGCGTCGGCGGACGGGCTGGCCGATGCATCGGCACCCGAATCGTCGCCGTCACCGCATCCGGTGAGCACGAGGGCGGAGCTCAGGGCGAACGCCGCCAGGCCGGCTGAGGTGCGGTGCTTCACGTTGTGTCCTTCGATCGGTGAGGTAGTGCCAGACCGGCACACTGTAACGGTCCGAGCGGGGAAACCTCTGTGCCGAGGTGAATCCGGGCCGGACGCTGCGGCGACGCCCCGCCGTGGGCCGGCGTGACGACGGTTTGGCGGTCGTCGCCGAGGTCCTGGGACAATGGCCGCATGCCGTCCAGACGTCGATCGAGCAAGCGACCCTACGGAGCCGAGCACCGCCCGCTCGACCTCGATCGGGCCACGGGCGGCCGGAGCAGCGAGTCCGCGCCGGACGGCGAATGGGTGGTTCAGCACGTCCGTTCCTCGGACAAGACCTACGTCTGCCCCGCCTGCCGGCAGGACGTCGCGCCCGGCACCGCCCACGTCGTGGCCTGGCGGTCCGACGCCATCGGCGGCCCCGAGGCAGGGCTCGAACAGCGCCGGCACTGGCACACCAGCTGCTGGAGCCGCCGCGCCAACCTCCGCTGACGGGCTCCGTCCCGGTCCGGGTGAGAATGGTCCCGATGACTACCCAGACCTCTCATCAGATCCGCTCCACGACCGTCCTGCCCGCACACCGGGAGGACGTGGAGCTGCACACCGCGGACGGGCTGACGCTCGTGGGCGAACTCGCACTGCCCGTCGGGCCCGACGGCGCCCCACGGACGCCGTCGGCCACCCTGGTGACGTTCCACCCGCTGCCGACGCACGGGGGGTTCATGGACTCCCACGTGTACCGCAAGGCCGCCTGGCGGCTGCCCGCGCTGGCGGACCTCGCCGTCCTGCGGTTCAACACGCGCGGCACGAGCTCGCCCCGCGGCACCAGCGAGGGCGAGTTCGACGGCGGCGAGGCGGAGCGGTACGACGTCGCCGCGGCCATCGAGCTGGCGGAGTTCCGCGAGCTGCCCAGACCGTGGCTGGTCGGCTGGTCGTTCGGCACCGAGCTGATCCTCAAGCACGGGGCCGACCCGAGCATCGAGGGAGCCATCCTGCTCTCGCCGCCGCTGCACCGCGCGACCGACGAGGACCTGGACCGGTGGGCCGCGCTCGGCAAGCCGCTCGTGGTGCTGGTCCCGGAACTCGACGACTACCTGCGTCCCGAGGAGGCCCGTCGCCGGTTCGCCCGGGTCCCGCAGGCGGAGGTCATCGGGGTCGACGGCGCGAAGCATCTGTGGGTGGGCGAGTCGGCGGTCCGCCGCGTGCTCGACGAGATCGTGGGTCACGTCCTGCCGGATCACCCGCTTCCCCTGCCGACACACTGGGAGGGCTCCCTCGATCCGGCCTAGCGTTTGCGCGGGAGAGCACTAACCTGAGAAGTGGGGCGGAGGTCGTCCCGGAGCGAGGGGCGCGGGCGTCCCGCGAGGAGGCGTGGCAATGACTCGGACGACTCCGCTGAACACCATCGACCTGCGTACGGGCGGGGGCCTGCCGCTCGTCCTCCTGCACGGCTTCCCGCTGGACGTGCGGATGTGGTCCGCGTGCGCCATGGCATTGCCGCCCGGGATCCGCGCGATCGGCGTCGACCTGCCCGGGGCCGGGCACTCGGACCTGGACGGCGCTCGGCCGGCGCTCGAGCACAGTGCCGAGTGCGTGCACGACACCCTGAGAGGGATGGGCGTGGGCAACGCCATCGTCGTCGGCCTGTCGCTGGGTGGATATGTCGCGCTGGCTCTGGCCGACCTGTATCCCGACTTCGTGTCCGGGCTCGGCCTCGTCGACACGAAGTCGGTTGCTGACACCGATGAGGTCCGGGCGAAGAGGCGGCGGATCGCGAACGCCGTCGAGGAGTCACAGACCGTCGACGCCGTGCTCGGCATGCCCGCGGTTTTGCTGTCGGAAGTCAGTGCCGCGGAGAGGCGGAACCTCTTCCCCGTTCTCGAGAGCTGGATCCGTTCACAGTCGCCGGCGGGGGTCGCATGGACGCAGCGTGCGATGGCAGCACGCCCGGACAGGACGGCGGTCCTGGAGAAGTTCGACCTGCCGGTGGCGGTGGTCGTGGGAGCGCAGGACGTGTTGTCGCCACGTGACGAGGCAGAACACATGGCGGCCGCGGCGCGGACGGCCGGTGCGGACGTCACCCTGACGGAGATCCCTGGTGTCGGTCACATGGCACCGGTCGAGGACCCGCAGGCAGTCGCCGATGCCCTCGCGGACCTGCACCAGCGGGTACAGGCGAGACCCCGGCGGCGGACCTTGCTCGACTGGTGGCCCTGACCCGCCGGGGTCTCGTCGCTGTCCTACGGGAGGACTGTCAGGCGTTGGCCTCTGCCTTGGACTTGCCGGACTTGGGCTTGCCGGACTTCGGATCGGCTTCCTCGACCTGCGGGATGACGACGGTGGCCGAACTGACCTCGTCGGCCGACGGCGCCGGGTTCGGGGAGCGGGGCGGGATGGCGGCGGGCGGCCTGCCGGCCGGCTCGTCATCGTCGTCGTGGTCCGCGCCGACGCCCCCGAAGCGGGCCTTCTGCGCCGGGGTCAGCGGGCTGCCGCCGGTCGCCGTGGCGAGCGCCGCCGAGCCGTCGGGCTTGGGAGCCTGACCGCCACCACCGAGCATGCCGCGCAGCTCGTCCAGATACCCGTTGATCGAGTCGTGCTGCCGGGTGAGGTCCTCGAGCTGGTTCTGTGCCGCCGCGCGCTGCTGCTCCGCCTCGGCGCGAGCGTCCGCGATGGTCTGGTCGGCGAACTCGCGAGCCTCGGCCACGATGCGATCGGCCGTCCGCCGCGAGTCCGCGACGAGGTCCTTGACGTAGACGTCGGACTCCGAGCGCACCTTCTCGGCCTGCTCAAGGGCGACGGCCACGCGCTTCTCCGCCTCGCCCGCGTGCTCCTCGGCGGCCTTGACGAGCTTGTCGGTCTCCTCCTTGGCCTTGGCGTGCCGCTCGGAGAGCTCGGTCTCCACCTGCTCCTTGCGGGTGGCGATCTCGAGTTCCGCGTCGGCCAGTGCCGTACGTGCCTGCTCGCGCAGGTCCTCGAGGTCCGAGGTGACCGCGTTGGACGCCTCGGCCGCCTCACGCTTCGCCTCGGCCACGAGCTGCTCGGCCTCGCGGCGAGCGCGTTCCAGGAGCTCGCTGGACTCGGTCTCGGCGCTCTCCCGCTGGGCCGCGGTCTCGGCCGCGACCTTCGCGCGGAGCTGGGCGGCCTCGCGTTCGGTGTTGACCCGCAGCTCGGTGGTCTCGCGCTCGACGGTGGAGCGCAGCGTGCCGAGCTCGCGCTCCAGGCTGGAGCGGCGTTCGGACTCCTCGGTGGCGATGCCCGACGTGATCAGCGCGGCCTCGCGCTCCGCGGACCCGACGAGTTCTTCCGCGCGCCGCTGTGCGGCGACGAGGTGGCCGTCGGCCTCCGCGGCCATCGTGGTGCGGATCTCCTCGGCCTCGCGGCGGGCGCTGGCGAGTTGCTCGGCGGCCTCGGACTCGGCGCGCGAGCGTACCTGGCCGGCGGAGAGCTTGGCACGTGCCAAGATGTCGGCGGCCTGCTGGTTCGCCTGCGTGAGAATGTCGGACGACTGCTCCTCCGCGGAGCGCAGCAGCATCTCGATCCGCGACCCGAGGCCTGCGTACGACGGCTTGTCGCTCTCCTTGAGCCGCTGCTGGGCGTCGCCGAGGTCGGACTCGAGCTTGGAGGCGCGGGAATCGGACGACTCGACCTGTCTGCGTGCCTCCTCCAGCGCCGCGTTGAGCCGGTCGAGGTGGCTGTGCACCTGGTCGCGGTCGTAACCGCGCATGACAGTCGGGAAGAGCGAACGCTCGTCGGACACGTGCAGACCTCCGTGGCAAGACCGTGGTTCCCCGGCCAGGGATGCCGCAGATTCGCGGCCCGTCCGGCGCCCAGGATACGCGCCGCGTGGCTCGATGGGTAGCCGCTTGAAATATGGCTTTCGAGGTATTCGTCGAAAGGGCATGAAGACAGCAGGTGAAAGAAGCGTGATGATCTCCGCCGTCGTCTCCCGCTGGACGCTCGCGTAGCAGACCACCCTATGCTGGACCGTCGGTCCTTGGCACCTACGAAGGGAACGGATGGTGCAACGCGTTCTGGCGGTCCTCCTCATCCTCGCCGGCCTCGGCGGAGCTGGATACGGGGTCGCGACAGCGACGGTTCTGCGCGACTCCGACACGGTGGTCGCGACGGCGACCCCGAGCGGCGACGGGACGATGCTGGTCACCGTTCCTGGTGTGCTGGGGATGGTCGACGATAGCGTCACGGTTCGCGCGTCCGTCCCGGAGGGGCAGAAGCTCACGCTCGCGGTCGGCACCGAGACGGATGTGCTCGGCTGGGTCGGCGAGGACCCCTACGACTCGGTGACCGGGATGTCGGACTGGACCACGCTCTCCGTGGTGCCGGGGGGCGGCGTGGCCGAGGGTGGCGACGACGCGGCCGCCGAGGACGCGGCCAGCGCGGACGCGACCGGCGACGACGCAGTCGGCGATGATGCGGCCAGCGCGGACGCGGCCGAGTCCACCGAGAAGCCGTCCAAGGGCCCCGAGCCCGCCGGGTCCGACATGTGGATCTCCGAGGTCAGTGGAGAGACCAGTGTCAGCTTGCGGTACACCGACCAGCCCGGTCCCTACGTTCTGCTCGCCGCGGGCGTCGGCAAGGGCGCGGAA
Organism: Myceligenerans indicum; assembly: GCF_016742955.1. Taxonomy (GTDB): domain Bacteria; phylum Actinomycetota; class Actinomycetes; order Actinomycetales; family Cellulomonadaceae; genus Myceligenerans; species Myceligenerans indicum. The sequence goes on along the minus strand of NZ_JABBYC010000006.1, from coordinate 7,710 downwards.
GCTCCGACGGTCGAGCTGACCTGGCCCCGGCCGGTCACGACCCCGTATCTCTGGCCCTGTGTCATCGGCGGCGCATTCCTCGTTCTCCTCGGGCTGTTCCTGCTGATGGGTGTCGGCGGGAAGAAGGGGGGCAAGAACGGCGGCAGCGGCCGGAATCCGCGCAGGACCGTCCGCGAGCCGATCGACCGGCACGAGGAACTGCCGCCTCCCGGTTCGGCGGGCGAGTCACCGTTCTCCCCCGCCCCTGGCGAGAAGCTCGACGCCCCCTTCCCGCCCGGTCCGGCCGAGAAGTCACCCTTCCCGCTGACGGACGACGATCAGTCGGCAGCACCCTTCCCGCCCGCGGCCGCGCCGGCGTGGGGGTCGAGCCCGACACCGCCGCCTCCGGGAGGGGCCGGTCCGGCGGCCGGTCGGCGACCGGCCACCGCCGGTTCGGCCGCGGCTTCCGCTGCTGCCGTGACACCCCCCGGTGTCGGGGCGCCTTCCACAGCCTCACCATGGGGAACCGACAGGTCCGGCGCCTCCGGTCCCACCGAGCCTCCCGTGACGCCCCCGGAGTCTTCCGCGCCGGCAGGGCCTCCCGCACCGGGAAGCCTGCGCCGCCGCCGCGGGCGGCGTGGTGCGGCCGGTCCCGGCGGCGCCGCGCCGGTCGCCCCGCCGCCTGCCGCGGCGCCGCCGCGGGCATCGGCCGCGCCCCAGCCGGGGGCGCCTCAGCCCGCCGCTCCCCAGCCCGCCGCTCCCCAGCCCGCCGCTCCCCAGGCAGCCGTGCCCCAGCCGCCCGCGCAATCCAGCGGATCCTCAGGAACTCCGGGCAAGCTGATGACCCGGCGCGAGCGGCGCCTTGCCGAGCAGGCCGGCCGCCGCGGTAACACGGGCATCCAGCCCGCCGTGGCGCCGCAGCAGCCCGAACAGCCGCAGCAGCCCGAGCCCGGGCAGGACGCCCCGTCGAGCCGCGCCGCCGCCTGGCGTGAGGCCTGGGGGATCAAGGACGGAGAAGACCGATGACCCACCGCCGACTCGCACGCCGTGCGTCCGTAGCGGTCACCCCTCTGCTCGTCGTCGGTCTGCTCGCCGGTTGCGCACAGGAGCTCCCGGCTCCTGAGCCTCCGTCTGCCGCGGTCGGCGCGATGGTGACCGAGAAGCAGGAGAAGACGATCATCAGCCGGGTGGCCGAGTCCGTGGAGAAGGCCACCCAGGAGCGGAAGATCGACGCCCTCGACGCCCGCATGACCGGGCCGGCCAAGACGATCCGCACCAGCCAGCTCAACGTGGCCAAGAAGCTGGACAGCGACAAGCAGGTCACGAAGCTTCCGATGAGCATGCAGTCGGTGACCCTGCCCTCGGATCCGCAGTGGCCGCGCCTCAGCATGGCGGCGAGCACGCAGCCGAAGGACCTGACGCCTCCGGTGCTGTACGCGTTCGAGCAGGCTTCGGCCCGCAGCGACTACAAGCTGTGGGCATGGGCCAGGCTCCTTCCCGGCGTGACACTGCCCAGGTTCGCGCCGACGGATACCGGGACGGAGACGGTCGCGGACGACGACGAGAAGACGCTGGCGTCGTCCCCGGCGAAGGCGGTCGCCATGTATGCCGACGTCCTGTCGGAGGGGAAGGACTCGAAGTTCTCCGGCAAGATCGAGGACGACGACTTCCGTGACCTGATGCGCAAGCAGGAGTCCGCGCAGAAGAAGGCGGACGGGTGGAAGAAGGCCGAGGGGAAGTACTCCTTCAGCGCCAAGGCGGACAAGGACGCCGGCGTGCGGTCGATGCGCACCCTCGACGGCGGCGCGATCGTGATGGGCGCGATCGACTCGGCGCAGGTGATCCAGCTCCAGGACAAGGCTGAGGCTCCTCCGTCGAACGGGTTCGTGACGCAGAAGGCCCTCTTCGGCGACCAGGACGTCACGAACGTGCTGCGCACGAAGTACCTGGATGTCGTCGCGCTCTACGTGCCGCCCGCAGGCTCCGAGGAGAAGGTTCGCCTGGTGGGCTTCGAGCACATCGCCGTCGCGGCGACCAACGAATGATCGGTGTGCCCCGCGCGGCGGCGGGCGCCGTCGCGATGCTGCTGTGCGCCACCGTGGCGGGCTGCGCGCCGGGCCTGCCCGCACCTGATCCAGGGGCGGCCGCGGCCGGCGCCGCGGTGACCCAGGAGCAGGAGGAGAAGATCATCGGGCGGGTGGCGGCCGCGGTGGAGGAGGCCACGGCGGGGCGGAAGACCGCTGTTCTCGACGATCGCGTGTCCGGGCCCGCAAAGGCGCTGCGGACCAGCCAGATCGAGGTCGCCGGGAACCTGGACAGCGACAAGCAGGTCACGAACTTGCCGATGACCATGCAGGCGGTGCTGCTCCCCTCGGAGCCCGGCTGGCCGCGGACGAGTCTCGCGGTCAGCACGCGTCAGGAGGACAGGGCCGCGCCCGTGCTGTACGCGTTCGAGCAGCGGTCGCCGCGCAGCAACAACAAGTTGTGGGCGTGGGTGAAGCTCCTGAGAAACGAGACGCTGCCACGGTTCGCGCCGACGGAGACCGGTGCGGAGACGGTGGCGCCCGACGACGGCGAGACCCTTGTCATGTCCCCGCGGGAGGCCGTCGCCGCGTACGCGGACGTACTGTCCGAGGGGTCGGACTCGTCCTCCTCCGGGAAGGTGGAGGACGACGAGTTCCGCGACCTGATGCGCGAACAGGAGTCGGCGCAGGAGAAGTCGGACGGCTGGAAGGACGCCGACGGCAGGTACTCCTTCGGCGCGACGGCGGACGAGGACTCGGGCGTGCGGGCCATGCGCGTGCTCGACGGCGGCGCGATCGTGCTCGGCGCGCTCGACTCGTCACAGCTGATCAAGCTCCAGAAGTGCGCGAGGATCGAGAAGGACAGCCTCACCGACACCCAGCGTGCGCTCCTCGGGGAGCAGCAGGAGAGCAACGTCCTGCGGACCACCTACCTGGACGTCGTCGCGCTGTACGTGCCGCCCGCGGGCTCGGCCGACCGGACGCGTCTGGTCGGCGTCGAGCATGTGGCGGTGGACGTCGACTCGGCGGGAGACATGTCCGACTGCGGGTGATCCGGGGGCGCTGAGCCCGTCCACGTGCCGAGGCCGCACGAGGGGTCTCGTGAAGGTGTTCCGCAAGACGTTTCCTGGGTCCCGCGGTGCCACGTGCTTTCGTAGGATGAGTGCCATGACCACGTCCGACCAGCCGACCCCGGCACCCGAGAGCTTCGCCGCCGCGCGCGGCGCCGTCGACCTGTCCGCCCTGACGCGCCCGCAGGCGCCGCCGCCGGGTGAACCGGGCGGCGCACCCGAGGCAGGCGGCTACGTGCTGGACCTCACCGACGCGAACTTCGAGCAGGTGGTGCGCGACTCCGCCACCTACCCCGTGGTGATCCTTCTGTGGGCACCCACGGACGCCGCGAACGCGGAGCTCGCCACCACCCTCGCGAGCCTGGCCCGCGAGTACGCCGGCAGATTCCTCCTGGGCCGTGTGGACGCGCAGACGTACCCGCAGATCGCCGCCGCGTTCCAGGTGCAGGGCGTGCCCGCGGTCGTTGCCGTGCTGCAGGGGCAGCCGCTGCCGCTGTTCGCGGGGAACGCGTCCGAGGAGCAGGTCCGCCAGGTGCTCGAGCAGGTGCTGGCCGCCGCCGAGCAGAACGGCGTGACCGGGCGGGCACCGTCCGCCGAGGGCGGGGCGGGCGAGCCCGCGGAGCCGGAGCCCGAGGCCGAGAAGCCGCTGCCGCCGCTGCATCAGGAGGCCTACGACGCCATCGAGCGTGACGATCTCGGCGCCGCGGAGGAGGCCTACACCAAGGCCCTCAAGCAGGATCCGAAGGATGTCGACGCGTCGGCCGGCCTGGCCCAGGTCCGTCTCATGCAGCGCACCCACGACGCCGACCTGGCCACCGTACGCAAGGCGGCTGCGGACTCGCCGTCGGACGTGTCCGCACAGCTCGCGGTCGCGGACCTGGACGTCCTCGGGGGCAAGGTCGAGGACGCCTTCGGCCGGCTGCTGGACCTGCTTCCCGGTCTGGGCGGCGACGACAAGGAGGTCGTCCGTGTCCGTCTCCTCGAGTACTTCGAGGTCGTCGGCGTCGCCGACCCGAGGGTGAACAAGGCGCGCCAGCGCCTTGCGATCAGCCTGTACTGATCACGCCGCCGCCCGTCGCCCGCCGGACGGACAGCGGTGCTTCCCGCCCGGGCGTGCACGGAGCGAGCGCCCGGGCCGCCGGCCGGTCACCGGTTGACCGGCCGGCCGGTCCCGGCGGGGCGCTCGGGGACGAGGACCAGGGCGCCCAGCGGAGGAACCCGGATCGACGCCGACCAGCCGCGGCCGTAGTGGGGGACCGCCTCGGCCGTGACCCGGCCCAGGTTCCCCACGCCCGAGCCGCCGTAGATCTCGGCGTCCGTGTTCAGGGCCTCACGCCAGACCGACCCGCCGGCCGGGGCCGGCGAAGCCTTGCCGGCGGGCCGGGTCCTCCGGTCCGATCCGAGCGGACCGCCCGGGGCGTCGGGCAGCGGCACGCGGTAGCCCTCGTGCGGCACGCCCGCGAAGTTCACGACCACGACGACCGGGTCACCCGCCGCGGAGCGGCGCACGTAGGCCAGGAGGTTCCGGTCGGCGTCGTCGGAGTCGAGCCATTCGAAACCGGAGCCGTCGAAGTCCCGCTCCCACAGGGCGGGGGTGGCCCGGTACAGCGCGTTGAGGTCGCGCACCAGCCGCTGCACCCCGGCGTGCCGGCCGTCGGCCAGTACCTCCCAGCGCAGCCCCTCGCCCTCGGACCACTCGGTGTCCTGCGCGATCTCGCAGCCCATGAACAGCAGCTGCTTACCGGGATGCGTCCACTGGTAGGCGAGGAGCGAGCGTATGCCGGCCAGCTGCTGCCACCGGTCGCCGGGCATCTTGCGCAGCAGCGACCCCTTGCCGTGCACCACCTCGTCGTGGCTGATGGGCAGCAGGAACTGCTCGGAGTACGCGTAGACCATCGAGAACGTGAGCTCGTGGTGGTGGTACCGGCGGTTGACCGGGTCCTCGGCCAGGTAGCGGAGGGTGTCGTTCATCCAGCCCATGTTCCACTTGAGGCCGAACCCGAGCCCGTGCGAGGACGTGGGCCGGGTGACCCCGGGGTACGACGTCGACTCCTCGGCGATCATCATGACGCCCGGCGTGCGCCGGTAGGCGGTGGCATTCGTCTCCTGCAGGAACGAGATCGCCTCCAGGTTCTCCCGCCCGCCGTGCACGTTCGGGTGCCACTCTCCCGGCTCGCGCGAGTAGTCGAGATAGAGCATCGAGGCGACGGCGTCCACCCGCAGGCCGTCCGCGTGGAACTCCTCGAGCCAGTAGGTGGCGTTCGCGACCAGGAAGTTGCGCACCTCGCGGCGGCCGAAGTCGAAGATGTACGTGCCCCAGTCCCGGTGCTCGCCGCGCGTCGGGTCGGCGTGCTCGTACAGGGGCGTGCCGTCGAACCGGGCCAGGGCGAACTCGTCGCGCGGGAAATGGGCCGGGACCCAGTCGAGGATGACGCCGATGCCGGCCTGATGCAGCCGGTCCACGAGGTGGCGGAAGTCGTCGGGCGTCCCGAACCGGGAGGTCGGGGCGTAGTACGAGGTCACCTGGTAGCCCCACGAGCCACCGAACGGGTGCTCGGCCACGGGCAGGAACTCCACGTGGGTGAAGCCCTGCTCCGACACGTACTCGGTGAGCTCGTCCGCGAGGTCCCGGTAGGACAGGCCGGGACGCCAGGAACCGAGGTGCACCTCGTAGACGCTCATCGGCCCGGAGTGGGGGTCGGACGCCGCGCGCTTCGCCAGCCACGCGTCGTCGCCCCACTCGTACTCCGACTCGGTCACGATGCTCGCCGTGCCGGGCGGTAGCTCGGTGGCCCGGGCCATGGGGTCTGCCTTCGCCCGCCAGACGCCGTCGGCCCCGAGCACCTCGAACTTGTAGTGCGTCCCGGGCGCGACCCCGGGGACGAACAGCTCCCACACGCCCGAGGACCCGAGGGACCGCATCGGATGAACCGGCGTCCACAGGTTGTGGTCGCCGAGCAGGCGCACGCCACGCGCGTTAGGCGCCCACACGGCGAAGCCCGTACCGACGATCTCGCCGGACACGCTCGGGTACCGCCGCACGTTGGCGCCCAGTACCTTCCAGAGCTCCTCGTGCCGTCCCTCGCCGATCAGGTGCAGGTCGATCTCGCCCGGCGCCGGCAGGAAGCGGTACGGGTCGTCCGCCACCTGTTCCGTGCTGCCGTAGCGGGTGCGGACCCGGTAGTCGGGAGCCGACCAGCCGGAACCCCCGTCACCGGGAGAGCCGGTGGGGACGACGGCGGTCCAGACGCCGGCGCCCTGGTGCTCGCACGGATGATCGCCGTCGTCGGTGACGATCGAGACCTCGTCGGCCAGCGGACGCAGCGCCCGGACCACGGCGAGCGGGCCGCCGTCCGCGAGCGGATGGGGTCCGAGAACGGAATGCGGATCGTGATGCGAACCCTGTGCGACGGCGGTCAGCGCCTCGAGGTCGGCGGGAGGCAGATCGGCCATGGCCACACCTTTCCACGTCCGGGTGCCACAACGCGACAGTTAGCGGGTACGGGTCCGTCCGCGTTTCCCACGCGCGCCCGTCGGCACCGGGCCGGCCGCATTACTGGTCGGTGGGCGGACCGGGCCATGATGGTGTCCGTGGGGCGGATCACGATTGCTGACATTGCTCGCCATGCGGGCGTCTCGACCGCTGCTGTCTCCTACGCGCTCAACGGCCGGCCGGGCGTCTCGGACACGACGCGTGAGCAGGTGCTCGCGATCGCCGCGGAACTGGGCTGGGCCCCGAGCTCTGCGGCACGGTCGTTGTCCGGGGCGTACACGGAGACCGTCGGCCTGGTGCTGGCCCGCGCGCCCGAGACGCTCGGCTTCGAGTCGTTCTACATGCAGTTCGTGGCGGGGATCGAGTCCGTGCTGTCCGAACGCGACTTCGGCCTGCTCCTGCAGGTGGCGCCCGATATCGACGCGGAACTGCGGACGTATCGCAAGTGGCGGGCCGCGCGGCGGGTGGACGGGGTCGTCATGGTGGATCCGCGGGTGCCGGACCCCCGGCTCGACCTGCTCCTCGCTCCCGACGCCCTGCCTGCCGTCGTCGTCGGCGACCCGAGCCTGTCCGGCGGGCTGACGAGCGTCTACACGGACGACGCGACGGCCATGGCGTCGTGCGTGGAGTATCTCGCAGGGCTGGGGCACACCGTGGTCGGGCACGTGACGGGCACGCCGGAGTTCGGGCACACCCACATCCGGGAGGAGGCGTTCACCCGTGAGGCCGCGGCCCGCTCGGTGACGGCCGAGGTGCGGCACGCGGACTACACACCGGATGCGGGTGCCGCCGCCACGCGGGATCTGCTGTCGCACGGTGGAGTGACCGCGATCGTCTACGACAACGACGCGATGGCGCTCGCGGGGCTCGGCGCCGCGCACGAGGCCGGCGTGCGGGTGCCCGAGGACGTGTCACTGGTGGCCTGGGACGATTCGCCGGTGTGCCGGGCGGCGTACCCGCAGCTCACGGCTCTGAGCCATGATGTGGCGAGTTACGGCGCACACGTGGCGCGCCGCCTCTTCGAGCGGATGGCCGGCGAGCCGCCGGCGTCGTACCGCGACTCGACGCCTCAGCTCCGGGTCCGCGGCTCGACGGCCCCGCCCGCCCTGTCTCTTATACACATCTGACGCTGCCGACGATAAGG
>NZ_JABBYC010000059.1 GCF_016742955.1 Myceligenerans indicum | reverse complement strand
GCGGTCATCGTGATGCTCCGTTCGAGAGTGCTGTGAGAGGTTCACTCGAAGGATCACGCGGTGACCGCGTTCCGTCTCGCCGAGACGATCACGCCGACCGCGTTACACCACTATCAGGGACGCAACTCCGCGGTTACGGCACAGGCAGAACGGATGGCCCACAGGGTCGGTGTAGATCCGCCAGCCGTACCCCTCCGGTCCGACGAAGTCCTTGCGCAGGGTCGCCCCGAGCTCGACGACACGGCGCTGTTCCGGCTCGATCTCGTCCACCTCGAAGTCGAGGTGGTACTGCTTGGGATGCTCGTCGTCGGGCCAGTTCGGCGGGCGGAAGTTCTCGACGCGCTGGAACGCCAGCTCGATCTCGCCGAAGGTGATCCCGGCCCAGTCGTCGTCGCTGTCCTCCTTGACCGGACGTCCCGTCACCTCGGCGTAGAACGCCGCCAGCTTCATGGGATCCGGGCAGTCGATGATGAAGTCGGTGAGTTTCAGCACCCGTCGATCCTGCCACGGCCGCGGCCACGGGCGAAGGTGATTACCCGGGCGTCCGCGGGCCGGCTCTGCGGGCGAGGCAGCCTTGTCACTGGCACCCGGACCCGGCAGACAGGTACGGTCGAGGCGGAGAGCGCTACGGAGGGCTGCGATGAGCACGGACGCCACGCGACATGCCGTCACGGCGACGACCCATATCGCCGAGTCGCCGGACCGGGTGTGGGCCGAGCTCGTGCACCCGGGAGCCCAGTGGGTGCTCGGCACCAACCTCGAGACGGACTTCCGGCCCGGCAGCCCGATCACGTTCGAGGGGCACTTCTTCGGTCGCGTGTTCGTCGACAAGGGCCAGGTCATCGCCGTCGAACGGCCCCGGCTCCTGCATTTCACGCACTTCGCACCGCTGAACGGCCTCGAGGACGTCCCCGAGAATCACCACGAGATCCGCATCGTGCTCGAGCCCGACGACGGCGGCACGATCGTCACCGTCGTCCAGGAGAACATCGACTCGGAGCCGCACGCGGTTGCCGCCGAGCGGTACTGGAAGGACGCGCTCGCCACGCTTGCGCACCGCGACGGCAGAACCAGCACCTCACACCGGTGAGGCCGGAAGTTGCCGGCCGCGGGACCCTCGCGAGGGACCGTTCCTCGGCGGACGGCTACGCGCGCGGGTTCTCGCGTTCGGCGTCGTCCGGCCTCAGGATCGCCACCGGGATCGTCCGGCCCGCCTGCCTCGCGTACCTCGCGACCTCGGGCGCCTGCGCGACGATCACGTCGTTCCACATCGCATCGCGCTCTGCGCCGAGCAGCTCACGCGGACGAACGCGCAGATGCCGGGACCGCAGCTGAACCTCGGCCCGTCGCGCCGCTCGCAGGTTGCGGAACCAGTCAGGGTCGTTCGAGGACCCCGACCCGGTGCCCCAGACCACGAGACCGTCCGGCGAGTCGAGGTAGCGCACGCAGGTCGAGCGTGGACGGCCGGTTCGCCGACCGGGTGTCGTGATCATCAGGACATGGACCCGCCGGCTACCGCTGGACAGCCGGCCGTTCAGGTGTCGGTACATGGACACACCGATGCGGTTTCCGGTTCGCGTCAGAGCATGTCGCAATCGGCTCATAGGGCTCGCCTCCACCCAGGCGTCGCGGGCCGTTCCGCCCGCACCTTCATTCTGTCCGGTCACCGATGGGCCCCGCCAGGGCAGAACGACACCTACCGCCTGCGGCGGGGTGTGGGGGCCGTGCCCCCACCGGAAATGACGAAGCGACGCGGCCCGTGAGGGCACACGTCGCTTGTCGATGAGAGTGGGCCTGACGCACCAGAATGCGAAATCGGTTCTGGCTGTCGCGGGCGATCCGCTGCTGGTGCAGATGGCAAGGTCACGGCGGGTGCCGGGCATCCCGGACGGTGGCCGATGAACTTCGTCCACGATCATACGTCGACCGTCACCGAGCCCTGCGGTGCGCCGAGAACGTCACCGAGCTATCAAGCCGTCGAGGAGAAGGCGAAGCGGGCCGTTGTCGCCGCGAAGCGATGCCATCGATGCGCTTTTGTTGGCGTCCGGGTTGAGATCCGACCAGTCGATGGGCCAACCTGCTTCACGGCTGAGCTGACGAAAGAAGGCGCGCTGCGCCCGGCCGTTGCCTTCACGGAACGGGTGGATCGCGTTGACCTCGGCGAAGTAGTGAGTCAACCGGTCAAGGAAGCTTTCGCGCGGCAGCCCGCGCAGGTAGCGCTCCTTCGCCAGACCGCCGAACACCTCTGCCGCGTACGCCTCGATGTGCTGCGGCAGGCAGAACGGGTCGGTTCTGGCGATACCCACCGTTCTGATCTCACCGGCCCACGGATAGAGGTCGCCGAAGATCTCTCGATGGAAGGACTGCAAGTGAGGCAGGTCGTAGCCACCAGGCAGCGTCCGCGTGCCGAGGTCCGCCAACGCCGCTAACGTCAGACCCGCCTCCACCTCACGTAGTCGCTCGGGGTCGGATATGCCGAGCCGGTTACGCAGCACCCCACTGTCGGTGTCCACGTACGGGTCGACGGTCACGATGGGTCGTACAGTTGCCGGACAAGCTCACGCATCTGCGCGGTGCTGATCTCACCACGTGCCCAACGTTCAGTGATGGCGTCAACATCGGCACCAGCCGTAAGACCTTCGGCCCGCACCGATGCCGCTGCCTGCGTCAGCGACCGAGTTCGCTCAACGGTGAGTTCGTTGAACACCTCGACCGCAACCATGACTGCCTCGGTCTTGCGATGTGAACCCACGCCCACCGGGGTACGGTCACCCTTGCGGAACCGTTCCAGGACGCTGGGCAACTGTTCACGAGCCTCACGCACCGACAATGTCTCGATCAACATCCCCATAGTGTACCCGATTGTGTACACAATTTGAGCCGCCCAAGGGTATGTATCGCATGCGACGTGGGCTGCCGATCAAGAGCGTCACCTGGCACTACGCCAAGCGCCTAGCCGAGCCGACCCGTCACGCCGCAGGAGACGAGCCGTTTCGCATACAAGATCAAAGTCGGCCTAACGATACACAATGCGAAAACGATCATCACAGTACCGGGCGACCCGCTGCCGGCCGGTCTGGCGAGGTCACGACGTGCGTGACGTCCGAGTCTGATCGGGTGGTGGGCTGGCTTCATCTCGGTGAGCGCTGCGACTCGGTGATGTTCGTCGCCAACCAGGCCCGCGTCGGCGTGACTGGGCCCCTCGCATGTGATTGACAGGTGAGTTGAACTCAACTTATCTTTGTCGTGTGACAACACCGAAGGCGCCTCGGGGGGCGACGACCCGGGAAAGACTCCTGCGTGCCGCGGCCGAGGAGCTAGTCGAGACCGGGGAGTTGGAGGTGGCTGCGGTGTCGAGGAGGGCCGGGGCGAGCGCCGGCCTGCCGTACCGGTATTTCGGTACCCGCAGCGGTCTGCTGATCGCGGTCCTGGACGACTTCTACCAGCGGTTGGGTGATGCCGCCGCGCTACGCGCGTATGACGCCCCAACCTGGGCGGAGCGTGAGCGGCGACGGATCCGCGACTGGGTGATGGCGTTGTACGCGGATCCGTTAGCGCCTTTGGTGTTGGGCGGTCTAGTGGGTGACGCCGAAGTTGCCACCGCGAACACCCGGCACCTGCATCTGTTGATCGAACTGGGTGCACGCAACATCGCCAGGGCGCAGCGCGCTGGTGAGTTGCAGGCCGACCGCGATTCCGAGTTCCTGGCCGCCGCGACACTCGGCGGCACCAACGCCATGCTCTCCGTCGCGCTCACCAGACCCCACCGACCGCCCGCCGAGGAGATCATCGCCGAGCTGTGGGCCGTCGTCCGAGGAGCGGTGGGCCTGCCTTCCGCGCCCGCGCAGTGAAGCCAAGGAGGAACCAGCCATGTCACGACAGCCTGAAACCGATCCTGTCGAAACAATCACGGACCTGTCAGACCTGCGTCTCGACCTGGCCCGGCGGTATAAGGCGACCACAAGTGTCGGGGCCACCGTGGATCTCTCGGTTGTAGATGCCGATTTCGCCGCCGTTGAACGCGATGGGTATGTCGTCCTGGAAAACCTACTCAGCCCCGAGGAAGTCGACCGGATACGAACGGCCATAACGCCGCTTCTGGACAAGACCGGCCGCAATACCTTCGAGGGCGAACGCACCCAACGCGTCTACAGCGTGCTCAACAAGACCCGCGTGTGTGACCGGCTCGTGGACCATCCGCGAGTACTGGCCCTGCTGGACCGGATGTTTCTGCCTAACTACCTGCTGTCCCAGTTGCAGGTCATCAACATCAACCCGGGTGAGGTTGCCCAACTGCTCCATCCGGACGACGCGGTCTACCCGGTGCCCAGACCGCGGCCTCCCCTGGGAGCGGCCACGGTATGGGCCATCGACGCCTTTACCAACGACAACGGCGCCACTGTGGTCCTGCCGGGCAGCCACCGGTGGGACGCCAACCGCAGACCGGGCGACCAAGACACACGACTTACGGCCGTGATGCCGCCCGGATCCTGCGTGTTCTTCCTTGGGACCCTCTGGCACGGCGGCGGTGCCAACCACTCCGACCATGCCCGCCTCGCCATCACCGCACAGTATTGCGAACCCTGGTTACGCCCCCAGGAAGCATTCACGCTATCCACCAACCGCGACACTGTCCGCGCAGTGTCCGAGGAAATCCGTCGAATGCTCGGCTACAGCATCCACCCACCGTTCATCGGCATGGTCGACGGCATGCACCCCAAACGTCTCCTGCGCACGTAACGGCCCCCCACAGATGAGCATGCGTGACCTCCGCCACCGGCAAGCTGCGCCGCTACCGCTACTACACCTGCTTCACCCGCGCCCGCTACGGACGCACCGGATGCGACGCGGCCCGCATCGACGCCGACCTGCTCGACACCGCGGTCACCGACGCGCTCATCGGCTTCTTCGCCAACACCGACCTGATCGTCGAGGCAGTCGCGGCGGAACGGTCGCTGCGTGCCGATGGCAGCCACCGACATCACGCCGAACTCGACGCCATCACCGAACAGATCACCACCACCGAGGCAGCCATCGACCGCTACCTCACCGCGTTCGAAAACGGCACCCTCGACGAACGCACCTGCGGTCGTCGCCTCAACGATCTCACCGTCAAGCTCGACCAGCTCAAGACCCGTCAAGACGAGCTGCGGCAGCTCTGCCACGACCTGCCGCAACTCCCCAGCCCGACCGCAATCGAGCGCCTGCGCCAAGACCTCGCCTACGTCCTGCGCCACGGCACCCCAGGCCAGCGCAAAGCGGTCATCGAGGCCCACGTCGCCGAGATCAAGATCCAAGGCAGCACGCTCACGCCGGTTTACAAGATCCCAACCAGCCACTTCACCCAAGATGACGAAGGGTCGGCCGAAACATCGGCCGACCCTGAATTTCGCACAATGCGTCACGTTGTGGGCCTAGCCCCGGCCTTTCGTGAGTTTTGGATCTTGGCCAGGATGTCCGCGATAGTGATGTTGGCCTATTGAGGCTGCTGGTGGGCATGCTTGTGGCCCGGCTCGGGCCGGGTTTCTCCGTGTCCTGGTCGCGGGTGGCCGGTGGGTTGGCCTGCTCAGGTCGCTGGTCTGGGTAGCGCGGCGAGGCGAGCGAATGCGGTGGCGAGTTCGGTGGCCCAGGGCCAGGACGCGTGGATGCGTAGGAACGTGCGGCGTGCGCCGTGGGTGATACGGGCGGCGACGTGAAGGACCTGGTAGCGCAGCCTGTGGGGTTCGGCGCGGGCGAGTTCGCCGTCTAGCAGCAGGTGCTGGGTCCAGGCCAGGAGGTCCTGGCCAGTGAGGGCGAGTTCGAGCCAGGCGGCGTTGATCGCGAACACGCGCGATGGGAACCGGCCGAAGCCGGTGTTCTTGCCGCAGCGGATCCGGTCTTCGACGCGGGCGTGGCCGCGGTGGCGGACCTCCAGGTACTGGATCGAGCCGCCGCCGATCGGGGTGTCGGTGGCGATGACCTGGTGGCGCCATCCTTCGATGGTGTCGAACAGGTCGAGTTGGGCGCCGGGGTGAGGGCGTTCGCGGCGGGCGATCAGCCGGGTTCCGGCGGGGTAGCCGGCCAGGACGTGCGCGGCGACGAGGTGGGTGAGTTCGACGACCTGCGCGCCGTCGCGTGGCTCCCCGTCGGTGTCCAGGGCGTCGATCCAGGCCGTGGCGTGGCCGATGGCGTCACGGATCGGTGCGGTGATGGGCACGCCGACGGAGAAGCACGTCGACAGGCCGTGTTCGCGCAGGGACCGGACGTGGTGTAGGAACGCGGTGGTGTGTCCGGCGGCGTCGGTGCGCACGAGGATGTCGGTGCCGTGGCGGTGTGGATCGGGGATCTGCGCAAGGGCGAGGTCCAGGACGGTGATGTGGTCGCTTGCCGTGTTCGATCCGGCGCGGCCGGGACGCAGGATCGCGGCGAGGGCTTCGCGGGTGTTGTCGAGGTAGCAGGCCAGGGGGTGGTAGCCGAAGGTCCGCTTCCAGGTCGGGGTGGCGTGTTCCTTCTCCGAGTGCGTGATCACGATCGTGGCGTCGATGTCGAGGACGAGGCCTGGCACGTCACGGCCGGCGGCGGTGGAGGCGGGCAGAGCGCCGCGGGTCTCGCACAGTTGCGCCCAGGCGATCTCCCGGGCCGCTGCTCGTGCGGCCCGCAGCCTGCCCAACGCCGCAGCGTCGATCAGTTCCAGGGCCCGCCACGCCGTCGGGTCCGACGCCACCAGCCCGAACAGTTCCGGCTGGGCGCGCAGCACGCCCAGGTCCGCGATCGCTCTACCGCCGTCGGCGATCATCACCGCCACGTCGAGAGCGACCCGGCCCGGGTCATGCCCACCGGCCCGGCGCCCGGCAACGGCCAAGGCGTCACCGAACCCGCCGGTCAAGCCGGTGGCATCGGCGAGATCGGTCAGCAGCCGCGTGCCGGCATGCCCGACCACACCCCGGCCATCGGCCGTGACGACGACCTTGGGACGCGACGCGATAGTCTGCACGTGGAAAGTGCCTCTCCTGCAACGATTTCGGACCCTAGACAAGTCCAATCGTTCCAGATCAGAGGCACTTTCTCATTTAAGATCCACTATGTGGACCCGGCCTTCGTGAAAGACTCAGGCTAGAGCAGCAGAATGCGAAAACGATCATCACGGTGGCCGGTGGCCCGCTGCCAGTTGGTTCAGCCAGGTCACGGTTTCTTCGCAGAGCTTAGTGGTCGGCTCCGGAAGTCCTTCGGCGGTTGATCACGCGGCCAAGGCGGCGGAGGATTCTTCGTGCCGGCTGGGTTGGTGCCGGTCGAGCCTGGCCAGCAGATCGTCCAGGTCGGAAGTGGTGAACTTCCACTAGAACGGCTGTGCCGTGGCGTTGTAGCGGTCTTCGAAGGCTCGGAGCCGGTTCCGGACCTCGTCGAGGTTTGTGAAGTCGTTGGGTGAGACGGCCTTGCGCTGCACGATGGAGAAGAAGATCTCTATCTGGTTCAGCCAGGAGGCATGGACCGGGGTGTGGACCATGGCCGCGTTCGGGAACCGGGCCGCCAGGCGGTCGATGGAGGTCTTCCCGCGGTGCGAGGAGCCGTTGTCGACGATCCAGAAGACGCGTTTCGCGCTGGCATAGGGCTCGGCAGTCATGACCTGCTCGACCAGGTTCATGAACGGCACGATCCCGGTCGTGCTCTCGCACCGGCCGAAGACCTTGGCCTGGTGGACGTCGCAGGCGGCCAGGTAGGCCAGGGCTCCGCCACGGCCGTAGGTGTGGTTGACGCGCATCGCCCTGGCCTGCCCGGGGGCCAGGGTTGGATGGCAACGGCAGCGAGCCTGGATGGATGTCTTCTCGTCCGCGGAGATGACGTACTCGTCCGCGCCGAGTGGGGCACCCTCGTAGGAACGGGCGTACAAGTCCAGGACGCGCTGGGCCTTGACACGGAAGTCCGGGTCGGCGATGAAGATCCAGGACCGGTACTGCCAGGGCTTGAGCGCGTCCTGTCGCAGCCAGCGGCGCACCGTGGAGGCGGAGATGCTGTCGGTGATGCCGCGTTCGGTGAGTTCGGAGGCGAGTTGCGGGCACGACCAGCGCGATAGCGGTGTACCGCTGTCGGCGGGAAGCTGGCAGGCCAGCGCCTTGGCCCCGGCGACTTGCAGGGGCGTGAAGCGGGCGGGACGTCCGGTGCGTTTGCGGTCGACCAGGGCCGGCAGGCCGCCGTCGGCGAACCGGCGGCGCCAGGTGCGCACGGTGTCCACGTGCAGACCGGTTTCGGCGGCGATCCGGGCGTTGCCCCGGCCGCGCGCCGCCAGTAGTACGACGGTGGCACGCTGCCGGGCCTGGTGCGGGGTCTTGTGGCCGTAGGCCATCTTCTTCAGTCGGTGGCGCTCGGTGGCGTTCAGCTTCACGGGCACAGCTACGTGCACGGACATGGCAGGTGGACGGCCTGGTCCTTGGGGATGGTGGCTGACGAGGCCGGCACCTTCCCCCGTATCCTGCGGCGGCACCTCAATCAGGTCCCCTCCGTGGGCCCTTGTCGGTGGCGTTGAGTCATCAGGTCAGTTCGAGTCCGCCGTCGATGGTGAGGACCTGTCCGGTGAGCCAGGCGGTGTGTGAGTCCGCGAGCCGCTGGATCCATGCGGCGATCTCAGTAGGGTCACCGCGGCGGCCCAGCGGGATGCGTGCTTCCTCGCCTGCTTTGATCTGGTCGATGACCGTGTCCGGGAGACCGGCGGCGATCAGGGCCTCGCTTTCGGTCGGCCCGGGGGCCACTGCGTTGACCCGGATACCGTCGGGCGCCAGTTCCAGCGCCCAGCTGCGGGTCAGTTGTTCGAGCGCGGCCTTGGACGCGCCGTAGTGACCGGCACCGGCCGCAGGCCGGTGTCCAAAGGTGCTGGAGACGTTGACGATCGCTCCGCGGGAGGCCTTCAGATGCGGCAACGCCGCGCTCGCCAGCAGGCTGGGCGCGAGGACGTTGACGGCCAGCAGTTGGGTGATGCCGGTCGCGGTGGCCTGAGCCAGCGGCATCGCGGCGAACACCCCGGCGTTGTTGACCAGGACGTCGATACGAGCCCACCGGTCGAGGGCGGCTTGGACAATCGCCTCAGGGGCGTCGTCCTGGGTGACATCGATGGGAAACGACTCGATGGCGGGATGCTGTGCGGCGCTCCCCGCGAGGGCGTCCGGCCGGCGGCCGACCCCCAGAACGTGAGCACCCGCGTTGGCGAACGCGGCCGCGGTGGCGCGTCCGATCCCTGATCCCGCTCCGGTCACGATCACGACCTGGTCGGCGAAGTGACTGTTCGTCGGCTCTGATGCGGGCACGGCAACCCCAATGTTCGATGTTCGTTGATTGTCGAATGAAGGTAGCATGGGGGTATGAGAGATCCGCAGCACCCCGACCCGAGCGAGATCACGCTCCCCCGCGTGCTGGCCGCGCTCAGTGACCCGATCCGGCTCGGGCTCGTGCGGCTGCTGGCTGACGGTCAGGAGCGTGGCTGGGGGGAACTGCGGGCACCAGTCGCCAAATCCACCTTGAGTCACCACCTGAAAGTCCTGCGGGACGCGGGCGTCACCCAGACCCGCCAGGAAGGCACCCGCTGCTTCGTCCAACTACGCCGCACAGACCTCGACACCCGCTTCCCGCAACTGATGGCGGCCCTGCTCTCCGTGGCGGCCGCTGACGACATCGGCGGAGACGTCACTGCGGCCAGGTGAGGCCCGCCGCGGTGATGCCGTTGCCACCGAACCCGACCTCAAGTCAACCCCCGAAGGACTTCCGGAGCCGACCACTTAGATTGGAGGATCTGCGTGGGTTTGAAGCCTTTGACGACCTGTCAAACGCCAAGCGATGGTTCCCACACGGCCACCGGGATGGTCACGATCGCCGAGAATGCGGAGGTCTGTTTGTTGATCTCCAACATCGTTGCGGTTGCTGAAACGACGAGCAAGGGAGTTCCAACAAGCCCCAGCACGGGCTTGATTCGAGGCACGGGCTTGATTCGAGGCGCGAGCGCGGAGCGGTACATCAGGTAACCGGCCGCCGAAGTTGGCCGGCCTGAGCTTCGGCGGCTGTACCTGCGGAGCGCCCTTTCAGCCGCAAGCCGAGCCTGCGCGCGCCCATGGCGAGCAGCGTTGCTATGACCAGGACTAACGAGCCGACGTAGCAGGCAGACTTCGTAGCGGTCAGTGGGGCGAGCGCTTCGGCCACCCAGCCGACCCGGTTCGGGTAGGCCAGCAGGACGGTGCCGATGCCGAGATTCTCCACATAGTCCAGGATTGATGGGATAAACGGTAGCCAGGCCAGCAGGTGCCAGCGCGAGCCGGGCGGGGCCATGCGACGCAGCATCAGGCGCATCGCCAGCACCTGGGTGAGGGCCATCGCCAGTGGCAGTACCAGGTCTACTGTGGCCAGTTCCCAGAGGTAGGTGGTGCGTCCGGACGGCCCGTAGGCGGTCAGCGCGGCGTAGACGGCTTCGGCGGTTGTCTGCGGCTGTAGGTCCAGGATGCCGACTCCGCCGGCGGCGGAGGCGATGGACGGAGCGCTGACTGGTAGCAGTGGCGTGTTGGCCACCACGAGTGTGAGCATCAGCAGGCCGAGACTGGCCAGGAAGGCGCGAGGACGGCTCATGACTGTGGTGTCCCTTTCCGAGGGTGGCCTAGTGCGGCCAGCGTGGGGGGTAACCCTTCGCGGTATGAGGGGTAGCGGAAGTTGAAGCCGGTGGCGGTCAACGCCGAGGTGTCGGGCACGGCGTCGAGTTCAAGGGTCTGCATGGCGATGGCGCCCATGGCCAAGCGCCCGATCAGCCGGGGTGCCGAGCGGGGAGCTGGTGCGCCCAGCAGCGTGGCGGTGGCCCGCATGAACTCCGCGAGCGTGGCGCGTGCGGGATCGGCTACCACGTAGCTGCGATCGACCAGCTGATTGTGGTCGAGTCCGGCGAGGTGAACGATCGCGCGGGCGGCGTCGGTCACGTGCACCAGCGGCAGCCGGTTGCCGCCGCCGAACACTGGAATCCGGCGGCGCAGCAATCCGGGCACGAGGGTGTCCGCGAATCCCTTGCCGGGACCGTAGACGAGGTTGCCGAGGTAGACGTACACGGCGGGTATGCCAGAGGCGGAGATCAGGCGACGTACGGGCAATCCGATGTGGGCGAAGCCGACCGGCTGTTGTCGCAGCGGAGAAAGGTGGTCGATCGTGCTGTCGGATCTGGGCTGCAGGTCGTCGGCGCCGCTGACGGAGACGAGTATGGGGCGGTCGGAGGTGGGCAGCTGGGCCAGTGATCGGGTCAGCGCCTCGGTGATCTTCTGGCGGGTGGCGGCGATGGCGGTCATCGCCCGGCCGGAGAGGCGGGTCGGGAGCGCCGGCTGTACCAGGTCGACCACGGCGGCGGCGCCTCGGGCCTGGTCGATCCAGTGGTCCGGGTGTTGCGCGTCGCCCTGCACCACCTGCGCGCCGATGTGGCGTAGCCGTTCGGCGGAGGTGGCGGAGCGGACTACGGCCACGGTGGGCACCCCGGCCAGCGCCGCCTCGGTGACCACCCGGTGTCCAATGAAGCCACCGGCGCCGACAACTATGAGAGACATAAGATCCCCTAATTAGTATTTGCTAACTTGATGGGCGCGCAAGAAGACCACTCCCTGCTCGAGGTGATCATGCTGTTCGGGGTGCCGCCTGTACCGTTGTCGGAGCTTGGCGCGCTCCGTCGCATAGCACGGCCCGACACGCGACCCGGTACAGCTCGTCGGTGACGCTCGCCAATTCGGCGATCTCACCGAAGTAGCGCAGCCGCGCGACCTGTGCCAGCAGGCCGGCGATCGTCGCCACCAGAAGATCGACCGGCACGTCGCCCGCCACGACTCCTTCGGCAATGCCTTGACCGATCAGCCGCCTGGTGAGGCTGATCACCGACATCTGCCGCTCTTGCTCGGGAACCCTGGGCCAGAAGTGTCGCAGGTTGTCCTGGACGTACAGAAACGCCGCCGGATGCCGATCGACGAAGCTGGCGAAGTGATTGATGACATGCCGCAGGTTGTCCGCGAACGCCGAGCCCGGCGCCAGTGCGGAGGAAAGCTCCCGGCTCAACCGCTCGTAGCAGCGGCGGAAGAGGAACAGCGCCAGGTCATCCTTGCCGTCGAAGAACCGGAACAGTGCCGGATTTGTGAAGCCACTCTTCTCCGCTATGTTGCGCAGGGTCGTGCCCGCCACCCCCCGGCTCGCGAAAAGGTCCAGCGCCGCGGCCAGGATCGCCTGCTTGGAAGGCGGGTCGTCCGGATGGACATAGAAGGGTCTTTCATCAACCACGAGATCATGTTAGCAATTGCTAACCACGCTCGGCAAGCACCGCCCGGTTCGACTGCGGAGTCCGGATCTGTTCGTCCTCGGCCAGCAAAACCAGGCGGGGTCAGGATACCCGGCCGGCGTGACCGGCCAGCACGTGTTTCACAGCAGGGTGCGGTCGATCAGGCAGCGCCCACCGCGCCGACAGCCGCACCCCAGGCGCGAGCGTGGCCCGGAACGCCTCGACAGCAAGCGCCAGCTCGGGATACGGCGCCAGCCGCATGATCAGGGCATCGGCGAAGCTGTGCTCCGGGTCGGTCGGACGCAGCAGGTGAGCGTTCTGCCGCACGGCCCGACGCAACACCACCACCGCGGCATCGGTGCAAGCAGCCAGGTCGGCGTCAACGGCCAGCGGCCCGAAACGCACAAGCCTGGCCTGAACCCAGCGCAGATCACCCAGCAGGCGGTCGAGTTCGCCGGTGCCAGCATCGGCCAGATGCCCGCACAGGTGCGCCCACCAGTAACCGGCATCACCAGGCAGACACCACCACGCGCCGTGCCGCCGGCCAGGGGCCGGGCCGCCTCAACCAACTCCGCACTGGCCCGCCGCAACGCCGCCCGATCGGTGCGCAGATGGGCCCGCACCACATCATGCACCCGGATACCGCGACCGGCCTGACAGTCGGCCAGCAGCGACAACCCGGCGAAACGCTCACACAGCCGCTCCACCGCGCCGCCGGCCAGCCCCCCGGTACGCGCCTACAACCGCCGCAACACCTCACACGGCACCCAGACGTCCGCGGCGAACACCGCCAACTCCGCAAACCGGCACCGCTCAGCCTCACTCAACAACGCCAGACTCGCCCCGATCGACGCCGCCGCCGCCCGATCCCGGCTGTCCTCATCCGCCACATCCAACATGGCCGACCCGCCCGCACGCAGCCGCCCAACCAGCCGACCCACCGCGTCTGCGGGCGAGGCTCCACTGCTGATCACGTCCACCAGATACCGGTTAGCCAACCGCAGCAACAGCGGCCACCGCCCCGTCAACTGAATCAGCTCCACCAAGCCAGGCTCGGGCAGCACCAACCCCGGCCCCGCCGACCCGTCGGCCCCGCACGGCCCAGCCGTCAACACCCGACGCGCCAGCTCCTCACTGAGCAGTTCCACCCTCACCATACCCGGCCCCTCCGACAGCACCCCCGCCGCCGGATCATCACCAGCCAGGTGCAGCGCCAGCCAACCTATACAACAGCAGCAGACCAGCTGCACGCCACATCATCGACCACCAGCCTCCCCGCACGCCGGCCGAACAACTCCCCCAGCATCACACCAGCCCACGGCAAGCTGTCGACCTCCAGCTTCTTCCGGACAGCCGCTGGTAGACGCCGGCAATCGACAGACGACGAGCCCACCATGTAACAGCCGAAGCAGACCGCGCATCTCCTCGACCACGTCGCCAACGACCGCCTCGCCGCACTGCACGAACTCGCCACGTACGCCGGCCAGCGCCGCGCGGAACTGTGCGGCCTACGCTGGGTGGATCTCGACGCCGACGGCGCCGGCCTGTGAGTGCGGCAGACGATCGTGACGGTCACCCACGCCCAAGTGCCACCGACTCAGGCCCGCTGCCCGGCCTGCGGCGCCGAACACGTCGAGCCCTGTCAAGTCCCCCAGGCCGGCGCCGGTCGCCGCTGGATCCCCCTGGCGCCTCCCACACCCCGACGGCACCCCACTGCGCCCCGACCACGTCACGCTCGCCTTCGAACGCCACGTAGCCGCATGCGCCCTGCCCGCGGTCCGACTACACGACACCCGCCACGGCGCCTGCTCACTCATACTGGCCGGCGGCGTACCCATCGAGATCGCGCGAATGCCCCCGGACACACAACCCCGACATCACCCGCCACGTCTACCCGCACCTGATGTGCGACACCGCCGCCGAACAGGTGACCGAAGCGCCAAAGCTCCTGATCCGCCGCCGGCCTCGCCAAGACGCGATGTGAGCAATCCGTGAGCAAAGCCCCGCGCGGTCGTGGCGGCGGAAGCGGCGGTGCGCTTCCGCCGCCCACGGCTCCGGCCTTGGAAAGCGCCGAACGGCCGGCTGGCGCGGGATGCGATGATCGGACAGCGTTACGGGGTCGAGTAGTCCCTCATGCGTGTCACCTCCTCCCCGGTTGCGGCCGTGTGCTCGGACGGCAGTTGGTCGAACGCGCGGAAGGATGTCCGGCCGGGACCGCAGAAAGTGTCGATGAGCTGCAGCGGTTGCCTGCGGGGAAGCCGACGGTGGCCCAGCAGGGCCAGGTGCGCGGTGTTGCGTTGCGCGCATGGCTCAAGGTCTCCGCAGGCCAGGCACCTGCCCCCACTGTCCGAGCGCAGATGCTGGGCGATCACGGTTCGCGCCGCCTCCACGCCTCGCAACGCGGCTGCGTCGAACACGGCACGGGCCCCTGGCATCACGCCTCCCATCGGGCGCGGATCGCCGCGACCGTGGCGCGACCGTCGTCGTTGAGCCGGATAGTCAGCGAGCGGGTACGCGGCACGATGTCCATCAGGCGGTCACCGAGGAGCAGGTGCAGCGTCGTCCGGACTGCCTCCACCGACACATCGGGCAGCAGCGCCGCCATCTGGCTGACTGTCCAGGCGCGCTCTGGTTCGGCGAGCAGCGCATCGTAGATTCGCCGACGCGACACACTCGACACCGTCAGCACCGTGGCATGCAGCGCCCTCACCGTCCGGCGCTTTCGGCGAGGACCATCTGTGCCCAGCGCAACCGCGGGCAGGGATGCCACGCGAATGCGCACCACAGCTCGTAGCAGCCGAGGCACATTCCACCGGCGTCGGCGCGGTGCAGCCGCACGATCGACTCGGCGTCCGCCACGACGCCACTGGCGGACTTGTCGACTTCCACGATCATGACCATGATCTGCTCCCTGGACGAACAGGCACCTGTAGTGATCCTCCGGCGCTTCTTGCCGCTTCACGAACTCCGCTGGATCGGCCCGATCACCAATCCGGCCTCCCCAGCGCTGCGCATGCCATGTAGCGGATCGGCATTGCGCGAGAGCAAGGCCAGCGGGTCGTCGCCGCGTTAGATCACCCGGTCAGATCTGCCCGGACTGCCGTTCAGCAGCGACAGTCCGAAGTCTTCGGATTACCGGTCGTCACTGCCACACTTGTCGGCATAGGACTAGGCCGCTATACCAGCAGGTATGGCCCTTGGCTGAGAGCGAGGCATAGTGAAACGACAGCACTACCTGGCATCGGCTCTGGCCGGGCAAAGAAACAAACCACCCGCGCGGGTTGCCGCGATATCGACACACGATGGGGACAGGCGATCGTGATCACGATGCCGCCGGAAACTCTCGGCCGCCCGGAGATCCGGGCGGCCCTCCACGCCGGCGACTGGTCGACCATCCTGCAGGTCCTCATCCGGGAGACAGGCGCGTCGCAGACCGAGGTCGCCACCCGTGTCGGTATCTCGCAGCCGCACGTGTCGCGGCTGGTCAACGGCCAGAGCCGGGAGCCGGGTATCCGCACGGTGCGAGCGCTCTGCGACGGCCTGGGCATACCCCGGTCGTTCGCCGGGTTGCTGGACGAACAGGAGGACGCCACGGACCGCCGCCAGTTCCTCGCCGGTGCCGCAGGCGCGACAGGACTCGCCGTCATCGGCACCGCAGCCGGTCACGTCCCCATCGAGTCGACCGACGATGAACGGCTACTCACCGTCCCGTCGACCACCTACCGGCGACTCGAACAGCGCCTACCCTCCCGTAGCCTCATCGCACCCGTCAGCGCCCACCTAGCCCTCATCCGGCAACTCGCCAGCCGAACCGATCACTCGCCCGCACACCATCGGCGCCTGTTCTCCATCCTCAGCGAAACCGCAGGACTGGCCGCATGGCTCGACGTCGACGTCGACGACCGGCCCAGCGCCCGACGGCACTACCAACTCGCCGTACGCGCCGCCGAACGCTCCGGCCATCCACTCCTGCCGGCCTACATGCAGGCCAGCCTCGCCCAGTTCGCCGCCGGCTGCGGCGATACGCGCGACAGCGTCCGGCTCGTAGCGGATGCACGACGACGCCTGCCGCGCTCCGCACCGGCCATCGCCGGGATCTGGATGGACGCCGTCGAATCGCTGGCCCTTGCCCAGGCGCACGACACCAGCGCGCTCGCCAAGCTCGACCACGCCGAGACACGGCTGGCCCGTGCAGAGTATGACGAGCCCGTCTGGCCGTGGATCTTCCGATTCGACCACCAGAAGCTCGCCGGCTTCCGCGCACAGGCTGCGGAGAAGCTGGGCCTCGTACGCGCTGCTGAGAAAGCGCTCCTCGTTGCCGCCCAGTCACACCAGGCGGCCAAGCCGCGAGCCGTCACGGACGTGCTCCGCGCCCGCGTCCTCGCGCGAGCCGGTCACCTTGACGAGGCATGCAGTCTCGCCGCCGCAGCCTTCGACGTGGGCATCGCCTACGACTCGGAACGAGTAACCCGCGCCGTCACCGAGTTCCGGCACAGCCTCGTACGGCCGGGCCGCGCCGCCGACGACCTCGACGACCGCCTCCACTCCATCTACCGGGAGAACAGTTGACCCGCATCGCGATCACCGGCCACCGAGGACTGCCACCTCAGGTTGAAGCTGATATCAGCCGTACCCTGGACGACTTCCTCGATCAACAGACGGCTTCCGGCCCTATCGTCGGGCTGTCCTGCCTCGCCGACGGCGCTGACCAACTCTTCGCCGAAGCGGTTCTGGCCCACGGCGGCGGCCTCGACGTCATCATCCCCGCCAGGCAATACCGCGCTGGCCTACCCAGAGAATCGCACGAGCGCTACGACCAGCTCATGGAGCAAGCCACCACCGTCCACCGCTGCGACCACGACGCCTCGACATCCCAGGCACACATGGACGCCAGCACCTTCATGGTCGACCACGCCGACATCCTCGTCGCCGTCTGGGACGGCCAACCAGCACGCGCCCACGGCGGCACCGCAGACGTCGTCGCGTACGCACGCCGCAGTGGCAAGCCGGTCGTGGTCGTCTGGCCCGTCGGTGCCACACGCGATTGAGCCGATCAGTTCAAGGGCGGTTCGGCGTGAACTCTGGCGATGACTGACACAAACTGACAGCCCTGATCAGGGCTCAGTTGGACGGCATCAGATGCATTGACCATCTTCGGTTTGCCGCCTACTCTGGATGTCTCGGTCTGATCTGGCTGGGCCACCCAACTGCTGGAGTGCGGTGTCGGGTGGTCACCCTGACCGCTTGCGTAGCGGTCGGAGGGGAGGTCCTCCAACACTCCCGCGCATGTCCGCGGATCTGATGGCTCTCGCGTTTGGCGAGGACGCCGTGTTGGAGGACACCGACGTCGCCCGAGGCGACGCCACCCGCACCCAATGTTCTTCAACACCTGTTCTCGCGCCCTTGAGCCGTCGCGCCTGCTGGCATTGCGCGATGGCTCTTTGTCGTCGGCTGAGGGTCCACGCCGGTGTGCTCCTCGGGGTCGACGAGCCCGTCCAGCTTCAAAGGGACGCCCTCAAGCACCGGGCTCCGCCCTGACAGCCCAGGTCAGCCTCCTGACCGGCCGGCTGGGCGCGGTGCAGAAGACCCTTCGGGTTCTTCCCCTCCGGGTGCGGGGGCACCAACACCTATTGCAGGAGGCGCTTATGCGAACAGCAACAGATCATGTGCTGCGGGTGCAGCACCAGCTCACCGAGCGGGACTGGCGTCTGCTCGGCTGGCTCTACGACCACGCCGTGCTGACCAGCTTCCAGATCGCGCACGCCCTGTTTCCGAGCCTGAACTACGCCCAACGCCGCCTCACCCAGCTCACGGAACTGGGCCTGCTGGAACGATTCCGGCCGTTCCGCCTCGAAGGCGGCAGCCACCCCTACCACTACGCCCTCGCCCACACCGGAGCACTCATCGTCGCCGCTTCACGCGGCGACGAGCCACCCCGCCGCGCGGCGAGCGTCACACGACTGCACCGCATCGCCACCAGCCGCAACCTCGACCACCGGCTCGGCATCAACCAGTTCTTCACCGACCTCGCCGCACACGAACGGCTCCACCCCGCAGCCCGCCTGCACCACTGGCGGCCAGACACCAAACTGAACCGATTCTTCAACCCGCCGGGGACCATGGCGTACGGCATGGTCCACGCCGACGCGCTCGGCGTGTGGTCCGAGCACGGGCAGACCACGGTCTGGTACCTGGAACACGACCAGGGCACCGAAGCGCTCGGCGTCCTGGTGGAGAAACTGGCCGGCTACAACAACCTCGTACGCCGCGGCGGCCCGGCCTGGCCGGTGCTGTTCTGGCTGCACTCGACCACCCGCGAGGCCAACCTGCACCGCCGCCTCGCCGACACCAGGCTCACCGTCCCGGTCGCGACGGCCGCCCGCGACCGGCTCGACGGCCGCAGTCCCGCCGATGCGGTCTGGCATCTGCACGGCGTCGCGTCGCCGCTGCTGCGCCTGGCCGAACTGCCGATGCCCGGCGAGGTCGACCCCGCCGACTTCAACCAGGCCAGGCCATGAGCAACCCCGTGACCTGCACCGTCAGGTCTCGTCGGGTCTCGTCAGATCTGGGCTGTGCCGATGGACCTGACAACGCCTGGCCCTGCAAGGCCGTGGAGCTACGGTCTGCCCCTCACCAGTCCATTACCCCGTCGCATCGTGACCGGCGCCTGTTCGCGCCCGAGCCCACCTGCGGGTCGGCGAGGGACCACCGCGAACCACCGCACCGGCACCGCGCTCCGCCTAATGCGAACCGGCTCCGGACGAACTCCATCGCGCTCGATGGCCGGCTTGACATCCGTCCTGGATGGAGCGGCAATCGACCCGATCAACATCGGACGCCAGCCGGTCAACCAACCCGGACCGGGCCAGGCCACGACCACCACCGTCGCGCAACGGGACCGTGACCGGGACCGAACCGGACAGGCGAACGGGATCGCCCACAGCACCACGAACCAGCCCGAACAGCCCGGCGAACGGGACACGATGCGGGACCGCTGTCGATCAACCGGGACCGCGATCGGAACCGGAAGCGGGACCCGGGCCTGAAGCGGGACCGGGACTCGGAACGACAACGGGACCGGGACCGGGACAGCGAGGAGGAGACCGGGACCGACCGATGACCAACAACCTTGAACACGCTCTCAACTTGGAAGGAGTCCCCATGGACGCCCATCGCGCTCACCACGAGCGCTCACCCCGAGGGGGCCTATGCCACCACCCCGCCCAGCCGGACAGGCTGACGACCACGAAGCCGAGCCGGGCCGGACCATCAAGCGTCCGGTCCGGGACCGGCACGGCCGACGCGAGCCGTCCGCCGCCACCCGGCGGACCGGTCCGCGCAAGACCACCGGCCCGAGTAGGACGACGAGCCAGCAGTGGGCGATCGGACCGCCCGAGACCGTGCCGATGACCGCCGACGAGTACCACGAGGCGGTCCAGGCATGGGCGGCGCTGATCGCCTTGTGGTGGACCACCCACCCACCCGAACAAGACCACGAGACATGACCCCTTCGTTGCGGCCGAACCCGGTTCGGCCGCAACACCACCCCCACACCCTCAAGGAGCCTGCTATGGCAGCAAGACGGAAGCTGACAACCCGCAGGCGGGAGGCGATCACCCCGGAGACGATGCTCCGGGTGGCGATCTACACCCGCCGCTCCACCGACGACGAGCACCAGCCCTACACCATCGAGGCCCAGACCCAGAAACTTGCCGCCTACGTCGACTCCCAGCCCGGCTGGCAGATTACCGCCCGGTTCACCGACGACGCCTCCGGCGCCACCCTCGACCGCCCCGGCCTGACAAACGCCCTGACCGCAGCCCGCGCGGGGCGCTTCGACCTGCTGCTGGTCTACCGGCTCGACCGGTTCTCCCGCCGCATCCGCGACCTGGCCACCCTGATGGACGACCTCGACGCAGCCGGCGTGCACTTCCGCTCCGCCACCGAACCATTCGACACCGCAAGCCCCGCCGGACGCCTGTTCGTGCAGATGCTCGGCGCGTTCGCCGAATTCGAACGCGAAGTCATCATCGACCGCGTCATCAACGGCATGGAACGCAAAGCTGCCAAAGGCGAATGGACCCACGGCCCCCGCCCCTACGGCTACACCGTCGACCAGATCACCCACCGCCTCGTCCCACACCCCGACGAACAACACGTCGTGAGCGAGATCTTCGA
The DNA here is from genome assembly GCF_016742955.1 of Myceligenerans indicum. Lineage (GTDB taxonomy): Bacteria > Actinomycetota > Actinomycetes > Actinomycetales > Cellulomonadaceae > Myceligenerans > Myceligenerans indicum. Next base: position 960 of record NZ_JABBYC010000059.1, on the reverse strand, counting down.
CCTGTACGGCGGCACCCGGCTCGGTACCCGCGCCATCGCCGCCCGCCTCAACGAGCATGGCAAACGCACCCGCGCGGGCAAGCCCTGGTCCGGGCACACCATCGCCCGGATGCTGACCAACCGGCTCTACCTCGGCGAGGTCGGCTTCCGCGACGTCACCGCCGAACAAGCCCACCCGCCCCTGGTCGACGAAGATCTGTTCGACAAGTGTCAAGCGATCCTGGAAGCCCGCGGCGAGGCACATTCCCAGCGAGCCGCCTCCAACTCCGACTACGACCTGACCGGCCGGATCACCTGCCCCCAATGCGGCCGCAAGTACATCGGCACCTCCGCCACCGGCAAGCTACGCCGCTACCGCTACTACACCTGCTTCACCCGCGCCCGCTACGGAGCCACCGGATGCGACGCCGCCCGCATCGACGCCGACCTGCTCGACACCGCCATCACCGACGCGCTCATCGGCTTCTTCGCCAACACCGACCTGATCATCGAAGCCGTCGCGATGGAGCGGTCGCTGCGCGCGGAAGGCAGCCACCGGCACCACGCCGAACTCGACACCATCACCGGACAGATCACCACCACCGAGGCCGCCATCGATCGCTACCTCACCGCGTTCGAGAACGGCACTCTCGACGAACGCACCTGCGGTCGTCGAGTCAACGACCTCACCGTCAAGCTCGACCAGCTCAAGACCCGCCACGACGAACTGCGCCAGCTCTGCCACGACCTGCCCCAACTCCCCAGCCCCACCGCGATAGAGCAGCTCCGCCAAGATCTCGCCCACGTCCTGCGCCACGGGACTCCAGGACAGCGCAAAGCGGTCATCGAAACCCGGGTTAGCGGCCAGAATGTGTGTCTGCTGAGGGGGTCTTGATACTGGTGGGGGGCGGTTTTCGGGGCTCTGTTATGCCCTGGTGGGCATGGCAGAGCAGGGTGGTGGACATCGTCGCCGGTGTCAGG
>NZ_JABBYC010000058.1 GCF_016742955.1 Myceligenerans indicum | reverse complement strand
AGATGTGTATAAGAGACAGGGGGGAGGGTTCCGGCGGGGCGAGGCGTCGTGGTCGTCATGGTGCGCACATTCTCTCAGCATGTGCCGGCGCCGGTGGGGCGTGCGTACGGGTCCGCCGGGCGCAGGCTCGTGCTGGGGCCCGGCCCGGTACCGGGGGACCGTCAGCAGGCCTCCGCAGACCTTTACGGCCGGGACGAGCGCCCTCGGAGGCCTCCTGAACGCAACTCAGTATCGCGGGGGCGGGGGCGGGGGCGGTTCCGGCGGAGCCGCGGAGAGGAGGGTGCTGGAGACCGCGAGCAGGCGTCGGCGGAGGGTGGCGGAGCGGTCGGCGAAGTCGCGCTGCCGGCGGACGTACTCGGCCTTGCCCTCCGGGGTCTCGATCGCGACCGGCTCGACGCCGTAGGGCGACACGTCGTAGGGCGAGGCCGCCATGTCGGTGTACCGGATCTCGCGGGCCAGCTCGAACGCGTCCAGGAGCAGGTCTCCCGGCACGGCAGGACCCAGCTTCTGGCACCACTTGTACAGGTCCATGTTCGCGTGCAGGCAGCCCGGTTGCTCCAGGGTGGGCTGGGTGGCGCGCGTGGGCCGGAGCGCGTTGCGGTCGCGGGCCTCGGGCGTGAAGAAGCGGTACGCGTCGAAGTGCGAGCAGCGCACGGGGTGTGACTCCACGACCGCATCGGTCCCGGCGTGACCGAGCCGCAGCGGCAGCGGGTGGCGATGGTCCCGGCCGGCCTCCCGGTCGCGGTACACCATGGCCCACTCGTGCAGCCCGAAGCAGCCGAAGCTGCCGGGGCGCGACGCCGTCCCGGCGAGCAGCGTGCGCACGTACCGAACGGTCTCGCCCCGCTCGGCCAGGAAGGATTCCACGTCCAGCGTCACCCCGCCGGACACGCGCCGGTACCACCGCCACGCGGCGTGCGGTGCGCCGGTGCCGGTGCCGGTGCCGGTGCCGGGGCCTGCGGCGTCGCCGGCCAGGACGAGCCCCGGACCGGGATGCCAGCGCCGCAGGTGGGAGGCCCGGGTCGGGTAGTAGGTGTACAGGAAGTCCTCGATCGCATGCTTCCGCCCGGCTGCCTGCGCCTCGCGGCGGACGGCGGTCAGCGCGTCGGCCCGTCTGGCGTGCGCGGCGGACGCGGCGCGCCAGGTCGCGGCGGGGACGACGGTCTGCTCGTCGAGGGCGGAGGTCACCCCCCAACTCTAAGGACGGTTCGCCGGGTGACCGTCCCCGGCTCCTAGGCTGTCGCCATGGCTCTTCCCTTTCGCCAGGTCAACGTCTTCTCCGCCACCCCCACCGGCGGCAATCCCGTCGCCGTCGTGCACGACGCCGGCACCCTCACCTCCGAGCAGATGGCGGCCTTCGCGCGGTGGACGAACCTGTCGGAGACGACGTTCCTCCTCGCGCCGACCGTCCCGGGCGCCGACTACCGGGTGCGGATCTTCACGCCGACGTCCGAGCTCCCGTTCGCCGGTCACCCCACGCTCGGCACCGCGCACGCCTGGCTGGAGGCCGGGGGTGTTCCCGCCGGGGACCAGCTGGTCCAGGAGTGCGGCGTCGGCCTGGTCACGATCCGCCGGCAGGCGCCGCCCGGCGGCGCGCAGGCCAGGGACGCGAAGGAGCCGCTGCTCGCCTTCGCGGCTCCGCCGCTCCTCCGTTCGGGCCCCGTCGAGGCGGAGGACCGCTCGCGGATCGCCCGCGCCCTGCGGATCGAGGCCGCGGACATCGTCCGCGCCGCCTGGGTCGACAACGGTCCCGGCTGGGTGGGCGTGCAGCTGAGCGACGCCGACGCCGTGCTCGCGCTGCGTATCGACCCCGCGCAGTTCGACGGCCTCAACATCGGCGTCATCGGCCCGCACTCCCCGTCGGACCGGGCGCGTCTCGGCGCCGATGTCGAGGTTCGCGCGTTCGTCCCGGAGATCGGCGTCGTCGAGGACCCGGTCACCGGGAGCCTCAACGCGAGCCTGGGCCAGTGGCTCGCCGGGGACGTGCTGCCGTCGTCGTACGTGGCGTCGCAGGGCACGATGCTCGGGAGGCGGGGCCGCGTGCACATCACCAGGTCCGACGACGGTCAGGTGTGGGCCGCCGGCGAGACGACCACGACGATCACCGGCGAGGCCGGCCTCTGACGACATCGGGACGGCCCCTGCCCCGGTCCGCACCCGCTCCTCAGGGCAGTGCCGCGAAGAAGGCGACGATCTCCTGCGGGGCGTCGTAGGCGCCGTCGGTCCGTCGTGCGTCCGGCCACGAGTGGTCGATGCCGTCCAGCAGCACCACCTCGTGCTCCTGGTCGCCCGCCAGGAGTTCCGCGCTCCGCGCCGCGGACAGCCGTGGGACGAGGCCGCCGGAACCCTCGCTGCCGTCCGCCGGGACGACGTCGTCCGCCTTCCCGTGGATGTGCAGGACGGGGAGCGGGAGCGGATCGGGGCAGTCGGTCACGACCACCCCGCTGACGGGAGCGATCGCGGCGGCGACATCGGACTCGCAGGCGAGACGGTAGGTCATCATCGCCCCGTTGGAGAACCCCGTGACGTAGACGCGGTCCGTGTCCACGTCGAACCGCCCGGCCAGGTCGTCGACCACCGCCTCGAGGAACCCGACGTCGTCGCGGTCCTCCTCGGCGGCCTCGCCGCAGCAGTCGCCCGCGTTCCACGACTCGCCGGGACCCGAGGGGTACACGGTGGCGAACCCCTGAGCGGCCGCCGGGCCGTCGAGCCCGAAGGCCGCCCGCGCCTGCGAGGCGTTCCCGCCGTGCGGATGCAGGGCGAGGATCACGGGGAACGGCTCGTCAACACCCGCGGGGACCACGACCTCGTAGGAGCGTCCGTCGAACTCGCCGCCGGTCAGCTCCACCGTGACCGACTCCCCGTCCGGGCCGGCCGCGGAACGCGACGAGGCGTCCGTGGCGCCGCCGTCGCCGGCCGTCGAGGAACACCCGGCCAGGCCGAGCACCCCGGCCGCAAGGACGGGCAGCAAGGCCGCGAGCGTGCTGCGAAGCGGGCGCATGACTCGATCCTGACACGACCGTCGCACGCGGGGAAGCCGCGCGAGAGGGTCAGCGCGGCGCGCCCGCCCGCCCCGTGACCCACCGCACCCACGCCGCCGTCGCGCGCTCCAGCGGGCCCTGCCCGAACAACGCCCGCCACAGCGTGGCCGCGGCCAGGGTCACCAGCACCATCCACCCCAACGGGCCGTTCGTCGGCGGGTCCAGCAGATCGAAGCCACCCGCGGTCACGGCCCAGATCGCGACGATCTGCGCCGAGTAGACGGTCAGCGCCATGGCGCCGACCGCGGCCAGCGGCGCCAGCACACGCGCACCGACCCGCCCCGCGTACAGACACAGCCCGATGACGCCGAGGGCGAATCCCCCCGAGCCGAAGACCTCGAACATGGTGTCGTCGTGAGGGCCGTCCAGCCAGAGCTGGTCCGGCGTGGGCCACGGGTCGCCGAGACCGAGCATGCCCGGCCCGGCCCACGCCGTGGTGGTCCCCCGGAGGCTCGCCTCGATCGCCTCGCGGCCACCGGCCGCCCCGACCAGGCCCGCCGAGACGAACGCCGCGAGGCAGGCCGCCCCGAACCCTCCTGCCACCAGCCCGAGCCGCAGCTCCGCGCTGCGCAGGTCACTGCGGCCGACGGCCAGGCCCGCGAGCACGAACGCCATCCACACGACCGCCGGATAGTGGCCGGTGAGCAGGAAGTCCGTGAACGCCCCGGACCCGTCGCGCGGCAGCCGCAGCCCCAGCCGGGCCAGCACCTCCGGCCCGTAGTAGGCGACCGGAGGGCCGAGCACGCCGACCGCCACCGCCAGCGTGGCGAGCTGCGCGGGCCGCCACCGCAGGAACGGCAGCGCGAGCAGGAAGTAGGTCGCGTAGAAACCCAGGATCAGGGCGACCCGCGTGCCCAGAAGATCGAGGAACGCCACCAGGACCAGCAGCGCGGCCGCTCGCGCCAGGACCATCGTGTGGGCAGCCGCGAGCCCCCTGCCCGACGGAGGCTCCCGGCGACCCGTGGCCAGCCCCAGCGACACCCCGGCCACCGTGGCGAACAGGATCGACGAGCGACCGTGCGAGAAGCCCAGCCAGCCCTCGAGCGTGCCGAGATCCGCCGAGGTCACGCCCACGTGTGCGGTGAACATGCCGAGCACGGCCAGCCCGCGGGCGATGTCGAGCCCGGGAACACGGCCCGGGCCGCCGGCCAGACGCCCGACGGCACGGGAGACCGGCCCGGCCCGACGGGCCGTCGTCGTATCCGCCGTCACGTCCGCAGGGACTTCACCGGCCGGTACGGAGGCTGTGGACGGAGTTGCCATACCGGCATCCTCCCAGGCTCACGACGCATCGTCCCGCTCCGTGAGAACCCCCGTGTGACCCCTGCCTCACCTGGGTAGCGTGAAAACATGAGACCCAGTACCGAAGCTGCGGTGCCCCCACACGACGCACCCGCAGGCACCGATCCCGTCGATGCGATCGATGCGCCCGGTCACCACCGCAGTGACCTGACGAAGGAGTCGGAGTCCTACACCCACGGCCACCATGAATCCGTGCTGCGCTCCCACCGTGCCCGCAACGCGGCCAACTCCGCCGCGTTCCTGCTGCCCCGCCTCGGCGACGGCATGCGCGTGCTCGATGTCGGCTGCGGACCGGGCACGGTCACCGTGGACCTGGCCGAGAAGCTCGCCGGCGGAGAGGTCGTGGGCGTCGACGCCGCCGCCGACGTCCTGGACTCCGCCCGGGAGCTCGCAGCCCAGCACCCGGCCGCGAACGTGCGGTTCGAGCAGGCCAACGTCTACGAACTGCCCTTCGACGACGACACGTTCGACGTCGTCTTCGCCCACCAGCTCCTGCAGCACCTGTCCGAACCGGTCGTGGCCCTGCGCGAGATGAAGCGCGTGACCCGGCCCGGCGGCTTCGTGGCCGTGCGCGACGCCGACTACGCCGCGATGGCCTGGTACCCGGCCTCGGCCGAACTCACCGAGTGGAACACCCTCTACCACGAGGTCACCCACGCCTACGGCTTCGAACCCGACGCCGGCCGGCACCTGCTCTCCTGGGTGCGTGAGGCCGGGTTCGACCCGGCCGGGATCGTGCCGACCGCGAGCTCCTGGTGCTACGCCACTCCGGACGACCGCCGCTGGTGGGGCGAGCTGTGGGCGCAGCGCTGCACCGAGTCGAACTTCGCGGTCCAGGCCAAGGAGTCGGCGCTCGCGGACGAGGTCGGTCTGGAGCAGCTCGCGCAGGGCTGGCAGGAGTGGGCGGCCGCCGACGACGGCTGGTTCGCGGTGCTGCACGGCGAGGTGCTGGCGCGCGCCTGAGGCACGGCGGGCGGACCGGACGGCACGACGGGCGGCGCAGCGGCGCGCCCCGGCGGTCAGGGAGTCGGGACGGGCCGCCGGTAAGTGGCGGTGAAGAACGGCAGCGGGGTACGGGATTCCGCGTGTGAGGGCTTACCCGGCTACGTGGTTGCCCCAATTGTCAGGTCAGTGGTGTCTTCATACGGTCAGGGGGATCGGCGGCGACACGGAGGTCGCCGCCGCCGCTCCCACTGACCGAGGTGATCCGACATGAAAGGCACCGCACTCTCCCGACCGGTACCCCCGCCGTCCCGGCTCACGCCGGGCCGCGCGGTACTGGCTGCCCTGAACGTGTTCGTCCTGACCGTCCTGGCGCTCGTCGCCGCGCCGTCCTCCCTGCTCCCGCCCGCCCAGGCGCACGGCTGGGTGTCCGACCCGCCCAGCCGCCAGGCGCAGTGCGCCAGCGGTGCGGTGACCCACGACTGCCAGGGCGTCGAGTACGAACCGCAGAGTGTCGAGGCGCCCAAGGGCTCGATGCTGTGCTCCGGCGGGTCGCGCTTCACCAACCTCGACGACGACTCCCTGGCATGGCAGCGCACGACGATCGGCAGCACGCAGACGTTCACCTGGACCATCACGGCCAACCACCGGACCTCCACCTGGGAGTACTTCGTGGACGGCCAGCTGTTCCGCACGATCGACTACGGCGGCGCGCAGCCGCCCTCGACACTCCGGCACACCCTGTCGGGCCTGCCGTCGGGGAACCACAAGATCCTCGCGCGGTGGAACGTCGCCGACACGGCGATGGCGTTCTACTCCTGCATCGACGTGAACGTCGGCGGTGGCGGGGGCGGCGACCCCACCGACCCGCCGGACCCCGGCACCTGCTCCGCCGCCGGGTGGGACGCCGACGTCGCCTACGTGGGTGGCGCCGAGGTCTCCTACCAGGACCGTCTCTACCGGGCCAAGTGGTGGACCCAGGGCGACGTGCCCAGCGAGTCGGGCCAGTGGGACGTCTGGGAGGACCTGGGGCCGTGCTGACCGGCACGGTCCGGCGCTGATCGCGGCCGTGGCGGTGGGGGCGGGTCGCCTCCACCGCCACCGGGCGTACCGGCATGCCCGGCACAGAACTCCGGCCGTGGCCGATGTCGGGCGGTACCCGTCAAGGCCGCGAACCGGGATCCATTTTTCACCCGTTCTGTGTCAGTATGAGCGCGTGCCGACCATGGTCGTACAGGGTGTCCATCCCGCACCCGTCGAGATCCCGGACGCGGTTCACGCGCTCGCCGGCTGGTATGTGGGCTGGGGGAGCGTCACGCCCGTCTGGCGTAACGACCTGGGCGGACTCACCTTCCGGCTCGACGACGCACCGCTCGCCGGGCCGAAGGCCGCACGCGGTCCGGCCCGCTTCCTCAAGTGGGTGCCCGCCGGCGCCCCGTGCCCGGACCCGTTCGCCGAAGCCGGCCGGCTCGCCTGGGTCCGCCGGTACGCCGTCGTCCCGCGGGTGCTCGACGTCGGGCGCGGCGACGACGGGGCCTGGCTGCTGACCGAGGAACTGCGCGGAACGTCGGCGATCGACCCGCGGTGGCGGGCGGACCCACACGCCGCGGCACGCGCGATCGGCGCGGGCCTGCGCCGGCTGCACGACGCCGCGCCGGTGGCCACCTGCCCGTTCACGTGGGCGCCCGCCGCGCGCACCGCCGCCCTGGCCAGGGAGGCCCGCGCGGCCGTCGGCCCGCCGCCGCCCGTGGACCGCCTCGTGGTCTGCCACGGCGACGCGTGCGTCCCCAACACGCTGCTGCACGACGACGGGACCTTCGCCGCGCACGTCGACCTCGGCGAACTCGGGGTCGCCGACCGGTGGAGCGACCTCGCGGTCGCGTCCCGCTCGGTCACCCGGCGCTTCCAGGACCCCCGGCTCGCCCACGTCTTCTTCGCGGGGTACGGCATCGACCCGGACCCGGAGCGGATCGACTACTACCGCCGCCTGTGGGACGTCGTCGAGCAGTACCGCCGGCGGGCGCGGGCGTAACGGCGCCGAGGCGCCGCCGAACGGCACGGGATCGCACTCCCCGACCGGCGTAATTCCCTGTCCGGTTCGCCGCCGCCCTGCCTACGCTGCACGCGTGTCCATCCCTTCCGAGCCCGTCACCGTGCCGGACCAGGTCCTCCGCCTGGCGCGCGATGCCCGCGCACACCCCGTCGCCGTCTGGGCCAACCACGCCGGGGGCCTGACGTTCCGCCTCGACCCGATGCCGGGCGAGGACGGCGCCCCCGCCCGGGAACCGGCCGGCCGCGAGAGGACCCGCTACGTCAAGTGGCTCCCGTTCCCGGCGGAGGCCGGGGTGATCGCCGGCCTCGGTCACGAGGCCGAGCGGCTCCGGTGGGCCGCGGCATACACGCCCGTGCCCCAGGTGCTCGACCACGGGCAGGACGGCCAGGCCGAATGGCTGGTGACCACCGCGATCGAGGCCCGCAGCGCCGTGGACCCGCGCTGGATCGCCGAGCCGTCCACCGCCATCCATGCGCTCGGCGTCGCCCTCCGAGCCCTCCACGACACCCTGCCGGTGAGCTCCTGCCCGTGGACGTGGTCCATCGAGGAGCGGGTGGCGAGAGTGATCCCGGCCAAGGCCGATCCCGACACGCTCGCACGCCTCGCCGACGCGCCCGACGTCCTCGGCCCCGTCGTGTGCCACGGGGACGCCGGTGCCCCCAACACCCTGCTGCACGACGACGGCACCTGGGCCGCCCACGTGGACCTCGGCCGGCTCGGCGTCGCCGACCCGTGGGCCGACCTGGCCGTCGCTGCCAGGAGCACCCTGTGGAACTACGGGCCCGGCTACGAGCACCTCGTGTACGAGGCGTACGGCGTCGACCCCGACCCGGAGCGCATCGCGTACTACCGGCTCCTGTGGGACGTGACATAGCCGGTCCCGGGTGTCCGACGGCACCGCGACCGCCGTCGGACACGTAGATTGTTCGCGTGCGCATCGCGAGATTCACCACCGGAGACGACCCGAAGTTCGGCCTCGTGCAGACCGAGGGGGACAGGACCTACCTCGCCGTGCTCGGCGGCGACCCGCTGTACATGCCCGCCATGCCGACGGGCGAGCGCGTCGAGCTGGGCGACGGCGTCCGGCTGCTCGCGCCGGTGATCCCGCGGTCCAAGATCGTCGCGGTCGGCAAGAACTACGCCGCCCACGCCGCCGAGATGGGCGGCGAGGTGCCCGCCAGCCCGCTGCTGTTCTTCAAGCCCAACACCGCCGTCATCGGGCCCGACGACCCGATCGTGCTGCCCGACTTCTCCGACGAGATCAGCTACGAGGCCGAGCTCGCGGTCGTCATCGGCAAGGTGTGCAAGGAGGTGTCCGAACAGGACGCGGCGTCGTACGTCCTCGGCTACACCGTCGCCAACGACGTCACCGCGCGCGACGCGCAGCGCACCGACGGGCAGTGGGCACGCGCCAAGGGCTTCGACGGCTCCTGCCCCCTCGGGCCCTGGATCGACACGGACCTCGACCCTGAGGACGTGGGTGTGAGCTCCCGCGTCAACGGCGAGCCCAAGCAGGACGGGCGTACCCGCGACCTCGTGTTCGACGTGCCGTTCCTGGTCTCCTACATCTCCCAGGCCATGACGCTGCTGCCGGGCGACGTCATCCTCACCGGCACGCCCGCCGGCGTCGGGCTCGTGGACCACGGGGACCGCGTCGAGTGCGAGGTCGAAGGACTGGGCGTGCTGGCCAACCCGGTGCTGCGGCGCGCCTGAGACGCCGGCGCCGCCGCGGCGCCCGCCGCACCGGCGGCCGGGCGCCGCGGTGTCGGCCACGCCGACTACGCTGGTCCGCGTGAACTCCTCGACCCCCGTACGCGTCCGATTTGCCCCGTCGCCCACCGGCATGTTCCACGTCGGCGGTGCCCGCTCCGCCCTGTTCAACTGGGCCGTGGCCAAGCAGCAGGGCGGCGTCTTCGTGCTGCGCATCGAGGACACCGACGCCTCCCGCAACCAGCCCGAATGGGTGGACGGCATCCTGTCCGCGATGGAGTCGCTTGGCATCACCGCCGACGACCCGGCCTTCGAGGGGCCCTACTACCAGTCCGCGAACGCCGGCCTCCAGAAGGACGCGGCCGCCCGCCTGTACGCCGGCGGCAAGGCCTACTACTGCGACTGCACCCGGGACGACGTCGTCGCCCGTACCGGCAAGCAGCAGACCGGCTACGACGGCCACTGCCGCGACCGTGGCCTGGAGTACGCCGAGGGGCGCGCGCTGCGGTTCCGCACCCCCGACGACGGCGAGACCCGCGTCGTCGACCTGATCCGCGGCAACCCGGCCTTCCCGAACGACACCCTCGAGGACTTCGTCATCGCGCGCGGCAACGGGTCGCCCGTGTTCCTCCTCGCGAACGTCGTCGACGACCTGGACGAGCACATCACCCACGTCATCCGTGGCGAGGAGCACCTGCCCAACACCCCCAAGCAGCAGCTCCTGTGGGAGGCGCTCGGCGCCACCCCGCCCGTCTGGGCCCACCTGCCCGTCATCGTCAACGAGAAGCGGCAGAAGCTCTCCAAGCGGCGCGACAAGGTCGCCCTGGAGGACTACCTCGCCGACGGCGTGCTGCCCGCCGCCATGGTCAACTACCTCATGCTGCTCGGCTGGGCGCCCGGCAACGACGAGGAGATCCTCCCGTTCGACGAGCTCGTGCGCCGCTTCCGCATCGAGGACGTCAACTCCTCGTCCGCCTTCTTCGACCTGAAGAAGCTCACCGCCTTCAACGGCGAGTACATCCGGGCGCTCACGCCCGCCGAGTTCGCGGACGCCTGCGCACCCTGGCTCACCGCCCCCCACGCACCCTGGACGCCCGAACAGTTCGACCAGGACGTGTTCGACGCCGTCGCGCCGCTCGCCCAGACGCGCGTCGCCCTGCTGGCCGACATCACCGACAACGTCGACTTCCTCTTCCTCGACGAGCCCGCCGTCGACGAGGACTCCTGGAAGAAGGCCATGAAGGGTGACCCCGCCACGCTGCTCGCCGACATGCGGGCGGCACTCGCCGACGCGACCTGGGGGGCCGAGCCGCTGAAGGAGACGGTCACCACCGTCGGCGAGAAGCACGGTCTCAAGCTCGGCAAGGCGCAGGCGCCGCTGCGCGTGGCGGTCACCGGGCGGCGGGTCGGGCTGCCCCTGTTCGAGTCCCTCGAACTGCTGGGACGGGAGCGCACCCTGGCCCGCGTGGACGCGGCGATCGAGCGGCTCGCCGCATGACGGAGCTCCGGTCCTACCCGCAGGCGTGGCGCGGTCCGCGGTACCGCTGGTGGCGGCCGCTGCCGGCCATCGCCGTCATGCTGGGCGGGGCCGGGGTCTTCTTCGCCTGGTCTGTCTTCACCCAGCTGGCGGCGGTCCTCGTGGCCGACCCGACGAGGTTCATGACCGACTTCGAGGCCGCCGCCCTGGACAGCGCCTGGATGACCACACCGCTCGGACTCCTCGCCACGAACACCTCCCTCGCCCTCCCGATCCCCATCGCGCTGCTGGCGGCCCTGGTCGCCACGGGACGGCCCGGCCTGGTGACCTCGGTGCTCGGCCGGATGCGCTGGGGGCTGCTGTTCGGCGCCGCGGGGGTGTCCCTCCTCGTGCTCGTGCCGCTCGGGTTCGTGCTGGACTGGATCGCGCCGACGTCGGGCGAACCGCTCGTCATCGCCCCCGAACAGGGCTGGGCGCTCGTCGCGCTCGTGATCCTGCTGACCACGCCCCTGCAGGCGGCCGGCGAGGAGTACTTCTTCCGCGGCTGGACCCAGCAGGTGGTCGGGGCGTGGTGCCGCCCGCCCTGGCTCGCCGTCGTCCTGCCGATGCTGATCTCGGCGACGCTGTTCGCGCTCGCCCACGGGCTGCAGAACCCGTGGCTGTTCGCCGACCGGTTCTTCTTCGGCGTGGTGGCGAGCATCCTGGTGTGGCGTACCGGCGGGCTGGAGTGCGCCATCGCGCTGCACGCGGTGAACAACCTGTTCGCCTTCGGCATGGCGATCGCCACCGGCACGATGTCCGAGACGATGCTGGTCAGCGAGGTCAGCCCGCTGTCCGGAGTGCTCAGCATGACCGGCACGGCCGTGTCCGGTGCCGTGCTGCTGGCCTTCGCCCGGTGGCGCCGGGCGCAGCGGCTGACCTGAGAATCGGGCATGCCGACGACAACACCGACGACAACACCAACGACAATGAGCATGACCACGAGACTGAAGGAGCGACCGGTGGACGGTGTCCTGTTCGACGTCGACGACACGCTTGTCGACACCCGCGGGGCGTTCGCCCGCGCCCTGGACGCGGTGCGGGAACGGTACCTGCCGGCCGCCGGGCCGGAGCGGCTCGACGAGATGCTGCACCACTGGCGGTCGGACCCGGGCGGCTGGTACCGCAGGTACACCCGGGGTGAGACGGACCACCTCACGCAGCGCCGGCACCGGGCCGTGCTGCTGCACGAGACCTTCGGCGGGGAGCCCGTGACCGAAGCGCTCTTCGAGGAGTGGGACGAGCTGTTCTGGAGCACGTTCGAGGACTCCTGGACGCCGTTCGACGACGCCGCCCCCGCGCTCGCCGCGGCACGCGAGGCCGGGCTGCGCGTCGGCGTCGTGACGAACGCGTCCGTGGAGTTGCAGGAGCGCAAGCTGGCGTCGGTCGGGCTGGGCGAGCTTCCCGTCCTGGTCGGCGTGGACACCCTCGGGTTCGGCAAGCCCGACCCTCGCGTGTTCGCCGAGGGCGCGCGGAAGCTGGGCACCGACCCCGCACGGACGGCGTACGTCGGCGACGAGCCCGCCCTCGACGCCGCCGCGGCACGGGACGCCGGCCTGCTCGGCGTGTGGCTCGCCCGGCACGGCGTACGCCGGCGCCTCCACGAGACCGAGGATCACGACGAGCTGCGCGCGTCCGGAGTCGTCGTCATCCGGGGACTCGCGGAGCTGCCGGCCGCGCTCGACGGGGGCCGGGAACAGGCATCCGCGCCGGCGTGATGCACCGCACCCGAATCCGCTTTGGCAGGTCGGCGACTCTCGGGTAGTGTTTTCCCTCGGTGACGCCCTCCCGTTGGAGGAGCGGAAACCCCCTTGGGGTATGGTGTAATTGGCAGCACGAGTGGTTCTGGTCCACTTAGTCTAGGTTCGAGTCCTGGTACCCCAGCGCAGTTCAGAAGCAGTCTCAGGCCCCCATCGTCTAGCGGCCTAGGACGCCGCCCTCTCACGGCGGTAACGCGGGTTCAAATCCCGCTGGGGGTACGCAGTTCCACCGGCTCCGGCCGGTGTCGCAGTTCCAGGCCCCCATCGTCTAGCGGCCTAGGACGCCGCCCTCTCACGGCGGTAACGCGGGTTCAAATCCCGCTGGGGGTACGAGACGGATAGGCGGAGTGTGTTCGGCCGGGCCGAACCTGCTCCGTCTCTTTGTTTTTTGTGGGGGCGGAGCCCCCACGCCCCACCCCGGGGGCACGCCCCCGGACCCCGTCGTGGGGCTTCGCCCCTTGTCCCCTGGAGGGGGCTTCGCCCCTTGCCCCCCCTGTGGTGGCGTGGGTTCGTGGCGGTCGGGCATGCTGCGGCCCGGGGGCGAAGGTGGCAGTCGGGCACGCTGCGGCCGGGGCGGTGAGACTCAGTCGTTCGGGTCGACCGGGCGGATCTGGATCTGCTGGGTGCGAGGGGTGGACGGGCCGGCGTCGTCCTGGTCCCGTTTGTCCTGCCGGGCGGGCAGGATGGACGGAGGCATCGGCTCCGGCGTCGGGTCCGCCTCCGGGTGGAACAGGTTCGTCATGAGCGTCCGGTACAGGCCGTCCGAGCTCGGGATGTGGCGTTCCGTGCCCAGGGCCTGCTCCTGGCCCGCCGACTCGAAGTGGAAGGTGCCGTAGCCCAGGAGCTGGCCCAGGAAGTCCTGCTTGTAGCCGAGGTCCGTCACCTTGTCCCTGGGCATCGTCGCCACCGACTGCACCACGAAGCCCGACACGGTCATCAGCCGCAGGTTCGTCATGAGCAGCCACTCGTGGCGCCACACCAGGTACTTCCAGCCGAGACGTCCCAGCACGAGGGTCCAGGCCCAGAAGAGCCAGACCAGGACGTCCCGCATCGAGCTGCTCGCCGCGAAGAACGCCAGCACCAGGGCCACGAACGAGCCGGCCGTCGTCAGCAGCGGCTCCCACAACAGGATCCAGTGCCGGTGCGTGGCGAAGACGATCTTCTCACCGCTCAGGACGTACTTGCGCAGCCCCCTGTGGCGGCGGAGGAAGGTCTCGGTCTCCGTCACGCCGGGGTCACCCGGCCAGGATTCCCGTGAACAGCTCCTCGAAGAACGTGGCGATCGCCAGGACGGCGCCCCAGATCATGTCCCAGATCGTCAGGACGAAGTCCGCGGACCCGTTGGGGTCGCTGATGATCATGGACACGACAGCGATCACTGCCAGCCAGATGAGGACGAGCCTCAGTTTCGGCGACATTCTGTCTTCCTCACGACGACGACGCGCGTGCGTCCCGGTAGCACACGTCGCGTCAAAGCGTACTTTCCGGGTGCCGCCCACAGGGTCATCGACCCCGGCGTGGCGCGAAGGTTTGGTAAAGACTTTGCCGAGACGTCGTCGTGAGGCGGCTACTCGCCCGAGCGGTGCAGCACCTCGGTGAGCTTGTTCGCCGCGGCCACCACAGCCGCGGAGTGCAGCCGGCCGGGCTGCCGGGACAGCCGCTCCACCGGCCCTGACACGCTCACCGCCGCCACCACACGACCCGACGGCCCGCGCACCGGGGCAGAGACGGACGCCACGCCCAGCTCACGCTCCGAGACCGACTGCGCCCAGCCGCGGCGTCGGACACCGGACAGGATCGTGGCGGTGAAGACCGCCTCCCGCAGCCCGCGGTGCAGCCGGTCCGGCTCCTCCCAGGCGAGCAGGATCTGGGCGGCCGAGCCAGCGTGCATCGTGAGCGTGGCGCCCACGGGGATCGAGTCGCGCAGTCCCACGGGGCGCTCCGCCGCGGCGACGCAGACCCGCTGGTCCGCCTGGCGGCGGTAGAGCTGGGCGCTCTCGCCCGTGTGATCGCGCAGGGCGATGAGCACCGGGTTCGCGGCGGCCAGCAGCCGGTCCTCGCCGGCGGCCGTGGCGAGCTCGTTGAGTCGCGGACCCAGTACGAAGCGTCCCTGCATGTCCCGTGCGACCATACGGTGATGCTCGAGCGCTACCGCCAGGCGGTGCGCGGTCGGCCGTGCCAGACCCGTCGAGTTCACGAGCTGTGCCAGGGTGGCCGGACCGGCCTCGAGTGCTCCGAGGACGGACGCGGCCTTGTCCAGTACGCCGACTCCGCTAGTATCGTCCATACCTCGATACTGCCGTCTCAGGGCGTGAGATGGCAAGTCGGGTTCCATAGATCGAGCATCGACACAGGGCGACACTGGAAGTGACGAGGAGGCGACCCGCAATGGCCGGCACGCTGGCGGAGAAGGTTTGGGAGGCACACCTGGTGCGACGTGGCACCGGGGGCGAACCCGACCTGCTGTACATCGATCTGCACCTCGTCCACGAGGTGACCAGTCCGCAGGCGTTCGAAGGGCTCCGCCTGGCCGGACGCCCCGTGCGCCGCCCGGACCTCACCATCGCCACCGAGGACCACAACACCCCCACGCTGGACATCGACCGTCCCATCGCGGACAAGACGAGCCGCACCCAGATCGACACCCTGCGCGCCAACGCGCGTGAGTTCGGCGTGCGGCTGCACAGCCTCGGCGACGCGGACCAGGGCATCGTCCACCAGGTGGGGCCGCAGCTCGGCCTGACCATGCCGGGCCTGACCGTCGTCTGCGGCGACTCGCACACCTCCACGCACGGCGCCTTCGGCGGCCTGGCGTTCGGCATCGGCACCTCCGAGGTGGAGCACGTGCTCGCCACGCAGACGCTGCCGCTGCAGCCGTTCAAGACGATGGCGATCACCGTCAACGGCGCACTGCCGCCGGGCACCACGAGCAAGGACATCATCCTGGCCGTCATCGCCAAGATCGGCACCGGTGGCGGGCAGGGCTACGTCCTGGAGTACCGCGGCGAGGCGATCCGCAAGCTGTCGATGGAAGCGCGGATGACCATCTGCAACATGTCCATCGAGGCCGGCGCGCGCGCCGGCATGATCGCCCCGGACGAGACCACGTTCGAGTACCTCAAGGGCCGTCCCCACGCGCCCGAGGGTGCCGACTGGGACGCTGCCGTCGAGTACTGGAAGACGCTGCGGTCCGACGACGACGCCGAGTTCGACGCCGAGGTGGTCCTCGAGGCCGCCGACCTCGAGCCCTTCGTCACCTGGGGCACCAACCCGGGCCAGGGCCTGCCGATCTCCGCCTCCGTGCCCGTGCCCGGAGACATCGCCGACGAGTCCGCCCGCGTCGCGGCCGAGCGGTCGCTGGAGTACATGGGCCTGGAGCCCGGCACGCCGCTGCGCGACGTGAAGGTCGACACCGTCTTCATCGGCTCCTGCACCAACGGGCGCATCGAGGACCTGCGGTCCGTCGCCAAGGTGGTCAAGGGCCGCCGGAAGGCCGACGACGTACGGGTGCTGGTGGTCCCGGCCTCCGCCCGCGTGCGGCTGCAGGCCGAGGCCGAGGGCCTGGACGAGATCTTCCAGGACTTCGGCGCCGAGTGGCGCAACGCCGGATGCTCGATGTGCCTGGGCATGAACCCGGACCAGCTCGCGCCGGGGGAGCGGTCGGCCTCGACGTCGAACCGCAACTTCGAGGGCCGTCAGGGCAAGGGCGGCCGCACCCACCTGGTCTCGCCGCTCGTGGCGGCGGCGACGGCGATCCGCGGCACGCTGTCCTCGATCGCGGACCTGGAACTCGCGGGCGACATCGACCTGACCACGTTCGACGGCTCGCCGCTGGACGGCGTGGGCGCCCCGCCGATCACCGAGACCGTCGTCGACCTGCCGATGCCCGTGCCGGCCGGCGCGCGCTGACGAGCCGCCGAGGATTCCTGGAGACCATCATGGAGAAGTTCACCACCCACACGGGCGTCGGCGTGCCGCTGCGCCGCGGCAACGTCGACACCGACCAGATCATCCCGGCCGTGTACCTCAAGCGGGTCACACGCACCGGCTTCGAGGACGCACTGTTCGCCGCCTGGCGCGGCGACCCGTCCTTCGTGCTCAACCAGGACGCCTACGCTGCCGGCTCGGTGCTGGTGGCCGGCCCCGACTTCGGCACCGGCTCCTCGCGTGAGCACGCCGTCTGGGCCCTGAAGGACTACGGGTTCCGCGTCGTGCTGTCCAGCAGGTTCGCCGACATCTTCCGCGGCAACTCCGGCAAGCAGGGACTCCTCGCAGGCGTCGTGGCGCAGGAGGACATCGAGATCCTCTGGAAGGTGCTGGAGACCAGGCCCGGCACCGAGGTCACCGTCGACCTGGAGGCGCGCACCGCCACGGCCGACGACGTGACCGTGCCCTTCCAGCTCGACGACTACACGCGCTGGCGGCTCATGGAGGGGCTGGACGACATCGGTCTGACCCTGCAGCACGCCGACGACATCACGGCGTTCGAGGGGACCCGTGCGAACTGGCGGCCCAAGACGCTTCCGGCCAAGCACTGGCCGTCGGAGACGGTGGAGCCGGCGCGGCCGGCGAGCTGAGGCGCGCCCGCCCCGGCCGCCCGCCGGTCAGCGCACGGAGTCGACGCCCTGGTTCGCCAGGGCGTCGGCCCGCTCGTTGCCCGGATCCCCCGCGTGGCCCTTGACCCAGACCCAGCGCACCTCGTGACGGGCGACCTCGGCGTCGAGCGCCTGCCACAGGTCCACGTTCTTCACCGGCTGCTTCGACGCCGTGCGCCAGCCGTTCCGCTTCCAGCCGGCCACCCACGACTTCATGCCGTTCATCACGTAGGCCGAGTCGACGTGGATCGTCACCTCACTCGGCCCCTTCAGGGCCCGCAGCGCCTCCACGACGGCGGTCAGCTCCATGCGGTTGTTCGTCGTGGCCGGATCGCCCCCGAAGAGCTCCTTCTCGTGCGTGCCCGAACGCAGGAGCGCACCCCAGCCGCCGATGCCGGGGTTTCCCTTGCAGGCGCCGTCGGTCCACATCTCGATGACGGGACGCGGGCTGCCGGTGAGGTCTTCGGGGCTGGTCACGAGGTCCAACCTTAACGGGGACGGCGCCGTCCGCCGCATCTGCCGGTGGTCGGCTCCCGCGGCGGCACCTCATGTCGATGTCGGTGTCCCGGCGTAGCGTGACGGCCCAACACACGGGCACGTCCGACGGCGCGGAGGCAGAGGCATGAAGTTCGGGTTCATCGGGAGTTTCGGCACACCGGAACAGCACGTCACGCTCGCGCGCGAGTGCGAGGAGCACGGCTGGGACGGCTTCTTCACCTGGGATGCGATCAGCCTGGGCCCGTTCGGACCCACCTGGGACCCGTTCTCCGTGCTCGCGGCCGCGGCGGCGGTCACCGACCGGATCACGCTCGGCGCCATGGTCTTCGCCCTGCCGCGGCACCGGCCCTGGGAGCTCGCCCAGCGCGCCCTGACCGTCGACCACCTCTCCGGGGGCCGCCTCGTGCTGCCGGTCGGCGTCGGCGTCCTGGACGACGGCGGCTTCGCGTCCGTCCCCGGTCAGCCCACCGACCTGAAGGAACGGGCGCGGCTCCTCGACGACGTCCTCGCCTACCTGGACGAGGCGTGGAAGGGCGAGCCGTTCACCTTCGACGGCGCCCACGTGCGGGCAGGCGAGATGGTCTTCCCCGAGCGGCCCGTGAACGGACGGATCCCCGTCTGGCCGGTCGGCACCTGGGACTCGCACCGGCCTCCCGTGCGCAACCTGGCTCGCACACTGCGCTGGGACGGGATCGTCACCCAGAACCGCGGCTCGGCGGATGAGCCGGGACCCGCTTCCGTCGCCGGTCTCACACGGTGGCTGCACTCGCAGCCGGCCTGGGCCGAGCGAGACCCGCAGCGCCCGTTCGACGTCGTCGCGCAGGGCAAGCTGTCCGAGGACCCGGTCGAGGCCGCCGAGCAGGCACGCGCCATGCGGGACGCGGGCGCCACCTGGTGGATCGACTCCTGGTGGGACCCGGATACCGTGACACCGGAACTGCTGCTGGAGAAGGTGCGCCAGGGGCCGCCGGTGATGTGAGGGCCCGTCTCGCATCCTGTGTGAGACGGTGCGGGGTGGTGCCGGGCGGCGGAATACGCTCGCCGGGTGCATGACGTGCTGCTCGGGTTCACCACCATCGCCGCCGTGATCGCCGTCGGGTACGGGATCGCCGCCGTCAAGCTGCTGGACGAGGGAGCGCAGACCGTGCTGACACGGCTCTCGTTCTTCGTCGCCAGCCCATGCCTGCTGTTCGTGGTGATGTCCGAGACCGACGTCGCCGGGTTCCTGTCACGCAACCTCGTCGCGACGGCCGCGGGCGTGGCCGCCGCCGCGATCCCGTACGTCCTGGTCGCGACCCTGGTGCAGCGGCGTCGCGCCGACGAGACCGCGATCGGCGCGATGTGCTCCGCCTACTGCAACGCCGGCAACCTCGGCCTGCCGGTCGCCGCGTACGTGCTGGGGGATGCCGCGCTCATCGCCCCGATGCTGCTGCTCCAGCTCGGTGTGCTGCAGCCGGTCGCGCTCATGGTGCTCGACGCCGGCCGCGCGGGCGTGCGCCGCACCCGCACCGAGGCGTTCTGGCGGGCAGCCCGGCTGCCGTTCACCAACCCGCTGACCGTCGCGACTCTGCTGGGCCTGGGAATCTCCCTGACCGGCCTGCGCGTGCCGGACTTCGTCATGGAACCCGTGGGACTCGTCGGCGGGCTCGCGGTACCCGGCGTGCTCATCGCCTACGGGATCTCGCTCCGGCTCGGACCGCTGCCCGGCCGCGGCGTCCCGGTCGCCGAGCTCGGCTTCGTCACGCTGCTCAAGCTCGTCGTGCAGCCGCTCGGCGCCTACGCCGCGGGCCGCCTGCTCGGCGTGGACGACGTCGCCCTGCTCGCCCTCACCGTCACCGCGGCGCTCCCGAGCGCGCAGAACATCTTCGTGCACGCCACACGGTTCGGCCGGGCCGAACTGCTGGCCCGCGACGCCATCTTCGTCACGACCCTCGGCTCGGTCCCGGCGATCACGGTGATCACGCTGCTGGTGGCCTGAGGATCCCGCGCGCCGGGCCGGTGCCGCCCGCCAGGCAGGCGACCTGGCGGGGCGGTGATCCCGGGTGTCAGTCGAGGCAGAACTCGTTCCCCTCGATGTCCTGCAGCGTGATGCACGACTCGTTCTCCTCGTCGGCGTACTGCGTCAGCACGTGGGTCGCGCCGAGCGCCATCAGCCGGTCGGCCTCGGCCTGGAGGGTCGCCAGACGCTCCTCGCCCACGAGCCCGGCACCTCTGCGCACGTCGAGGTGCACGCGGTTCTTGACGACCTTGCCCTCGGGGACACGCTGGAAGAACAGCCGCGGGCCCGCGCCCGTGGGGTCCATGCAGGCGAACGCGGAGTCGCGTTCCTCGGCCGGCTGCGACGCCTCGTAGTCGTCCCACGAGGCGAAGCCCTCCGGCGGCGGGGGAACGACGTACCCCAGGATCTCGCACCAGAAGCGAGCGAGCCGCTGAGGTTCCGCGCAGTCGAAGGTGACCTGGAAATGCTGGACCGATGTCATCCGGTCACCATAGGACGCGCCACGGACACAGATGCCACCCCTTTTCGCGCAGGGCCGCGGGAAGGGGACAGGGATGGTCCGTGGTCACGGCAGCCTGGTCTGCCCGGGCAGCGTGACTCCTGGCCGCGTGGTCGCCGGACGGGTGATCGCCGGACGGGTGGTCGCCGGACGGGTGGTCGCCGGACGGGTGGATCTCGGCCGGTGAGCGGCGAGCCGCCTATCCTGGCGGCATGGTCCGACGGGTTCGCGTCACGGTGCACGGCCGGGTGCAGGGGGTCGGCTTCCGGGCCGCCGTCGTGCACGCAGCTCACCGGCTGCCCGTCGCAGGATTCGTCCGCAACGCGCCCGACGGCACCGTGCAGGCAGAGGTCGAGGGCGAACCGGACGCTGTCGAGGCGCTGGTCGCCGTCCTGCGTGAGGGGCCGGTCGCGGCCGGAGTGAGCTCCGTGGACGTCTCGGAGGTTCCGGCGCGCGGGGAGACGGGCTTCCGGGTCACCGGCTGAGCCGGGTGCGTAGGGAACGTGCGCGCCCGGGTGGCGTCGTCGTCCATGGTGGTGGTTCATGACGGACGTCACGCCACGGCATCGCCGCTCTGGCCATAGGCTGGGGGCCATGGCTTCCCACTACGACGTCGTTCTCCTCGGAGCTGGCCCTGGCGGCTACGTCGCCGCGATCCGTGCGGCGCAGCTCGGCAAGTCCGTTGCGATCATCGAGGAGAAATACTGGGGTGGTGTCTGCCTCAACGTGGGCTGCATCCCCTCCAAGGCACTCCTGCGGAACGCGGAACTGGCGCACATCTTCACGCATGACAAGGACCTGTTCGGGATGTCGGGCGACGTGTCGTTCGACTTCGGCAAGGCCTGGGACCGCTCGCGCACCGTCGCCGACGGCCGCGTCAAGGGCGTCCACTTCCTCATGAAGAAGAACAAGATCACCGAGTACGACGGCCGTGGCTCGTTCGTGGACGCGAACACCATCGACGTCACGCTCAACAAGGGCGGCAGCGAGCGCGTCACGTTCGACAACGTGATCATCGCAACCGGCTCCCAGGTCCGCCTCCTGCCGGGGGTCGAGCTCAGCGACAACGTCGTCACGTACGAGCAGCAGATCCTCACGCGCGAACTGCCCAAGTCGATCGCCATCGTCGGCGCCGGCGCCATCGGCATGGAGTTCGGCTACGTCCTGAAGAACTACGGCGTGGACGTCACCATCATCGAGTTCCTCGACCGCGCCCTGCCGAACGAGGACGCCGACGTCTCCAAGGAGATCGCCAAGCAGTACAAGAAGCTCGGCGTGAAGGTCCTCACCTCCACCGCCGTGCAGACCGTCAAGGACAACGGCTCGTCCGTGCACGTCACCTACAAGGGCGTCAAGGACGACAAGCCCGGCGAGCTCACCGTCGACAAGGTGCTCATGGCCGTCGGCTTCGCCCCGAACGTCGAGGGCTTCGGCCTGGAGAACACCGGCGTGGCGCTCACCGACCGCGGCGCCATCGACATCGACGACCACATGCGCACCAACGTGCCGCACATCTACGCCATCGGCGACGTCACCGCGAAGCTCATGCTCGCCCACGTGGCCGAGGCGCAGGGCGTTGTCGCCTCCGAGACCATCGCCGGCGCCGAGACGCAGACCCTCGGCGACTACCGGATGATGCCGCGTGCCACGTTCTGCTCGCCGCAGGTGGCGTCGTTCGGGCTCACCGAGCAGCAGGCCAAGGACGAGGGCTACGACGTCAAGGTCGCGTCCTTCCCGACCATGGCCAACGGCAAGGCACACGGGCTCGGCGACACCGCCGGGTTCGTGAAGCTCGTGGCCGACGCCAAGTACAACGAGCTGCTCGGCGGGCACCTCATCGGGCCCGACGTGTCCGAGCTGCTGCCGGAGCTGACGCTCGCGCAGAAGTGGGACCTGACGGCGGACGAGGTGGCGCGGAACGTGCACACGCACCCGACGCTGTCGGAGTCCGTGCAGGAGTCCATTCACGGGCTGGCGGGGCACATGATCAACTTCTAGTTGATGGGGTTGGCCGCCTGAGGGTGGTCGGCCTGGTCAGAGGCCCGGATCCGCGGAATTCCGCGGGTTCGGGCCTCTTTTGCGTGTGGTGTCGCGTGGACACCTGAGGACGTGAGGAGTCCCGGATTGCCGCCCCCTATGGCACGGGGATGGCACGACGGCGGACCCGACACGAGACCAGGGAGACATGACGATGAGCCAGGTGACGACGCCGAAGTGGCGGGGCCGCGAGGCATGGGGGAGCCTGCGGAAGCTGCCCTCGAAGCGGTGGCAGGCGCGGTACCCGGGGCCGGACGGAGAGACGTACCCCGCGCGGACCGAGGACGACAAGCCGCTGACGTTCCTCACGAAGACCGACGCCCGGGCGTGGCTGAACCGGATGCACGAGACGATCGCCTCCGGGCGGTGGGAACCGCCCGCCGAAGCCGTCCGACGGCGTCGTGCCGAGGCTGAGGCCGCCGCGATCCGGGATGTCACGTTCCGCGACTAAGCCGAGCAGTGGCTCCAGCGCATCGCGCACGAGCCCGGCAAGGGAGGCCGACGCCGTCGGCCCGGAACCGTGACCTCCTACCGGGGGCGCATCAACAACTACCTCCTCGAACCGCTCGGCGATGTCAAGGTTCGCGACATCGACACCGCGAGGGTTCGGGCGCTCGCGGCCGATCTCACCGGGCTGCCGTCGGTGCTGAAGCCGGGTGCGGGGCACAACGGGGTCGCCGGAGACGTCGTGGACACCCTCAAGATGATCCTGCGCGCGGCCGTCAAGGACGGTCTGCTGGCCACGATGCCGGACGTGATGACGCCCGCCCGCAAGTCGGTGCGGCACGACGACGAGCACACGCCGGAGGACGACGTCGCCACCCCCGCGCAGGTCGATGCGCTGTACCGGGCGGTGCCGCAGCCGTGGCGCATCGCGGTGCTGTTCGCGGCGTGGTGCCAGCTGCGGCACGGGGAGGTGCTGGGGCTGCAGCGCAGGGACATCGTCTGGAACGCCGACCGGACGGCGGCGACGCTGTACGTGCGGCGGCAGAAGAACGGGACCACCGGGAAGCTGGGGGATCCGAAGTCGGACAACGCGGTGCGGTCTATGTCGGTTCCGCCGCTCATGATCGAGCGGCTGCGGGAGCACCTGGACGAGCCTGTGGGGTCGGGGCGGATGGCGCCGGTGGTGCCCGTTCGGGAGCGGGGTGGGGAGCATCTGTCGGCGTCCCGGTGGAACGGGGTGTGGACGGTGGCCAGGCAGGAGGTGGCAGGACTGCCGGACGGCTACCGGTTCCACGACCTGCGCCACACCGGGCTCACGCGGTTCGCTCAGAAGGGGGCCACGCTCGCCGAGTTCATGCGGCGAGGGGGACATGCCGACGTCGCCGTGGTCCTGCGGTACCAGAAGGCGACGATGGCGCGGGACATCGACCTGGCGGCGCGGATGAGTGCGACGGTGGGAGAGGAGATGCGGGTGGAGAAGGAGCGGACGGAGGCTGAGAAGAGTAGGGCGGCGTGAGCTCTAGCGATCCGAGCCGGAATGGCGCCTGTGCGGCGGTGGTGAAGGACTTCCACGATTTCCTCGCGTAGGTCGGGTGTCAGCCTTGGCCAATACCCTCGCGCCCATGAGCTACGACCTGGCTGTCTTCGCGATCGACGGCGATGACAAGGCCGTTCGTGACCGTATCGACGAGATCTTTGAGTTTCTTGAGGACGAGGCGGCGGATGAGGAGGATGACCTATCGTGCTCGGACCCACGTATCGCTGCGTTCCACGCGGAGATCACGACGACCCACCCGGATGACGAAGGCATGGACGACGACAAGTTCGAGGAGAGCCCGTGGTCGTCGGCACCCGTCGAATACGGGCAGGACTGGATGTACCTGTGCATGGCCTACTCCCGCGCCGAGGAGATGCACGCGCTGGTTGCACGCCTCGCAGCCAAGCACGGGCTGATCTTCTACGACATCCCGGACGACAAGATGCACAGGCCCGGCTGAAGCTGTCGCTGCACGCGCGCTACCTAGGCCGTGTCCGGTGAATCGCGGAGCCAGAGGATGATCGCGGCGAGGGTGAGTTCGGTGCGGTAGTAGGCGGCTCTCTTGGTGTAGCGGGTGGCCAGGGCGCGGAACTGTTTGAGCCGGTTGAAGCAGCGTTCCACGACGTTGCGGCCCTTGTAAGCCTCGGCGTCGAAGACGGGCGGGCGTCCGCCCCGGTGGCCCTTGCGCAGCCGGTGGGCGGTGTGGTCCTTCTTCTCCGGGCTGGTGAACGTGATCCCGCGTTTGCGCAGCGCCCGGCGGGTTGACG
>NZ_JABBYC010000057.1 GCF_016742955.1 Myceligenerans indicum | reverse complement strand
CACGGCCGCGATCACGAGCTTCCTGGTGGACATGAGCGAGCATCCGCCCACCGGCCATTCCCATGTCCCGCGACACGCTATACCGATGACCCGAGACACCCCATTCCGATGTCCTGAGACCACACACCACACGGGGCACCGATGCTCTCGCAGGGCTACGCCCCGGGCCCAAACACCGCATCTGGTTCTGCAGGCGTTCGCGGGCCCACCACCCATGAGAACCGCCCCTGTCTCCGAGACCGGCAAACCGATACATTTCCTCCGTCGTGCTTGGCGCGCCGTCAACGCGGCACGTCCAAGCCGAGTCGACGACGAGGACAGGAGCGGCCATGACCACCCAGGCACCCGTGCTGAGCACCGGCTCGGAGGAGTCCGGCACCAGCCCGGAGAGACCGGGCAGCAGCACCAGGGACACCCCGGCCGGCGTCGTCCCCGGAACCGCCGGCAGGACCGACCGCACCTGGCTGCGCGCCACCGGGGACGCCGCCTGGCGGTTCGTCGGCATCGCCGCCGCGATCGCCCTGGTGGTCTACCTGATCAGCCTCGTGCAGATCGTGTTCGTCGCCGTCTACCTGGCGCTGGTGCTGACCGCCGTCCTCCTGCCCCTGGGCAACCTGTACGACCGGGCCCTGCCCCGCGCGCTGGCGATGGTGGCGTCGCTGCTGACCCTGCTCGCGGTCGTGGGAAGTCTGACCACGTACGTGGTCGCGACGATCACCGCCCGCTCCGAGGACCTCGTCGCCCAGCTCACCACCGGTCTCGACTCCCTCGCAGCCTCCCTGCCGTTCGACGTGGGCACCAGCGAGGACTGGCTCGTGAACGGCGGCGCCTGGTTCGAGAGGAACAGCGGCGCGGTCCTCGACCAGGCCCTGCAGGGTGCGAACCTCGCCGCGACGGGCGTCACCGTCGTCGTGCTGGCGGTGTTCCTCACGATCTTCTTCCTCACCGGCGGCGGTTCCATCTGGCGCTGGTTCATCGCACAACTGCCCGCGCGGCTCCAGCGCACCTGGGAGGCCGGCGGGGAGACCGGCTGGCGCACGTTCTCCGGCTACACCCGCGGCATCGCGTTCGTGGCCCTCGCCGACGCGACGATGGCGGGGATCTTCCTGACCGTCATGGGCAACCCGCTCGCCCTGCCGCTCACCGTGGTCGTCTTCCTGGCGGTGTTCGTGCCGATGGTGGGTCCCGTCGCGGCGATCGTCATCAGCGCGGCCGTCACGCTCGCGACCGGGGACCCGACGGCGGCGATCATCGTCGCCGTCGGGATGACCGTCATCGCCCAGATCGACGCCAACGTGCTGCAGCCCCTCATCACCGGCAAGCAGGTGAACCTGCACCCGGTGGCGATGGCGCTCGCCATCACCTGCGGCACGGTGCTCGCCGGGCTGCTGGGTGCGGTGATCTCGGTCCCGCTCACCGCGGTGTCGTGGGCCGTGTTCAGCCGTCTGCGGCGTCAGCCGGGCACCGACGGCGGCGTCGCGGCCGGCAGGGCGGACGATCCCGGACGCGACGCCGCGAACAACGACGGTGCGGGCGATGACAGTACGGGCGATGACGGTGAAGGCGCGCCGACACCGGCCGCCGGCCTGCCCGCCGCCACGCAGTAGCGTGTCGCCATGGGGATGTTCACGCACCTGCCGGCCGCCGTCCGCGACACACTCCGCGAGCACGGTGCGGACCGGCCGCTGGCCCGCACCGAGCTCGACGACGGCGGCTGGGCGTTCGCGTCCCGGGCCGCACTCATCGTGACCACGGGCGGCGACGTCACGGTCGACCGGGAATGGTGCGACGTCGACCGCGCGGCCGCCGACCCCGCGAGCGGGACCATCACCGTCGAGTGGGTCGACGGCGGCGCCCCGCTGGTGCTGCGGCCCAGGACCGGCACGAGCACATCCTTCCCGCAGGCGTTGCGCGAACGGGTGCAGTGGTCCGTGGTGCACTCCGCTCCCGTGAACCTGCCAGGAGGCCGGTCCGCCCGCGTGGCCGTGCGGCGCAGGGCGAACGGCGAGCTGTTCTCCCAGGTGGTAGGCGGCGCAGACCTCGACCTGAGCGATCCGGCGGTCGCCGCCGCCGTCGACGCCGCGGAGTCCCGCGCCCGCTCCGCCGTCGGCCTTCCGGTGTGACCGACGTCGCTGTCGGACCGGCCGCATCCGATTCGAGGCCACCGCACGGGACCTGCTACTCTTTTCCAGGTCGCCGGGCGGAACACCGCTCAGGTGGCACGATCCCCCGTAGCTCAGCTGGCAGAGCGTCCGACTGTTAATCGGCAGGTCACTGGTTCAAGTCCAGTCGGGGGAGCCCACAAAACCGCAGGCCGGAGCCCTTTGGCTCCGGCCTGCGGTGCGTTCCGGCGCAGTTCACCCGCCGCCGGGAGAACGGCTCAGCACCCGCCACAGGTGTAGTAGAGGATGTCCCAGTGGTTGCCCTCGTCGGTATACAGGTTCCCGGAGGCGGCCCGGTACTGGTAGCCCCATCCCGAGATGTACCCGACGTAGGTGAAGTTGCTCGTGATGTAGTTGCCGACGCAGCTGTACTTCGAGATGTCGAGCTTGTAGCCGTTCCAGTGGCTGTAGGTCCCGCTGGAGTGGCCGGTCTCGGTGCCACCGGTGATGTTGATGGCGCAGCCGCTGGCCGACTTGAGCGTCTTGATGCCGTCGATCGTGGTCTGGCGCACCTGCTCGAACGAGGTGCAGGTCGAGTTGTACCTGTTGCTGCAGTTGCCGCTGGACGACCAGGTGATGCCGGCAGCGCTGAGCTGCGAAGCGGCCTGGGCGTGCGTGAGGTAGGTCGCGGCCGTGGCCGGCGGGGCGACGGCGAGGGTGAGGGCGGCCGCGGCGGTGACGGCCAGGCTGATCACGCGTCGGAGAACTCGGGCCATGATACCTCCAGGTCCAGGATGAACAGGGCAAAATGACCATACAGGCGCGCAGGGCACGGCGAAAGACCGGGACGACGACGAGCCCGCGCCGCTCGGGCGGGCCAGCCCTCCTGGGTACCTCGGCCGGGCCTTCTCAGCCCCCCGCCAACCGTGCGTGCAGCGCCATGGCCGAGAGGTCGGTCAGGGAGGCCACCTGGTCGATCACCACGCGCAGGCGCCCGGCGTCGTCGGCGGCGTCCTTCCAGTCGGCCGCGAACAGCGGCTCCAGCGCCTCGGGGCGCGCGGTAAGCGCGTGCACCAGATCGGTGAGGATCTCCCGCTCGCGCTCGTAGCGCGGCTCCATCCCGCGGGGCGCCATCACGTAGGTCACGGCGATCCCCTTGAGCGCGAGGATCTCGTGCTCCGTCTCCTCGGGCACCATGAGCCGGGCCGCGTACCGCGCGAGCGGACCGTCGCCGTACTCGCTCCGGGTCGCCGCGACGGCCGCGCCCACGAACCGGCCGATGAGCTGGCTGGTCATGTCCTTGAGGGACGCCAGCGACTGTCGCGACCCGTCGTAGGCGCGCAGCAGATACCCCTCGCCGCGCAGATAGTCCTGCAGCCGCCCGATCGCCGCGTCGACGGCGTCGGCCGAGTACCACGCCCCGTACCAGTTCCGTACGTGCTCGGCGACGCGCGCCCGCTCCTCCGCGTGAGCCATGAGATCGAGGTCGATCCGGCCCGCCACCACGCCGTCCTCGACGTCGTGCACCGAGTAGGCGATGTCGTCGGCCAGGTCCATGACCTGCGCCTCCAGGCACTTGAGCCCGACCGGCGCGTGGTCCCGCAGCCAGGTGAACACGGGGACGTCGTCCGGGTAGACGCCGAACTTGCCGCTCGGCCGTCCGTCAGGACGTTCGGGTCCCGTGCCGTACGCCCACGGATACTTCACGCTCGCGTCCAGGGTGGCGCGCGTCAGGTTCAGCCCGACGGGCCGCCCGTCCTCGGCGAAGACCTTCGGCTCCAGACGGGTCAGCAGCCGCAGCGTCTGGGCGTTCCCCTCGAAGCCCCCGATCCCGCCGGCCAGTTCCGCGAGCGCCGTCTCCCCGTTGTGCCCGAAGGGCGGGTGGCCCAGGTCGTGGGTGAGGCAGGCGGTGTCGACGACGTCGGGGTCGCAGCCCAGGCTGCGACCGGTCTCGCGGCCCACCTGCGCGACCTCGAGGGAGTGGGTGAGGCGGGTGCGGACGAAGTCGTCGTGCCCGGCGCCGAGCACCTGGGTCTTGGCGCCGAGACGGCGCAGGGCGGAGGAGTGCACGACGCGGGCGCGGTCGCGTTCGAAGGGGGTGCGCGTGATGGACTTGGGCGGTTCCGCGACCCATCGCTCGACGTCGTGCTCGCTGTACGACGCCGATGCGGCGGGGGCGGCGGTCTCGTTCACGCCCACCAGGCTAGCCGTGCGGGAGGGCAGCTCCGCACGCGTCGGTGATCGTCCTCAAGCCGTTCCGGGCGCGGAGCGACGGGCCTGGCGTCCCGGCGCGCTGCCCCGCCGGCGTGCTCAGTGGGCGGGCGACGCCGGCCGGTCCTTGGGCATGAGGGCGACGGCCAGGAGCATGAGCGCCGCGCAGACCGCGGTGGCGATGAAGACCAGGTGCATCGCCTGTGCGAGACCGGGGCCCGACGGCGTCCCGTCCGCGCCCACGGTGGCGTGCGCGTTGACGATGGCGCCGAAGACGGCCACGCCCACCGCGGAGCCGAGTGACCGGGAGAACATGTTGAGCCCGGTGACGGCGCCCCGCTCGTGCCACGGGGCGCTGGTCTGAGCCGCGATGAGGGTGGGTACCGCGGTCAGTCCCATGCCGGCTCCGAGGAAGAACGTCGTGGCGCCGACCTGCCAGACGGTGGAGTTCTCGCCGAGCAGGAACACGGCGAGCACCGAGCCGGCGAGCACGAGCACCGAGCCGATCAGGCCGGTGGCACGGAATCCGATCCGGAGGTAGAAGCTTCCGGAGTAGGTGGCGGTGAGCGGCCAGCCCAGCATCATCGCGGCGAGGGCGAATCCGGCGATCAGGGGGCCTACGCCGAGCACGCCCTGCGCGTAGATCGGGATGTAGGTGGAAAGCCCGAGCACGATGACGCCGACCATCAGGGCGGCGGACGTGGAGGAGCCGATGACCCTGCGGCGCAGGACCCGCAGGTCGAACACCGGGTGGGCGGTGCGCAGGGCCCACCACGCGAAACCGCCCAGCAGCACGGCGGCGAGGACGAAGAGACCCGCTGTCAGCACCGGCGGCAGGGAGGCGCCCTCCAGCAGGCCGAGCAGCAGGGTGGTGCTGCCGGCTGTGAGGAGGGCCGCGCCCGTGTAGTCGATCGGCTCGCGGGCGCCCTCCCGCTCGGGTTCGTGGAAGCTGCGCCACAGCATGCCGGCTGCCAGGACGGCCAGCGGGACGTTGATCCAGAAGATCCAGCGCCACGAGGCGTACTGCGAGAACACCCCGCCCAGGGTGGGACCGACGACGCTGGACATCGCCCAGACGCTTGCCAGGTATCCCTGGGTCTTGGCGCGCTCGGCGAGGGTGTAGACGTCGGACACGATCGTCATCGACATGGGCACGACGGCGCCCGCGCCGAGGCCCTGAACGACCCGTCCCACGATGAGCCACGTCATGGTTCCGGCCAGCCCGCACAGCACCGAGCCCAGCAGGAACAGCCCGATGCCGGCGAGCATGACGCGTTTACGGCCGAGCACGTCGGCGAGACGCCCGTACACGGGGACGCTCACCGCCTGCGCCAGCATGTAGACGGAGAAGACCCAGGGCAGCCGCTCGAACTCCCCGAGTTCGTGGGCGATGGTCTGGGCGGCGGTCGCGAGGATCGTGGCGTCCAGCGCGACCAGCGAGGCCGCGAGCATGAGGGAGCCGAGGATGGGACCTCGCTCCGAGCGCAGGCCGACGCTGCGGCGGGTGACGGGCTGGGCGGGAGCGGGGGCGGTCATGCGAAGGCCTCGACACCGCCGGAGTTCAGAGTGCGCACTCCCGGTACAAGGTTGCCCAGGGCACCTCCTATTCCCGCGGGCCGTTCCTCGCACCCCGTGTGACGGACCGCGGCCGCCCCGCCACGGGCGAGGTCAGGACGCAGGTCAGGCGTTCGCCCCGACCGAGCCGTACTGCGCGTGGACCGCACGCAGCCGCTCTCCGGTCCTCCCCGGGAAGGCCCGTGCGAGGTCGGCAGGGGCGGCGCCGGAGAGGAAGTTGACGTAGGCGGGGCCGCGGTCCACGGCGATCCGTGCGGATGCCTCCGACACCCAGGCCCGCACGTCGGCCTCCTGGTCCGGCTCGGACGTCATCCCGGCGATCGTCGTCATGACGGCCTGGTCGCGGTGCGCGAAGGCCGTCTCCTCCACACCGGTCCTCGCGATCTCGCCCCCCATGATCCGCAGGTTGACCAGGGCCTGCGGTGCGGTGGCAGTGCGGACGGCATCGATCATCACCGCGGCCGCGGCCGCGTCGGGGACGTCGGTGAACCCGGTGGCGGTGGCTCCGCGCAGGCCCGCGGTGTCGGGGCCGCCGCCGAACATGGCCGGGTACGGCTTTGCCTCGACCAGGTCGACGAGAGGCGCATGGGCCCGCAGGGGGGCCAGGACGTCATCGGCGTCCCGGGGTGCCCCGGACCAGCAGACCAACGCCATGATCACGGGCTTGCCGTGCAGGTCGGCGGGCAGGAACGGCGCGGGCGGCGCGAGCATCACATTGACCATGCCCGACAGGTCGTCCGGGGCCGCGGCGATCGCAGCCACGACGTCGGACAGGACGTGCGGGTCGGGCCGCCAGGCGAGCATCCCGCCGACGACGTCCCGCGTCTCCTGGAGCCGCAGGTCCAGCCGGGTGACGACGCCGAGCCCCGCTCCTCCCCCGCGGAGCGCCCAGAAGAGGTCCGGCTCCTGGTCCGGTCCGGTCTCGACGACCCGGCCGTCGCCGAGGACCACCTCGGCGCCGGCCAGGTTGTCCAGCGTGAGCCCGTCGCGGCGGCTGAGGAAACCGATCCCGCCGCCGAGCGTGAGACCGGCGATCCCCACCGATCCGGTGTCGCCGAAACCGGTGGCCAGGCCGTGCTCGCCCGCGGCGCCGGTGTACGCCCCGGCGGTCGCGCCGCCCTGGGCGTGCCCGATCCGGGTGTCGCGATCGACACGGATGCCGTCCATGAGGCGCAGGTCGAGCACGAGGCCGCCGTCGAGCACCGAACTGCGGGCGTAGGAGTGGCCGCCGGAGCGGACGGTGTACGGCAGGCCCGCGTCCCGTGCCGCACGGACGGCGTCGGACACCTCGGCGGTGGTGCGGGGGCGGGCGAGCGCCGCCGGGACACGGGGGTCGCCGTCGAACACGGTGGCGGCGAGGGCCGGCAGCTCGGGCGACACCGAGGTGAGCAGGCGGTCGCCGAACGCGTCGGCGAGCGCGGAGAGCGAAGGGTGCGGTGAGACGGTCGGCACGAGATCCTCCAGGTCTGGGACAAGCGTTCGAGTGAAACCTTAGATCTCGAATGATTAGATGGCAAGGGGTTTTTGCCGATACGCTCGGGGCATGCTCAACGCCCCTGAGGACCATCCGCCCGAGCAACCACCGGCGGGCGGCTCCGGCGGGTCGCAGCCGATCGCGGTCGCCCTGTGGAAGACCGCGCAACCCCTGATCCGCGGGTTCGACGCGATGCTCACCGAGCACGGCACGTCCTGGCAGGTATGGCACATCCTGCTCGCCCTGAGCAGCAGCACGCCCGGGACGCAGAGGGCTCTCGCGAGCGCGGTCGGCATCCGCGAGGCCACCCTCACCCACCACCTCCGCACCATGGAGGACAAGGGGCTGATCGTCCGCACCCGGATGCCCGAGAACCGGCGCGTGCAGCACGTCGAGGTCACCGAGGCCGGCGGCCGGCTCTTCGACGAGCTGAAGACTTCCGCCATCGAGTTCGACCGCCGCCTGAGGGACGCCATCGGCCCGGACGACGAGGTCTCCCGATTCCTCGGGGTGCTCGGACGGCTGGCAGCGGCCGCACCGGAAGGCGGCCGCGACATCCTCCCGGAGGACTGGCCACGCCAGCCCGGATCGTAGAGCCGCCAGGAGCAGGACCGGGCAGCACGCGGCGCCGCCCCCTGGGCAGCCCGTGACGGCAGCGGGCAGCACGCCGCGAGCCGGTGCAGCACAGGCACAGGCACCGGCGTACGGCCGGCCGCGCGCTAAACGCTTCGGCGCCTACCCCCGCCCACCGCCGTCGTCGGACGCTGACGCGACAGCTCGTACCGACGAAGGAGTGGAGACGAGTGACGGCGACAGCGAAGACACTGACACGAGCACGCGCAGCGGTGATGGCCGCGGCGCTCGCGCTGTGCGGGGCCCTGCTGGTGGTGGCCGATCCGGCGCCGCCCGAGGCACAGGCGCACGGCACACCCTTGTTCCCCGAGTCCAGGACGTACGCCTGCTACCGCGACGGCATCGACAACGGCGAGGGCGGCGGCCTGAACCCGCAGAACCCGAAGTGTGCGGCGGCACTGGCGCAGTACGGCAACTACGCGTTCTACAACTGGTTCGGAAACCTCATCTCCGACGCCGGCGACCGGCACCGCGAGATCATTCCCGACGGCAACCTGTGCGGCCCGGGCGACGACTTCGCGGGGATGCGTCCGGGCGGCACCGACTGGCCGGCGACGCAGGTCGAGGCCGGACAGGGCGTCACGTTCCGGTACGCGGCCTGGGCAGACCACCCGGGCAAGTTCATGCAGTACGTCACCAGGGACGGATGGGACCCGGGCCAGCCGCTGAAGTGGTCCGACCTGGAGGCGGAGCCGTTCGACGTGGCGTACGACCCACCGACGCAGGACGGCCCCGAAGGCGCGGAGTACTACTGGGACGCCACCCTCCCCGACAAGCAGGGACGTCACATCATCTACTCGATCTGGGAGCGCTCGGACAGCCCGGAGGCGTTCTACAGCTGCTCGGACGTGGTGTTCGGTGAAGGGGGCGGCGAACCGACGCCCACGCCTACGCCCACGCCCACCGACTCTCCGGAGCCCGGCGCCTGCGAGGTCACGGTCACGCCGGTGAACTCCTGGGACGGCGGCTACCAGGGCGCGGTCGAGCTGACCAGCCAGAACGCCGTCGACGGCTGGGACCTGACAGTGACGCTCCCGGGCGTTGGGACGGTGACGCAGTCGTGGAACAGCGAGTTCTCGCAGACGGGTGAGACCGTGACGTTCTCCGACGCCGGCTGGAACGGATCGCTCCCGGCCGGCGGCAGCGCGACGTTCGGGTACCTCGCCGACGGCGTGCCCGCGGCGGCGTCGGCCGCCACGCTCAACGGGACGTCCTGCGCGCTCGGCTGACGAACCTCACCACGGCCGCGGGGTGAATCCCGTCGACGAGGCGGACACGGGCCTCGGCGACGGCTTCACCCCGCGGCCCCTTTCGCGCGCGCTCGTGGTGCGGCCGGCCGGACCGGCCGTGACCTGACCCGCGGCCCGCGGCCCACGCCCACGCCCGCGCCCGCGCCCGCGGCGAACCCTTGCCCACCGCACAGTGGCGTCGCTATAGTTTGGGCACTTGCCCAAGTCGATCGCCCAAGGAGCGGACGTGGTCCCGACGACAAGCGCCGAACGAGGACGCGCGGTGCGCGCGCAACTGCTGGCGGCAGCACGTGAGCTCGTGAGCGAGATCGGGTGGAACGCGGTCAGCACGCGAAACCTGGCCGATCGGGCCGGGGTGCGCGCGGGCCTGGTGCACTACCACTTCGAGTCCCTGCAGGCCCTGCTGCGCCAGGCCGCCGTCGAGGGGATGCGCGCCATGCTCGACGAGGCCGTCGACTGGTGGGCGCGGGCAGACGATCCCGCCGACGGGATCGAGGCACTGCTGACCGGCCTCGACCAGTACGAGGGGGACGACCCCGCCTCCCTCCTGTTCGTCGAGGCGTATCTCGCGGCGACACGGGATCCCTTGCTGCGCACGCAGATGGCGGACCTCATGCTCGGCTTCCGAGGCAGCCTGGTCACGGCCCTGGAACAGGCCGGGCACCCCACCCCCGAGGCGACGGCGATCGTGGTCCTGGCCACGCTCGACGGCTTCCTGCTGCACAAGGGCCTGGATCCCGGGCTCTCGGCCGCGACGATCATGCCCGTGCTGCGACAACTCGCCGGGACGGGCCTCAGCCCCGACCCGGCCGAACCGGAAGGAAGAAACGGATGAAGGCAATCGTCTGCGGAGCTGGAATCGCCGGGCTGGCTGCGGCCGGCCGGCTCCACCACCACGGGTGGGAGGTGCTCGTCGTCGACTCGGCACCCCGACCGCGCGGGCAGGGCTACATGATCGACTTCTTCGGCCCGGGGTTCCAGGCCATCACCGCGATGGGGCTGCTGCCACAGCTGCGGGAGGTGGCGAGCCCGGTCGACGAGCTCCGGTACATCGACGGACACGGCCGCACGACGGTCAGCGTGGCCTACTCACGGTTCACCAAGGCGCTCGACGGTGAGGTCGTCAGCATCATGCGGCCTGCCCTCGAACAGATGCTGCGCGATGCCCTGCCCGACGACGTCGAGCTGCGCTTCGGCACCACGATCGACCGGATCGACGACGACGCCGTCGAACTGTCGGACGGCACGGTCACCGACGCGGACCTCGTGGTCGGGGCCGACGGGATCCACTCACGCGTCCGGTCACTCGTGTTCGGTCCCGAGCGCGACGACCTGCGGCCCCTCGGGATGCACACCGGTGCCTTCGTCTTCACCGACCCCGAGCTGCACCAGCAGGTGCGGCAGCAGTTCGTGCTCACCGAGACGTTGAACCGGCAGATCGGTCTCTACGGGATCGGCGAGGACCAGGTCGCCGTCTTCGCCGTGCACAGGACGGCCGACCTGAGCCTTCCGGCAGATCCGCGCCGGACGCTGCAGTCCGAGTACCAGGGGATGGGTGACCTGGCCGAGCGCGCCCTGGCCCAGTGTCCGCCGTCGGACGAGATCTACTACGACCTCGTCGCGCAGATCGACACGCCCCGCTGGCACACGGACCGCGTGGTGCTGATCGGCGACGCGGCCCACGCGGTGTCGCTGGTGGCCGGGCAGGGCGCCTCACTCGGAGTGGCGGGCGCCTACGTCCTCGCCGAGCGGCTGAGCCGCGCCGCCACCGTGGCCGAGGGGCTGGCGGACTACGAACGGCTGTGGCGGCCGACGGCCGGCGGGATCCAGGCGAGCGCCCGGGACCGGGCGGCCGACTGGTTCGTCCCGACCACGACGACGAAACTCCTGCTGCGCCGCTGGGGCTTCCGCGCGATGCGGCTGCCGGGCCTCGACAAGATCCTGGTGGGGCCGCTCTTCCCGAAGGACCACCGGACGGTCGCGGAACTCGTGGCCTGATCCCCGGCGGAGGCGGCGCGGTCGCAGCCGCCGATCCGTTCGCCGGGCGGCGTCGTACGGCCGGAGCACGCGCGAGGCTGTCGTGATCGCAGTGCCCGCGCCCGCACGGCGGCCCGTCGCGCGGGCGCGGGACTCACTTGGAGTTGCTGTACCAGCTCAGGCCGCCGGGGAGGTTGATCGAGTGCTTCTTCGTCCGGGAGTTCCACGTCCAGAAGCCGAGCTTGATGCTCATCGACGACAGCCCCTTCTGGGTGATGTTGAACTTCAACGGCCCGAGCGACAGCCGCTTGCGGTACCGGAGATTGCCTCCGCCGAGCTTCACAATTCTCTCCCTCTCCAGCAACGAGCCGTGGGCCACGGATGCCCACGGCAGAACTCTGGGCAAAGAGTATCGAACACATGTAGTCCGACAAATCAAAGTATGACGTGGCCGGTGGTGCGTCACCCCTGCGCGTGCCCGGGGCGACCGCAGAGGGGGTCCGGCGCGACGGGCGCCCTCGCCGTCGGCCCCGGACGACCGCGCGCCGGAGGAGCCTGTGGACGATGTCCACCGTCCCCTCGGCCCCGCATAGACTCACCTGCGTGGCAGGGATCATCAGGCGCGAGGACGTGGACGAGGTACGCGAGCGCGCGCATATCGACGAGGTGATCTCCGCCCACGTCACGCTCAAGCCCGCAGGCGTGGGCTCGCTCAAGGGTCTGTGCCCCTTCCACGACGAACGCTCCCCCAGCTTCAACGTGCGCCCCAGCGTCGGGCGGTACCACTGCTTCGGCTGCGGCGAGGGCGGCGACGTCTTCACCTTCCTGATGAAGATGGACGGCATGGGGTTCGCCGAGGCGGTGGAGCACCTCGCGGCGAAGGTCGGCGTCCAGCTCCGCTACGAGGACGGCGGCCCGGCGCGGCCCCGCGAGGAACCCGGCAAGCGACAGCGCCTGCTCGACGCGCACCGCGTCGCCCAGGAGTACTACGCCGAGCAGCTCATGACGCCCGCCGCCGCGCCCGCGCGCCGCATGCTTGCCGAGCGCAGTTTCGAACGCGCGGACGCCGAGCGCTTCGGCGTCGGCTTCGCGCCCCAGGGATGGGAGAACCTGGCCCGGCACCTGCAAGGGCGGGGCTTCACGCGGGACGAGCTGATCACCGCGGGCCTCGTCAGCCAGGGCCAGCGCGGCGTCTACGACCGCTTCCGCGGCCGCGTGATCTGGCCCATCCGCGACGTCACCGGCGCGGTCATCGGGTTCGGCGCCCGCAGGCTGTTCGACGACGACAACGGCCCCAAGTACCTGAACACCCCCGAGACGCCGCTCTACAAGAAGTCTCAGGTGCTGTACGGGATCGACCTGGCCAAGCGCGAGATCGCGAAGGACCGCAAGGTGGTCGTCGTCGAGGGCTACACCGACGTCATGGCCGCGCACCTGTCCGGGGTCACCACGGCTGTGGCCACCTGCGGCACCGCGTTCGGCGCGGAGCACGCACGCGTGGTGCGGCGCCTGATGGGCGACACGGCGGCAGGCGGCGGCCTGCAGCTACGATCCGGCGCGTCGCTGGGGGGCGAGGTCATCTTCACGTTCGACGGCGACGAGGCCGGGCAGAAGGCCGCCGAGCGCGCGTTCGGCCAGGACCAGCAGTTCTACGCCCAGACGTTCGTCGCAGTGGCCGACGGCGGCATGGACCCCTGCGACCTGCGCGTCGCCCAAGGACCGGAGGCCGTCAAGGCGCTGGTGGACGGCCGTAAACCGCTGTTCGAGTTCGTCATCCGGACCGACCTCAAGGGCTTCGACCTGGGCACCGCCGAGGGCCGGGTCGGCGCACTGCGCCAGGCCGCGCCGCGCGTCGCCGAGATCCGCGACACCGCCCTGCGCCCCGAGTACACACGCATGCTGGCCGGCTGGCTCGGCATGGACGAGCGCACGGTGAGCCAGGAGGTCCGGCGGGCGGCGGGCGCCCCGTCGCGACGAGGCACGCCGGACGGCCGCGGGAACGACGGCGGTCGTGGCGCGGCCGGGCGTGGCGGCGCGGCCGGGCGTGGCGGCGGCCCTGGCCTGCGTGGCGTCCCGGGCGGTGGAGCGGGAGGTCCTGGTAACGGGGCAGGAGGTCCCGGTGGCGCTGGGGTTCCGGGTGACACGGGAGCCTCGAACGGTGACGGCGCCTCCGGCCTGGGCGGCGTCCTTCCGTCGTCGGACACCGGCCTCCCGGCCCCGGACCCGCGGGATCCTGTGGCACGCGCCGAGCACCTGGTGCTGGCCGCGGTGCTCCAGTACCCGGAGCACGTGCCCGAGGC
The DNA here is from genome assembly GCF_016742955.1 of Myceligenerans indicum. Lineage (GTDB taxonomy): Bacteria > Actinomycetota > Actinomycetes > Actinomycetales > Cellulomonadaceae > Myceligenerans > Myceligenerans indicum. Next base: position 11,483 of record NZ_JABBYC010000057.1, on the reverse strand, counting down.
GTTCGACGAGCTGGCAGCCGATTCCTTCCTCACGCCGGCCTGGCGCGTGCTCCACGACACGATCGTGGCCGCCGGTGGTGCGATCACCGGCCGCGCGATCGGTGCGGCGGCATGGGTCGACGAGGTCACGGAACAGGCGCCGGACTCCGTGGCGCACCTGATTCCGGGGCTCGCCGTGGCCAGCCTGCCCGTGGAGGAGGCGAGCCTGCCGGGCTTCGTCGCCGATCTCGTCCGGCGACGCATCCAGGAGGGCCTGAACCGGCAGATCGCCGACGCACGGCGCAGACTCCAACAGACGGACCCCTCCGACTTCGAGACCTATCAGGCCGCCAACGCGGAGGTGCTCAAACTCCAGGAGCAGCACCGCGCCCTCCGCGAGAGCGCCTGACACCCGAGGCGGCCGGGCGCTCAAGGGCGACCTGGCACTCGACGGCCGCCAGACGCTCGGGATTGCCGCGCGGCCGGGATTGCCGCGCGGCCGGGATTGCCGCGCGGCCGGGATTGCCGCTCGGCCGGGATTGCCGCTCGGCCGGGATTGTCGCGCGGCCGGGAGACAGCCGTGTGGTCGGGGGTTTGGCGTGTGGTCGGTCAAGTGATTGACCGACCACACGCCAAACCCCCGACCACACGAGAGCTCCGCCGCGGACCCACTCCTCGACCCCCCGCCACAACCTTCCCCGCACCGTGGTCGCGGGTGTGCTCCACCCGGGGCGCGCGCGACGGGAGGCCCTCGTCAGCCCTTGACCGAGCCCGCCGTCAGCCCGCCGACGATGTACTTCTGCAGCAGCAGGAACAGCACCACCACGGGGATCGCCGCCAGGACGGCACCCGCGGAGAACAGCCCCCAGGGTGCGTTGCGCTCGTCGGAGGCCCACTGGTAGAGGCCGACCGCCAGTGTCAGCCGGTCCGGGCTCTGCAGCACCGTCTTGGCGATGATGAACTCGCCGAACGTCGCGATGAAGCTGAGCAGCCCCACCACGGCGAGGATGGGCGAGACGAGCCGCAGGATGATGGTCCAGAAGATCTGGGCGTGGCTCGCGCCGTCGATCTTCGCTGCCTCGTCGATCTCCCGCGGCACGGTGTTGAAGAACCCGTACATGAGGAACGTGTTCACCCCGAGCGCTCCGCCCAGATACACCGCGATGAGGGCCAGGGTCGAGTTGGTGCCCAGGATCGGGATCACGTCCCCGATGGTGAGCAGCACCAGGAAGATGGCCACGACGGCCAGCATCTGCGGGAACATCTGCACCAGCAGAAGGGTGGTCAGCGCGCCGCGCCGTCCGGAGAACCGGAACCGGCTGAACGCATAGGCAGCCGCCCCGCCCATCAGGACGGTGCCGGCCGCGGAGGTGACGGCGACGACGAACGAGTTGAGGAACCAGCGCCAGTAGCGCGACTCGAACAGCTCGGCGTAGTTGTTCCAGCCCACCTCGCCGAAGAGACGGTTGGACCCGGTGAACGTCCCCGACGGGTTGAGCGACGCCGAGATCACGTACAGCAGCGGGACCACGCAGATCACCACCATCACGATCCCCACCACGTGCCGCCAGCCCACCTCGGCCCACCAGCGCACGCCGCGCGGGCCGGCGTCGTGCCGGATCGTGTACCGGTCCTCGCGGGGCGCGGACTCGCGGGGCGCCGCCTTGGTCAGCACGCTCACAGTTCCTCCAAGGTCCGGGTGCGGCGGAAGCCGAGCCAGGAGATGAGGCCGACGATCACGAAGATCAGCAGCGACACCGCGCTGGCGAGTCCGTACTGCTTGACGCCCGAGTCGAACGCCACGGAGTACACCATCGAGATGAGGATGTCCGTGTGTCCCACGAGCACCGGGGCGCCCTCGAAGTGCGGCCCACCGCCGGTCAGCATGTAGATGAGCGCAAAGTTGTTGAAGTTGAAGGCGAACGCCGAGATCAGCAGCGGTGCGGTGGACACCATGAGCAGCGGCAGCGTGATCGAGCGGATCGCGCGCCACCGGCTGGCGCCGTCCACCCGGGCCGACTCGAGCACGTCGCCCGGGAGGGACTGCAAGGCGCCCGTGGTCACGAGGAACATGTACGGGAACCCGAGCCACAGGTTCACGGCCAGGACGGACACCTTGGCGAGCCACGGATCCGTGAGCCACGGGATCTGCGCCCCGCCGAGCAGCACCTCGTTCACCCAGCCGAACTTCTCGTTCAGCATCCCGCGCCACACGAGCGTGGCGAGGAAGGCGGGGAAGGCGTACGGCAGGATCAGCAGCGACCGGTAGATCTTGCGCCCCTTGACGCGCGGGTCGTTGAACACCATCGCGAGGAACAGGCCCAGCGCGAAGGTGGTGATCACGGACAGCCCCGCGAACACGAACGTCCACACCAGCACCTGGAGGAACGGGCCGGCCAGCCGGTCCTCCGTGAAGATCGCCGTGAAGTTCTCGAGGCCCACCCCGACGCGCCAGCCCGGTGTGAGCTGGTCACCGTCCGCGGAGACGAACGAGCCGTGGTCGTTCGGCGTGTACGTCACGCCGGTGTTCGTGTTCGTGAAGGTGTCGGCCGCGGCGTCGTACACGAGGACCGGCGCGGCCACGAACCCGAGAGAACCGTCCTGGGTGCGCAGACCGCCCGCGGCCGGATCGTCGGAGAACGGCACCCGCAGTTCGGTGATTTCGGCCGAGCGCGAGATGAGCTCGGCGAACTCCAGCGTGGTCCAGCCGTCGACACCGGTCACCTGTGTGCCGTCGTCGGACCCTGACGCCGGCGCCAACGGTGCGGTCGCGTCGCCGACGGCGACCTCGCCGTCGCGCAGGATCGCGAACCCCAGCTCCCCGTCACGCTCCACGACGGTGAGCGGGAACGTCTCCGACCCCTCCACACGCCGCTCGTTCTGCGCGGAGATCGCGGCGACGGCGTCCGCCTTGGTGGAGTTGTGGCCGTCCCCGTAGTTGGTGAAAGCCACGTACGCCGTGTACAGCATCACGAACAGCTGGAAGGCCAGCAGCAGCACCAGCCCTGGGTACAGGTACTTCGCCGGGAGCATCCGGCGGGAGAAGTACACCCAGTCCGCGGCCGCCACGGCCAGTGCCAGGAACACGGCCACACCCCAGGAACCCACCACGACGGCGGTCCAGACCCCGTACAGGCCCAGCGCGTTCACCGCCGCCATGAGCACGATCTTCACGTACCAGCCCGGTCCGGTACGACGGGCATGGGAGTCGCTTCCCCGCTTGCCGTCCGCACGGGGCGGGCTTGCGAGTGACACGTCGGTCATCGTCGCCTCTCCGTCTGTCGCGTGGCAGCGCCCGCCCGGCCATGGAGGCCGCGACGAGCGCTACCGCTCACGTCTCGTTGTCGCGATCAGCGTCAGCCGGCGATGGCGTCCTGAATGTTGCCGACCATCGTGTTCCAGGCCTTGGCCGGGTCCTTGGCCTTGCCCTGGATGAGCTCGACCTCGGTCACGCCCCAGAACTGCCACACCGAGCCCATCTCGGGGATGGACGGCATCGGCGCGGAACCGGCGGCGTCGGAGAACTGCTGCATGATGGCGTCGTCGACCTGGCCGGCGGCCTCGATCGAGGCGGGGGCGCGGCCACCGGCCTCGGCAAGGCGGAGCTGCACGTCGGTGGAGCCCAGGAAGTTGGTCACGAAGTCGTTGGCGACCAGCGCGTTCTCGCTCTTGGCGCTGACGAAGGCACCCTGAACACCGACGAACGGCTCGGCGGGCTCGCCACCGGCGCTCGGGACGGGCAGCACGGAGATGTTCATGCCCGCGCCGGTGAACTCGGAGGCGTACCAGGGGCCGGTCACCATGTACGGGGTCTTGCCGTCGAGGAAGAGCTGCTTGGCCTTCTCACCGTCGATCGCGGGGTCGAGGACGCCCTCGTCGCCGAGCTTGCCGAGGTAGTCGGCGAACGCGTCACCGGCGTCGCCGCCGAGAGCGAGGTCGGGGCTGTAGGAGCCGTCGGCGTTCTGCTCGAAGACCGGGGCGCCGAACGAGGTCTGCAGCGGGTAGAGGTGGTAGGCGTCGCCCTCGTCACCCTGCTGGATGATGACCGGGTAGTCGGCGCCGGTGTCGTCGTTCTGCGCGACCAGGTCGTCGAAGGTGTCAGGGGTGTCCGACACGAGGTCGTCGTTGCGGACCAGCGCGATGTTCTCCACCGCGTACGGAACGCCGTAGACGGCGCCGTCGTAGGTGAACGCGGCGAGGGACACGTCGGAGAAGCCCGACGCCTTGTCCCCGAGCTCGATGGGCTGGACCACGCCGTTGGTGACGAACTCACCGGTCCAGTCGTGGGCGCCGACGACGATGTCCGGGCCCTTGCCGGTCGGAACCTGCTGGACGAACTCCTGGCGGATGTCGCCCGAGGCCTTCTGCACGACCTCCATGTCGATGCCGCGCTCGGCCGAGTACTCCTCGGCGAGCTCGGTGAAGATGTCGATCCGGGTCTCGTCGACCCACACCGTCAGACTGCCTTCCAGCTCAGGCGCGGCCGACTCCTCGGCTGCGGGCTCCTCGCCGCCCGAGCAGGCGGCCAGCGCAAGCGTTGCCGTGACGGCGGTCGCCGCCGTCAGGATGCTCCGTCGCATCGGTACTCCCAGTAGGTTCACGGTCACGACCGGCGTGGTCGCGGACCTGGTTCTTGTCCGACGGCGTGGTGCCTGCGCGTCTGCGCCGGTCTCACCGGCCATCGCGAGGCCGTATGCCCTCGATCCGATGGGCCTGACCGTAGAGGCGTTGCAAGGCGTTGTGCAAGTTCTTGCGATAAAGTTTCAGCATCGGAGTGCGGGCGCGCTGGTCGCGGCCTCACCGAGCGAGCGCGCAACGGCCGCCTTGCGGCACGACGGCGACATCCCGGACGAGTTCGACGACGAAACGGTGACACGATGCGAACGCGAAGTACGACGACACGCGCGATGTCACCTAGGCTTCCTCTCGTGCGCACCCGACTCTCCGATCTCGCTGCCCAGGCCGGCGTGTCCACGGCGACGGTCTCCCGCGTACTGAACGGCAAGCCGGGAGTCGCCGGCCAGACCCGCCAGGCCGTCCTGACCGCCCTCGACGTGCTCGGCTACGAGCGCCCGGCGGCCCTGCGCGCCCGCCCGGCGGGGCTTGTCGGCCTGGTGGTGCCGGAGCTGTCGAACCCGGTGTTCCCCGCATTCGCACAGGCGATCGAGTCGCAGCTGAACGAGCACGGCTACACGCCGCTGCTGTGCACCCAGTCGCCCGGCGGCACCACCGAGGACGAGTACGTCGAGACGCTGCTCGACCACTCCGTGGACGGGATCGTGTTCGCCTCGGGCAAGCACGCCGACATGCGCGCCTCGCGGGAGCGGTACCAGCGGCTGCGTGGCCGCGGAATGCCGATCGTCCTGGTCAACGGGTACGCCGAAGGCATCGACGCGCCGTTCGTCTCTCCCGACGACGCCGCCAGCATCGAACTGTCCGTACGCCACCTGGTCTCGCTCGGGCATCGCAGGATCGGCCTGGCGATCGGTCCCGACCGGTTCGTGCCCGCGCGGCGCAAGATCGACGCCTTCTGCACCGAACTGGTCACCCATGGGCTGGCCGACAGCGTCGAGGAGGCCAAGGAGAAGCACATCGTCGGCACCCTGTACACGCTGGAAGGCGGGCAAGCGGCCACGAGCGAGCTCATCGCCGCTGGTCACACAGGGATCGTGACCGGTTCGGACCTGATGGCCCTCGGCGCGATCCGCGCCGTCCGGCAGCGCGGGCTGTCCGTACCCGAGGACGTGTCCGTGGTCGGGTACGACGACTCCCCGCTCGTGGCCTTCACCGACCCGCCGCTGACCACGGTGCGCCAGCCCGTGACCGACATGGCTCGCGCCGCGGTGTCGGCCCTGCTCACGGAGATCCACGGGGAGCGCGCGCCGCGCACGGAGCTGCTCTTCACGCCCGAGCTCGTGGTGCGCGGCTCCACCGGGGCGGCGCCCACTCCCTGAGGCACCGGCCCCGTCGGCGCCCCGACCCACCTCCGAGCTCGATCCGTTGACGTCGAGCGGACGCCGGGTTCCGCCCGACGCCGGCGAACAAACTCCCAGCCACACCCCCACACCGCCGAACATTCGCTTGTGCCGCGTCTCACAGTCGTTGAAACGACCCAACCGGCTGCTCGGCAAGGACGCACCCGCTCGCCATCCACGTCGTGGAGATCACTGCCACGGATCGCGATCGGGCTGTACGCTCCCTGCAACGTTCTGCAACAATCTTGCAGGCGCACGGTGCCCAGACCGGTGCGCGCAGACCCCAGACGACACTTCCGACTTCCCGAGGACGATTCATCGATGACTCGCACCGAACGCCCCGCCGTGCCCCTGACCGGCGGCGACCAGATCCACGCCCCCGCGCCGGGTACCGAGTGGTGGCGCGACGCCGTCATCTACCAGGTGTACCCGCGCTCGTTCGCCGACGGGAACGGCGACGGGATGGGTGATCTGCCCGGCATCACGTCCCGGCTCGACCACCTGGCGAAGCTCGGGGTCGACGCCGTCTGGCTCAGCCCGTTCTACCGCTCCCCGCAGAAGGACGCCGGGTACGACGTCACCGACTACCGGCAGGTCGACCCGCGTTTCGGCACCCTCGACGACTTCGACGCGATGCGTGCCCGCGCGCACGAGCTCGGCCTGCGCGTCATCGTCGACCTGGTCCCGAACCACAGCTCCGACCAGCACGTCTGGTTCCAGGAGGCGCTGGCCGCCGCGCCCGGTTCCCTCGCGCGCGACCGCTACATGTTCCGCGACGGGAAGGGAGCCGACGGCGCCGAGCCGCCCAACAACTGGCAGTCGATCTTCGGCGGCCCCGCATGGACCCGGCTCGCGCCCCGCGAGGACGACGGCCCGGCGGGTCCGCAGTGGTACCTGCACCTGTTCGACTCCTCCCAGCCGGACCTGAACTGGGACAACGCGGAGGTCCGCGCCGAGTTCGAGGACGTGCTGCGCTTCTGGCTGGACCGGGGCGTGGACGGCTTCCGGGTCGACGTGGCGCACGGCATGATCAAGGAGACCGGCCTGCCCGACTGGGACGGAAAGGTCGCCATGGTCGAGGGCTCCGACGGCGCGAACGGCGGCTCGAACGAGGGCCCCATGTTCGACCAGGACGGCGTGCACGAGATCTACCGCGCGTGGCACAAGGTGCTCGACGAGTACGACGGCGACCGCTGCCTCGTGGCCGAGGCCTGGGTCAGCCCCATGTCACGCCTCGCGCGGTACGTGCGCGAGGACGAGATGCAGCAGGCGTTCAACTTCGCGTTCCTTGTCACCAAGTGGAACGCGGGCAAGCTCCGCGACGTGGTCACCGAGTCGCTGGAGACCATGGACGCCGTCGGCGCCCCCACCACCTGGGTGCTGTCGAACCACGACGTCGTGCGGCACGCCTCCCGTCTCGGCCTGGACGAGACGGCCGACGGCCCGATGAACGGCATCGGCCCGGCGGACGTCCAGCCCGACGCCGAGCTCGGCCTGCGCCGCGCCCGCGCCGCGACGCTGCTCATGCTGAGCCTGCCCGGCTCCGCCTACCTCTACCAGGGCGAGGAGCTCGGCCTGCCCGACCACACCACGCTGCCCGACGACGTCCGCCAGGACCCGGCGTTCTTCCGCACCCACGGTGCCGAGGTCGGCCGGGACGGCTGCCGCATCCCGCTGCCGTGGGAGGCCGACCGGCCGGGTCTGGGCTTCGGGCCCTCGGACGCGACGTGGCTCCCCCAGCCGGAGTCCTACCGCGCCCTGGCCGCGGACCAGCAGTACGGCGTCGACGGCTCGACGTTCGAGCTGTACCGCGGCGCGCTCGGCCTGCGCCGGGCCGAGCGCCTGGGCCAGGGCGGACTGACCTGGGTGGCCGGGTACGCAGACGCTGCGGACGTGGTGGCGCTGCGAGTGGCCGACGTGATCGTCCTGTCGAACCTCGGGGCCGCTCCGGTGGTCCTGCCCGAGGGAGCCGAGGTGCTCATCGCGTCAGGGCCTCTGACGGAGTCGGCAGAGGGCATCGCGCTGCCGACGGACACGACCGTCTGGATTCGCGGCTGAGCGCAGCGTCAGGCCGGGAGTCCGGCACCTGAACACTGCGTCGGGCCGGGAACTCCGGACCGCGTCAACGGGCGGTGGCGCTGCGGCGTCGCCGCCCGTCGGTCCTCCCACGGGCTTCGGGCCGCCGTTCCGGCGTACCTGCCGCCGACAGTGCGCAGACGGGGCGCCGCCGCCGGTTGGTCAGCCTGCGGGACCCGCGTCACCGTTCCAGCACACCCGCCGCGGACAGCACGCCGACGAGGTGCTGCCGCCCGCCCGTTCACCCTGCGGGACCGCGCGTCACCGTTCGGCGCGCCCGCTGTCGACAGCACGCAGCCGCCCATCGCCGTGGTGAGGGGACGAACGCACGAGTGGGCGGTCGTCGGGCGCAATGGGTAGCTCTCCCCGTCGCGTTCTCCCTGGTGGCTGGGTACGTTCCTCGGGATGACCCAGCCCGGCGAGAGGAGCCGCTGATGCCCGTTCCGACGCTCGGTTCGGAGCCCGGCTCCGGCCCTGCGCCTGTCCCGATCGACACCGAGGAGTGGCGGCGGCTGCTGCGTGCCGCACGCACCGGCGCGACCGACGGCGACGTCGGCCTCCTCGCCGATCAGCTGATCGCGCCCGTGACAGCAGTGCTGGCGACGACGGCGGGTGGGAAGGGCATGCGATCGCGCGTGACGGCCGCCAACGGGCGGAGCGCGGTCGTGACGCACCGGATCGTGGAGGTCGACGGCGAGACCCGGGCCGAGCCCGGCGCGAGAGTCACGTTCACGAGCACCGATCGGGTGTGGCAGTCGCTCGCCCCGGACCTGCCGGACCTCGAACCGCTGCGAGCTCCGGCCGAGGGCGCGGAGCCGCCAGGCGGCGGGTTGGCCGCGACCGCGGAGCTGGGAGGCAGCGCGGACCTGGCGGACGGGGCGAAGCCGAGAGGCGGCACCGAACTGGCCGAAGACGCCGAGCCGGCGGAAGGCGCCGAGCTGGCGATGGGCGCAGTGCCGGTGATGGGCGCAGTGCCGGCAGACAGCACAGTTCTGGCGGACAGCACGGTGCCGGCGGACAGCACGGTGCCGGCAGGCGCTCGACCGAACGCCCTGGCACCCGAGGCGATGTGGGAACTGCTGGGCCGTGAGGAGTGCACCGTCCACGTACAGGTCGAGGCCTGGCGTGGCAGCAGCACGCCGGTCATGGTGCGCAGCAGGCAGTGGTGGGTGGTCGACGGCCGCCTGTTCGACGTGCACGACGACGGCGGTGACCTGCGACTGATCGAGCACCCGGCGGGCTCGGTGGCGCGCGAGCTGCGGCGTGCCTTGCAGGAGGCCGTCGAGGCGACAGGTCCGGCAGGCACGCCCGACTGACCCTCGTTCGTGACACCGCGCCCCTCCGCCGGCTGGTCCCGTCGGGAGCACCTGGTCCGGACTCGGCGCGTGGTCGGTACCCCCACGTGAACATGACTCCGCGTGAACATGACTCCGCGTGGTCGGGGGTTTGGCGCGTGGTCGGGGGTTTGGCGCGTGGTCGGTCAATCACTTGACCGACCACGCGTCAAACCCCCGACCACACGAGCCGGGTGTGTGCGGGCGGGCCCGCCGGGTGGACCCGCCCACCGTCCTGCCTCTACTTCCAGGTGTCGTTGAGATCGAGCGAGCCGTCCGCGCCCACCGTGGCGGTGCGGTTCCCGCCGCTCTCCCAGGTGACGTTGCCGCTCCCGTCGATCTTCACGTACTTGTACTCGAAGGTGGTTCCGGCCGGGAGGTCGACGGTGCCGGTCCAGGTCGGGTACGACGCCGACGACAGCGCCACCCCGTTCGCCGGCGTCCACGACCCGAGCTCGGGCTGGTTGCCGACCAGGTAGATGTTCTGGCCCCACACCGTCTCGGCGTACACCGCTACCGAGACGTCGCCCGTCTGCGGCGGCGTCGTCGGCGAACCGCCCGACGTCGCGCCGACGTGCACGGCCACTGCGCCGTACGCGGGGAGGGTCGCGTTGAGCTGGCCGGAGCCGTTCACCGTGAGTGTGACCGAGCAGTCGGAGGCGGCGACGACGTCGCAGTAGGTGCCCGCCGGGAGCGAGGTCTGGTAGGTGCGTGTCACCGACGATCCGGTGTTGTTGATGGCGACGTAGCCGCTCTGGCCGCGGCCGTAGCCGATGTTGTTGTTGCCGTCGTCCCACCAGTTCGTCACGGCGGTGCCGGCGACCTCGTTGTGGAAGCCGACCATGCCCTGGATCTCGGTCCAGCGCTGGGTGCAGGTGAACACGCCGTTGCAGTCGGCGTCGGGCACGGTGGTGCTGGTGGATCCGGGCACGCCGGCGTCGTTGTCGGAGAACTCGTAGCCCGAGAAGACCGTGGGCGAGCCATACGGCCAGGACAACATGAACGTGTTGGCCAGGACGTACTTGGCGCCCCACTTGTAGTTCATCGTCTCGCCGTTGCGCTCGGTGTCGTGGTTGTCCACGAACACGCTCGCGACGCCGTCGGGCAGCTTGTTGTCGCCGATGTAGCGCAGGTTCTTGATCTGACCGTCGAAGTCGCCCTTGAGCTGGCGGCCGTAGTCGAACTCGTGCACGTCGCCGGTGCCCGTGTACTCCGAGGGCTGGATCGGCTCACCGGCAGACCCGATGACCTCCTGGACCCAGAACGCGCCCGACGTCTGCGCCTTGATGGCGGCGAGGTCCGTCGCCGGGATGTGCTTGGCCGCGTCGATGCGGAACCCGTCGACGCCGAGCGACGTCAGGTCGTCGAAGTAGTCCGCGAGCCGGCCGCGCACGTAGTCGGAACCGGTACGCAGGTCCTGCAGGCTGACCAGGCGGCAGTTCTGCACCTCCCACCGGTCGCCGTAGTTGCTGATGTTCGTCTCGCAGTCGTTGAAGTCGTTGCTGCCGTAGATGCCGGGGAAGTAGTCCTGGCCGTAGGTGCTGCCCGCGACGCCGGATCCGGAGTCCGCGGCCATGTGGTTGACGACGGCGTCCGCGATGACGCCGACGCCGGCCGAGTGGCAGGCGTTGACCATCGCGGCAAACTCGGCGCGCGTGCCGAGCTTGGACTCGATCTGGTACGACACGGGCTGGTAGGAGGTCCACCACTGGGTTCCGGTGACGTGCTCGTTCGGCGGAGATACCTGGACGTAGGCGAATCCCGCCGGGCCGATGGTGCTCGTGCACTCCGAGGCCACGGAGTCCCAGGTCCACTGGAAGAGGTTGAGGATGACGTCCTTGCCGTCGCGCGGGGGCGTGCTGGCGGCGGCGTCCTTCGACGTGGCGGTGGCGAGGCCGAGCATGGCGACAGTCATGAGGGCTGCCGCCAAGGCTGTGAACAGGGCGAACAACGGTGTTCGGCGCGTCATTGCGTCTCCTGGAGGTTGTACTGACTGAGTGTGCAGCAACTTTGCTGCAAGGTTTTTCAGAACCCGTTGCAAGACGATACAGAGGGTCAGGTGGAAAGAAAAGGGCGGAGCAGACTCCCCCTCCCGCACCCCTGTCTCTTATACACATCT
>NZ_JABBYC010000056.1 GCF_016742955.1 Myceligenerans indicum | reverse complement strand
TCAGCCCGGCCGGCTACGACACGACCGCGACCCCCGAAGAAGGACTCTGGACCCGCAAAGGCTGGGCCGGACGCCCCAGATGACCCACGACACGCCCGAGACAGACACACATTTTGGCCGCTAACCCCCAACGGTCGGTGCCCCAACCGTGTCACGAACCGTGTCATCGTCATCGCATCGTCCCTAAATGTCCGATGCCTCGCGAGCTCCCGTCAGGGAACGAAAAAGGCCGCTGATCTGCGGATCAGCGGCCTTTCACCGGGTGGAGCTAGGGGGATTCGAACCCCCGACCTTCTCATTGCGAACGAGACGCGCTACCAACTGCGCCATAGCCCCGAGTGCTGGAACAGATTAGCACTGCACCTGCCTGGCTCCGCAAATCAAAGCGGGTGGCGCACGCCACACAACGCCAGGCCACGGGCCTGTCGGCCCCTAATCCACGGCTCCCGGCACGCGAGCGCCGCCCGCCGACCGGTCCGGCTTGACCGTTTAGGTCATCATGACGCGCTTGCCACCCAACACCCGATTTACTACGTTGCAGATCGCATCGCGCAGGCCTCTCCGCAGGCCAGCACCACTCCGCGCGCCGTATCCGACGAAGGAGTTGGACCGATCGTGACCCATCGACCACGCGGCGGCCTCGCCGCGACCCTCACCGTCGTGGCAGTACTGGCCGCCACGCTCTCGATCACCGCGATCCCCACCGCCCGGGCCGACACCCCCACTGCGGGTGACACCTACACCCTCACCGCCGGCCACACCGGCATGTGCCTCGACGTGCCCGGCGCCTCGGACGAGCCCGGCACCGTGCTCCAGCAGTGGGGCTGCACCGACGGCGCCTCGTGGGAACAGTTCCGCCTGGTGGACGCCGGGTCCGGCGCCTTCGAGATCGTCAACGCCGGCAACGAGCTCTGCCTCGACGTGACGGGCGGGTCGACGGCGATCGGCGCCGAGGTGCTGCAGTGGCCCTGCAAGGGCTCGGCCTGGCAGCACTGGACGCTGTCACCGGCCGCAGGAGGTGCCTACCAGGTCGTCAACGTGAACAGCGGCCTGTGCCTGACGGTGCAGGACGGCTCGACGTCGTCGGGCGCACGGACCGTCCAGGGCCAATGCACCACGGCCGACGACAAGAGGTGGAGCCTCGACCGCGTCGGCAGCAGCGACGGCGGCGACTACACGGTCGCCTCCGACGGCACGGGCACCTACACCACGGTCCAGGCGGCGGTGGACGCCGTCCCGTCGGGCAACACGGAGGCGGTCACGATCACGATCAAGCCCGGCACGTACCGCGAGAAGGTGACGGTGCCGTCGAACAAGCCGTACATCTCCCTGATCGGCGGCGGCTCCGAGGACACCGTCATCGTCGGCAACGTCAGCGCCGGGCAGGCGGGCAGCCACCGGGGCAGCGCGACCGTCGTCGTCGAGGGGCACGACTTCTTCGCCGACAACCTGACGATCGAGAACGACTACGACGAGGCCGCGAACGGCCGGTCACAGGCCCTGGCCCTGTACCTGAACGCGGACCGGGCGGTCCTCGACGACCTGCGCCTTCTCGGCGACCAGGACACGTTCCTGGTGAACAACAACGCCCGCGCGTACGTGAGCGACACCTACATCGAGGGCACGGTCGACTTCATCTACGGCGGCGGGATCGCCGTCTTCCACCGTTGCTCCATCTACGAGAAGCGCTCCACCGGCGGCCCGATCACGGCGGCGAGCACGCCGGCCGAGAACCCGTACGGGTTCCTCTTCTACAGGTCCCGGATCTCGGGCGCCACCGACGACAGCACGCAGCTGGGCCGTCCCTGGCGGCAGGGCGCGCAGGTGGTGTACCGGGAGTCGGAGCTGTCGGCGACCATCGAGACCGCCCAGCCGTGGACCGACATGGGTGACGCCACGTGGCAGGACGCCCGCTACTTCGAGTACGCGAACACCGGCCCCGGAGCCACGGTGAACGGGAACCGCCCGCAGCTCACCGCGGCCCAGGCCGCGAACTACACGCCGGAGCGGTACCTGGCGGGCGGCGACGGCTGGGACCCGATCGACCGGTCGGGCTCGGCCTGGCCGCAGGAGCCCGACGGGTTCGCGGCGCTGGACGGCGGCACGACGGGCGGCGCGGGCGGGCAGACCGTCACCGTCACCACGTACGACGACCTGGACCGCTACGCCACCGCGTCCGAGCCGTACGTGATCCGGGTCGCGGGCGCGATCTCGGTCGAGCCGTTCGGCCACGAGATCCGCGTCGGATCCGACAAGACGATCGTCGGCGTCGGCACCAGCGGCGAGATCGTGGGCGGCGGCTTCTTCCTCGGCGAGGGCACGTCCAACGTGATCCTCCGCAACCTCACGATCCGCGACACGCAGATGGCCGACGACGACCCGGACGACAAGCTCTACGACTACGACGGCATCCAGCTGGACACCGCCGACCACGTCTGGATCGACCACAACCGCATCACCCGGATGAACGACGGCCTGATCGACAGCCGCAAGGACACCACGAACCTCACCGTGTCCTGGAACGTGCTGGAGGAGGGCAACAAGGCGTTCGGCATCGGCTGGACGGACAACGTCACGGCCCGGATGACGATCCACCACAACATCATCCGCGACACCAACCAGCGCAACCCCAGCATCGACAACGTGGCCCGCGCCCACCTGTACAACAACCTGCTGCAGGACATCACGAGCTACGGCAACCTGTCCCGCGGGTCGGCCCGGGTCGTGATCGAGAACAGCTACTACGACACGGTGCACGATCCGTTCTACCGCAACGCCGACACGGCGTCCCTCAGCCAGAGCGGCAGCATCCTGGTGAACACCACGGGCCGGGCAGAGACCGGCGGGACCACGTTCACGCCGTCGGACTACTACACCTACACGCTCGACCCCGCGGCGGACGTGCCGGCGATCCTGTCGGCGAACGCGGGTCCTCAGCCCTCGATCGGCTGACCGCGCGCATCAGGGCCTGGTGACACGGAACGGGCTCGCAGGCGGTGGCGCCGCCCGCGAGCCCGTTCCGTCGTCCGTCATCCGGCCGCGCGGCGCCGGGCCAGGATCTGCTCCAGCGGCTGGGCGAGCGTCTCGTCCGGTACACGCGGAGCCGGACGCATCAGCTCCTCCTCGTCGGGGTGCATCGCCGTGTCCGACGACGGTCCGGGCGCGCTCTCGCCGCCCGGACCGCTCGCACCCGCCCGTGCCCGCTCGACAGGCTGGTCGCCGGGCCCGTCACGCATCGGCTTCCCGGCCGAGGCCCTCATGGCCGCCGCCAGCCGCGCCGAGGCGTCGTCGGACCGGTCCTCGCCGTGCCCGGCAGTGCCGGTTCTGGCCGCGCCCGCCTTCCCGGTGTTGCCCTTCCCGGCACCACCGCTCCCGGCACCGTCCTTTTTCCCGGCACCGTCCTTCCCCGCGCCGTCCTTCGACGCGCCGTCCTTCGACGCGCCGTCCGCACCCCGGGCGGCGGGCCTCGCCGTCAGCCGCGGTGCGGCCGGCTTGGTGACGTAGGTGGGCAGCGGCACCGGAACGGGATCCCAGGCGCCACCACCGACGCCCGGGCTCTCCGCGCCCTCCGCGTCGTCGGACGCGCCCTCCTGGGCCGGTGCACCGGTCTCGTCCACGACCTTCGCGCGTTCCGGTTCGGGCGCGGTCAGGAGTTCGTCCAGCACGCCACGGCTCTTCTTCGCGGCGGGGACCACCTCCTGGCCGGGCTCGGCCACCCGCATCCGGTTGCGCGGCGCATACGGCCCGCCGTTGGCCAGCGCACGCGCCTGGGTGGCGCGCTGCCGCGCGGCACGCCGGGCGGACTCGACAGCCTCCTCCGCCCTGCGGGCGCCGATCGCGGCGCGCCTGCCCAGCGCGAGCGCTGTGACCAGGAGCGCGGTCGGCGCCGCGGCAACACCCCAGTGCAGCGGCACCACGGCCACGGCGACCCATGCGGCGAAGGAGGAGACCAGGAGGAACAGGGTCAGCACGAACCGGCGCCGGGCACGTACCGCCCGCCGCGCACGCTGCTCCGCGAGCGCCCGGCGCTGCGCGGGGCTCTCCACCTCCTCCGGGACGCGCACGAGCGGAGCCGGGCGCGCCCCGGTCAGGCGCGAACCACCTGTCCCGGTCGTCATGGCTTCTCCTCGCCTCTGTTCGGTCGGCCCCGTGCGGAAGACCGCGCCGCCGCTCACCGCGACGACACGCAACCCCACCGAGTACCGGTCGCCGGACCGTGCCTCCGCGAGTTCCGTGCGGTGACGGATCAGCTGCGGCGCCCAGTACCCCAGCCACAGGACGAACAGCGCGACGGCTGTCACCCCTGCGGCAGATTCCACGACACGACGTTAGGTGGTCGTCAAGGTCTCTCACCCGGCGACACGCCCGGGCCTCCAGGAGTGCCCGATATGAGTCCCGGATCGGTCATGATGCGGTGGGCTCTCCACCATGTCCGACGCCGGCGCGTCGGGCCAGGCAATTTCCTGGCCGCGGCATGCGCCGCCGGCAGGTGTCCCGGGCGTCAGGCGGCCCGCTGCCCCGCCGCGGAGTTCGGGGTGTCGGCCGGCGGGATCGGGAAGTTGGACCGGAAGACGTTCTCCGGGTCGTGGACGGCCTTGATCTCTCGAAGACGCGCGAGGGTCGGCTCGGGGAACGCCTCCGCCAGCCTCTCCGGCCGGGTGTCCGTGTCGAAGGACAGGTAGGAGCCGTCCTGCACGGGTCCGATCTCGGCGTCCCACACCTCGTTGATCACGGCTTGCGTGGACGAGAGGCCTGTGAGCTGGAAGTTCTGGTGCCGGTGGGCGTATGCGGTGGCGTCGGCGGCGAGGTCGTGCGCGGCCGCGCCCGTGGCGCGGAGCTGGGTGAAGTGCGACGCGCCGGAGGCGAGCAGCTTCTCGATCGCACGGCTCGCGTCGCGGTCCAGGTGGGTGAGCAGGCCGGACCGGGCTGCGGGGCTGCCACCGCCGGTGTGGTGGCGGGGCTGCCGGGAGACCGCGGCCGAGTACGGCACGAGCTGCGCCTGATGTCCCAGGAGGGGGCCGGCCTCGGCCAGCGTCTGCAGGGCCGCGACGGCGTCCTCGGGGTCGGCGTCACCGCCGTCGGCCGCGTACATGCTCATGAGCTGGGCGATCGGCCCCTGGCCGCGGCGAGCTGGGGCAAGGATCATGAACGACGTGAGCCCGCGCGGGGCGGCCTCCATGGCGGCCCCCCACTTCTCGACCAGCCCCGCGGTGTCGGTCGCGTCCAGCACCATCTGGGAGAAGGCGACGTCGCCGATCACTCCGGCCTCCAGCTCCAGCCAGGTCACGACGCCCAGGTTGCCCCCGGCTCCCCGCAGCGCCCAGTACAGGTCGGGGTTCTCGGCGGCGGACGCGCGAACCAGCCGCCCTGCCGCCGTCACCAGCTCGGCGGCGACGACGCGGTCGATGGTCAGCCCCTGGAGCCGGCCCAGGAAGCCGATGCCTCCGGCGGTGCCGAGACCGCCGACGCCGACTCCCCCGTGGTCGCCGGAGGTGATCGCCCAGCGGCGCGGGGTCAGCGCCTCGGCCACCTCGCCCCAGGTGGCACCGGCGCCGATGCGGACGCGGCGGGTGGTCTCGTCGACCACCTCGACCGAGCGCAGCGCGCCGACGTCGAGCACGATGCCGCCGTCGTTGGTGGATCTGCCCGAGATGCCGTGTCCCGCCGACCGCACGGCGAAGGGAACCTGCTGCTCGCGCGACCAGTCGAGCGCCGTGACGATCTCGCCGGCGTCCTGCGGGCGCAGGACGATGCCGGGTTCGCCGGCACGCAGGTAGTTGTGCCGCACCGCCTCGTACTCACGGTCGCCGGGCTCGACGGCGTGCTCGGCGAGGCCTACGGGAAGCGACGCGTAGTCGATGCCGTCCCGGCGCGCGGCCAGCGCCTTGGTGCCGCGCCGCGCGGAGGCCGGTGTCGTTCCCCGCGTCCGGCGGGCGGCGGCGACGGCCTCTCGCACGGCCGGGGCGATCTCGCCGCCGAGGGTCTCGATGAGGTCCGGGTCGTCCGCCGCGACGATGAACGTGCCGATGCCGTCCTCCAGCGCCAGCCGGGTCAGTTCCTCGACCCACTGGGAGACCGGCCCTCGCAGGAACCCGTCGCCGTCGGGCCGGATCGTGCCGCCCAGGTTGAGCAGGCGGCGGATCTCGGCGGGGTCTCGTCCCGCCCCGGTGGCGGCCTCGTCGATGACGGCGTTGCCGCGGGCCAGGTCACCGTCCCCGAGGTAGGACAGCGAGGGGAGCCACCCGTCGGCCTCACGGCCGATGAGCCTCAGCATGCGGGGCTTGTACGCACCGAGCCACACGGGGATGTCGTGCGCGGGCGCCGGGCCGCGCTTGGCGCCCGTCACGCGGTAGTGGTCGCCCGCCACGCGCAGCGGGGAACGGTTCTGCGGATCCCAGACGCCGCGCATGATCTCCAGCGCTTCCTGGAGGGCGTCGACCGCCTCCCGTGGGGAGCGGCGCGGACCTCCCATGGCCTCGATCGCGTCCCAGAAGCCACCGGCGCCGAGGCCCATCGCGACCCTTCCGCCGGACAGCAGGTCCAGGCTCGCCGCCGCACGGGCGAGCACCGCCGGCTGGCGCAGCGGAAGGTTGAGCACGTTGCCCGACACCGTGATCCGCTCCGTCGCGGCGGCGACCCACGCCAGCAGGGTCCAGGTGTCGTGGAAAGCCGGTTGGTAGGGATGGTCCTGGAAGGTCGCCAGGTCCAGGCCGGCTCGTTCGGTCAGCTGCGCGAGCCGGACCGCCACCTGCGGATCCGCGTTGACCGGGGTGAGGAAGGTGCCGAACTGCAGTTCGTGCCCGTAGTCCGTCATGTGGGGTGCCCTGCGATTCTCTCGGTGGTGTCCGGCCCTGCCGGGCCGACGAAATCATCTGTGCTACAGACGATATCAGGGACAACTCATCTTCGTGACCGCAGGTTCCGCTACGATGGCGGCATGCCCACACCGACGCCCGCACACCAGGCGGCGCAGGACGGCGCGCCCGCCGCCGCTGCGGCGGGTCCGAGCCTCGGTCTGAGCTGGTCGCTCGTGGCCCTGCTGCGGGAGTGGAGCACGCGCGTCGACGCCGCCACCGAAGAGCTGCCCCAGGGCATGCGCGGCTATCAGGTCCTCCGCGTCGTCGTGCACGACTCACCCCCCACGCAGGCCGCGCTCGCCGCACGCCTGGGGATCGACCGGACCGTCATGACGTACCTGATCGACAGCTACGTGGAGTGCGGGCTCGTCGAACGGCAGCAGGACCCGGCGGACCGCCGGGCGCGCCGCATCGTGGCCACCGCCCACGGCCGGAAGGTCCTGGCCGGCGTCGACGTGCGGGTCGCGGCCGCGGAGGAGGACCTCCTCTCCGGCCTCCCGCCCGAGGACCGGGTGCTCTTCCGTGAGCTGCTGGAACGAGCCGCACGCGGGGTCACGCAGGACGACGACCCCTGCGGTGTGGTCGCACGGGCGACGACACCGCCCGACGGGCGCTGACCCGACCGCGGCGCAGCGGCCCTGCCGGACCCGCCTATCCGTCCCGGGTCTGCTGCCAGCGCGCCAGCAGGCCGCCCGGGACCTCCTCCGCGGTCAGCGCGAAGGTGCGGTGGTCGCGCCAGGTCCCCTGGATGTGCAGGAAGCGCTCGCGCACGCCCTCGTCCCGGAACCCGAGCTTCTCCACGACCCGCAGGCTGGGCTTGTTCTCGGGGCGGATGTTGATCTCGATGCGGTGCAGCCCCAGCACGAACCAGCAGTAGTCCGTCGCCATGGCCACACTGGTCGGGATCACGCCCCGGCCGGCCACGTGCTCGGACACCCAGTAGCCGATGCTCGCCGAGCACAGCGATCCGTACGTGATCGACGCGACGGTGAGCTGGCCGACCAGCTCGCCGTCCAGCTCCACCCCGAACGGCAGCAGGATCCCCGACCGCGCCTGGTTGGACAGGGTACGCACGTACTCGCCGAACGACGCCGCCGTCATCCGGTTCTCACCGGTGAGGGGCGACGTCGCCTCCCACCGCTCGAGCCAGGTGGCGTTGTCGGCGCGCAGTTGCGACCACACCTTGCTGTCACGTCGCCGCAGGGGGCGCAACACCACCACGCCGCTCGGGGTGTCCTCCCGCAGCGTCACGGGCCATGGCTTGGACACGGTCCATCCCTTCACGACGATCCCCGTCGTCTCCGACATTCCTACCTGCACCCCCAGATGCGCCCGCCACCGGACGCCGTGCTCGCCTGCAGAGGGTCTACCACGACCAGCGGCCGCTGACCTGCCGAAGCCCGTTTCACGGAGGCATCCGGGAATCCTGGAACAATAGCGCCCATGAAGGGCGCCCCGATTCCGACATCACAGCCGTACCCGGTCCAGGCCGGGATGGAAGCAGAGGACGCCAAGGAGGAACTCCGCCGCGCCATCCGCAAGCAGCGCAACGGCCGCACCCCGAAGCAGAGGGCGCAGGCCGAGTCGGCGTTCGCGGACGTGGTCTCCTCCATCCCGGAGGTCAGGGACGCCGCCGTCGTCGGCATGTATGCGGCGCGCGCCGCCGAACCCGCGACCGGCCGGCTCATGGACCTCCTGGCAGGCCGCGGGGCGCGAGTGCTGCTCCCGGTGCTCGGGTCAGGCCTCGCACGGGACTGGGCGGACTACACCGGGCCCGACGACCTCCTGGAACGCGCTCCCGGCCGTCCGCCGGAACCCGGCGGGCCCACCCTGGGCCAGGAGGCCCTCAAGCTGGCCGACGTCGTCGTCGCGCCCGCCCTCGCGGTCGACACGCGCGGCGTCCGGCTCGGTCAGGGCGGCGGCTGGTACGACCGCGTGCTCGCGCACGCCCGTCCGGGGACCAAGGTGGTCGCGATCGTCTTCCCCGAGGAGGTGTACGACGCCGCGGAGCGTCCCCTGCCCTTCGAACAGCACGACCTGCCGGTTCATGCGGTGGCGACCACGACGGCGTGGCACTGGCTGGGAGACGGCGCGGAGCGGTGACGCCCGTCCGCAACGACGTCACCGCCCCGGCGGGGGCGCCCCGGCTGCCTACGGTGTGAGCGTCAGCTCGTTCTCCATGGCCGCCTCGACGGCACCGCGGGTGAACGGCCAGGCGAAGGTCTCGCCGTCGGCCCACTCGTCGAGCTGGTCGTCGTAGTGGCTCGAAGCCGGGTGGCCGGACACGCCGGTCACGGTCACCCAGGTGGAGGCGTCCAGATCGGCCATGTCCACGACCATCCGCATGGACGGCCCGGACGTCACCGTGAAGCTGTCCGACGCCGCGTCCCAGGATGTCGCGTTCACGATCGAGCTGCCTCCGGCCACGCCCCGCGGTGCGGGGTTCATGAACGTGCGGATCAGCGACGGGACGTCGGAGCCGCCGAGCACGGGATGCTCCAGCTCGAGCTGGTGCAGCATCCCCCAGGACCAGTCCCCCGGGTCCTTGCTGATCTCGACCGTCATGTCCTGGCGTGCGCTCTTGAGCGCCTGGGTGAGGATCTCGTCGCGGCTCTCCCGCACGGAGATCGTCGTCTTGTCGTCCCAGAAGGCGTTGTCCTCGTCGTCGAGCATGCCCTGCACGACGGCGAGCCAGCGGTCCCCGCCTTCCGGCCACATGCTCTCGGGCAGCTCGTCCTGGAAGGTCGCCGCGAGCAGGTTCCGCCAGACCGCGGCGAAGTAGGCCGCCGCCGCGGAGTCCTTCCCCATGGTGCGGTCCCAGTCGCGCAGGAGCCGCTGCCCGTCCGCGTCGTAGTCGTCGTCGAGGTTGATCTCGAGCAGCACGGGCACGAGAAGATCGGCGAACGCGCTCCAGTCGTCGTTCTGGATGGCGGACATGTCCTCGGCCGTGAACCGGCGGCCGGAATCGATCTGCTCGGTGAGCAGCGTACGGATGCGCTGCGAGCGGAAGCCGTAGTCCCAGTCCCCCGAGAGGAACGGGCCGGACCCCTTCGGCGACACCGCCTGGTTCGCCGCCACGATGAATCCCTCGCCCGGGTCCTGCGCCCGCGGCATGTTCTCCGGCTTCACGTAGCCGGTCCAGTCGTACCTCGCGTCCCAGCCGGGCCGAGGCCACGAGCCGTCCGAGCTGACCTTGCCGGGAACCTGTGCGCGCACCGGGATCCGGCCCGGCGCCTGGTAGCCGATGTGCCCGTCGGCGGTCGCGTAGACGATGTTCTGCGCCGGCACGTCGAACAGGGCGGCCGCCTCACGGATGTCCTGGGCGTTCCGCGCCGTGTCGAACGCGAAGACAGCGTCGGCGGTGCGGCCCGGCTCCAGCGCCGTCCATCCCAGCGAGATGGCGTAGTCGCCGAGGTCCGTTCCCTCCTCGGTGGGCGACTGCACCAGGGCATCCATGTTCGCCTCACCCGCCGCGTCGTCGTCGAGGACGTCCGAGATCAGCGGGCCGTGCACCGTGCTGCGGACCGTGAGGTCGACGGGCGAGCCGCCGGTGACACGGATGGTCTCGTCACGCGTCTCCAGATCGACCCACTTGTCGCCGCGCTTGTACGTCGTCCCGCCGCGCACACGCTCGATGAAGAAGTCGGTGACGTCGGCGCCCATGTTGGTCAGGCCCCAGGCGAGATCCGCGTTGTGCCCGATGATCACGCCCGGGAAGCCGGCGAAGCCGAACCCGGCCGTGTCGAACGGGCAGGCGTCGGTGACGGTGGTGCAGTGCAGGCCGATCTGATGCCAGATGCCGGGCGCCTGGAGACTGAGGTGCGGGTCGTTGGCCAGCAGCGGCTTGCCCGACTCCGTGTACTGCCCGGAGACCGCCCACGAGTTCGAGCCCGTGCCCTCGCCCCGCGCGATCTGCTCCGGAACGGCGGCGAGCGCGCGCTGCGTGGCGGTCAGCGCGGCGCGCAGGTCCGAGTCGTGGAGCGCACCCTCCAGGCCGGCAGACGCGCTATCCGTCGTCGTGGTGCCGTCCGTCGTCGTGGCGTCCGTGGCGGTGCCGTCGGTCGCGGTGCCGTCCGTCGTTGCGGCGCCGTCCGTCGTCGTGCCGTCGGTCGCGGTGCCGTCGGTCGCGGTGCCGTCGGTCGCGGTGCCGTCGGTCGCGGTGCCATCCGCGGTCGCGTCGCCCGCGGTCTCGGATGCGGTTTGCGCGGCGGTTCCGGCGAGGATCGGCTGGTTGCCGGCGACGTCGAACTCGGGGAACAGCTGCGCCACCTGGTCCGGGTCCTCCAGGGTGCTGTAGGCGAGCGCGCGGTCGAGTTCGTCGTCGTAGTTGGATCGCAGGTCCCAGGCCATCGCCTTGAGCCAGGCGAGCGAGTCGACCGGATCCCACGGCTCCGGCTTCTCGACGGCGACACTCGCACCGAGGACCGTGTACTCCACGCCCAGCTCCGAAGGTGACCTCTGGGAGATGTAGGCGTTCACACCGTCCGCGTAGGCGCGCAGGTAGTCCTGCGTCTCGGGGCTGAGGAGCTCCAGCTCCTGCTCGGCCACCCGGCGCCAGCCGAACGTGCGGATCAGCTTGTCGGCCGCCAGCGCGGACTCGCTCTCGCCGACGAGTTCGGACAGCCGGCCCGCCGTCACGTGCCGGCGGAAGTCCATCTCGAAGAATCGGTCCTGCGCGTGCACGTATCCCTGCGCGCGGAACAGGTCGGTGGCCTCGTCGGCGTAGAGCTGCGGGACGCCTTGCTCGTCCCGCAGCACGCGGACGTCCGCCGTCAGTCCCTCGAGCTGAACCGTACCCGCGGTGTCGGGCACGGCCCGGCGCCCGATCGCCCAGCCGAACGTGGTGACCGCGGCCAGCACGAGCACGACGACGACGGCGGTGCCGATCGCCAGCTTGCGCAGCCGGGACATCGCGCGCCGCGTGGGCTCGCCGGCATCGGGTGCGTCCGGTGTGACGGTCTCGTTGGACGTAGGCGCTGACACGCAGGCGAGACTACCGGTAGTCGCCGACGCTCCCGAACCCGTACCAGCGGTGGGACCGTATCTCCCGGTCGCCGGGAGCTCGGAAGATCTGCGGCGCCGACAGCGTTATGATTGGCACTCGCCAACCCTGAGTGCCAGAGGAGATCCCGTGCCTACGTACGCGTACCGGTGCACCGAGTGCGACCACGCCTTCGACATCCACCAGGCGTTCACGGACGACGCACTCACCGCCTGCCCCGAGTGCTCCGGCCGCCTGCGGAAGGTGTTCGGCTCGATCGGCGTCACGTTCAAGGGATCGGGCTTCTACCGCAACGACTCACGCAGCGGGTCGAAGTCGGGCGCCTCGTCGTCGCGCTCCTCCTCGTCCGGCTCGTCGTCCTCCAGCTCGTCGTCCGGAGCCTCGGGCTCGAACGGTTCGACGTCGGGAAGCTCCTCGTCCGGCGGCTCGTCGAGCTCGAGCGGCTCGTCCTCCGGCGGTTCGTCCTCCGGCAGCTCGTCGTCGACCAGCTCCACCGGCGCGAAGGCCGCATCGTCCTGATCGTTCCGCGCCTCTGACGCGTCCCGCCCGGCGGCGCGGTCGCGCCGGTCCCACGGTTCGGCGCCGACCGCAGACGCGGACGACGCCGAGCACGGGCGCGGACGCAGACCACAGGTGCCCCGTCGAGCACTTTGTGCACAGGCCCTGGTCGAGCGCTCCGCACCGGCGCGGGAACGCGCCTAGCGTCCTGTCATGACCTTTCTCGGCAGCCTCGTCAAGCGCGGCGTCCCGGGCTCGTGGGACGTGACCGGCCTCGCCCATCGCGCCCGGCAGCACCTGTGGCGTCATCGTGTCCTGCTCGCCGCGATCTGCTGCGGGCTGGCGGCCGTCAACACGGTGCAGGTCCTACGGCCCGCGCCGCCGCCGTCGGCCCCGGTTCTGGTCACCACCCGGGCCGTTGCCGCCGGCGCACGGCTCACCGGTGCCGACGTCGCACTTCGTGACGTCGCGGTGGGCATCACCCCGCCCGCCTCGCTGCGCAGGCCGGAGTCGGCCGTCGGGCTGACCGCTGTCGTCCCGCTGCCACGGGGCGTGGCCCTGCACGCGGGAATCCTGTCCGACGGCGGCGTGCTGTCCTCGGCGCCGCCCGGCACCGTCGTGGTTCCCGTGACACTCGCCGATGACGGCGTGGCGGCACTTCTGCGTCCTGGCGACCGCGTGGACCTGCTCGCGCCCGGCGTCGCCCCGCTCACCGGGGACTCTTCGGACCGCTCGGCGACCTACCTCGCGAAGCGTGCACTGGTCCTGCCCGCCCCGGCGCGCCGGGTCTCCCGGAGCACGGCTTCCACCGGGCTGCTCGGCGGAGGGTCCGACCCACCGCCCGTCACGCTCGTCGCGGTAGCTCCGTCAGAGGCTCCAGACCTTTCCACCATAGCCGGAATGGGCACCGTGTCGGCCATCCTCGTACGTTGATCCGCCTGGGCGAACAGCACCGTTCGTCCGTTCCGAGATGCGGGACCGGGGATTCGCCCGCAGAATCTCCTCCGGGCCACGGCAGCACGCCGGCTCCCGAGAGCGACCGGCGCCTCACCAGCGTCGCGCCCCGTCCAGGACGAAGCAAAGGACTCCGATGCGCAACATGCTCAACGGCTTCAAGGAATTCATCACCCGCGGCAACGTGCTCGACCTCGCCATCGGCATCATCATCGGCGGTGCGTTCACGGCGATCGTCACGGCGCTCAACGGAAGCATCCTCATGCCGCTCGTCGCCTGGCTCTTCGGGGCACCGGACGTCGAGGGCTTCACCCTCGACCTCCCGAGTCTCCACGGTGGCAACGCGACGGTCTTCCCGATCGGCCTCCTCCTGCAGGCGATCCTCAACTTCCTGTTCGTCGCGGCCGCCCTCTACTTCTTCATCGTGCTCCCGATCGCGAAGCTCGCCGAGGCACGCAAGCCCACCGAGGAAGAGATCGAGGAGACGCTCGAGAAGGACGTCGAGCTCCTCACCGAGATCCGCGACCTCCTGCGGACACAGACCGCGGCACGCTGACGACAGCACCCTGAGGACGCGTCGGAACGGGGGCGCCGGCAACGCAACACTCGTGGCGTACGAGCGTCAGTTCCTGAGGCCGCGCGAGGAGCGTCGGAAGTGTGTCACCAGTGTGGCGGCACGTCCCGCAGCAGACGCTCGTCGTTGCTCTCGTGACCACCGGCGGCCGACTGCTCGCCCTTCGCCTCGCCCCAACCCGGTTCCCGCTCGTCGGAGCTCACTCCGAGCACGGCCTCCCGCTCGTTCCCGGGCCGCACCACCCGGCGCGCCCCACGGCGGCGGGGCCGTGCGGGGCCCGGGTCCGTCTCCTGAGGCCGAGGCAGCGCCGAGCTGCCTTCGTGCTTCTCGCCGGCGGCCGTTTCCTCACCCACGGCGCCATTCTCCCACTGCGGTGGCCACGTGAACGCGATGCGTTCCCAGGCTCGCCGTCGTCGGCCTCACCCCTCTACGACCTGCGGCACCTCCACGACACCCCCGGCTCCCACCCGGGCATCCCTCACGGCCAGCACCACCTGCCTGACCCGCTCCGCCTCGGCGTCCGGGTCCAGGAACGCGGCGGCCGACCACACCTGCGCCACCACCCAGCCGAGCTTCTCCAGGCGGTTCGCCAACTGCCGGTCGCGGACGCGGATCGACGGCTCGGCCACGTACGCCGCGTCGTCGGTCAGCACGGCGACCAGCAGCTCACCGGGCAGGTCCGGATGGCCGACGGCCAGCGGGATCCGCTCCCCGTCCCCGATCCCGTAGTCGGTCTCCACGACGAGCCCGGTCTTCCACAGACGCTCCCCGAGGTCGCCCACCAGCCGGTCCGGTTCACGGGCGACGTCCACCCCGTTCCCGAGCTCGACCTCGTCGGCCCGGCCGTCCCGCGAGGCGGCGAAGGCCAGCACCTCGCGCAGAAGCTTGGGGCCGGAACCGCGCAGGCGCTCCGCGTCGATGTCGTCGGCCCCGAAGCACGAGACCAGGTGCAGCCGCCTGCGGGTCGCGCCGAGCGCCCCGAGCAGCATTCCGTCGCCCCCTGCCTCGCCGAGCGCGCCGAACCGGTGCAGCACCCGCCCGTGGGGCGTCCGCCCGAAGCCGAGGGTCATCACGATCGTGTCGCGCTGCAGGCCCGCCACTCCCGTGACGTCGGCGACGACCACGGGCTCCGGCCGCTTGCCGGAGAAGAACGGCGCGAGGGCCGGGTTGGACCGCACCTCGGCCAGCAGCGCCTCGCGGATCCGGTCGGCGTGGGTGGGTGTCACGGTGACGATCCCGAAGGTCTCCTCGGGCCGGGTCATCGCATGCTCGATCGCAAGCTCCACCACACGGTCCACCTCGGCGCGGGTGGACTCGACGGCCCCCGAGACCGGGTCCGGCATCCCCGTGCCGTTCACGAGCCAGTGCCGCACCAGCGGCTCGGTCCGCGGAACGGGGGCCGGCCGCAGCAGGCCCTCGTAGCCGTGCTCGGCGAGAAGGGTGGTCAGCGCGGGGTCGCGCCGGCTCGGCTCGGACGCCAGCGAGACCGAGGGCAGCAGGTCGGACAGCACCCGGACCGCCGTGCCCGACGCCGAGCGCGGGTCCCCCACCACCATCACCTGACGCCCGCGAGCGATCGCCGGAACCACCATCTCCAGCGGTACGTGCTGGACGGCGTCGAGCACGACGAGATCCGTGGTGCGATCCGGCGGCAGCAGGTGCGGCACCAGCGTCGGGGTGGAGATCATCGTGGGGCGCAGGCGCCGTGCCACCGCACCGTGGCCGGCCACCATGTCGCGCACCGAGGTCAGCCCCTCCTCGACGAGCTCGGTGTACAGCGCCTCGGCGTCCTCGCGCTCGTCGCGCATCGCACTGCCGAGCTGCGCGCGGACGGCCACACGCACGGGGCCGGGCAGCGCGTCCACGTGCCGCACGTCCAGCTCACGGAACCGCCCGGCGAGCGCGTCGAGGCCGGCTCCGTCCTGTTCCGCGAGCGCCGGCTCCGAGCCGAGGATCTCCTCGAAGACGGACGTCCACCATGCCAGGTCCAGCTCGGCGCCGACCTGCGCCGGCTCGACGCGGCGTGCGGCGAGGTCGTCGACCAGGTCGTCGAGCCCGGCACCGCGGGCGCGCAGCAGGATCGCGGTGCGCTCGGGCAGGTTGGTCAGGGCGTCGGCGTCGTCGGCGAGCGCCTCGAGCCGCTGCACGAGCGCGTCCAGGTCGAGGTCGGTGAGTCCGCCGCCGAAGTGCGACGTGGCGAGGACGGGTTCGAGCGCCTCGATGTCGATGCGCACGGCCTCGTAGGTCTCCTCGATGGCGGCGAGTCCTTCGGGCAGGGTGGGCCAGCCGCCGCGGGGGCACTGTGCCTGCCAGACCTCGCGCTGGTCGGCGACCTTCAGGAGCGATTCGTGCATGTTGGCCAGGCGCACTCCGGGACGCACCATCCCTCGGGCGCGCTTGCGCAGCCGGCGCCGTTCGAGCCAGCCCATCTCGATGCCGTGCTCGGCCCTCCAGGCGCCGGAGGCGGTCGCGTGGACGAGGTCCTCGGCGGCTCGTTCGAAGACCATCGGCTGGAACACGTCGAGGGTGCCGCGCATCCCGGCCAGCATCGCGAGCTGTTCGGCCCATTGCGCCAGGCAGGTGGCCGGGACCAGTCCGGTGACCTGGACGACGTACTCGATCTGTTCGCGCAGCCGGGGCAGGGTGTCGTCGTGCAGCCGCCGTACCCGGGTGAGCGCGTCGCGGGCGGCGCGGTCGGTGGTGATCTGCGCGCCGAACCACGGTGAGGAGGACGACTTGAGGGAGAACGCGCCCAGTTCGGCGGCCCGGGTGAGGTCGCGGGCGTGGTCGGCACGCCGGGTCTGGGTGAGACCGAGGACCGAGCTGGACGACAGCCGCACGGTGGTGGAGGGCGCGGGCTTCTGGGACGTGAGCCGCGCGAGTGCCTGGAGAGCGTCGTAGGCACTGACCTGCCACGGTTCCCGCGTCTCGTGCAGGGCGTCGATGTATCCGGCGAGCTGCGAGCGGGCGCCGATGAGCGCGTCGCGGACGCGGGCCATCGAGTCGGTGTCGACGGTGCCGACTCCGGCGGTCATGGCCGTCAGGAGGCGGTGCGCGACGGACTTTCGCCAGGACGGGGTGGGTGCGACGTCCAGCAGCAGCCCGTCGAGGCCGAGGGATTCCAGGCGCGCGGTGAGTGCGTCGGCGGCGCGGCGGTGGCCGGGCACGTACAGCACCGACCGGCCCGAGGCGTTGGCCTCCGCGACGACGGCGGCCAGTGTTCCGGCGACGTCGGACCCCACGGGGGCGTCGACGAAGAGGTGGTTTCCGGTGGCCAGGACGTCCACGACGTGTCGCTGCGGCGGGTCGAGGTCCCCGACGCCGCGTTCGCGTGCCGGGTCGGCGTCGCCTGTCCTGGGCTCGGGCAGGTCGAGGGCCCGCAGCGCCCCGACGGCCGTGTCGACGCCTCCGGCCGCCGCGACCACCTCGTGTCGTTCCAGGGCCGGAGCGAGCTCGTCGAGGTCGTCGACGAGCACTTGGCCGGGGTGGACGAAGGTGCCGACCAGGACGCGCTGGTCCAGCTCGAAGTCGGCGAGTACGGCGTCGCCGAGCGAGGCGATGCGGCGCAGGACGTCGGTGGGGTCGAAGCCGGCGATGGTGAATGCCGCGTCCGCCAGTGCGGCGGGGTCGATCAGCGCGCCGTGCTCGCGCAGTGTCCGGGCGACCACGGGGTTGATCTCGGTGGCGGCCTCGAGCGTGATGTCGTAGTCGGCGTGGGTGTCGCCGCGCGGCGTGAGGGTGACGGGCCGCAGCAGCACGGGCGCACGCACGACGTTCGGTTCGTCGCCGTTCGTGCCCGACGTCTGGCGTGGGGCGTGGGCGCTCGGCGCGCGTTCGGGCTCGGGTGCCCCGGGCCGCGGCACGGTGGCGATCCGCACCGCGACGGGCGCCCGTCCGTCGCCGCTCGGGGTGTCCGTCCGGTCTTCCGGCGCGGGTTCCCCGGCAACGGTGGTGGCCCAGGGGTTGTCGGCGTCCTCCCCTCGGCCGGCGACCCGGGCGAGGGCCTCCATGTCGTCGCCGGCGCGGCCGGGGCCGGGCTGCTCCGTCCAGGTCGCGACCCCGATCGCGAGGTAGGTCGGGGCGACGCCGTAGCGCTGGGCGTGCTCGGCCGACCGTGCGGCGACGGCCTGTGCACGACGGCGTGCCGCGGGTAGTGCCCCGGGTTCGCGCACCAGGTTGGACAGGCGCGTGGGCCGGCCGGCGAAGAGCTGGGCGACTCCCGACGGATGCGCGGACGACAGGTCGATGACCGCCTCGCCGAGCAGGCCGATGTCCGCCAGGGAGGAGCCGCCGGCCAGTTCGACGAGTCCGGCGCGCCAGCCCGCTATCGACTCGGCGAGGTCCGGGTCGAGGTCTCCGGTGGTGCGGTCTTCGGTGGTGCGGTCGCCGGAGGGGGCGGTCCCGCCGGCCTGCGGGGGCTGATCCGCCGCGCCGAGGTCGCCGGCCGACGCCGGGAGATCCTCGGCCAGCGCCGCCGTGATCCCGCCGGACAGATCGTGCTCCGCCCCGGGGTCCCGGGCTGCTGTGGTCTGACGTCTTGCGGCGTTCACTCCAGCAAACTAACCGCCGCCTGCCCTCGTCCCGCGGGCGACACACCGGCCGACGCACCGACCGCGGACCGTGTGGCGCCGCAGGGCCTGCCCTCCCCAGGTCAGCGACACGTGTCCGACTTCTCCAGAAAAGAGGGGTCTGGCACATCACATGCGCTCAGGCCTCACCCGACCGACACTGGCGAACGTGCGGATAGTTCCGCACCACAGAAAAGGGGACCGTGATCATGGATCGGAAGATCCTTCGCATTCGCATTTCTGTAGCGATGACGGTGGGCGCTCTGGTGCTCTCCGCCGCCGCATGGGGCACCGGGCTCGACTGCCTGGGCCGGAACGAGGACGACGGCCTTCGCGTCCTGGTCGGGCCGGACAACGGCGGCGGGACGAAGTCCGTCCGCGCGGCCGTCCGGGCCTGGTCCGAGAGCTCGGGGCGCGAGGTACGGGTGGCGGTCGCCGCGGACATGCCCCAGCGGCTGTCCCGGGGATTCGCCAACGGCAATCCACCGGACGTGTTCGCGCTCGACGCCGACGAGCTCACGGCCTACGCGACGCGCGGCTTCCTGCGTCCGTACCGCGACGGTCCGAGCCCGGCCGAGCGGCTGAGGCCGGCGCTCGTCGAAGCACTCACCGTCGACGGGGACCTGGTCTGCGCACCGAAGGAGACCCGGGACACGCGCGACGTGGTGCAGCTGTCCGGCGGAACGCCGGATCCCGGCGCACGGCAGTTCACGGAGTGCTGGGGGATCGCCGCCGACTCGGCCGACCACGAGGCCGCCGTCGACCTGGTGCGGCACCTCACCCGGTCGGCGTCCGACGCCGACCGGTGACACAGCTTCTCAGGTGCGAGACCCGGGGGGTGGTGCGCCTGATTGGATTCGAACCAACGACACCCGCTTTAGGAGAGCGGTGCTCTATCCACTGAGCTACAGGCGCTCGGGACCACAGCGTAGCGTGAATCCGGAATCTCTCACGCCCGTACCATGACCGGCACGCCCGCCGGGAGGTTCTTGACCGCGTCGAGGCCTTCCGGCGTGAGCCGGATGCACCCGTTGCTGATCGCCTGCCCCTGCCCCACGCCGACATGCATCGCCGTGGCCGCGTAGTCCACGCCTGCGAAGGTGTCCAATGACTCCGACTGGGCCGACAGGAAGACACTCAGCCCCGTGTTCGACGCCATGGTCACCGTCATCACCTGCGATACCCCCTGCGGCGTCGGCGTGCCCGGCGCTCCGATTCCGGCGGGAACCACGGTCTGCCCGTCGTCGGTGTTGACCGTCACGGTGCGGTCGGACAGGTCGATGACGATCGATCGACTCTCCTGCTCGACCCGCACGGCCTCTCCCCGCACCCAGCCGGCCGTTCCGTTCACGGAGCCGGGATCGGACGACGGGAGCGCACCACGGCCGTAGGGCAGGAGCACCTGGACCCAGTCCCCCTCGGTCCTGAGCACCAGCCAGCGCGCGTCGTAGTCGTACTGGGTGGAGGGCAGCGCGAAACTCGGCGCCTCCGACACGTCGGGCTCGGCCCAGACCGCCGTTCGCTCCGCCTTCGGGACCGCGACCGTCCCGGGGAGGTCGTCGAGACGGGTGGCGCCGGACCGCGGCATCCACGGCATGACCGACTCGATGGTCGGCAGCTTGAGCGCGTCCAGGTCGAACTCGGCGGGCGTCGGGCTCGGCGTGGGCGACGGGTCCGGGGCGAGACTGACGGATCCGCTCGGCGTGGCCGCCCCGGCGGCCCAGCGACCTGACGGGTCATCGCGCAGCACCGCCACCGTCCCGGCCACGACGACCACGAGCAGCAGCACCACGCCGACGGCCAGGGCGGTGATCCATCCCTTGCCCAGCGTGCCCCGGGAGTCCGCACCCGACGCGGCGGACGGTCCGGCGTGACGCCGTCCCGCGGAAGTGTTCATCCTCGTTGCCTCCATCCGGACTCATTGTGCCGGGGACCCGGATCCGACGCCGACCGAAAACGGAATGTCACACACGTCCGATATCTTTCTGCCGCACGTCCCCAACCCCAGTGCCCCGAGGAGAGACAAGTGCCCCCGAACTCGCAGCAGCTCCGATCTCGCAGGCTGGTGCTGACTGCCGCCGTGTCCGTCGCTCTGGTCTCCACCGGTTCCGCCTACCTGGCGATGGTGCAGTTCGGCATCGACGTCCTGGCGATGAACGCCGGCACCGCCTACGCCACCGCCGGTGTCTTCGAACTCTCTCTGGTCACCGTAGCGCTCTTGGCCCGGGAGGCGGCCAAGGACAACCGCCCCGGTGGCACCCTGTTGACCCTGACCTGGGCCCTGTCGTCCGCGTCGGGGGCCTTCGCCGCCTGGCACGAGATCTTCATCGACCACCCGCTGGGCGCCGGCATCTTCCGGTTCCTGGTGCCGCTGCTGGCCGCCCTGATGTGGCACCTCGCCCTCATCGGGGACCGGCACCTGGCCACCGGGATGTCGTGGTCCGGCATGCGCCAGGCCCGGCGCATGCACGCGCTGTTCCTCACCACGGAGGACCTCTTCCGCGCCCAGAGCCTCCTCGACCGGTCGCGGCTGGCCCGGCGGCGTCTCCTGCGCGCCGAGACAAAGCGGCGGCGTGCCCGCTCGGTCGCGCTGCGGACGGTCCCGCCCACGGAGATGCACACCCAGGTCGCCGCCTGGGCCGAGGCGCTGGCCGCCGTCGGCGACGGGACTGCCGACGTCGCCCGCCTGCACGCCGCCGACCGGCGCCGGCTTGCCGGCGTCCTCGACGACAAGCTGGAGCCGGCCGCGCCGGAGTACGAGCGGCGCGCCGTCGACGCCGTCGTCGCCGAGCTCACGCACCCCGAGACCGCCGGCACGGCACCGGGCGAGACCAGGGGCAGCCGCGCGATCGAGAGTTCCTGGACACCACCGCAACGCCGAGAGCCGGTCGAGGCTCACGCTCCGGCGCTCGCCCCCGAGCCCGGTCCCGGCGCCGAGCGACGCCGGCCTCCCGGTGCGGGAGCCGCGGCAGCGGTCGCCGCGCTGACCGGAGCCGCCCCGCACGCCGCGGGCGTCCGGCCCATCGGCGCTCCGTCGCCCCAGGCACCGGCCCCTGTCCGGCCGCCGACCGGAGCGATCCCGCTGGCGACCGTCACGGCCCGGCCCGAGGAACGACGTCGTCCGGCCGCGCGCGACGATCGTCGCACCGAGGTGCGGTCGTCGGCGCCGGGTCCGCAGGCCGAGTCCACTCCGCCGCAGGCCGAGTCCGGCCGGTCGCAGGCCGAGCCCGGCCGGTCACGAACGGGGGCGGGTGAGAGCACGGAGTCCGGCTGGAGTTCCGCGAATCCCGGCCGGAAGGCCGCGCCCGCCGAGCGTCCGCGCGGCGCGCGGCTCGACGAGGCCGCGGTGAACCGCATCATCGATCTCTTCGCCCAGGGCTCGACCGTGAAGTCCATCGCGGCCCAGATGAACGTCAGCGAGTCGACGGTGCGCAAGCGCCTGAAGCACTTCGAGGCGACGGGCTCGATCCCGGTGGTGCGGACCTGAGGCGGCGGACGCTCGGTCCGCCTCCGGGCGGACGCCCTGCCTGCCGCCGTCGGCGATGACGTTCAGTCCGCCTCGGCGTGGGCGATGTGGCCGAGGGCGCGCCAGATCAGGGCGAGCGTGATTCCGGCCCCGACGAAGCCGAACCAGAACGGTGCGGTCAGGCCCCAGCGCTCGGCGATCACCCCGCCGAGGGCGTTGCCGAGCAGGATTCCGCCGTAGATGGACACCATGTTGAGCGCGCCCACCCGGCCCTGCAGTTCCGTCGGCGTGGCTCGCTGCCGCACGGCGTTCGCGATGGCACCCCACAGGAACGAGTACGCACCGAAGGCGAACATCGCGGCGAACGCGCCCCACTTGGTCGTGTTGAGAGCGAGCACGAGGTGCCAGAGCACCTCGCAGCTCAGCACCACCCGCATGATCGTGGCGAACGCGAACCGCCGCTGGAGCTTGTCGAACGCCGCCGTGCTCAGCAGGCCGCCCAGTGCCATCGCCGTGGTCAGCAGACCGAACTCCGGCTGGCTCATCCCCAGGTAGTCGGTCGCGTAGAGCACGAGCACGCCGATCGGGGCGGCGTAGGTGATGTTGAACGTCAGGATCGTGAGCATCAGGGTGCGTACCGCCGGCGCGCGCCACACCCAGCGCAACCCGTCGGCGATGTCCTTGCGGATGTGTGTGCCGAGGTCGTCGCGCACCGGCCCCCGAGGGGTGACGACCTGCGCGACCAGCACGATCGCGAGCGAGACCATGATCGCCTGGACCAGGAACGGCCAGACCATGCCGGCGGCGAACAGGAAGGCTCCCAAGGGCGGGCCCGCGAGCTGGTTCGCCGTGAGGAAACCCGCCTGCAGCCGCGCGTGACCGATCGCAAGGTCCTTCTTCGCCACCAGCATCGGCATGAGTGTCTGGCTGGTGGTGTCCGCGAACACCTCGGCGACGCCCAGGGCGAGCATCACGGCCAGGACAAGTGTGATGTTTACCACATCCATCACGATGAACGCGCCCAGAGTGGCGACCACGAGCACCCGCAGCGCATCCGCGACGATCACCATGCGGCGGCGGTCCACCCGGTCCGCGATCGCGCCTGCCCAGAGCCCGAAGAGGAGCCACGGGAGCTTGTTGAGCAGGGCGGCCAGCGCCACGAGGAAGGGTGAGCTCGTCTGCGACGCGACAAGGAGCGGCCCGGCTGCCATCGCGATCCCGTCGCCGATGTTGCTCACCCAGGATGAGCCCACCAACCACCTGAACGACCGTCCCATACGCTGTGGAAAGACGGCCTCGACGAACGTGCTCACGAGGCCGGGATTCTAGGTGACGACCTGCCTCGGCAGACAGTTGTTTTCCGGCCCCCGGCCCGCCCGAAACCTGGCCAGAGGCCCGTGACCGCAACCCGGGCCGACAGCACCACACTCCCTTTTCCGACATGGACCAGCGTCATGGACGATCGTCCAAAGTTGTGTTGACGCACGCCCGGATCGGGTGCAGACTTCTGGGCAGACGGTGCGCATCGCCCGCCCCCTGCGCGGTGCGCACCGTCATACCCCATCGGGCTTCGGCCCGATCGTGACGCCCCTTCGGACCCCCTGCCGGAGGGGCGTCACGCGTATCCGGAGGAGTGCGGCTCCCAGCGGCGCCAGGACCCCTGCGAGAACACCACCCACGTGGCGGTTCTCCCGCCACCCGCGTGGCGGTTCTCCCGTCAGACCCAGGCCGCCGGATCCCCCAGGACCCCGCGCAGCACCTCACGTGCGCCACCCGTGAGGGCCGCCTGCGCCCCGGCTCGTGCCGCACGCACCTCGAGATCGACGAACGGCGCCGCCAGGACCCGCTCGGCCAGCACGCCCTCGACCTCCGGCCGCAGCCAGGGCAGGAGGTCGGTGTAGATCCCGCCGAGCACGACGGTGTGCACGTCGACCAGGTTGACGAAGTCCGCGAGCGCCGAGCCCAGCGCCTGTCCGGCGCGTCTCACGGCGGCGTCGGCGGCTGCCTGGGCCGCAGGGGGGCGCCCGGACCCGTCGTCCAGGGGCTTCACGGGCCGGGTGTGCCGGGGGCCGAGAAGTGCGAGCAGATCGGTGAGCGGCGCGTCAGCCGGGAGGCCGGCAGCGCCGGCCAGCGCCTCCTTGCCGGCGAACTGTTCGAGGCACCCGCGGGCCCCGCAGGAGCATCGCGGCCCGGCGGGGTCGACGACGACGTGGCCCACCTCGCCGTTCCAGCCTCGTTCGCCGAGGAACAGCTCGCGTCCGACGACGATCGCCGCTCCGATGCCGACGTCACCGGAGACGTAGAGGAATGAGTCCGGCACGGCGGCGTCGGCGGAGACGAACCCCGGGCCACCGAGCTCGGCGAGAGCGGCGAGCTTGGCCTCGTTGGCGATCTCGACGGGAAGGCCGTCCAGTGCGAGCAGGGGCACGGGCTCGACGGAGGACCAGCCGAGGTTGGGCGCGACGTCGAGAACACCGGCGCGGGCGTCGACGAGGCCGGGCAGGGCGAGGCGGGCGCCTGCGAGGCGCATCCCGGCATCGTGGGTGTCGCGGGTGATGTCGCGTGCGATCCGGCCGAGCGCGCCCAGCACCTCGGCGGGCTCGCTGTCGTGGAACGTGCCGGGCACGACGCGTTCGGCGACGGTCGCGCCGGTGAGGTCGATCGCGCGCGCGCCGAGGTAGTCGACGTTCACCTCGAGCCCGAGGCCGAGCATGGAGCGCCCCTCCGGCACGAGTGGTACGGCGGGCCGGCCGGCTCGGCCGTCGGCGACGGCGGGCAGCTCGCGCAGGAGGCGAGCGCCGACGAGCTGGTCGACGAGGGTGGACACCGTCGCGCGGGTGAGTCCGGTCGCCGCGGCGATGTCCGCGCGAGACGGTGGTTCCGGCGCCTCGAAGACGGCGCGCGCGACGAGGCGGAGATTGCGCTCGCGCAGGGTGTGCTGGCGGGAGGCCGCCGTCGTCGTGGTCACGCCTTGACTGTAACGAAGTCTTCGAGGGATAGTTCATCCGTACAACAAATAGGCCCGCAGTGTCGCAGGGACACCGCGCCACGTATGCGGGCCCCCTCGATGAGGAGACCCACGTGAGCGACATCAAGTACTCCTTCGGCCTGTGGACCATCGGCTGGAACGCTCAGGACCCGTTCGGCGCCGCGACCCGGCCGGCGCTCGACCCGGCAGAGTCCGTTCGCAAGCTTGCCGACCTCGGCGCGTGGGGCTTCACGTTCCACGACAACGACGTCTTCCCGTTCGACGCGGACGACTCGGCCCGGCAGCAGCACATCGACTCGGTGAAGAAGGCCGCCGAGGAGACCGGCCTGGTCTGCGAGATGGTCACGACCAACACCTTCACGCACCCGGTCTTCAAGGACGGCGCCTTCACCTCGAACAACCGCCAGGTGCGCCGCTTCGGCCTGCGCAAGGTGCTGCGCAACGTCGACCTCGCCGCGGAGATGGGCGCCTCCACCTTCGTCATGTGGGGCGGCCGCGAGGGCACCGAGTACGACAACTCCAAGGACCTGGCCTCGGCCCACGCCCGCTACGCGGAGGGCATCGACACGGTCGCCGCCTACATCAAGTCCCAGGGCTACGACCTGAAGGTCGCCCTGGAGCCCAAGCCGAACGAGCCGCGCGGCGACATCTTCGCGCCCACCATCGGTCACGCCATCGCCCTGATCGACACGCTCGACAACGGCGACATCGTGGGCCTGAACCCCGAGACCGGCCACGAGCAGATGGCGGGCCTCAACTACACGCACGGCCTCGCGCTCGCGCTGTACTGCGGCAAGCTGTTCCACATCGACCTGAACGGCCAGCACGGCCCCAAGTTCGACCAGGACCTGGTGTTCGGCCACGGCGACCTGCTCTCGGCGTTCTTCACCGCCGACCTGCTGGAGAACGGCTTCCCGAACGGCGGGCCGCGCTACGAGGGGCCGCGCCACTTCGACTACAAGCCGTCGCGCACGGAGTACCTGGACGGGGTCTGGGAGTCCGCCAAGGCGAACATGGCCACGTACGACCTGCTCGCGGCCAAGGCCGCGGCCTACCGGGCCGACTCCGAGGTCCAGGCCGCGTTCGAGCACGCCGGAATCTTCGAGCTCGGTGAGTCCACGCTTGCCGAGGGCGAGACCATCGAGCAGTTCCTCGCCTCTGACGAGACGTACGACGTCGACGCCCTGGCCGAGCGGGACTACGGCCTGGTCAAGCTGCACCAGCTCGCGCTGAAGCACCTCATCGGCTGACGAGGCGACTCTCCCGCGGGCCTGGGGGGTCTGGGGGCTGTCTCTTATACACATCTCCGAGCCCACGAGACGGAGCTACATCCCGTATGCCGTCTTCTGCTTGAAAAAAGCGGGGGTGTTGGTAGTGTCGGAGAGGGCCAGAG
>NZ_JABBYC010000055.1 GCF_016742955.1 Myceligenerans indicum | reverse complement strand
AGGGCCAGGTCACCACGAACTGGAAGCAGGCCCTCGCCCAGCTCGCCGTGGCCTACCCCGAACGCATGAACCCCTACCTGACCTACTGAAAACCGCCCACCGTTTACACGACGTATTTGACAGGCTCTGACCACCGGGATCAGGGTCTTGGTCTCCGCCTTGTTTCCCTCGAAGCAGTGGATCGCCAGCGGGAACCCGCCCGCGTCCACGAGCAGCCCGACGAGAATCTGAGGATCGACGCGTCGTTCCTTGCTCATCCCGACCTTGCGCAGCGCGGCCTCGTGCTCGGCCTCGAACCACAACGTCGTGCAGTCGTACATGATCAACCCGAGCCGCCCGCCGGCAGCCTTGGTCGCGTGCTGGAGGCACGCCGCACTGACCTGGGCCCGGTAGTCACGCTTCCGACACCGGCCCAGCGCGTTGAAGACCGTCCGCAACGCCGGAACCCGCACACCGAGGTCCTCCAGCACACGGATCGTGTCCGCCTTCGAGGTCGGCTCCACGATCCGCGCCAAGGCGACCTGGGCGAACACCTCGTCCCCGAGCCGGTCGAACCCGAGATCGCGGTGGCCCTGTTCCAGCACGTCCCACAAGATCTGCGAGCGGGAACCCACCATCCGCACCCCACCACGAACCTCCTCGACCACCGGCACCTCGCCAACAGCGCCATCGTCCAGGTTCAGGACACCCTGACCGGGATGATGCAGCCGCTCAGCGGCCACCCGACGCAACGCCGCGAGCTCGGCGTCGTCGTGCGCGGACCCGATGTGATCGATCCCGACCACGGCCCGGCCCTGCTTGTGCACGATCTGCACCGCCCGAGCGCCCGAAGCGGTCGGGACATCTCGTATGAACGACACCACCCCGCGACGCTACGACCACCACTCCGATTAGACGGTATGGAGTGAACCTCGCGTTGCGGGGTCCCGCCGTTGGTCCGGATGGTGTGCGGGCTCGTGCGGCGGTTTCAAGGCCCTTCGGCCCCTGCGGGGCGGCCCTGCGGGCCGGCCTTGAGTCCGTCGCGTTGCCCGCACGGTCGTCCCGGAGCGGCGGGATCCCCGAGATGTGTGGGACCTGCCTGGTCAGAGGTCGGGGCCCCGCTCACACTGGATGCGGGTTGCCGGGTAGACGCCGCTGCCCGGCCTTGCCGACACGTGTGGGAGGCCCCGATGTTTACCGAGCGTACGAGCGTTGGGCTCGACGTGCACGCACGATCTATCGCTGCTGCTGGGATCGACGATGTCACGGGTGAGCTGTTCCGCGCGAAGCTGTCGCCGTCGCACGAGCAGGTGCTGTCGTGGCTGACCGGGCTACCCGGCCCGGTCGCGGTGGCCTACGAGGCCGGCCCGACCGGGTTCGGCCTCTACCGGGTACTTACCGAGGCCGGGATCAGCTGCGTGGTCGCCGCGCCATCGAAGATCGCCCGCCCTTCCGGGGACCGCGTCAAGACCGACGCGAGGGACGCGATGCTGCTGGCGCGGTTGCTGCGCCTGAACGATCTGACCCCTGTCGCGGTCCCGAGCCCTGAACAGGAAGCCGCCAGGGACCTGGTCCGTGCTCGCGAGGACGCCCGGGGTGATCTGATGCGCGCCCGGCACCGACTGTCCAAGCTGCTGCTGCGTCACGGCATCGTCTACTCCGGCGGATCACCCTGGACCGGCCGGCACGACCGGTGGCTGCGCACCGAGGTACGCCCCCGGTTCGCGCCGGGCCTGGGTGTGGTGACGTTCGACTCGGACTACGACGCCGTCCTGACCGTCACCGCACGCCGGGACCGGCTCGACAAGCAGATCGCGATCACGGCCGCCGACTGCCCCTACACCCCGCTGGTGCGCCGGCTGGGGTGCCTACGCGGAATCAGCGTCCACACCGCACGCGAGGACCACTCCAGCCGAACAACCCGTCCGGCCAGTGACCGGGCCCTGGCCAGGGCCTTCTCGTCCAGCCGACGGGTCCCGGCGCGGGTGGTGACGAACTGGGTGGTCTTGGCGGCCTTCTTGCCGTCGATGACGTCGCGGGCGCGGTTCTCAGCCACCTGCCGTCCCGCGAATCCCGCCGAGATGACCAAACTCAGGTTTGACGCCAGGGCAAGACGGCTCAACGGACTCTTTTCCGGTAGTGGACCGATTGATGAGGTAGGAGCCCTGGCAGTCTCTCTCCAGGGAAGCGTCTGCGTGGAGACGTATCCGTTCCTGTCTCGCGAGCGTGAGTCCTGGCGTGTCTTTCGCAAGGGGGCTGGCGACCATCTCGTGTTCCCCGCCGAGCAGCGTCGTCAAGAGTAGACGTCATCTCGCCTCGTCCTCGGCGTGAGGCCGCGCCGACGGCAACTCCGG
Source organism: Myceligenerans indicum (assembly GCF_016742955.1). GTDB lineage: Bacteria > Actinomycetota > Actinomycetes > Actinomycetales > Cellulomonadaceae > Myceligenerans > Myceligenerans indicum. Next base: position 24,486 of record NZ_JABBYC010000055.1, on the reverse strand, counting down.
TGACCCGTGTTCGGCTCGCCCGGCGGCGTCCAGCAGGTCCTCCGCTCCAGCCCCTCGGCCCCGCGAAGATCTCCCGCCACGACGTGTCCTCCCTGTCCACAGACATCGGACGAGAGCTCTTTCGGCGTGCGAGATCGGAGAAGTCGGGTGAACCTGATGCAGGTGAAGGTTATGTGCAAGGCGACACGCCGTTGTGCACGAGACATGCGCATCAGGGCGGGTGCCGTGTCCGTGTGACCGAGCAGGGGGTGAGCATGGCCTCGGAGATCGTAAGCACGAAGTCCGTCATGGTTCGGCAGCCGGCGGGGCGGCGGCTCCGTCAGGGTGTTGGGCGAGGACGGGTCGGCCACCTGGGCTGGCGTGCCCTCGCGGTCGTCGTCCTCGTGATCGTGCTGGTCTTCCCGTGGGGTCCGGTCGCCACGGCCGACGATGTCGACGGGCCGGGTGGGCCCTCGGCCCAGGAGGCCGCCGACGCGCGCGACGCGGTGCGTGGCGGGGAGCTCGACGTCGCGCAGGCCGAGGCAGCCTTGGCGGGCCTGCGCCGGGAGCTGGAGGACGCGCAGATCCGCGTGCAGATGGCGGCCACGGATCATGAGGATGCCGTCGCCGCGCTGAAGGCCGCGGAGAACGAGGTCCGGGAGGCCCGCCAGGCTGCGCAGGAGGCGGGCAAGGCTGCGGCGAAGGCGCGTGCCTCGCTCGCCGCCGTGTACCGCTCCGCACAGCGGTCCGGGGCGGCCGGCGGCGCCCTGGGCTCGCTCGAGGTGGTGTTGAACGCGAAGGACGTCGACGACCTCATCGGGAAGGCGACGGCCGAGCGCGCGGTCCGCCGCAAGCTGGCCGCGGCTCTGGCGGAGTACTCGGACGCTCGTGCTGCGTCGGAATCCGCGGACGCGCGGTGGTCGGCGGCCCGCGAGGCACGTGCCGATGCGGAGGCGGAGGCGGAGGCTGCCTACGAGGCCGCGCAACAGGCCGTCGTCGACCTGCGGGAACGCACAGCCGCCGCGGAGCGGGACAGGGCCGCCCTGATCGAGCGCCTCGCGGACCTGAGGAGCACGAGCATCAGGATCGAGCGCGCACGCGAGGAGGCGCGCGCCGTGGCTGCCCGTGCCGAGCGGGAGGCGAAGGCGCGGGCGGCGCTCGAGGCGGCGCAGGCGGAGGCGGAGGCTGCCGGGAACGGCGCGGCCACGGGCGGGGACCCCGGCGGTGACGGTACAGCACCAGGTGGTACGGGTGACTCCGCCGACGGCGGCTCGGTGGGTGGCGGGCAGGATCCGGGCTCGGGAGGCGCCACCGGTCCGGGGCAGGAGTCCGGCGATGAGCCAGACCCGGGCCAGGAGTCCGGCGACGGCCCGGCGCCCGATCCGGGAACGGAGCCTGAGCCGGAACCCGATCCGGTCCCCGATCCGCCCGCACCGGACGTCCCGGTCTCCTGGGCGGGCACCGCCGCGCAGGGGCAAGCGGCTGTCGGCTGGGCACTCGCCAAGATCGGCTCGCCCTACCTGCTCGGTGGCAGCGGCCCGGCGGCGTACGACTGCTCCGGTCTGACGTCCGAGGCGTGGAGGTACGCCGGAACGTGGATCACCCGGACGTCACGCTCCCAGTACGTGGCGGTGGCCAAGATCGGCTACGACCAGCTGCGGCCGGGCGACCTGATCTTCTACGGGACGAACCTGTCCGACCCGCAGAGCATCTACCACGTGGCGATGTACACCGGGAGCGGCCGGATGGTCGAGGCCGTCATGCCTGGGGTGCCCCTGCGGGAGACCGCACTGCGACTGTCGGGGGCGATGGCGTTCGCGGGCAGGCCGTGAGCCGGCCTGCCCGCGACGAGCGGGCTCAGCGCCCGTCGGCGAGCCGGCCCGGTGCTTCGAGCCGGCTCTGCCTTTCGAGCCCGCTCAGTGCTTGTAGTAGCCCGTCTCCTTGGCACGCTGGAACGAGCGCTCGATCTCGGCCTCGGCCTCGGCGCGGCCGGTCCAGTGGGCGCCCTCGACGGACTTGCCGGGCTCCAGGTCCTTGTACACCTCGAAGAAGTGCTGGATCTCCAGGCGGTGGAAGTCCGAGACGTCGTCGATGTCCTGACGCCAGGCCGCGCGCTGGTCACCGGTCGGCACGCACAGCACCTTGTCGTCGCCGCCGGCCTCGTCGCGCATGCGGAACATGCCCAGGGCCCGGCACTTGATCAGGCAGCCGGGGAAGGTGGGCTCCTCCAGGAGGACCATCGCGTCCAGAGGGTCGCCGTCCTCGCCGAGCGTGCCCTCGATGAAGCCGTAGTCGTCGGGGTAGCGCGTGGAGGTGAAGAGCATGCGGTCGAGGCGGATGCGCCCGGTCTCGTGGTCGACCTCGTACTTGTTCCGCTGGCCCTTGGGGATCTCGATCGTGACGTCGAACTCCACGCCTCGTGCTCCACTTCGTCGAATGGGGTCGCTCCAGGCAATGGCGCCCCGGTGCGGCTGGCTGGCGCGGCGGGGCCGCGCTGGTCCAGTCTGCCATGGGCGGGTGTGCCGACTGATCCGAGGGGCGAACATGTGGCGAGTCCCACTCGCTGTGTTCGGCATAATACGGGCCGGGTGGGCCGGTCCTGTACTGACTTTGCCTCCCATATGCTTGGCCGTGGGTCCAGTGTGATGATGAGGGGGAGCCGATGACCAGGTCAGCGCGGCCGGGCACTGTGGTCGTGGTGCTGCTGGGGCTGCTGGGGGGATACCTCGCCTTCGACGCGCTCGACGTCGTCCCCGGGATGCTGACCACCGCCGAACCATGGCCCCAGGCCGCGCCGTTCCCCACGGCGCCCGGCGCCGTCGAGGCCGCGCCTCCCGAGACCGTCTTCCCGGTGCTGCCGCAGTCCGCACCCGTTCCGGACCCGACCGACATCGAGAGCCGGGTGGCCGATCTCGTCGCCAAGAAGAAGCTCGGTTCGCGGGTCGGCGTCGTGGTCGAGGACGCCATCACGGGCGAGACGCTCGGCGCCGCGGACGACGACCGGCCCATGACCCCAGCCTCGTCGCAGAAGCTCCTCACCGGCGTGGCGGCGCTGTCCTCCCCCCTGGCGGACAAGACCCTTGCCACCACCGTGGTCCGCAGCGACGACACCCTCACACTCGTCGGCGGCGGCGACATGATGCTCGCGGCGGGAAAGGGCAGGCCCGGCGAGGTGAACGGACGCGCGGGGCTCGGGGACCTGGCGGACCAGGTGGCGGGCGCGCTGGATGCCACAGGTACGAAGAAGGTCCGGGTCGCGGTCGACGACACGCTCTTCACCGGCCCTGGCATCGCCCCTGCGGTGGAGAAGGCGAACAAGGCGTACATCGGCATCGCCGCGCCGCTCGGCGTGAACATCGGGCTTGCCGGCGACTCCTACAGCTCGAACGGGCCCTGGTCCCCCGACCCGGCGATGCGGGCAGGCACGATCTTCGCCGACCGACTGCGCGATCAGGGGATCGAGGTCTCCGGCGTCGTCCGCGGGGTCGCCCCGGACGGCGCGGAGAAGGTCGGTGAGGTGCGGTCCGCGCCGGTCTCCGAGATCACCGAGTTCTTCCTGCACACCTCCAACAACACGCTGACCGAGGTGGTCGGCAGGCTCGTCGCCGTCCAGGCGGGCGAACCCGGCTCCACCGAGGCGGCGACGCACGCGGTCAAGGCCGCCGTCGCCGGCCTCGGGGTCGACCTCGACGGTGCCGAGCTCAAGGACTGCTCCGGGCTCGGAGAGGGGTCACGCCTCAGCGCGAGGCAGCTGGCCGACGTCGTCGAGCTCACGATCGACCCCGCCCACCCCACCCTCCGCGACGTCGCCGTCGGGATGCCCGTCGGCGGGCTGAACGGCACCCTCTACGACCGGTTCACGGGGGACAACCCCGCGCGCGGCCTGGTGCGGGCCAAGACGGGGAGTCTCAGCAAGACTCGCGCGCTGGCCGGCACCGTCGTCACCGCCGACCAGCGCCAGCTCGTGTTCGTCGTGCTCGCGGACTCGATCCCCGACTACGCGGGCAACGCACTGCCGATCTACGACGACTTCGTCGGCTCACTCGCGGCCTACCCCGCGTCCGGCTGAGAGACGCCGGGCTGAGGCTGCCGGGCCGCCCTGTCGACGACGGCCCGGGCGGGTACGCGGTTCAGCCGGTCACCCGGTGACCGTCGAAGGCGCATCCGGTGTCCGTCGCGGTGGCGCGGATCACCTACGGTGGAGCAGTGAAGGCTATCGCGCACACGTCGTCGACACCGGCCACCGAGCCCGCCGTCGACTGGCCCGCAGCCGCCCGAATCGCGGCCCGGCTCGCCCCGCCCGGCCCGGTCGCGCCGCGCGGACAGCTGCACGACCTGGTCGGCGGCCTGCGAGAGGCCGCCGACACGGCGGTCGAGCACGTGCGGGAGGTCACGCGCATGGCGCCCGCCGCGGACCCGGCCACCGTCGTGGTGGTGGATCGCGCGTCCTGGGCGCGTGCGAACACGCAGTCGATGGCCACGATGGTCGACGGCATCGAGGAGATCGTCCCGCCGGCTCTCGGGCCCGCCGTCCAGGTGGCGGGGGCCGCCGAGGTCGGCGCCGTGCTCGCCCTGCTCAGCGGGCGTGTGCTCGGGCAGTTCGACCCCTACCTGCCTGGCGGCGGGCCCGGCCGCCTCCTGCTCGTGGCGCCGAACGTGCTCCAGGCGGAGACCTCGATGGGCGTCCCGGCCCGCGACTTCCGGCTGTGGGTGTGCCTGCACGAGCAGACCCACGCCTGGCAGTTCGCCGCCGCCCCGTGGATGGCGGACCACCTCCGCGGCCGCACCCGCGACCTCGTCACGGAACTGACCCGCACCTCGGCCGAGCTCGCAAGGGCCCGCATCGACCGCAAGATCGCCGTCGTCGGCAAGGCGCTCCTGGACGCGCTGCGGGAACGCGGCGACACCCTCGTGGACGGATTCCTCACCCCTGACCAGAAGGACGCACTCGCCGACATCACCGCCGTCATGGCCCTGCTCGAAGGCCACGCCGACGTGATGATGGATGCCGTCGGGCCGTCCGTGGTGCCGTCGGTGCGGCGCATCCGCGCACGCTTCGAGCGACGGCGCGACGGCGAGGGCAGGCCCGCGTTCGACGTCGTGCTCCGGCGGCTCCTCGGCATGGACGCGAAGCTCGCCCAGTACCGCGACGGGGCGGCGTTCGTACGGGCCGTCGAACGCGCCGTCGGCCGTGACGGGCTCAACGCCGTCTGGGCCGAGTCGGCGAACCTCCCGAGCGCGCGCGAGATCTCGGACCCTCGGGCCTGGGTTCGCCGCGTCCATGGCTGAGCCCGGAACTCGTGTCGGGCAGCGCGTCGGGAGCCCGCTCCCTGCTCGCGCGCGGGGGCGCGCGTCGTGCCCGGCAACAGGCGGAAGCGTGCGTGGTGCCCGGCGACAGGTAGCCGCAGTGCTGGCCGGGACGGTGGTGAGATGGCGGCCGTAGACCCGGCGGTGAGGCGGGCGCGGGCCGCCGTCCGCACGGCCCTCGCCGGACTGCCCCCTGATGCTCTGGTCCTCGTGGCCTGTTCCGGCGGCGCAGACAGCCTCGCGCTCGCGGCAGCGCTGGCGTACGAGGCGCCCCGCGTGGGACGGACCGTGCGATCCCGCCCGCACGGCGCGCGGGCGGGGGCGGTCGTCGTCGACCACGGCTTGCAGGAGGGATCCGACGACGTGGCCGCGCGGGCTGCCGAGCAATGCCGTGGCCTCGGTCTCGACCCCGTCGTGGTGCGACGGGCCACGCGGGACGACGGCGCGCGCCCGGTCCGGGCCGGGCGCGCGCGGGGGAACGGCGGGCCCGAGGCGGCGGCGCGTGACGCCCGGTACGCCGTGCTGGAGGAGGTCGCTGACGAGGCCGGGGCCGAGCTCGTCCTGCTCGGGCACACTCTCGACGACCAGGCGGAACAGGTGCTTCTGGGACTTGCCCGCGGTGCGGGCGCGAGGTCGTTGGCGGGGATGCCGGCCGCGCGGGGGAGGTTCCGGCGGCCGTTCCTCGGGCTGCGACGGACGGAGACGGAGGCGGTCTGCGCGGCGTCGGGCCTCGACTACTGGGTGGACCCGACGAACCTCGTGACGGCCCGCGAGCCGGACGGTGTGCCACTGCGGTCACAGGTTCGCGGCGTCGTGATGCCGGTGCTGGAGCGGGTGCTCGGCCCCGGTGTCGCGGAGGCCCTGTCGCGCACCGCGGCCCAGCTCGGCGAGGACGCGGCCGCGCTCGACGACCTCGCGGAGACCCTCCTGGCCCGCGCCCGTGTCGTCGACCCGGACGACTCGGGCGCGTCGGCGGCACCGGCCGCCTCGGCCTGTGGTCGGGGGTTTGGCGTGTGGTCGGTCAATCACTTGACCGACCACACGCCAAACCCCCGACCACACGATGAACCTGGCGCCGACGACGAACCTGGCGCCGACGACGAACCTGGCGCCGACGACGAACCTGGCGCCGATGCCGATGCCGATGCCGACCCCGCCGCCGGCCCTGTGCTCGACATCACTGTGCTGCGGGCCGCACCCGCGGCCGTCCGGCGCCGAGCACTGCGGCTCGCCGCGCACGAGGTCACCGTGGCGCCCACCACGGCGCGGCACATCGAGGCGGTCGACGCGCTCGTCGTCGCGTGGCACGGGCAGGGTCCCGTCCATCTTCCGGGTGGCGCCCGGGTGCAGCGCGCGTGTGGCAGGCTTTTCCTGCGCGCTGAGCGTGCCTAGATCACCAACCCTGGAGCGAGCAGTGGACCAGTCCGACGTCGGCACCGACCTCGAGAAGATCCTCCTGAGCGAGGAGGACCTCGGCAAGAAGCTGGACGAGATGGCGGCGAAGATCGACGAGGACTACGCGGGCCGTGACCTGCTTCTCGTCGGCGTCCTGAAGGGCGCGATCATGGTGATGGCAGACCTGTCTCGGCGCCTGCACCACTCCATCACGATGGACTGGATGGCGGTGTCGAGCTACGGGTCGGGCACGAAGTCCTCCGGCGTCGTGCGCATCCTCAAGGACCTGGACTCGGATCTCAGCGGCCGGAACGTGCTCATCGTCGAGGACATCATCGACTCCGGCCTGACGCTGTCCTGGCTGGTGTCGAACCTGAAGTCACGCGGCCCCGAGTCCGTGGAGATCGCTGCCATGCTGCGCAAGCCGGACGCCGCGCAGGCCGACGTCGAGGTGAAGTACCTGGGCTACGACATCCCGAACGAGTTCGTGGTGGGCTACGGCCTCGACTACGCCGAGAACTATCGGAACCTGCCGTTCGTTGCCACTCTGGCGCCGCACGTGTACGGCGGCTGACCGAGAGCCGGACAGGCACGCCGCCAGGTGCGCCCCGACGGCGCCTCCGGGCGCGGTCGCGCTCTCGGCGAAACGCGTCGGGAACCCTCAGGGTTTCCGTGTAGTTTCAAAGGACAACACTTGCCTCGAGCGGAGGGATGCGGGGTCTCGCCCCGTCACCGATGAACATCAAGAAGTTTCTGAGCGGGCCGATCATCTGGGTGATCCTTGCCCTCGTCGTGCTCTCGCTGGCGCTGACCTCGCTGCTGCAGCCGCAGGTCTCGCGGATCACCACGGCCCAGGGTATGGAACTCCTGGACGGGAGCACCGTCACCAAGGCGCTCGTGGTCGACGGCGAGCAGCGCGTACAGCTCGAACTCTCCAAGGACTTCACCGCCAAGGAAGGTGAGGACCAGGAGGAGGTCGATCACGGCAAGAGCGTCGAGTTCTTCTACGTGGAGCCGCAGGGCCCCGAGGTCGCCAAGGCGGTCAGTGACGCGGACCCGAAGCTCGGGTACGACTCGGAGGTGCCTCAGCCGAGCTTCTGGGGCTCGATGTTCTCGGTTCTGATCCCGTTCCTGGTGATCGGCCTGCTGTTCTGGTTCCTGCTGTCCCGGATGCAGGGCGGTGGCAACCGGGTCATGGGCTTCGGCAAGTCCAAGGCCAAGCTGATCAGCAAGGACATGCCGCAGGTGACGTTCGAGGACGTCGCGGGCGTCGACGAGGCGGTCGAGGAGCTCCAGGAGATCAAGGAGTTCCTGCAGGAGCCGGCCAAGTTCCAGGCGGTCGGGGCGAAGATCCCCAAGGGCGTGCTGCTCTACGGTCCGCCCGGTACCGGTAAGACCTTGATCGCCCGGGCCGTCGCCGGCGAGGCGGGCGTGCCGTTCTACTCGATCTCCGGGTCGGACTTCGTGGAGATGTTCGTCGGCGTGGGTGCCTCTCGCGTGCGCGACCTGTTCGAGCAGGCGAAGCAGAACTCCCCGGCCATCATCTTCGTCGACGAGATCGACGCCGTGGGCCGTCACCGCGGTGCCGGCATGGGCGGCGGGCACGACGAGCGCGAGCAGACGCTCAACCAGATGCTCGTCGAGATGGACGGCTTCGACGTGAAGACCAACGTCATCCTGATCGCCGCGACGAACCGGCCCGACATCCTCGACCCGGCCCTGCTGCGCCCGGGCCGCTTCGACCGCCAGGTGGCCGTCGAGGCCCCGGACCTCAAGGGCCGCGAGGCGATCCTGAGGGTGCACGCGGCCGGCAAGCCCATGGTCGACGAGGTCGACCTCAACGCGGTGGCCCGCCGGACGCCGGGCTTCACCGGTGCCGACCTCGCCAACGTGCTCAACGAGGCGGCCCTGCTCACCGCACGCAGCGGCGCTCAGCTCATCGACGACCGTGCCCTGGACGAGGCCATCGACCGAGTGGTCGCCGGCCCGCAGAAGCGCACTCGCGTGATGAACGACAAGGAACAGAAGATCACCGCGTACCACGAGGGCGGACACGCCCTGGTGGCAGCCGCGATGCGGTACACCGACCCGGTGACCAAGGTGACGATCCTGCCCCGCGGACGTGCGCTCGGCTACACGATGGTCATGCCCACGGAGGACAAGTACTCCGTCACCCGCAACGAGCTGCTGGACCAGCTCGCCTACGCGATGGGCGGCCGCGTTGCCGAGGAGATCGTGTTCCACGACCCGACCACGGGCGCCGGGAACGACATCGAGAAGGCGACCGGCACGGCCCGGAAGATGGTCACCGAGTACGGCATGAGCGAGCGGGTGGGAGCCATCAAGCTCGGGTCGAGCAACGGCGAGCCGTTCCTCGGGCGGGACTACGGCCACGAACGCGACTACTCGGAGGCCGTGGCCGGCACGGTCGACGAGGAGGTGCGCAAGCTCATCGAGGCCGCGCACGACGAGGCGTGGGAGGTGCTCACCGAGTACCGCGACGTGCTCGACGACCTCGTGCTGCGGCTCCTGGAGAAGGAGACGCTGAACCAGAAGGAGCTGGAGGAGGTCTTCGCGCCGATCACCAAGCGTGACGCGCGCGACGTCTGGCTCTCGAGCGAACAGCGCACCGTGCACACGCGTGGCCCGGTGGCAATGCCCGAGAAGGCGGCCCGGAACGGCCTGTCCGCCTCCACCGAGGCGGGCATCGTCCAGGACCAGGCCCCCGACGGCCCGGCGGTCGCGGAATGACGTCCGGTCCCGTCACACCCGTGGCCTCGGCGGGGCGACACGCGGCGGACGTTCCGCCGTACGATGCCGCTCGCGCCGAGGCGGCGATCCGGGAACTGCTGGTCGCGGTGGGTGAGGACCCGGACCGCGAGGGCTTGAAGGAGACCCCGGCGCGCGTGGCACGTGCCTACGCGGAGACGTTCGCGGGGCTGCGCCAGGAGCCCGACGATGTGCTGACCACGACGTTCGACCTCGGTCACGAGGAGATGGTCCTGGTCAAGGACATGGAGGTCTACTCGACCTGCGAGCACCACCTGGTGCCGTTCCACGGGGTCGCGCACGTCGGGTACATCCCGAACGAGAACGGCTGCATCACCGGGCTGAGCAAGCTGGCTCGGCTGGTCGACGTGTTCGCGAAGCGCCCGCAGGTGCAGGAGCGGATGACCAGTGAGATCGCCGACTCGTTGATGAGGATCCTCGAGCCGCGCGGCGTGATCGTCGTGGTGGAGTGCGAGCACCTGTGCATGTCCATGCGCGGCGTGCGCAAGCCGGGGTCGCGGACCGTGACGTCGGCCGTGCGCGGGCAGATGCGCGACGCCGTGACACGCGCCGAGGCGATGAGCCTGATCATCGGGAAGTGACGATGGGCGCCACCATGGACGCGCGCGACGCGGAGGTAGCGGGGCTGCCGGAACTGTCCGGTGCGGAGCGCACACTGGTGATGGGCGTCGTCAACGTGACGCCCGACTCCTTCTCCGACGGCGGCGAGTGGTTCGAACCGGACACGGCCGTCGCGCACGGGCTCGAGCTCCTGGGCGAGGGCGCCGACGTCCTCGACGTGGGCGGCGAGTCCACCCGGCCGGGCGCCGGCCGGGTGCCGCAGAACCAGGAACTGGCACGTGTGCTGCCCGTGATCGAAGCTCTCGCCGAGCGCGGAGCCATCGTCTCCGTGGACACCACACGCGCCGCGGTCGCCGAGCGCGCCGTGGCAGCGGGCGCACGCATCGTGAACGACGTCTCGGGCGGGCTGGCCGACCCCGCCATGGCCCGCACGGTGGCCGAGCTGGGCGTCCCCTACGTCGCGATGCACTGGCGCGGTCATTCGGACGTGATGGACCGCCTCGAGACGTACGACGACGTCGTCGCCGAGGTTCGTGATGAACTTTCCGCCCGCATGGATTCTCTGGTGGGGGCAGGTGTGGATACTGCGCAGATCGTGCTGGACCCGGGGCTTGGCTTCGCCAAGGCAGGGGTACTGAACTGGCCGCTGCTGGCCCACCTGGACACGCTCGGCGGACTCGGCCGTCCGGTGCTCGTGGGGGCGTCGCGCAAGCGGTTCCTGGGACACCTCTTGGCCGGGCCCGACGGCGATCCGGCGCCTCCCCGTGCCCGTGACGATGCGACGGCCGCGGTGTCCGCCCTCTCCGCGGCAGCGGGCGCGTGGTGTGTCCGGGTCCACGCGGTCCGTGCCTCCGCCGACGCGGTGCGTGTTGCTGCTGCTTGGGGAAAGGCTGCCGGAGACTTCACGGACAAGTCCGTGGATTCTCTCACAGTGGGTGAATCGCGTGCTGGGGGACTTGCGCGGACCTGGCAGGATTCTCAGACGTGCGACGATCACGGGGGGAGCCCACGGTGACCAACTTTGCGGGAGCGGTGCCGGGTCCGGATGGACATCCACTGGACCAGATCCGGATCACGGGAGTCAACGGACGCGGCCGCCACGGCGTGCTGGAGTCGGAGCGTGCGACGGGCCAGGAGTTCCGGGCCGACGTCGTGCTCCACATCGACGCCCGCCCGGCTGCTCGGGGCGATGACCTGCGTGCCACGGTCAGCTATGCGGACGTGGCCCAGGAGGTGCACGACATCCTGGTGGGCGAGCCGGTCGACCTCATCGAGACGCTGGCCGAGCGCATCGCCGCCGCCGCGCTGGGCCACACGACCGTGCAGGCCGTGGACGTGCAGGTGCACAAGCCGCAGGCGCCGATCCCGGTCTCCTTCACCGATGTCGAGGTCGCGATCCGTCGCGACCGCCTCGGGGCACCGCCCGTGGTGGGGCCGACGCCGTTCGCGGTCGAGACGGCGCCTGCGGACCCGCCGCACCTGCCGGAACCGGTCACCGACGAGGCAGGCTCCGACCGGGCCGGGGAGTACGCCGATCCTCACGAGGCCGCCCGGCCGTCGGCCGTGGATCCGCTGACCGCGCCGATCGGCGACGTCACCACCGACCATGCCGGACTCTCCACCGAGCAGCAGGCCTACCCTGAGCAGCAGGCCTACCCCGAGCAGCAGGCCTTCGCCGAGCCGGCCGAGGCCGTGGCCGCCGACGTGCCCGTTCCCGCAGCGGACCTCGTGGTTCCGGAGATCACCCCGGCGGCCGGGTTCGAGGCGCAGCCGTCCGCGTTCGTGCCGGACGTGCAGACCGGCGAACAGGCCGGAGTCCCGGACCACGAGCCCGCCGCGCCGGAGGTCGATCCCGTCGGGACGTACCCGCAGGATGGTGGCCTGATCGACGGCATTCCTCCGACGGAGCAGGCCGCGCCCGCCTTCGAGCCTCACGCCGACGCTCCCGCCCGCCCCGCCGACGACGAGTCGACGGCTCGCCGCCCCGCCTACGCCCCCGGGCCGGATCCGGCGCAGGCGTCCGCGTTCGCGCCTGCGCCGACGGGAGAGGACCACGCACCGGACTCCGCCGGCGCGGAGCAGTACGAGCCCGAGCAGTACCAGGGGGACCAGTACCAGGCGGAGCAGTACGAGCCGGAGCAGTACCAGCCTGAGGTCGGGGCGTACCAGCCCGACTTCTCCCAGCAGCCCCAGGCCGAGCAGGCTCAGCAGGTCCCCTATGCCGAGCAGGCTCAGCAGGTCCCCTATGCCGAGCAGGCTCAGCAGGTGCCCTATGCCGAGCAGGCTCAGCAGGTCGCCTACGCCGACCAGGCTCAGCAGGCGGCGTTCGCGGGCGGGCCCCAGGAGGCGTTCGCCGAGCAGCCGGGGGCGGTCGCACAGGGGCAGGCGCCCGAGGACCGTCTGGACGAGGTGCCCGCCGAGCCTGTCGAGGTCGTGCTCGCGCTCGGCGCGAACCTCGGTGACCCGCAGGCGACGCTGCGCGCGGCCGTGATGGACCTCGACCGCATCGCGGGCCTTCAGATCACCGACGTCTCCCCGCTGGCGCGGACGGCGGCCGTCGGCGGACCCGAGCAGCCCGACTACCTCAACGCGGTCGTCGTGGCACGTACGAGCTTCGCGCCACGCGCCCTGCTGCAGGCCTGCCAGGCCATCGAGTACGCGCACGGCCGCACGCGTGAGGAACACTGGGGGCCGCGCACGCTCGACATCGACATCATCACGTACGGGCCGCTCACGGCTGCCGCGGACGATCTCGAGGTGCCGCACCCGAGGGCCCATGAGCGGGCCTTCGTGCTGGAGCCCTGGGCACAGCTCGATCCGGACGCGGTGCTGCCCGGCCTGGGCGGGGGGCCGGTCGCGCAGCTCGCGGCGACCGCCGAGGACCGGCAGGGCATTCGCTGGCTCGCGCTCGACTGGCTGACCGAGTCGAACTCGGGCGCCGACCCGACGGGCGACGTCGAGCCCCAGCCGACCGCGTCGCACCGCCCGTACGACCCGCCGGCGCAGCAACAGCCCGCCCCGCCGGCGCAGGACCAGGCTCCGGACCAGGCCTTCCGTCAGGACCGGTCGCACTACGACCAGCTGGTCCAGGGCGGACCCGGTCAGCCGCTCCAGGGCCCGGTCGACCCGTATCCGCAGCAGGTGAGTCCGTTCCGGCAGCAGGACTCGTTCCAGCAGCCGCAGGACGCGGCCCGGGCGGCGCACCCGCAGGGCTTCGGCCCCGATTCCGGGCAGCAGCCGCAGGCGCAGCAGTCCGGTGCGGTGCCTCCTCCCGAGGAGGCGATGGTTCCCGCCCCGCACGTGTCCGCCGCCGATCATCCTGCCGCGCGTGCGCCGCACACGCCGCCGGCCGCGCCGCTCGTCCCGTCGGCGGTCCGGGAGACGGCGCATCACGAACTCCCGGCGGAGCAGGTTCCCGTCGACCCGGGTCACCCGGTCTTCGCGCCGGTGCGTCCGCAGCCGGGCGACGTTCCGTTCGCGCCGGTGAACCCGGTGCCGAACGAGCAGCAGCGTGCCCAGCCCGCCGACGACCGCCCCGCCTGGGCCCCGGTCCGGTCCGACGAGCCGGGACACCGCGGCTGAGATGCGACGCACCTCGATCCTGAGCCTGGTCGCCGTCCTCGGCGGTGTCGCCGTCGTGGGCTGGCCCGTGCTGCGCGCGCTGGAGGCCAACGGCGTGTACCTGCCGACGGTGCCGTGGCTCGTCGACGTGGCGATCGTGGTGCTCGCAGCGGTGGTCTTCCGGCTCGGCTGGACGGTGCGTTCCTACCAGAAGGGCGACAGGCCATCGCTGGACGGCCTCCGGGCGGCTCGTACGCTCGTCCTGGCCAAGGCGGCGGCCCTGACCGGGGCGCTGCTCGGCGGCTGGTACCTCGCGCAGGTCCTGCTCGTGCTCCCGGACCTCGCGATCGAGCCGCGCCGGGACAAGGCGGTAGCGGCGATCGTCGCCGTCGTGTGTGCGGTGGCCCTGTCCGTCGTGGGGCTGGTGGTCGAGAGGTTCTGCCAGCTGCCGCCGTCCCACGGCGAGGAGAACGACACGAACGGATCCACGGCGACGGCCTGACGTGGGCCTGTGGGCAGTCGGCCGGAGCGGTGGGGCCGGCCGGTCACCCATGCCTCCGAGACCGTTGACGTCGTGCGAGGATGACAACATGACCAGCCCGTTCGACCCGGCCGACGTGACCTGGAGCCGGGTCTCGACCCGCCTGACCGCTGCGCGCCTCATTCCCGCGACGCTCACGTTCGCCGTCCCGGTCCTGGCCGGAGCGGTCCTGGCCGGGACCGTCTCGCCCTGGTTCTGGCTGCTTGCCGGGGTAGCCGCCGCGATGCTCGTGTGGACCGCGATCGTGGTACCGCGGCAGGTGCGCGCCATCGGTTATGCGGAACGGGAGGACGACCTGCTCATCCGGAAGGGGATCCTGTTCCGTTCCCTGACGGTGGTCCCCTACGGGCGCATGCAGTACGTGGACGTGGAGGCGGGCCCGCTGGACCGCAAGCTCGGCCTGGCGAAGGTCCAGCTGCACACGGCGTCGGTGGGTACCGACGCCCAGATCCCTGGCCTGCCGCCCCAGGAGGCGGCACGTCTGCGAGACCGTCTCGCCTCCCGCGGCGAGGCCCGGCTGGCGGGTCTGTGAACGCGCCGGGAACCGCGTCGGACGTGGTGCCGGACCGGGACGCCGGGCTGCGCTGGCGCCGCGTGCACCCGGTCACGCCCATGGTCAGGGGCTGGGCGGTGGTGGGTGGTGCCATCTTCATCATCGGGCAGCAGACGCTGGACGGCGGCCCGGACGACCGCGGCGTGGTCGGCCTGCTCACCAGCCCGTTCTGGTGGACGGTGCCGACAGGGCTGCTCCTCATCGGCCTGGTCGGGTTCGGCTTCGCCCTGCTCGCCTGGCGGATGACGACGTACGCCGTCGGCGAGGAGACGGTGCATCTGCGCCGCGGCGTCGTGTTCAAGCAGCAGAGGCACGCCCGTCTCGACCGCCTGCAGGCCGTGGACGTGAGACAGCCGCTCGTGGCCCGGCTGTTCGGGTTGAGCGAGCTCAAGCTCGAGGTGGCCGGTGGCTCCGACTCCGGCATCGCGATCGGCTACCTGCGCGACGCCGACGCGAACGAGCTGCGCAACGAGCTGCTGGCGCGCGCGGCCGGCCTCAAGAGCACCGTCGTCGCCCCCGCTCTGCCCGGTCCCGATGCCGTGGCGGACGCGCAGGCGCCCCAGGAGCGGCACCTCGCCGCGCCGGAGGCGCCCGCCCAGCCGGTCCTCGAGGTTCCCATGGGACGCCTGATCGCCTCCCTGCTGCGGACGAGCGTGACGATCTTCTTCGTGCTGTTCATCGCTGCGCTGGTGGCGACGGTGGTCGTCACCGGCACGCCGCAGATCGTGTTCGCCGTGATCGCGCCGTTCATCGGCATCGGCGGGTACCTCTTCAACCGGTTCTCCACGGAGTTCGCGTTCCGGATCGCGATCAGCGCGGACGGTATCCGGCTGCGCCACGGCCTGCTCGAGACGCGCGCGCAGACGATCCCGCCCGGAAGAGTGCAGGCCGTGGCGATCACCCAGAGCCTGCTGTGGCGGAGCCGCGACTGGTGGCGGGTCGAGGTCAACGTCGCCGGGTACGGATCCGACGGCGGCTCGGGCACCACCAATGTGCTCCTGCCGGTCGGCACCCGGGACGAGGCACTGACGGTCCTCTCCCTCGTGCTGCCGGACCTGGGCTCCGACAACCCCCGCGCCGTCCTGGATGCGGGCCTCACCGGCGACTCCCGGACCGCCGGGCCGTTCACCGGCAGTCCGCGGAACGCGGTCTGGGTGGACCCGGTGGGCTGGCGCCGGCAGGGCTATGCCGTGACCGGGCGGGCGCTGCTGCTGCGCAGCGGACGGCTGCGCCGAGCCCTGGCGGTGGTGCCGCACGAGCGGACGCAGTCCCTGGGGATCGCCGCAGGGCCGGTGCAGCGCCGGCTCGGGGTCGCCTCGTTCGAGGTGCACTCCACGCCGGGGCCGGTCAGCCCGGCCGTACATCATCTTGCCGCCGCGGACGCGGCGGAGCTGCTGGAGGAGCAGTCGGCGCGGGCCCGGACGGCGCGCGCCCACGCAGGACCCGAACGCTGGATGGAGGACCCCCGTTGACGACACCACCTGAACCGGCCGCGGAGTCCGGGAGCCGGCCGGGCCGACTCGGGGTCGGCGTCGTCGGCGCCGGACGCGTCGGCGCGGTCCTCGGGAGCGCGCTGCGAGCCGCGGGACACACCGTCGTCGGTGCCAGTGGCATCTCCGAGGCGTCGCGCGAACGCATCGCGGCGCTTCTCCCCGGCGTGCCCGTGTGCGAGGTGGCGCAGGTCGTGGAGCGGGCGGAGCTGGTGCTGCTCGCGGTGCCCGACGACGCCCTGGCGCCGCTGGTGGCCGGCCTGGCGGAGACCGGGGCGTGGCAGGTGGGCCAGCTCGTCGTCCACACGTCCGGGGCGGCGGGGACGGCGGTGCTGGAGCCTGCCCGTGCCGCCGGCGCCATTCCGCTCGCGATCCATCCCGCGATGACGTTCACGGGGACCTCCCTGGACCTGTCCAGGCTGGAAGGCTGCACGTTCGCCGTGACGGCGCCCGCGGCGGTGCAGCCGATCGGGCAGGCGCTCGTGGTGGAGATCGGTGGGGAGCCGGTGATCGTGCCGGAGGAGGCCCGCGTCCTGTACCACGCGGCACTCGCCCACGGCGCGAATCATCTGGTGGTGCTCGTGGCCCAGGCGGCGCAGGCGCTGCACGAGGCCGGCATCGCCATGCCCGGACGGGTGCTGGCGCCGCTGCTGGGCGCGGCCCTGGAGTCGGCGACGCGCGCGGCGGACGTCGCGGGGGAGGACGGCCCCGGAGCCGTCAGCGCGTTGACGGGTCCCGTGTCGCGAGGTGACGTCGGAACCGTCGAACGGCACACCGAGGCGCTGGCAGACCTGGCGGCACGGACCGGCGCGACCGACATCCCGGCCGGCTATGCCGAGCTCGCCCGCGGTGCGACGCGCCGTGCCCTGGCGGCCCGCCGCATCGACGATGCGGCGGCGAGCGCGCTGCTGGACGCCCTGGACCGGGCCCGTGCGGAGAGGAGAGAGCACTGATGAGGTCGACGACCGACGACATGCCGGCAGCCGAGCGGCCGGAGGGCGGTGCTGCCGGGGCTGGTGCGCGCCCGGTGGTCGTTCACACGCGTGAGGCCCTCCGTGAGGCGCTGGTGCGCTGGACGATGTCGGCTCCGATCAGCAGTGTGGCAGGCGGTGACGGCCCCGCCCGGCGGGCAGTGGTGATGACCATGGGTGCGCTGCACGAGGGGCACCTGGAGCTGGTGCGCCGGGCGCGCGCGGAGGCCGGGGCGAACGGCCAGGTGGTCGTGACGATCTTCGTGAACCCGCTCCAGTTCGGCCGGGGCGAGGACCTGGCCGCCTATCCGCGTGACCTGGAAGGTGACGTGGAGAAGCTGGCGTCCGTGGGGGCCGACCTGGTCTTCGCCCCGGCTCCCGACGTCGTCTATCCGTACGGCGACCCGATCGTGCGCGTGTCGGCGGGGCGGATCGGCGAGGTGCTGGAGGGGGAGTTCCGGCCGGGGCACATGGACGGTGTGCTGACGGTGGTGCTCAAGCTGCTGCACCTGGTGCGCCCGGATGTGGCCCTGTTCGGGCAGAAGGACGCCCAGCAGCTCCTCGCCGTGCGGCGCATGGTCGCCGATCTCGATCTCGACGTCGAGATCGTCGGTGCCCCGACCGTGCGTGACTCGGACGGTCTCGCGTTGTCCTCGCGCAACGCCTATCTCTCCGACGAGGAACGGGAGCGGGCCCTGGCGCTGTCCCGTGCGCTGCGTGCGGGTGCGGAGGCCGGTGCCGGGGGTGCGGCCGAGGTGCGGCGTGCGGCGTCCGAGGTCCTGAACGCCACCGAGGGTGTCGAGGTGGACTACCTCGCACTCGTGGATCCGATTACCGTTGACGATGTGCCCGATGACCACTTGGGTCCCGCCCTGCTCCTGGTGGCGGCGCGGGTGGGCACGACCAGACTGATCGACAACCAGGCTGTCGAGGTGTCGCCGCAGGTCACGTAGGTGATCGGAGGGTGCGGCGGCGCCGTCCTCCAGGAGGCACGAATCGTGAACGACACCCCGCACCGGGCGCCGGTGCGCCGTCCGGCATCGCTGCAGCGGCCGATGATGATCGCCAAGATCCACCGCGCCACGGTCACTCAGGCCGACCTGCACTATGTGGGATCCATCACCGTCGACTCCGATCTGCTGGACGCCGTGGACCTCGTCCCGGGGCAGCAGGTCGACGTCGTCGACGTGACCAACGGCGCCCGGCTGACCACCTACGTGATTCCCGGTGAGCCGGGCTCCGGGCAGATCTGCATCAACGGCGCGGCCGCACATCTCGTCGATCCCGGCGACATCGTGATCATCATCGGCTACGGCATGCTCTCCGACGCCGACGCCCGTACGTTCCTGCCGAACGTCGTGTTCGTCGACGAGCACAACCGGATCGTGGAGCAGAGCGACGAGCCCGGCCACGTTCCGGACGGGTACGGCCTGACCGAGAGCGGTCTGCCGATCGAGCCCTACCAGCAGGCGGGTCTCCTGCGGACCGCCGCGGGCCGGCTCGCCCACGAGGCGGGCGACGGCGTCACCCCGAGTCGCGCATGATTCTCCCCGCCGCGCGGTTCGCGCGTGCTCTGGCGGCGCCGGAGCCTGGCTGGACCACTCGCGTCGACGCCGTGGTGGTCGGTTCGGGGATCGCCGGCCTGACGGCGGCGCTCGAACTGCGTACCCGTGTGCCGCGCGTGCTGCTGGTGACCAAGGGGGAGTTGTCCAGTGGTTCGACGGTGTGGGCGCAGGGCGGGATCGCCGCCGTGCTCGATCCCGAGGACACACCTGAGGCGCACCTGCAGGACACGCTTGTCGCGGGCGGTGGTCTCTCCGACCCGGACGCAGTGAAGGTCCTGGTCACCGAGGGGCCGGAACGGGTGCGGGAGCTCGTGGCGCGGGGTGCGGTGTTCGACGCCGGGCCCGGTGGCGACATCGCGCTGTCCCGTGAGGGCGGGCACCGGGCCGACCGGATCGTGCACGCGGGTGGCGACGCGACGGGTGCGGAGGTCTCGCGGGCACTGGTGGCGCAGATCGAGGCGGTCCGCGACGACCCCGGTATCGAGATCGTGGAGCACGCCCTGGTCCTGGACGTGCTCACGTCCGCGCCGACGGGCGGAGGCGTACGCCGCGTCGCCGGGGTGACCTTGCACGTCCGGGGCGAGGGCAGCCGCGACGGCGTGGGGGCGGCCCTCGCGCCGGTGGTGATCCTGGCGACCGGTGGGATCGGTCAGGTGTTCCGGTCGTCGACCAACCCTGCGGGCGCCACCGGCGACGGGATCGCGGCGGCGATGCGGGCCGGGGCGACCGTCGGAGACCTGGAGTTCGTCCAGTTCCACCCGACCGTGCTGTGGCTCGGCGCGGGCGCCAAGGGTCAGCTCCCGCTGATCAGCGAGGCCGTCCGGGGCGAGGGCGGACTGCTGCTCGACGTCGAGGGCCATCGCTTCATGCCCGCCGTGCACGAGATGGCGGAGCTCGCGCCGCGGGACGTCGTCGCGCACGCCATCGTCCGGCAGATGGCCGCGACCAGCGCAGACAACGTGCTGCTCGACGTGCGCCATCTCGGCAGGACATTCCTGGCCGGGCGGTTCCCGACCATCACGCGCCGGCTCGCGGAGCTCGGCATCGACTGGTCCGAGGAGCCGGTTCCCGTGGCTCCCGCCCAGCACTATCACTCGGGCGGCGTGGTGACCGACCTCATGGGGCGCTCGTCGGTGCCCGGGCTGTACGCCGTGGGGGAGGTCGCCTGCACGGGCGTGCACGGTGCGAACCGGCTGGCATCCAACTCCCTGCTGGAGGGCCTGGTGTTCGCGAACCGTGCCGCGCGGGACGTCGCGGAGCGGTACGCGGCGGGGAACCTGTCCACCGCCCCGGAGCCGGTGGAGCGCCCGGGCGGGACCGCGCTGGTCGCCGCGGTGGCCCGGTCCCGGTTGCAGAAGGCGATGTCGGACGGGTCCGGGGTGATCCGCACGGCCGCTTCCCTGGCCCGTACGGACGAGCGCCTGGCCGCGGTGCGGGCGGACGCTCACCTCGCCGCCGAGGTCGTCGCCGCGCCGCAGGCCGCGGAGTGGGAGACCACGAACGTGTACCAGGTGGCGCGCGCCCTGACCCGTGCGGCCTGGCTCCGTACGGAGTCCCGCGGCGGCCACTTCCGCGCGGACCACCCGAAGCGCGACCCGGACTGGGAACGCCGTGTCCTGGTCAGCCTCGACGACGACGGAGGCCTGCGCGTGCGCTGAAGACGGGTCGGCCGACACGCCGGGGTGACGTCGATGTCGGCGGCACGCGACGCCGATATCGCAGTCGCGGGGCCGGGGGCCCGGTAGGCCTCCGACCCACCGGCCGATCGACACGGAGTTGACGGACGGTCCCGGCAGGGCGGGTGCGCGATGACTAGTCTCGGCGCATGAGCTGGGAGTTCTGGATCGACCGCGGCGGGACCTTCACGGACATCGTCGCGCGCCACCCCGACGGGTCGCTGAGCACGCACAAGCTTCTCTCGGAGGACCCGGAGCGGTACGACGACGCCGCCGTCGCAGGGATCGACCGGATCCTGCGGCAGGCGGGGGCGGGCCTTCCGTCCCGGCTCGAGGCGGTCGCCGGCTCGTCGAGCCAGGCCGGCGACGCCTCCCGGACCGCCGGCGACAGCCCCGCCCCGCGACCGGCGTCGGACACGATCCAGGCCGTGCGGATGGGAACGACCGTCGCGACGAACGCCCTGCTGGAGCGTACCGGCGAGCCCACCGTCCTCCTCGTCACGCGCGGCTTCGGCGACGCACTGCGGATCGCCTACCAGAACCGGCCACGGATCTTCGACCGGCACATCGTGCTGCCCGAGCCGCTGTACGTCCGGGTGATCGAGGTGGACGAACGCGTCACCGCGACAGGCGAGGTGCTGCGTGAACCCGACCTGGCCGCCGTCGAACCGGAGCTGCGTCGCGCCTACGACGACGGGTTCCGGGCCGTGGCGGTCGTGTGCCTGCACTCCCACCTGTACCCGGACCACGAGAACCAGGTGGCCGACCTGGCGCAGCGGGTCGGTTTCCCGCAGGTCTCCCGTTCCGCGGAGGTCAGTCCGCTGATGAAGCTGGTGCCGCGGGGTGACACCACCGTCGTCGACGCCTACCTCTCACCGGTGCTGCGACGGTACGTGGATCAGGTCGCCGGGCAGCTGACCGGGGTGCCGCTGCAGTTCATGCAGTCCAACGGCGGGCTGGTCGAGGCACACCACTTCCGCGGCAAGGACGCGATCCTCTCCGGACCGGCCGGCGGGATCGTGGGCATGGTGCGCATGTCGCAGCTCGCGGGCCACGACCACGTGATCGGCTTCGACATGGGCGGCACCTCGACCGACGTCTCCCACTACGGCGGCGAGCTGGAGCGGGTGTTCGACGCGCAGGTGGCCGGGGTGCGGCTGCGCGCGCCGATGCTCGACATCCACACCGTCGCCGCCGGGGGCGGGTCGATCCTGCACTTCGACGGCAGCCGGTACCGCGTGGGCCCGGACTCCGCCGGTGCCTTCCCGGGGCCCGCGTGCTACCGCAACGGTGGGCCGCTCACCGTGACCGACGCGAACGTGCTGCTCGGCCGGGTGCGTCCCGAGCGCTTCCCGGCGGTGTTCGGGCCGGGGGGCCACGAACCGCTCGACGTCGAGGTGGTGCGGCGGAAGTTCACCGACCTGGCCGGCGAGATCGGCGACGGCCGCACGCCCGAGCAGGTCGCCGAGGGGTTCCTCGCGGTGGCCGTGGCGAACATGGCCGGCGCGGTCAAGAAGATCACGGTCCGCAAGGGGCATGACGTCACCCGCTACGCCCTGACCACCTTCGGTGGCGCGGGCGGGCAGCACGCGTGTGCCGTCGCGGACTCGCTCGGGATCGAGACCGTGCTCGTGCCGCCGATGGCGGGAGTGTTGTCCGCCCTGGGCATCGGGCTCGCGGACACCACGGTGATGCGGGAGCGGTCGGTCGGCGTGACGCTGTCCGGCGACTCGCTGCCCCGCCTGCGCGAGACCGTTGACGCGCTGGAGGCGACGGCCCGCGCCGAGCTCGCGGAGCAGGGCGCACGCGACGAGGAGGGCGCGCCCCACGTGGTCGTCACCCGCACCGTCCACCTGCGCTACGACGGAACGGACACGACCGTGCCCGTGGGGCTCAGGGTCGGGGCGGTCCAGGACGGTCGTGGCAAGGATCCGGTCGGCGAGATGGTCGCCGAGTTCGAGGCCGCGCACCGGAGCGTGTACTCGTTCCTCCTGGACCGGCCGCTGATCGCCGACGCGGTGGCTGTCGAGGCGGTGGCGCCGTCGTCGGCGGGCAGGAACGGCCTGGTGGCCGATCCGGCGGGGACTCGGACGGGGACGGGGACTCGGACGGGGACTCGGACGGCGACTCGGACGGGGACGGAACGGGAGACCGGCGAGGCCCGGCGTCACGCGGCAACGCCGGGCCGGGAGGCGGTCCCGACGGATACGCCCGACACTCCGGCGGACCGGGACATCGCGCGGATGTTCGCCGGCGGCGAGTGGCACGACGCCCCCTTGCGGCGTCGCGAGCGGCTCGTGCCCGGCGACGTCGTGACCGGGCCCGCGATCATCACCGAGCAGAACGCCACGACCGTGGTCGAGCCGGGATGGCGCGCGGAGGCGACCGGCACCGGGCATCTCGTGGTGCGCCGTGCCGTGCCGCGCGCGGACGCGAACGTCTCGGCCGAGGCCGATCCGGTGATGCTGGAGATCTTCAACAACCTGTTCATGTCGATCGCGGAGCAGATGGGCGCGCGCCTGGAGGCGACGGCGCAGTCGGTGAACATCAAGGAGCGGCTGGACTTCTCCTGCGCGATCTTCGACCCGGACGGCAACCTCGTGGCGAACGCCCCACACATGCCGGTGCACCTGGGCTCGATGGGCACCACGGTGCAGGAGGTCATCGCGCGCCGCCGGGGAACGATGCGCCCCGGCGAGACGTACGCGGTCAACGACCCGTTCCACGGCGGGACGCACCTGCCGGACGTCACGGTGATCACCCCGGTGTTCCGGGTCGGAGCCGGGGAGGTGCCGGGCGGCACGGGCACCGCCGGGAACCACGAGGGCGCCACCGTGCCCTCGGACGACGAGATCCTGTTCTACGTGGCGTCCCGCGGTCACCATGCCGAGATCGGTGGCATCACCCCGGGATCGATGCCGGCCACCAGCACGGAGATCCACCAGGAGGGTGTCCTCTTCGACAACTGGCTGCTGGTCGCCGACGGCCGCATGCGGGAGCGGGAGACCCGGGAGCTCCTCACCTCGGCGCGCTACCCGTCCCGCGACCCGGAGACCAACCTGGCCGACCTGCGCGCCCAGGTCGCCGCCGGTGCGAAGGGTGTCGAGGAGGTGGGGGCGATGGTCCGGCACTTCGGGCTCGACGTCGTCCAGGCCTACATGCGGCACGTGCAGGACAACGCCGCCGAGGCGGTCCGCCGCGTGGTCGATGCCCTGTCGGACGGCGAGTTCACCTACGAGACCGACCACGGTGCCACGATCGCCGTGCGGGTACGGGCCGACCACGAGAACCGCCGGGCGACGATCGACTTCACCGGAACGTCCGCTCAGGTGGCGTCCAACTTCAACGCGCCGTCCTCGGTGGCCGTCGCCGCGGTGCTGTACGTGTTCCGCACCCTGGTCGACGACGACATCCCGCTCAACGACGGCTGCCGACGCCCCCTGGACATCGTCATCCCGCCGCGGACGCTGCTCTCGCCCGAGTACCCGGCGGCGGTCGTGGCCGGGAACGTCGAGACGAGCCAGGCCATCACCGGTGCGCTCTACGGTGCGCTCGGCGTGCAGGCCGAGGGGTCGGGCACGATGAACAACCTGACGTTCGGCAACGCCGACCACCAGTACTACGAGACGGTGGCCTCCGGTTCCGGCGCGGGCGACGGGTTCGGCGGCGCGCCGGCGGTGCAGACCCACATGACGAACTCGCGGCTCACGGACCCGGAGGTGCTGGAGACACGCTTCCCGGTGCTGGTACGCCAGTTCGCGATCCGTTCCGGGTCCGGGGGCGCCGGCCGCTGGCGCGGGGGCGACGGCGTCGTGCGGGTCCTGGAGTTCCGTGAGGCGATGACGGCGAGCCTGCTCACCGGCCACCGCGTGGTCCCGCCCTACGGGATGGCCGGCGGGCTGCCTGGTGCCCTGGGCCGCAACGCCGTCCGACGCCGCGGGGCCGGCGACGACGAACCCCTGGCCGGTCGCGACACGGTGCAGCTGGCCCCTGGCGACCTCCTGGTGATGGAAACCCCGGGCGGCGGCGGCTTCGGCCCCCCACCCCGCTGACCCCCACCCTGTCTCTTATACACATCTCCGAGCCCCCGAGACGGA
>NZ_JABBYC010000054.1 GCF_016742955.1 Myceligenerans indicum | reverse complement strand
CCTTATCGTCGGCAGCGTCAGATGTGTATAAGAGACAGGCCCACGCCTTCCCCTCGCCGCCCGGCGACGCGCGCTCGGCTTCACCCTGCCGCTCGCTCCCCGGCCGGGCCAGGTCCCCACCACCCTCGACGTCGGCTCCACGTTCTGGTTCGCGAACGCGGAGCCGGACCGCGTGATGCTCGGCGTCGAGCGGCCCGACCGGCCCCTGGAACCCGGGCACGAGCCGCGTCTCGCGCCCGTGCTGCGCCGGGCGGCCTCACGGTGCGCGCCGGCTCTGTCCGACGCCCCGCTCGCACCCGGCTGGCTCGGCACGCGGACGGAGACCCCCGACGGACTCCCACTGCTGGGCTTCCACGACTCCGGGCTGCTGTACGCAACCGGTTTCAACGGCGCCGCGGCACGCGTCGCGCCCGCGGTGGGCGAGGTGATGCGGGACCTCCTGGAGCAACAGGAGCCGGACATCGACGTATCCCCCTTCGGCATGGAAAGATTCTGGTGACAGCACCGTGCGCCACAAGCGCCGAGGGAAGGATGGGGCATGTCTCAGGAGAAATTCCTTGAGCCCTGGCAGTTGCGGGCGGCGTTCGCCCGCTCCCTGTCAGACATGTACGGAAAGGAGGTGCCCGCCTACACCACGCTCCTGGAGGTCAGCCACGAGGTCAACGCCGACTTCGTCGCCACCCACGGGGCCGACGCCGAACGCCTCGGCTCGATCGACCGCGTGACGGCCGAACGGCACGGCGCGATCCGCGTCGGGACGCCCACCGAGATCTCGCAGGTCGCGCGGATCTTCGGCGCCATGGGGATGCACCCCGTCGGCTTCTACGACCTACGCGACGCCTCGTCGTCGTCCGTCCCCGTGATCTCCACGGCGTTCCGGCCGGTCGAGCGCGACGAGCTGGCCCGCAACCCGTTCCGCGTCTTCACCTCCATGCTGGTGCCCGGCGACCGCCGGTTCTTCACCGCCGACCAGGAACGCCGCCTCGACGAGTTCCTCGGCGCCCGCACCCTGTTCGGCCCGGACCTGCTGCGGCTCGCCGACCGCGCCGAGGCCGAGGGCGGGCTGCCCGCCACGGCGGCCGAGGAGTTCCTGCGCCTGGCCACCGAGGCTTTCGAGCTCTCGCGCGAGCCCGTGGACCAGGCCTGGTACCGCGAGCTGGAGGCCGTGTCGGCCGTCGCCGCGGACATCGGCGGCATCGCCTCCACGCACATCAACCACCTCACCCCGCGCGTGCTGGACATCGACGACCTGTACGCCAGGATGACCGCCCGCGGCATCACGATGATCCCCGCCATCCAGGGCCCACCGGCCTGGGAGGGCCCCGACGTGCTGCTGCGCCAGACCTCCTTCCGCGCCCTCGCGGAGCCCCGCACCTTCCGCACCCCCGACGGCCGGGTGATCGAGGACTCGCTGCGCGTCCGGTTCGGCGAGGTCGAGGCACGCGGCATCGCGCTCACCCGGGAGGGCCGCGCCGCCTACGACACCGCCGTCGCCGAGCTCGACGAACGCGCCGCCGGAGCCACCGAGGCAGAACGCCAGACGATCGGCCGCGAGATCTGGCACCGGACCTTTCCCGTCAGCGAGACGGCGCTCGCCGACCAGGGGCTCGGCTACTTCACCTACGAACTGCTGCCCGACGACGGACGGATCGGTGGCCACGGCAGTCCCGTCGACGACAACGGGCGCGGGGACCATGACCGGCGCGGTGACGGTCCCGGAACTCATGACCGTCCGAGGACGGCGGGCGCATCCGCCGGGACCCGAGCACCCCGCGTCGTCCGCGCCCCCGTCGTGTACGAGGACTTCCTGCCCCGCTCCGCCGCCGGGATCTTCCAGTCCAACCTCACCGAGGAGGGCGCCAAGGACGCCGGCCAGACCGGCGCCGACCGCGACGACGACTGGATGGCCGGCGCCCTGGGCCGTGACCTCGCCGACCCGTTCGAGCTCTATGCTCGACAGGTCGAGCGGTCGCGCCAGACCGCCGCCGCGACGCTCGGCGTCGACCCCGAGACCCTGACCGCTTCCACCACCCCCGGAGGACCCTCATGACCGCCACGACCTCGGCGCAGTCCCTCTCACCCCTGAGCACCGAGCTGCGCGCCGCGGCCCTCGCCGCACTCGAACGCCTCGGTGCCACCGTCCCGGAAGCCGCCGAGGACGCCGGGATCGCCGTGCACTCGCCGCTGTCGGGCGAGCGCATCGCCACGGTGCGGCGCGACGGCGCCGAGGAGACCCGGGCCGCGGTCGGCCAGGCCGCCGAGGCCTTCACCACCTGGCGTTCCGTCCCCGCCCCCGCGCGCGGGCACGTGATCAAGCGGTTCGGGGAACTCCTGGCCGAGCACAAGGCGGACCTCGCCGAGCTCGTCACCATCGAGGCCGGCAAGATCACCAGCGAGGCCCTGGGCGAGGTCCAGGAGATGATCGACATCTGCGACTACGCCCTCGGGCTGTCGCGGTCGATCAGCGGGCGCACCGTCCCCTCCGAGCGCCCCGGCCACCGCCTCATGGAGACCTGGCACCCGCTCGGCGTCGTCGGCGTGATCAGCGCGTTCAACTTCCCCGTGGCCGTCTGGTCGTGGAACACCGCCGTGGCGCTGGTCTGCGGCGACACCGTGGTGTGGAAGCCGAGCGAGAAGACGCTGCTGTCCGCGATCGGGTCCGCGGCGCTGCTGGACCGGGCACTCGTCGAGGCCGGCTACCCGTCCGAGATCTCGCGCCTGGTACTGGGCGAGCTCGAGGCCGGCGAGGCGCTCGTGGCCGACGAGCGGGTCGCGCTGCTGTCCGCCACCGGGTCGGAGCGGATGGGCGCCGCCGTCGCCCCCGTCGTCGCCGGGCGCATGGGCCGCTACCTGCTGGAGCTCGGCGGGAACAACGCCGCCGTGATCACGCCGTCGGCGGACCTGGACCTGACCACGCGCGGCGTCGTCTTCTCCGCGGCCGGCACGGCCGGTCAGCGCTGCACCACGCTGCGCCGTCTCATCGTGCACTCCTCGATCGTGGACGACGTCGTCGCCCGGCTGGTCCGCGCCTACGAGGGCCTGCCCATCGGCGACCCGCGCACGGACGGCACCCTGGTGGGCCCGCTGGTCGACGCCGGGTCGGCCGAGCGGATGGCCCGGTCGCTCGCCGAGGCCCGGGCCGACGGCGGCGAGGTGCTCGTCGGCGGCGGTGAGGTGACCGTGGACGGCGCGCCCGAGGCCACCTACGTGGCGCCCGCGATCGTGCGGATGCCCGCCCAGACCGCCGTCGTGCGGCGCGAGACGTTCGCGCCGGTGCTGTACGTGATGACGTACGACGAGCTGGACGAGGCGATCGCCCTGCACAACGACGTCCCGCAGGGGCTGTCCAGCTCGATCTTCACGCTCGACGCGCGCGAGGCCGAGCGGTTCCTGTCCGAGGCCGGCTCGGACTGCGGCATCGCGAACGTCAACATCGGCACCTCCGGTGCGGAGATCGGCGGCGCGTTCGGCGGCGAGAAGTCCACCGGCGGCGGCCGCGAGTCCGGCTCGGACGCGTGGAAGCAGTACATGCGCCGCGCGACGAACACCATCAACTACTCCACCGAGCTGCCGCTCGCCCAGGGCGTCAACTTCGGCTGAGTCCGCTCCTGCGGCCTGCCGGTGACGACCTGCTCGGGGGCCGCCACATCGCCATCCAGGTCGCCACCGTCGTGCAGAAGCTCCCCGCCACGTACAAGGATGCCCACGAGGGCGTCGACTGGCTGGGAATCTCCCGCATGCGCAATCTCATCGCCCATCACTACGACCGCGTGGACGACCGTCTCGTCTTCTCCGCCCTGGCCTCGCGTA
Source organism: Myceligenerans indicum (assembly GCF_016742955.1). Classification (GTDB taxonomy): domain Bacteria; phylum Actinomycetota; class Actinomycetes; order Actinomycetales; family Cellulomonadaceae; genus Myceligenerans; species Myceligenerans indicum. Next base: position 24,208 of record NZ_JABBYC010000054.1, on the reverse strand, counting down.
TTCCTGAGCTCCTGGACAGTCTCGGGATCAGCGAGACGCCGCGGTAGGGCTCGTCCTCGTCACAGCCACCGCGGCGGGACCGGCATCGCGGCGCCGGTCCCGCCGGGGCGGGTCAGCGCGTCGCGTCCGGCGCCAGCTCCGCCGCGACCAGCGGCAGCAGCCGGTCGTCGAAGCCGAACATCGCCTGGTTCTCCCAGGCGTTGCCCGACGCCGGGTCGGCCGGGTCCCAGCCCGCACCCGCGACGGCCGTCCACGCCGGCTCCCAGTACACGACCCCGAGGCCGCGCCCGCCCGGAGCGGCGGCCACCACGTCCTGCACGGCGCGGAACCAGGCCGCCTGCCCCGCTTCCGTGGCCGGGTACCCCGCCACGAGCTCACCGGGCTGGTCGATGACGTTCTCCCAGGCGGGAGCGTCGTCGTCCAGGGTGAACGGGTAGGAGGCCTCGACCACCATCACGTCCTTGTCGTACCGGGCCGACAGGCCCGAGACCACGCCCTGCAGGTCCGCGAACGAGCCGTGCCAGTAGCCGTAGTAGCTCAGGCCGATGACGTCGAACGGCACGCTCCGTGCCGTGACCTCGTCGAACCACCAGGTCAGCGAGTCCAGACCGTTGTTGATGTTCGTCAGGTGCAGGATCGTGCGCGCCTGGGGGAACACCTCCTTGGCCGCGTCGTGGCCGGCGGTGAGGAAGGCCGCGAGGTTGTCCCACTGCGGCGCGGAGACGCCGTCGTCCGGGTCGACGTCCCACGTCTGGCCGTACGGCCACATCATCCCCGGGTTGATCTCGTTGCCGACCTGCACGTAGTCGACCGTCACGCCCGCGTCGCGAACGGCCGTGAGCACGTCGCGCGTGTGGGTCGCGAGCAGGTCCGCCAGCTGCGCCGGTGACGACCCCTCCCAGGCCGCGGGCGTGCCCTGCGCCCCGGGATCGGTCCAGCGGTCGGAGTAGTGGAAGTCGATCATGACGTCCATCCCCGCGGCCTCGGCCCGCGCCGCGGTCGCGGCCACCTGCGCGGCCGTGTTGTAGCCGTCGGCCGGATCCACCCAGACCTTCAGCCGCGTGAGGTTCATGCCGCGGTCCGCCAGCAGCTCGACGGGGTCCGCGACCGAGCCGTCCGTGTCCCGGTACACCGCCCCGAAGTCCTCGTTCTTCGCCAGGCCCGACAGGTCGCCACCCCGGACGTCCCGCGTGACCTGCCCGCGCTCCAGCGTGACGTCGTCGGCGTTCGCCCACGCCCCGGCCCCACCGTTCGTGGCGACGGACACCGTGCACGTCCCGCCCGTCGAGTAGGCGGAGACGGAGATCCGCACCCAGGTGTCGTCCTGCTCCGTGACGGGCACGGCGGTGGAGTTCGCCTCCGCCGGGCCGTCGCCGCACCAGAGCCACAGCCGCGTCGCGCCGAGGTCCCCACCGGACCTCACCATCGCGCTCGCGGTCCACCAGCCCGTCGGCACCGCGCTCACGTGCTGGCTGGTGGTCACGGAGTACTCGTGGTCCGCCCAGTGCGTCAGCCGCGTGTCCGACGAGGCGCCACCGGCCTCCGTCTTCGCGGCCGCGGTGTCACCCGTGGGTGAGGTCGAGCCCCAGCCCGTCAGCCCCTCCTCGAAGCCGGGGTTGACCAGCGCGATCGCGTTCTGCGCGACGGCAGCGGCCCGCGGGGACCGCTCCGCCGCTGCCGCCGCCGGGAACGCCGCGGCGGCCCCCGCCGACACGGCGAGGGCAAGGGTCATCGCCGGGATCAGTACTCGTCTCTTTCGCATCCGTCCTCCTTGACGTTGCTCTCCCCCGCGCTGTGCGGGAAAGCCTCGGGGCGTTCGCCGGGTCAGCAGGCGATCTGAGACCGTCATCCAGCGCGTGACGGCCGCAGATCGCCTCCTGAACGCCTCTCAGGCCGGGCGCCGAGAGTCGCAGCGCAGCACGCGCACCGCACCCGCCGGGACGACGACGGCTCCGCCGGAGGTCTCGTCACCCGTCAGCAGGTCGGTGACCTGGCCGTCCAGCGGGAGCTTGGCGTCGTCGCCGCCGTGGTTGATCGCGATCGTGTACGTGGCGCCGTCGCCGTGACGGCGGATCAGCTCCAGGTCCTCGGGGATGCCCGACGGCGGCAGCCCGGCGTCGGCGTACACGTCGGCCATGACGGCCGACAGGGTCTCCACGTCGAAGTTCGTGGACACGTACCAGCCGGTGCCGTCCCCGTGCCGGTGCCGCGTCACGGCGGCGCCGCCCGGCTTCGGACCGTCGGCGTAGGTCCCGACGACGTCGGCCCCGGCCAGGGTGAGGTCATCGGCCCAGACGGTGCCGGCCAGCTCCGTGCCGGCCAGCTCCGTGCCGGCCAGCTCCGTGCCGGCCCCGTCGTACATCACGGTCAGGCTCTCGCCCTCACGCAGCGGCAGGAACTCCTCGACGGTCACGCCGAGCGCGTCGCGCAGGGGGGCGAGATACCCGCCCGGGTGGACGGCGTCGTGCTCGTCGACGATCCCGGAGAAGTAGGAGACCAGCAGTGTGCCGCCGCCTGCGACGTAGCGCGTGAGGTTGGCGGCGCCCTCGGCCGTGAGCAGGTACGACGCCGGGGCGACCACGAGCTTGTAGCCGCTCAGGTCGTGCTCGGGCCGGGCGAGGTCGACGGTGTGGCCGTCACGCCAGAGGCGGTCGTAGAAGGCGTCGACCCGTTCCCGGTGCCCGGCGTCCTGGCTGGGACGCCACTCGAGGTCCTGGGCCCAGAAGGACTCGGTGTCCCACAGGAGCGCGACCTCGGCCCGCACCCGCGTCCCGCGCAGCTCGCCCAGGCGGGCGAGGCCGGACCCGAGTTCCACCACCTCGCGCCACACGCGGCTGGCGGTTCCGGCGTGCGGCAGCATCGCCGAGTGGAACTTCTCCGCGCCGGAGCGGGAGGCGCGCCACTGGAAGAACATGATGGCGTCGGCACCACGGCCGAGGTGCGAGAACGAGTTGCGGGCCAGCTCCCCCGGGCGTTTGGCCACGTTGCGCGGCTGCCAGTTGACGGCCGAGGTCGAGTGCTCCAGGAGCAGCCACGGCTTGCCGCCGGCGACCGACCGGGTGAGGTCCGCGGCCAGCGCCAGGCCCACCTGTCCGCGCGGGTCCGCCGCGGTGAGGTAGTGGTCGTTGGAGACCACGTCCACCTCGCGGGCCCAGCGGAACAGGTCGGTGGCGGGGCAGGCCGCCGCCATGAAGTTGGTGGTGATCGGCGCGTGGGAGTGCTCGCGGATCGCGTCGCGCTCGGCGGTGAAGCAGGCCAGCAGGGCGGAGTCGGTGAAGCGGGCGAAGTCGAGGCACTGGGCCGGGTTGAGGGTGGTCGGCGACGCCGCGGGGACCTGGACATGCTCCCAGTCCCCGTAGACCTGCCCCCAGAACGCCGTGCCCCAGGCCGCGTTCAGAGCGTCGAGGGTGCCGTAGCGCTCGCGCAACCAGATGCGCCACGCGCGCCGGGCGTGCACCGAGTAGTCGTCGGAGACGGGCGCGCCGTACTCGTTGTGCACGTGCCACAGCGCGAGCGCGGGATGCCTGCCGTAGCGCTTGGCCAGTTCCGTGGCGATCCTGACGGCCGCCCTGCGGTACTCCGGCGAGCTCGGGGAAACCATGCCGCGCGAGCCCGGGCCCATCGGCACACCGTCCCTCGTGACCACGCGCGCGCCAGGGTAGGTGGCGTAGAACCAGGCAGGGGGCACGGCGGTGGGAGTGCCGAGGTCGACGCGGATCCCGTTCTCGTGCAGCAGGCCGATCACGCGGTCCAGGAGCGTGAAGTCGAACTCGCCCTCCCGTGGCTCCAGGAGCGCCCAGCTGAAGATGCCGATGCTGACGAGATTCACGCCGGCCTCGCGCATGAGGCGGATGTCCTCGTCCCAGACCTCCTCGGGCCACTGCTCCGGGTTGTAGTCGCCCCCGTAGCTGAGGCCGTCGACTCCGGGTAGCCAGTCGGCGAAGGCAGGTCCGACCGGTGGTGTGCTTGCGGGCATTCGTACTCCTAGACACGACGTCGTGTGCGTGGTCTGACTGGTCCGATCCACCGGCAATTGCTGTGCACGGTCCCAGCATTTCGCGGCCCAGTTCACACCACAGAACAGTGATCTGGCAAGCCTGCCTGCCCCGAACTGGGTGTTTGCGCTTCGAGTCGCGCCGTGGCTACTGTGACCGTGCACAGCATCGTGCATCGAGACTCACACTGTCGTGACGCGGCCCGGGAGCCCCGGACGCCCCACGCGATGGTCCTTGACGAGGAGGACACCCCATGCGCCTGACCACAGGCATCAAGGCCGGTGCGGCACTCGCCGCCACTGCGCTGCTCGCGGCCGGATGCTCCGCCGGCTCCGGTGACGCCGGCGGTACCGGCTCCGGTGACAGCTCGGACGCGGCCGGTCCCGTCGAGCTCACGTTCTGGACGTGGGCACCGAACATCGAGAAGGTCGTCGACCTCTGGAACGCCGACAACCCCGACATCCAGGTGGTGGTCAACAAGCAGGACGGCGGCGACCCGGCCGTCACCAAGCTGCTCACCGCGATCGAGGCCGGCTCCGGCGCGCCCGACATCATGCAGGCCGAGTACCAGAAGATCCCCCAGCTCGTCTCCAACGACGCCGTCGCCGACATCTCGGGTCTGCTGAGCGACGACACGGCCGGACACTTCGCCGACGGCGTGTGGAACGCCGTGACGCTCGGTTCCGACGCCGTGTACGCGGTGCCGCAGGACTCCGGGCCGATGCAGTTCTACTACCGCGCCGACATCTTCGAGAAGTACGGCCTCGACGTCCCCACCACCTGGGACGAGTACGCCGAGGTGGCCAGGGAACTGCACGAGCAGGACCCGGACAAGTACCTCGGCACGTTCTCGGCGAACGACGCGGGCTGGTTCGTCGGCCTCACCCAGCAGGCCGGCGCCTCCTGGTACGGGATCGACGGCGACTCGTGGTCCGTGAACATCGACAGCCCGGAGGTGCAGAAGGTCGCCGAGTACTGGGGCGGGCTCGTCGAGGACGGCGTCATCGACAACAAGCCGATGTACACCCCCGAGTGGAACCAGGGCCTGAACGACGGCTCCCAGGTGGGCTGGCTGTCCGCGATCTGGGCTCCCGGCGTGCTGTCGGGCAACGCCCCCGACACGGCGGGCAAGTGGAAGATGGCGCCGATGCCGCAGTGGGACGTGGACGCACCGGCGACGGGCGCGTGGGGCGGCTCCGCGACAGCCGTCACCAGCCAGTCGGAGCACCCGGAGCAGGCCGCGCGGTTCATCGAGTGGATGAACACGGACCCCGAGGCCGTGCAGGCCCTCGTGGACGAGTCCGGCCTCTACCCGGCCGACATCCCCGGCTCGGAGGACGCCCTGTCCGATCCTCCGGCGTTCTTCTCGAACCAGAAGGACTTCTACGAGATCGCGGCCCGTACCGCGCAGACCACGCAGCCCTTCACCTACGGACCGAACATCAACGTCGCCTACAGCGCCTACAACGACGAGTTCGCCAAGGCCACCGAGGCCAGATCGGCCGACGCGTTCGTCGCCGCGGTGGAGGCCATGCAGCAGGTCACGGTCGACGACCTGGTGAACTCCGGCTTCAGCGTCGCGGAGTGACGATGACCGAACCGATCACGCAGGACGCGCCGGACCGACGGGCAGCCGCTGCCCGCCGGCCGGCGTCGGCCCATGTGCTGGAGCTGCCGCCGAGCACGGAGGCACGACGCCGCGGCGGCCGGCTGCTGGGCCGCCACGCCGCGCCCTGGGCGTTCCTGGCCCCGGCGATAGTGCTGTTCGCGCTGTTCCTGGCGGCGCCCATCGGGTACTCCGTGTACCTCAGCTTCCGCACCGAGAAGGTGAGCGGCCTCGGTCTCGGCCCGGGGTCGCGGCAGGAGGTCTGGAACGGTGTCGCGAACTACGTGTCCGCCGTCGCGGACGCGGAGTTCCTCGCCTCCGTCGGCCGGGTCGCGCTCTACGGCCTGCTCGTGGTGCCGGTCATGCTCGGCTCGGCGCTCCTGTTCGCGCTGCTGCTCGACGCGCGCCGGACCCGGGCGCGCCGGTTCGGCCGGATCGCGATCTTCCTGCCGTACGCCGTGCCCGCCGTGATCTCCTCCCTGCTGTGGGGCTTCCTCTACCTGCCTGGCGTCAGCCCCTTCTACTGGGTGTTCGAGAGGCTCGGCTGGTCGGTGCCCTCGCTGTTCTCGTCACACCTGGTGATGTTCGCCGTGGCGAACATCGCGATCTGGGGCGGCATCGGGTTCAACATGGTGGTGATCTACACGTCGCTGAGGTCGATCCCGTCCGAGCTGTACGAGGCCGCCGAGCTCGACGGCGCCTCCCAGGTCGGGATCGCCTGGCGCATCAAGATCCCGATCGTGCTGCCGTCGATCATCATGACGTTCGTGTTCTCGATGATCGCCACGCTCCAGGTGTTCGCCGAGCCGACCACGCTGCGCCCGCTGTCCAACTCGATCTCCACCACCTGGACGCCGCTGATGAAGGTGTACCGGGACGCCTTCACGCGCGGCGACCTCTACTCGGCCGCCGCGACGTCGGTGATCATCGCGGTGGCGACGTTCGTGCTCTCGTTCGGGTTCCTGCGCCTGGTGCAGTCCCGGGCCTTCGGCCAGGAGGAACGATGACTACCGTGACCGCCGCCAGGGACGCCGTCGTCCCCCGGGCCGCCGACCGTCCCGCGCGCGAGCGACCGAGCGTGGCCGCGACCGCGATCCTGCTGGTCGGTGCCGCCTACTGCCTGCTCCCCGTGGTGTGGGTGGTCCTCGCGGCGTCCAAGAGCTCGGCGGAGCTGTTCTCGACGCTGACGTTCGTCCCGTCGCTCCACCTGTTCGACAACATCGCCGAGCTGTCCACCTATCGTCAGGGCCTGTTCTGGCGGTGGATGCTCAACACGGGGCTGTACGCGGGAGTCGGCGCCGCGCTGTCCGCCGTGGTCTCCGCGATGGCCGGCTACGCCTTGGCGAAGTACTCGTTCCGGGGCAAGGCGAGCGTGTTCAACGTGCTGCTCGCCGGGGTGCTCGTGCCCGGCGTCATCCTGGCGATCCCGCAGTACCTGCTGCTGGCGCAGGTGGGCCTGACCAACACCTACTGGTCCGTGCTGCTGCCGAGCGTCATCAGCCCGTACGGGATCTACCTGGCGCGCATCTACGCCGCGGCGGCGATCCCGGACGAGATCGTGGAGGCGGCCCGGACCGACGGGGCCGGGGAGCTGCGCACGTTCGTGCAGGTCGCGATGCCGATGATGACGCCCGGACTGGTGACGATCTTCCTGTTCCAGTTTGTCGCCATCTGGAACAACTTTATGCTGCCGTACATCATGCTCGGCGACGACAGACTCTTCCCGCTCACCGTGGGCCTCTCCGGCCTGCTCAACCAGGGCGCCTCCCAGCCCGCGATGTACACGCTCGTCGTCACCGGCGCGCTGCTGTCGATCGTGCCGCTGGTGGCCCTCTTCCTGCTGCTGCAGCGCTTCTGGCAGGTCGACCTCGCGGCCGGGGCCGTCAAGGCGTGAGCACCAGGAACCGGCGGCCCACGATCCGCGACGTCGCAGCCGCCGCGGGGGTGTCCCGCGGCACGGTGTCGCGTGTGCTCAACGGCGGCAAGCTCGTCTCCCCCGAGGCCCGCGCCGCCGTCGAGGCCGCCATCACGTCGACCGGGTACGTGGCCAACCAGCACGCACGCTCGCTGGCCACGTCCCGGTCGAACTCCATCGCGTTCCTCCTGACGGAGCCGCAGCACCTGCTGTTCGAGGACCCGAACTTCTCGGTCCTGCTGCGCGGCGTGGCCGAGGAGCTGTCCGGCCGGGAGATACCGCTGCTGCTCATGGTGGCCGGTACCCCGTCCGAACGGCAGCAGATCACCCGGTACGTCTCGGCCGGGCACGTCGACGGCGTGCTGCTGATCTCCTCCCACCGCGACAACCCGATCGTCGACGACCTGCTGGAACACGACGTCCCCGTCGTGGCCTGCGGCGTCCCGCTCGGGTACGAGGGCCGCGTGGGGTACGTCGCGGCCGACGACAGGTCTGGTGCCGTCACCATGACGCGACACCTGCTGGATCGTGGGCGTACCAAGGTCGCGATGATCACCGGGCCGCTCGACACCTCGGGCGGGACGCTGCGCCTGGACGGCTACCGGGAGGCCCTCGGCGACAGGTACGACGAGTCCCTGGTCGCGACCGGCGACTACTCCCGGGAGTCCGGCCGGCTGGCGATGGAAGAACTCCTGCGGCGCCGGCCGGACCTCGACGCCGTGTTCGTCGCCTCGGACCTCATGGCGGCCGGAGCGCTCGCCACCCTTCAGGCCGAGGGGCGCAGCGTACCCGGCGACGTCGCCGTGGGCGGGTTCGACGACTCCGGCGTCGCCGCGGCGATGCACCCCGCACTCACCACGATGCGCCAGCCCTTTGCCAGGATCAGCTCGGAGATGGTGCGGCTGCTGCACGAGGTGATGGAGGGCGAGGAACCTGCGGGCATCACGCTGCCCACGTCCCTGGTGGAACGCGACTCCACGTGAGCGTCCCCGGACATGGGGAAACGGGCGGCCCGAGGGCCGCCCGCCTCCACGTCTCTGCCGTGAGTCCTGACCCGGGTCAGACGCCGGGGAGGTGGCCCGCCAGGTAGGTGACGAGCTGGTCGATGCCGATGCGCTCCTGCTGCATGGAGTCGCGGTGGCGGACGGTGACCGCCTGGTCCTCCAGCGTGTCGAAGTCGACCGTGACGGCCAGCGGGGTGCCGATCTCGTCCTGACGGCGGTAGCGCTTGCCGATCGCCTGGGTGACGTCGTAGTCGATGTTCCAGTACTTGCGCAGCTCGTCGGCGATCTTCTCCGCCGTGGGCAGCAGTTCCGCGGACTTGGACAGCGGCAGCACGGCGACCTTGACCGGCGCCAGGCGCGGGTCGAGCCGCAGCACGGTGCGCTTGTCGACGCCGCCCTTGGTGTTGGGCGCCTCGTCCTCGTCGTATGCCTCGATGAGGAAGGCCATGAGCGAGCGGGTCAGGCCGGCGGCCGGCTCGATGACGTACGGGTAGTACTTCTCGTTCGTCGCCGGGTCGCGGTACTGCAGGTCCTTGCCGGAGTGCTCGGCGTGGGTCTTGAGGTCGAAGTCCGTGCGGTTCGCGATGCCCTCGAGCTCACCCCACTCGCCACCGGTGAAGCCGAACCGGTACTCGATGTCGACCGTGCGCGTCGAGTAGTGGGACAGCTTGTCCTTGGGGTGCTCGTAGTGGCGCAGGTTCTCGCGGGAGATGCCCAGGTCCGTGTACCAGTCGGTGCGGTAGTCGATCCAGTACTGGTGCCAGGTCTCGTCCTCGCCGGGAGTGACGAAGAACTCCATCTCCATCTGCTCGAACTCACGCGTGCGGAAGATGAAGTTGCCCGGCGTGATCTCGTTGCGGAACGACTTGCCGATCTGGCCGATGCCGAACGGGGGCTTCATCCGCGCGGACTGCGCCACGTTGGCGAAGTTCACGAAGATGCCCTGGGCGGTCTCCGGCCGCAGGTAGTGCAGACCGGACTCGTCCTCGACGGGGCCCAGGTACGTCTTGAGCATCATGTTGAAGTCGCGCGGCTCGGTCCACCGGCCACGCGTACCGCAGCTGGGGCAGGCGATCTCGGCGAGGCCGCCCTCGGGCGCGCGGCCCTTCTTCTCCTCGAACTCCTCGACCATGTGGTCCTCACGGAACCGCTTGTGGCAGTTGAGGCACTCGGTCAGCGGGTCGTTGAAGGCGCCGACGTGGCCCGAGGCCACCCACACCGGGCGCGGCAGGATGACCGCCGAGTCCAGACCCACGACGTCACTGCGGCCCGTCACCATCGAACGCCACCACTGGCGCTTGATGTTCTCCTTGAGTTCGACACCGAGGGGGCCGTAGTCCCATGCCGATCGTGTTCCGCCGTAGATCTCCGCCGACTGGAACACGAAACCTCGCTTCTTGGCGAGCGAGACGACGGCGTCGAGCTTGGCGGTCTGCGCGGAGCGCGATGGCTTGTCGGACACGGGGGTATCTCTCCAGGTGGATATGGATCGCCGCAGGGCGCTGAGGAATGTCGGGCTCAAGCCTACCCGCCGCGCGCCGTCGACCCTCAGGGTTATCCACAGCCGAGCGAGTTTGACATTCGTTCTCATCAAGCGTGAGAATCGTTCTCATGAATCGCCGACACCTCGCCGTCCCCGCCGCCGTCGCGGCGACGTCCCTGCTCGTTGCCGGATGCGCCGCCACCAGCGACCCCGGGACCCCCGAGCCCGACGGCGTGAGCGTGCTGGCCTCGTTCTACCCCCTCCAGTACGTCGCGGAGCAGGTGGGCGGCGACCTCGTCGAGGTGGACAACCTCACGCCGCCGTCGGCGGAGCCGCACGACCTCGAGCTCGCGCCGGCCCAGGCGCGCCGCATCGACGAGGCCGACCTCGTCGTCTACCTCTCCGGCCTGCAGCCCGCCGTCGACGAGGGGGTCGAGACCCGGGCGCCCGAGCACGTCGTCGACGCGGCCGGGTTCGCGGACCTCACCTCCGCCGACGAGGGCGACACCGCCGGGACCGGCGAGGAGGAGGACCACAGCGGCGTCGACCCGCACTTCTGGCTCGACCCCAGCCGCATGGCCGCGCTCGGCCAGGCCGTGGCGGACGAGCTCGCCGTCGTCGACCCGGACCACGCGGACGAGTACGCGGCCGGCGCCCTGCAGCTCGGCCGGCAGATGGGAGAACTCGACCAGGAGTTCGCCGACGGGCTCGCCACCTGCGACGGCGCGACCCTCGTGACCAGCCACGCCGCCTTCGGCTACCTGGCCGCGCGCTACTCGCTGCACCAGGTGCCGCTGGCCGCCTTCGACCCGGAGACCGAGCCGTCCCCCGCCCGGCTGCGCGAGGTGGGCGACATCGCCCGGGAGAACGACGTGACGACCATCTTCACCGAGACCCTGGTCAGCCCCAAGGTCGCCGAAACCCTCGCCGGCGACCTCGGCCTGCGGACCGCCACGCTCGACCCGCTGGAAGGCCTGAGCGAGGAGGCCGCCGCGAGCGGCGCCGACTACGCCGGCGTCATGCGCGAGAACCTGAACGCTCTCACGGAAGGACTGACATGCGCATGAGCGAACCGGTCATCGAGGTCGAGGACCTGCACGTGCACGCGGGTGCCAGCCACATCCTGCGCGGCATCGGCCTGACCGTACGGCCCGGGGAAGCCGTCGCGCTGCTCGGTGCGAACGGCTCGGGCAAGTCCACCCTGGTCAAGACGCTCATCGGCGTGATCACGCCGTCCGGGGGGACGGTCCGGCTCCTGGGCGCCTCGCTCGCGGACGATCACGTGCCGTGGGAACGGGTGGGCTACGTGCCCCAGCGGGTCGGCGCCGGCACCGGTGTCCCGTCGACCGCCGCCGAGGTGGTGGCCTCCGGCCTGCTCAGCGGGCGCCGCTGGTGGCTGCCGCGCGGCTGGCGCACCCGCGTGCGCGAGGCGCTGGAGGAGGTCGGCCTCGCCGACCGCGCCGAGTCCGCCATGCACGTGCTGTCGGGCGGTCAGCAGCAGCGCGTGCTCATCGCCCGCGCCCTGGTCCGCGATCCCGATCTGCTCGTGCTCGACGAGCCCGTCGCCGGCGTCGACCGGCCCAGCCAGGAGGCGTTCGCCGCGAGCGTCCGCCGCCTCGTCGAGCGCGGCGTCACCGTCCTCGTCGTCCTGCACGAGCTCGGAGAACTCGCCGGGATCGTGACGCGCGCCGTCGTGCTCCGGCACGGCCGCGTCGTGCACGACGGCGCCCCGCCACACCCCCGCGCCGACCACGACGCCGCAGGCCACCGGCACGTGCACCCGCACGACGACTCCCGTCCCACCCCTGCCCTGACCCAGAACCCCGTCACCGGGAGCCCCGAGGAGGTGGCGCCGTGAACCTGCTCGGCGAGATCAGCTGGATGCTGGCAGACCCCTTCATGCAGCGCGCACTCCTGGCCTCGCTCCTGGTCGGGGCCAGCGCGCCGATCGTCGGAACCTACCTGGTGCAGCGCCGGCTCTCCCTGCTCGGCGACGGCATCGGGCACATCGCCCTGACGGGCGTCGCCCTCGGCTGGCTCATCGGGGCGGCGCTCGGCATCGCGCCCGAGGCGCTCGCCGTGCCCGGAGCCGTGGTCGCCGCCGTCGTCGGCGCACTGGCCATCGAGCTGGTGCGGCGTCGCGGACGGACCTCGGGCGACCTCGCGCTCGCCATCATGTTCTACGGCGGCATCGCCGGCGGCGTCCTGCTCATCGGCCTGGCCGGCGGGTCGAACGGGAACCTCATGCAGTACCTGTTCGGCTCGATCTCGACCGTGTCCGGCACGGACCTCGTGCTCACCGTCGTGCTGTCGCTGCTGATCCTCGCCGTGGGGATCGGGCTGCGCGCCGCCCTGTTCTCCGTGAGCCACGACGAGGACTTCGCCGTCGCGTCCGGGCTGCCGGTGTGGCTGCTCAACGCGATGGTCGCCGTCGTCTCCGCGCTGACGGTGACCGTGGCCATGCGGGTGGTCGGCCTGCTGCTGGTCAGCGCGCTGATGATCGTTCCGGTGGCGGTGGCCCAGCAGCTCACGCACTCCTTCGCGCGGACCATGGCCACGGCCAGCGTCGTCGGCGTCGTCGTCTGCGTGACGGGCCTGACCATCACCTACTTCCAGGACGTCTCGCCCGGCGCCACGATCGTCGTGCTCGCGATCGCCGTCTACGCTGTGGCTGCCGCCGTGCGTCCGCTCGTCGCGCGGCGCGGTCCCGCCCAGGACCCCCACCCCGACCTGCCCGACGACGTCGAGCTGCCACCGGGCGAACGAGCGCCGAACCACCAGGAGGTGTGCACGTGACTCGCATGACCAGGCAGCGGGCCGCCGTGGCCGAGGCACTCGACCAGCAGGACGAGTTCCGCTCCGCGCAGCAGCTCCACGAGGTGCTGCGGGCACGCGGCGACTCGGTGGGCCTCGCCACGGTGTACCGGACGCTGCAGACGTTCGCCGACGCCCACGAGGTGGACCAGCTGCGCAACGCCGACGGCGAGGTCCTCTACCGCCGCTGCGAACGCGTCGAGCACCACCACCACCTGGTGTGCCGGTCCTGCCGCCGCACCATCGAGATCGACGGCCCGACGGTCGAGGCCTGGGCCGCCAAGGTGGGCGCGGCGCACGACTTCACGGACATCGACCACACGATCGAGCTGTGGGGCATCTGCAAGGACTGCCGCGGCTGACGCCTCGCGCGGCGTGGCGGGCCCGGCGCCGCCCGAGGCAGGCCCGGCGCCGCCCGATCACGCCCATGGTCCGCCGCACGCTTCCGATGTGTCAGACTTAGGCAATGCTTACCTCACCTACGGCGGCCCCTGCCGGTGAGGTGACCCGCACCCCCGATCGAGCACGCCGCAGGACCCTGGTCCTGCTCGGCCTGGTCGCCGCCCTCGGCGCGACCGCCCTGGCGAGCCTCGCCCTCGGAGTCCGCGACATCCACCCCGCGGTCGTGTGGGACGCCCTGACCGGCTGGGCCGCCGGCGCGCCGCTCCCCGGCGACCAGGACCACCGCGTCGTCGTCGAGCAACGGCTGCCGCGCACCGCCGTCGGGATCGCGGCGGGCGCCGCGCTCGCCCTGGCCGGAACCCTGGTGCAGGGCGTCACGCGCAACCCCATCGCCGACCCCGGGCTCCTGGGCCTGAACGCCGGCGCCAGCCTGGCGATCGTGCTGTCCAGCGTGGTGTTCGGCGTGGCCTCACCGCTGGGCTTCATCTGGTTCGCGTTCGCCGGGGCCGCCGCGGCGGCCCTGCTGGTCTTCTCCATCGGCGCCGGCCGCCCGGTCCGCCTCGCCCTGGTGGGCGCCACCGTGACCGCGCTGCTCACACCGCTGATCACGATCACGCTGATCCAGAGCTCGACGGCGTTCAACCTCTACCGGTTCTGGGCCGTGGGATCACTCGCCGGCGTGCGCTCCGCGGCGCTCGCCGACCTGTGGCCGTTCATCATCCTGGGCGCGGTGCTCGCCGCCGCGATGGCGCACCGCATGAACATGCTCGCGCTCGGCGACGACGTCGCCACGGCCCTCGGCCAGCGGGTCGGCACGACGCGCGTGCTGTCCGGCGTCGCGATCGTGATGCTCTCGGGCACGGCGACGGCGCTGGTGGGGCCGATCGCGCTGATCGGCCTCGCCGTGCCGCACGCCGCACGCCGCCTGGTCGGCACGGACTACCGCTGGATCACCGCGGTCGCGGTCGTCCTCGGCCCGGTGGTCCTGCTGGTCGCCGACGTCATCGGCCGCGTCGCCCTGCCCCACTCCGAGCTCGAGGCCGGCGTCGTCGCCGCCGCGATCGGCGCGCCCGTGCTCATCGCGGTCGCGCGGGGCCGTTCCGTGGCGGGGGTGTGACCATGACGAATTCTCCCGCGAACGCCTCGCCCCTCACGGCGGGGCACGACGCGATCCCCGGCGACCTCCACCTCGCCGTCGCGCACCTGCGGACCACCCGCCGGCGCCGCCTCGGCCTGGTGCTCGGCGGCTGCGGCGCGGCGCTGGCGGCCCTCGGAACGCTCGGCCTGATGCTCGGCGACTCCACCATCGCCCCGGGCACCGCCCTGCTCGCCGCGTTCGGCGCCGGAGACGGCGGCGACCTGTTCGTCGTCCAGCAGCTGCGCCTGCCGCGCGTGCTCGCGGCGATCCTGGTCGGCGCGATGTTCGGACTGGCCGGGGCACTGTTCCAGTCGACCTTGCGCAACCCGCTCGCCTCCCCCGACATCCTCGGCATCGCCGCCGGGGCGAGCCTGGGTGCGGTGAGCGGTCTGCTGGCGTTCGGCCTCGCCGGGATCGCCGTGGCCGTGTCGGCCTTCGGCGGCGGGCTCGCCGTCGCCCTGGCCATCTGGTTCCTCGCCTGGCGGCGTGGCCTGCACTCGATCCGGTTCGTCCTGGTCGGCGTCGGGTTCGCGTACCTGTGCCAGGCGTTCATGACGTGGCTGCTCGCCCGCGCCGACGAGCGCGAGGCCGCGTCCGCGCTGTTGTGGACCGTCGGCTCCGTGGCCGATATCCGGGGCGAGGATCTCGGCATCCTCGCCGCCGGAGCGGCCGTGCTCGTGCTCGGCGTGATGGCCGTCGCCCGGACACAGGGCCCCCTGGCGCTCGGCGACGACAACGCCCGCGCGCTCGGCGTGCGGGTGGACGCGGCACGCGTGACCACGTTGCTGCTCGCCGTCGGGCTGGTGGCCCTGGCCACCTCCTTCGCCGGTCCGGTCGCGTTCGTCGCGCTGGTCGCCCCGGCGATCGCCCGGCGCGTGCTGTCCGACGGCGGCCCCGCCCTCCTGGCCTCCACCGCCGTCGGAGCCCTGCTCACCCTGACGGCCGACCTGATCGGCAACCACCACGTGTTCGGCGTGACCGCGCCCGTCGGTATCGTGACGGGGCTGGTCGGCGCCCCGTACCTGCTCTGGCTGCTGGCCACGAACGAGAGAAAGGAGCGCCGGTGACGCCGCGCCCCGAACCCGCCGAGGTCCGCACCGACCACGGAACGACATCGGCCGCCCCCGTCGGCACCACACCGGGCACCGCCTCCGCGCCCGGCACCGGGTCAGCACCCACGGACGCCGCATCGGCCACCGGCACCACTCCTCCGCCTGCCACCGGCCCGGCAGCCGGCACCGCCTCCGCGCCGGGTACGGCCGACGCCGCCGGCCCCACGCTGCGGGCCGAGAGCGTGGTGCTCGGCTACGACGGCCGCACCGTCATCGACGGGCTCGACCTGCACCTTCCCGCCGGGAGGATCACGGCGATCGTCGGCCCGAACGCCTGCGGGAAGTCCACACTGCTGCGCGGCATGGCGCGCCTGCACCCGCTGTCCGGCGGGTCGGTCCTGCTGGGTGACCGTGACGTGTCGACGATGTCCCGGCGCGAGCTGGCGCGAGCGGTCGGCATGCTGCCGCAGTCCTCGATCGCGCCCGACGGCGTCCGCGTCGCCGAGCTCGTCGCGCGCGGCCGGTACCCGCACCAGGGGTGGTTCGGGCGGCACTCCTCCGACGACGACGCCGTGGTCGCCTCCGCGCTCGCCGCCACCGGCGTCGCCGACCTGGCCGACCGCCCGGTCCAGGACCTGTCCGGTGGCCAGCGGCAGCGCGTGTGGATCGCGATGGTGCTGGCGCAGCAGACCGACATCGTGCTGCTCGACGAGCCGACGACGTTCCTCGACGTCCGCCACCAGCTCGACCTGCTCGACCTGCTGACATCGCTGAACCGGGAGCGCGGCACGACGGTCGCCATGGTGCTGCACGAGCTGAACCTGGCGGCACGGTACGCCGACCACCTGGTGGTGATGAGCGCAGGGCGGATCGTCGCGGAGGGCGATCCCGGCGAGGTGCTGACCAGCGACGTCGTCCGCGGCGCGTTCGACCTGGAGTCCGACGTCGTCCCCGATCCGGTCTCCGGCACGCCGATGGTGGTGCCGCGCGGACGCTTCCACACCGCGGACCGGGCAACCCGGCCCGCCTGAACCGGCCCCACGGACGTCGCTGCCGCTGAACCGTTGTTGGAGATGCGTTCAGAAGGCTTCTGCCGACCATTCCGGGCGGGGTTATGGACCTCGCAGGCCTGCTGAACCTCCGTCAGCACCGGGGGGGTGGGACAGGTATCACAGCATCAGCGGAATTTCGTGATGTGGACGTGACGTAATTGGCTCTCAAATGAGGTTAGGCTCGCCTCACAAGAGCCCGGCGTCGTCGGGCCCCGGACACCTAGGAGGACCCGTGCGAGTTCGCCGCACGCTCATCGCCGCGACCGGCCTGCTGGCCGCGTCCGCGCTCGCCCTGGCCGGCTGCTCGTCGTCGGCGGCCGGCGACGACACGTCCGCGGCCGGCGACGGCACCGACGAGTTCCCGATCACGATCGAGCACGCCCTCGGCACCACGACGATCGAGGAGGAGCCCACCCGCGTCGCCACCTGGGGCTGGGGCTCGACCGAGGCCGCGATCGCGGTGGGCGTCTATCCCGTCGCGGTCGCCGAGCAGGTGTGGACCGTGGGCGAGGACGCGCTGCTCCCATGGGTCGAGGACGCGTACGAGGAGGCCGGCGAAGACCTTCCCGTCATCCTCGACGACGCGACCCAGGGCGAGGAGGTGCCCTACGAGCAGTTCGCCGAGGCCGACCCGGACCTGATCGTCGCCACCTACTCGGGCCTCACCGAAGAGCAGTACGAGCTGCTGGAGGAGATCGCACCGGTGGTCGCCTACCCCGACGCGCCGTGGACCACGTCCTGGGACGACACCATCACGCTGACGGCCGAGGCCCTGGGCCGCGGCACGGAGGGCGAGCAGGTCCTGGCCGGGTTCGAGGACTACGCGGCCGGGATCGCGGCCGAGCACCCCGAGTTCGAGGGCAAGACCATCGCGGCCGTCGTGGACGACCCGCAGAACGGCCAGATCTACGTGTACAACTCCTCCGACCCGCGCGCCGGGTTCCTCGAGAAGCTCGGCTTCGAGCTGGCTCCGGCGGTGGACGAGCTCGACCCGTCCGGCGGCGAGGACTTCTACTACACCCTGTCCTACGAGGAGCTCGACAAGCTTGAGTCCGACGTCGTCGTGGCGTACTCCTACACCGAGGAGCAGGCCGAGGCCCTGCCGGACAGCAAGGAGCTGAGCGCTCTGCCCGCCCTGGCGGACGGGATGGTGGCGCAGGTGGTCGGGACGGTCAACGTGTCGTCCGTGTCGCCGCCCACCGCGCTGTCCTACGACTGGCCCGAGGGCGTCCCGGCGCTTGCCGACGAGCTGGGCGACCTGCTGGGCTGACCCGCCCGGCCCTGAGGACCGCCGGGTACCGGCTCCGCCCGCCGCGACCGCGACGGGCACGGCAGCAGCCCGACGACGACGACGGCGGGGCCGCGAGCGCCAGACGCGCTTGCGGCCCCGCCGTCGTCAGGTCGTGGTGGAGCCCGGAAGCCCTACGCCTTCCTGACCGCGTCGATCGCGCCGCCGTAGCGACGGTCACGCCGCGCGTACTCCTCGACGGCCTGCCAGAGGTGGCGGCGGTCGACGTCCGGCCACGGCTCCGGCAGCACGATCATCTCGGCGTACGCGGCCTCCCAGAGCATGAAGTTGCTGATCCGCTGTTCGCCGCCGGAGCGCAGGAACAGGTCCACGTCCGGCATGTCCGGGAGATACAGGTGCTGCTGCATCGTCTTCTCCGAGACCTTGCGCGGGTCGAGCCGCCCGGCCGCGACCTCGCGGGCGATGGACGCGGCGGCGTCCGCCAGTTCCGCGCGGCCTCCGTAGTTCACGCACATCGTCAGGGTGCAGCGGTCGTTGTCGCGCGTGCGCTCCTCACAGCGCTCCAGCACCTTGATCACCGAGTTCCAGAGCTTGGGGCGTCGCCCCGACCAGCGGATCCGCACGCCCCAGGACGCCATCGTCTCCAGCTGGCGCTCCATCACGTCGGTGGTGAACCGCATGAGGAAGGCCACCTCGTCAGGTGAGCGCTTCCAGTTCTCCGTCGAGAACGCGTACGCGGAGACGTGGTCGATACCGAGCTCCACGGCGCCGGCGACGACGTCGAGCAGTGCCTGCTCCCCCGCCTTGTGGCCCTCGGTGCGCGGAAGGCCGCGTGCGTTCGCCCACCGGCCGTTCCCGTCCATCACCACGGCGACGTGCCGGGGCACGAACTCTCGCGGGATCCGCGGCGCTCGCGCGCCCGAGGGGTGCGGGTAGGGCTCCAGGAACGAGCCGCGCGGGCTCGGCTGGGCGTTGCTCATGAGCGCTCGACCATCCTCAACGATCTCAGTGTCCTCTCCAGGTAGTACTGGCTGTAGGCGGCCACCAGGCCGCTCGCCTCGTTCCGGTGCCGCGTCGACGCCGTGTCCGCCGTGCTCCAGTCGCCCGACAGCAGTGCCGCCAGCAGGGTGAACGTCTCCGGGGCCGGCGACGGTGATCCGGGCGGCCGGCAGCGCGGGCACACCGCGCCTCCGGCCGCCACGTTGAACGCGTGGTGCGGGCCGGGTTCGCCGCACCGGGCGCAGTCGATCGGCGACAGCGCCCAGCCCGCCACGGCCAGTGCCCGCAGAAGGTAGGAGTCCAGCACCAGCCCGGCCGCGTGATGCCGCTCGGCCAGGGCGCGCAGCCCTCCCGCGAGCAGCCAGTACTGCTGCACCGCGGGCTCGTGCTCCTGATCCACCAGACGGTCGGCCGCCTCGAGCATCGCGGTGCCGGCGGTGTAGAGCTCGTAGTCCTCGCAGACCCGCCGCGCGTATGCGCCGACGGTCTCCACCTGCGTGACCGTGTCCAGTGTGCGGCCCGTGTGGAACTGCACGTCCACGGCCA
Source organism: Myceligenerans indicum (assembly GCF_016742955.1). GTDB lineage: Bacteria > Actinomycetota > Actinomycetes > Actinomycetales > Cellulomonadaceae > Myceligenerans > Myceligenerans indicum. The sequence continues at coordinate 4,953 of NZ_JABBYC010000054.1, read as the reverse complement.
TGAACGGCTCCAGCCGGGCCCCGAACCGGGACGATGTCCGGCGTACCCCGCGCCCGACGGCACGCACCTTGCCCCGCTCGCGGGTCAGGAACGTGACGATCCGGTCTGCCTCGCCCAGCTTCTGGGTGCGCAGCACGATCGCGTCGTCTCGGTACAAGGGCACGGGACTAGTGTCCCAGGTGTGACTGACAGCGACGACGAGCGCCCCGGCCGTCGTGCCGGGCGGCGGCGCCACCTGGCGGCCGGGGCGGAGCTGCCCTCCGCCCGAGCCTGACACCTTGCGCTGACCAGGGCCGGCGCCGTCGTCCGGGGGAACCCTGAACGTGCCCTGAGATCCGCCGGAAAGTGCTCCCGGAGGCAGGTGGTGTCATTACCGTTGCCGCCGTGAGTGCCGCAGACCTCGCCCGCCTGGAGTTCGCGCTTCTGGCGGCCGTCCATTTCCTCTTCGTCCTGGTGACGCTCGGGCTCGGCCCGGTCGTCGCCATCTTCGGCAGCCGCTGGGCCGGCGCCGAGCGCCTCGGCCGGTGGCAGGCTCCCGTCCTGGAGCGCGCCACCCGCTTCTGGGGCCAGCTCTACCTGGTGAACTACGCGCTCGGCATCGCGGCCGGGATCGTGCTGGAGCTGCAGTTCGGGCTGCACTTCCCCGGGCTGCTCGACGTCGCCGGGGAGATCTTCGGCGCGCCGCTGGCCGTCGAGACGCTGGGCGCCTTCTTCCTGGAGTCCACCCTGCTCGGGTTGTGGGTGTTCGGCTGGCACGTGATCCCGCGCCGTGTGCACGCCCTGGTCTTCTGGGGTGTGGTCGTCACCGGGTACGCCTCCGCGTTCACCGTGATGGTCGCCAACGGGTTCCTGCGCAACCCCGTGGGCCACGAGCTGGTCGACGGCCCCGGCGGACAGGTCGCCACCCTCGCCGACCCGCTCGCCCTGATCTTCAACCCGGCAGCGCTGCTGTCCGGATTCCACGTGGTCGGGGCGTGTCTCATGGCCGGCGGGTTCCTCCTGGTCGCGGTGAGCGCCTGGCACCTGCGGCGCGGTCAGGGCTCCGGCGGGCAGTGGGGCGGCCCGCAGCCGGCGGACGTCGACGAGGACCTGTGGCGCCGCTCGACGCGGACGGGGCTCGTCACCGGTACGGTCGGTGCGCTCCTCGCGATGGGCTTCGGCTTCGGCCAGTTCGCCTACATCACGCGACTCGACGACCCGGGGCCCGCCGGGGGCGACGTCTCGGGAGGTCTGGACGTCGTGGCCGCGGTCGGTCTCGGCCTCATGAACGCGGTGGCGGGAACCGTCGTCCTCCTCGGGCCCGTGCTGCTCCTGATGCTGATCGGGAACGCCGTCTTCCGGTTGCCGCGGGGGCTGCGCGGTGCGCTCCAACGGACGTTCGTCGTGGCGCTGCCGGTCCCGTTCGTCACCGCGATCTCCGGCTGGCTCACCCGCGAGCTGAGCCGGCAGCCGTGGGTGGTCTCGGGCGTGCTGCGCACCGACGAGGCGGTGGGCGACCAGCCGGCGTGGATGGTGCTCGCTTCGCTGCTCGTGCTGGTCGGACTCATGGTCACGCTTGCGGTCGTGGACTGGACCGTGCTGGGCAGGCTCGCCAGGCGCGGCGGGGAGGGCCTCGTGCTGGGCGCAGCGCCGGCCGACGTGCTGGGCGCCGAGGCCGACGGCGAACCCGGCGGCCACCTCCTCCGCTTCGCGACCGAGCCGGCCGCGCCCTCCATCTCGACCGAGCCGACCACACCGGAAGGTGTCCGATGACCGCCGCCTGGGGAGTCCTGCTTTTCGTCCTGCTCACGGGATGGTCCGTGCTCGACGGCGCCGTCCAGGGTGCTGGTGCGACCAACACCCGCGTGCGGAGCGGCGCCGCGCGACGAGCCCGGCTGGCGGCCGTCGGACCGCTGCTCCTGCCCGGCGAGGTGTGGCTGGTCGCCGGGGCGGGAGTGCTGGTCGGCGCGTTCCCGCATGCCGAGGCGGACCTGCTGCGCGCGGGCTACCCGGTCGCGGTCGCGCTGGTCGCGTCGTGGGCGCTCCGGGACGCGGCGCTCTGGCTGCGGTCCCGCCGCCCCGGGCACGCCTGGCGCACCACGTGGGACCGGCTGCTCGCGGGTGCGTCGACGGTGCTCCCGGCCGCCTGGGGCGCCCTGCTCGGGGCGGCGTGGGGAAGCGTGCTCGCCGCCGTGGTGCTGGCCGCCTGGAACGTGGCCGCCACCCGCCTGCACGGGGCGGCGCTCGTGGCGCGCCGGCTGGGCGAGCCGTCCCGGATCGGGTGGTGGACGACGTCGGCCCTGGTGGCGGCACCGGTTGTCGCGACGGCGGTGGTGACCTGGCCGCACCTGTTGGCGGGTACGGTGGGGAACGGCCCGTCGGCCGCGCTCGGCGGGGTGGTCGTGGCGCTGCTGCCGGTGCTCGTGACCGCCCAGTGGTTCGCCTGGCGGCTGCTGATCCGGCCCGTCGGTCCACGTGACGTGGTTTTCTTCTGAGCCTGCCCGATTTCGGTAGGATCGAAGAACCATGACCACCAAGAACCGCATCCTCTGCGCGCTCCTGGGCGCGGGCGCCGTCAGCCTGACCTTCGTGCTCCTCACCTGGGTCCCCGATGCCCTGACCTGGCTGCTCGGTGTGGGCGGCTCGGTGCTCTTCCTGGTGTCGCTCGCGATCCCGGGGCCCGTGTACATGAAGCAGCCGCCGTGGCACTCCGTCTCGATCCTCGACCGCGGGTACATGACCCCGGCCGAGGTGCACGAGATGCTCGGCATCTGGCTGCCGACGCAGAGCGCGCACCTCGAGGCGCGCGACGCGCAGTGGACCGTGGCCCGGCACGTGCCCAAGTGGCGGGCGGACCACGTCGTGCAGGTCCTCGACTTCCGCGGCGTGATCGCCGAGCGCCGGTTCGACCCGCTGTCCGCGCTGCAGTGGGTGGGCGTGCACATCTTCCCCGTGCTGATCGGCGCGGGGCTGGCGCTGCCGCTGCTGGCGATCATCGGGTTCGGCACGTTCGGGAACAACTGGCTGAAGGCACTGCTGCTGTTCGCCGTGTGGGGTGCCGTGGCGATGGCCGTGCGCGGAGTCCTGGAGCGGTGGGTCATCCACCGTGTGGTCTGGGAGCCCGAGCTGACGCCGGACGGCACCCGCTTCGTCGAGCGCTGAGCCTGCCGCGCGGCCGGGACGCCGAAGCGGTCACCGGTCGCCGTCAGCGCCGGTCCACGTCGTCACCGCCGCCCAGGTCCGTGCAGTCCACCACGGTGGCAGCGTGTTCCCGCAGGTAGCCGGCCGCGCCTCGGTCACCCGTGACGGTTCGGGCGATCGCCTCCCAGTGCTGCCTCCCGAGCACGACCGGGTGTCCGGGCCGCCCACGATGGACGGCACGGCGCAGGGTGTTCGCACCCGCGGCGCCGTCGTCGGACCCGAGCATCCGGCGCACCGCCGCGGCGGGCAGGTCCGGGAGGTCGACGAGCGTGACCACCGCGACGTCGGCCCCGGTGCCGGCGGCCGCCGCGAGACCGGCCCGCAGGGACGCGGAGGCGCCGTCGGCCCAGTCGGGAACGACGGCGGTCGTGGCCCAGCCCGGCACGAGCGGCCCGGCCTCGTCCGCACCGGCACCCAGCGTCACGACGACGTCCTGGCAGCCGCCGTCGAGCAGGGCGCGGCAGGCGAGCTCGACCCAGGGTGTCCCGTCGTCGGCCCGCGCCAGGGCCTTCGGCCCACCGAACCGGACCCCGGCCCCCGCCGCAAGAACGATGCCCACCGCGTTCACCATGGCACCACGCTACGGCCTCCCCCGGGCCCCTGAGCGGACCCGGCACCGCCGCCGGACGGACACGTGACAGCCGCGGCACCCGGAGCACCTCGGTCGAGGGGCCTCAGTACGGGGTGCGCTTCTCTGCCGAACGCCAGGCGGCGAACGGTTCGCCCGCGGTCTCGATCCGGCGCGACACCACCGGATTGGGCCACGTGTCACGGTCCTGCTCCAGCAGGTCGTAGAACTCGCGGTCGTCGAACCCTGCCGCGGCGGCGTCGTGCCGGTCCGCCGCGAACACGACGCGGTCCACGCGCGCCCACAGACCCGCCGTCAGGCACAGGGGGCACGGCTCGCAGGACGAGTAGAGCACGGCACCCTCCAGCGAGTGGGAGTCCGTCGCCCGGCAGGCCGCGCGGATCGCCATCACCTCCGCGTGCGCGGTGGGGTCCAGGTCCCGGGTGACACGGTTGACACCGGTGGCGAGCTCGACGCCGTCGCGCACCACGACCGCGCCGAACGGTCCTCCCCCGTCGGCGACGTTCGCGGTGGCGAGCTCGACGGCTCGGGCGAGCCAGCGGTCGTCGTCGGTCATGTTCTCTCCTCGCTGTTGAGCAGCCGCCACAGGGTGTCGCGCTGCATCGGGATTCCGCGGGGCCGCACACCGGTCGCGTCGGCGACGGCGTTGGCCAGTGCGGGCGCCACGGGGTTGTACGGCGCCTCGCTCATGGACTTCGCGCCGCGTACGCCGAGGCGGTCGGCGGTATCGGCGAAGAACACGTCCGTGCGGGGCACGTCGGCCATGGCGGGCACGCGGTAGTCACGGAAGGTTCGGGTGCGAACGGTGCCCGCGGGCGCGTCGGTCCCGTCGGACAGCGTCAGCCGCTCCTGGAGCGCCGACCCGATCGCCTGCGCGACACCGCCCTCGATCTGACCGCGCAACTGCTCCGGGTTGATGACCACGCCCGCGTCGGCGGCGTGCACGGAGCGCAGGATGCGTACCTCCCCGGTGGCGCGCCGCACCGCCACCCGGAAGCCGTGCACGTTGAACGCGACCGAGCGCGGCGTGCCGTCGTGCGAGGCGGTGGCCTCGACCACGTCGGAGGGCAGACGGTCCGACGACGGCGCCGGGCCGCCCTCACCGGAAGCGCTCGTCCGCCCGCCGGCGTCCCCGGCCTCCCCGGCCTCCCCGACGTCCCCGACGCTGTCTCTTATACACATCT
>NZ_JABBYC010000053.1 GCF_016742955.1 Myceligenerans indicum | reverse complement strand
CATACGAGATGTAGCTCCGTCTCGTGGGCTCGGAGATGTGTATAAGAGACAGGTCCCCGACGTCCCCGGCGTCCCCGGCGTCCCCGGCGTCCCCGGACGGAGGTTCCCGGACGTCGTCCGGCGACGGCGGTCGGCCGCCCGCCTCCAGCTTCTCCCGCACCTCGGCCGCGGCCCGCGCCACGACGAGCCCTGCCACGACGGTCCCGGCCGACCCGTAGGCGCCGGTGTCGTACCCGGAGGTGGCGGTGTCGGACTGGACCAGCCGCACCCGTTCGGGCGCCACGCCGAGTTCGGTCGCCGCGATCTGCACGAGCGCGGTCGACGTCCCGTTCCCGAACTCGGCCGTGCCGACGTGCACGGCGAAGGTTCCGTCGGCGTGCGCCGCCACCCGCGCCTCGGACCGGTGCCCCCGCGGCGGCAGCGTGGCGATCATCCCGACCGCGATCCCGCTCCCGACGCTCCACTCCCCGGCGGGTGCCGGTCCGCCGAGAACGACATCACGGTTGGTGTTGACGCCGACATCGACCGTGATGTCGTTCTCGGCGGCGGTCGGGGCCGCTCCGGCGTCGGGGATGGAGAGGCCGAGCTGGCGGTCGACGATGTCGAGGCACTGGTCCAGGCCGTAGGAACCGAACTCCAGGTCGCCGTCGTCCAGGTGGCCCGTGACGAACGGGTCGCCGGGACGCACCACGTTGCGGCGGCGGAGCTCGACGGGGCTCAGCCCGGTGCGTGCGGCGAGTTCGTCCATGGCCTGTTCGACGGCGAACTGGATCTGGCCGAGCCCGTACCCGCGGAACGCCCCCGAGGGCAGGTTGTTCGTGTAGACGGCCTCCCCGTCGACCCTCTTGGCCGGGGCGCGGTAGACGGCCACGGACTCGTTGAGCCCGTGGAACAGGACCCCCGGAGCGTGGTTCCCGTAGGCCCCGGTGTCGGAGAGGGCGTCGACGGCGAGCGCCGTGAGCCGGCCGTCGTCGTCGGCGCCGAGGGTGACGGTGACGCGGATCGGGTGGCGGCAGGGGAAGGTGGCGAAGGCCTCCTCCCGGCTGGGTTCCCACTGGACGGGGTGGCCGGTGCGCAGCGCGGCGAGGGCGACGAGGTCCTCGAGCAGCATCTCCTGCTTGCCGCCGAACCCGCCGCCCACGCGCGGCGCGACGACGCGGATGGTGGTCGGATCGCGCTCCAGCAGCCGGGCGAGCTCGTCGCGGACCAGGAACGGGACCTGGGTGGAGGTGCGCACCACGAGCGTGCCGTCGGGCGCGACGTGCGCGCGGGCCGCGTGGGTCTCCAGGCTCGCGTGCGCGACGCGCGACGTCGTCCACGTGCCGGTGACGGTGTGCGCGGAGGTGGCGAGCGCGGTGTCGACGGCGCCGCGGACGGGGTACTCCTCGTGGAGCTGCGCGACGACGTTGCGGGCGGGGTCGGCGATGCGAGAGGCCGCCGGGTCCTTGTCTGCGTGCAGCAGCGGGGGCGGTGCGGGCGTGGGACCGTCCGCGGTCCGGGCCGGTTCCGGGTCGACGGCGGTCCGACGCGCCTGTTCCGGGTCGTGGACGGACGGCAGGAGTTCGTACTCCACGTCGACGAGGGCCAGCGCCTCGCGAGCCTGCCGGGGCGACTCGGCGACCGCGACGGCGACTCGCTGACCGCGGAAGCGGAGCACCGGGTCGAGGATGCGGGTGTCGTCGGGGTCGTCGGTGCGGTGCTCGTGCCGGCCCGTCGAGTAGAGCGTGCCGGGGACGTCCGCGTGGGTGAGGACCAGGTGGACGCCGGGAGCGCGGCGGGCGGCGTCGGCGCCGATGCGGGTGATGCGGGCGTGGGCGTGCGGACTGCCGAGCACTGCGACGTGCAGCAGGCCGGGCGGCGCGGGTTCGTCGAGGGTGTAGGGCTCGCGGCCCGTGACGACCCGGGCGGCCGCGGGCGCACGCACGGACCGGCCGAACGCAGCGGCGGACCCAGCGCCGGACCCAGCGGCTGACCCGGTGGCCTCGTCCGTGTTGACGCGTCCGGCGAGGGCGTCCCGGATGGAGCGGTACCCGGTGCAGCGGCACAGGTTCCCCTTCCACCGTTCGGCGTCGGCCTCCGAGCCTGCCGGTCCGGGCGCTGCGCTCCCCGCGCGCTCCGCGGCGGCGGTGACGACCATCCCGGCGGTGCAGAAGCCGCACTGGAAGCCGGCGGCCTCCATGAACGACCGCTGCACCGGGTGCGGCTCCTCCGGTGTGCCGAGGCCCGCGGCCGTGGTCACGTCCGACTCCGCCGCGCGGTGGGCCGGGACGAGGCACGAGTGCACGGGGGCGCCGTCGAGCAGCACGGTGCAGGCACCGCAGTCACCGGCGTCGCAGCCGCGCTTGACCGCGGTGGCGCCGTGTTCGCGCAGATAGGTTCGCAGGCACTGGCCCGGGCGGGGTGTGTCGGCGGTCTCGGTTCCGTCGATCCTCATCGTCTTCCTCCGCTCGGTCGCGTGGTTCCGCCGGTCGTCATGAGAGTTCCTCCAGCACCTCGTGGCTGAGCCGCCGGGTCATGGCGGCGCGCCAGTCCGGGGAGCCGTGCGGGTCGTCGTACCAGTCGCCGACCCGGTCCAGCGCGGTGTCGAGCGCGTCGTGGTCCCCGGCAGGGACCGGGAGCGTGAGCGGTCGCGGCACGGAGGCGGTCACGACGATCCGGACCGTCCGCACGGCGGGGTCCGCGCCGTCAACGCCGCCGGGCGCGGCGCCGGGCGCGGCGCCCGGCGCGCCACCGGGTGCGGCGCCCGTGACCAGTACCGCCGAGCGGCCGAACGCCGTCAGGCTCAGTTTCCGTGCCGCCGTGCGCGCCGCGAGGCCGCCCGGCGGGACCCGGAGGGCGCGCAGGACCTCGCCGCCGGCCAGCGTGGTCCTGCCGGGGCCCGTGATCAGGTCCGCCACAGGCGTGGTCCGGGTGCCGCCGTCGGGCGTCCAGATCTCCGCGGTGGCGTTCAGCGCGGCGAACAGCGCCGCCATCGGGCCGGCGGGGAGGCCGAGGCACAGGTTCCCACCCACCGTCGCGGTGTGGGCCACCTTGAAGGACAACAGGAAGGCGGAGACGCAGGGGGCCACGAGCCGCAGGCCCGGGTGCTGCTCGGCGGCCGACGCCGCCCGGTCGCGCAGCGTCGCGATCGTGCAGGTCGCGGCGACCTCCAGGTCGCCGCCGGACACGGACCACGGATCCCAGCCGAGGCCGAGGAGGTCGACCAGTCCCGTCACCCCGGGCGTGACGGGCTCGGAGTACAGGAACGTTCCCCCGGCGAGCAGCCGCTCGCCGGGTCGCAGCGCCAGGTCGGCGCGTTCGCGTGCGATACGCACGCCGTCGATGTCCAGATCCATGAGTCCTCGTGTCAGTTCCGTTCCTGCTGGTTCGCGGACGCCGTCCGGCCCCGGACCGCGGCCGGCGGCCACCGTCCCCGGCGGCCCCCGTCGGCACCGGGCCCGCCGGCGGCCGTGTCGTCAGCCCTCGTCCAGCTCCCCGAGTTCGGCGTACAGGGCGTCGACCTCGGCGATCCGGGCGGCGCCGGGGCCCGTCCGGTCGAGTACGAGGTCGGACAGCGTCGCGGCGAGGCTCATGGGCACGGCATGCGAGTCGAAGGCGCCCTCGTAGCCCACCGGGCACTCGATCCACCAGCGCACGCGGGCGGCGAGACGGCGCAGTGTCGGGTCCGCCAGGAGGAGCACGGGGACCCCGGCCTCGACGAGCCGTTCGACGGCGGCGGCGGTCCCGGCAGGGTGCCTCCGGAACGAGACCACCACGACGACGTCGTCCCGCGTGGCGCCCACCAGGTCCTCGGCGAGCGACTGGCCCGGCGACGGGGCGAGGATCACCCCAGGCCGCACCTGCGCCAGGTTGCGCCGGAGCTCGGCCGCCACCGGATGGCTGCCCCGCCGCCCGACCACCAGCACCTGACGGGCGCGCGCGAGCGCGTCGGCGGCTTCCTCCAGGGCCGTCTCGTCGAGCGCGGCGTAGGCGCGCTGCAGATGCTCGGTCTCCCGCCGGACGCGGGAGGCCAGGCCCGCCGGCGGGGTCACCGTCATCGGAAGGCCCCGGCCGCGCTGCTCGCGCAGGTCCTCGCGCAGGTCCTCGAAGTCGTCGTAGCCGAGACGCCGGACCAGCCGGCTCATCGTCGCCTTCGACACCCCGGCGAGCTCCGCGAGCTCGGTGGCACGGTAGGCGGCCAGCTCGGAGATCCGTTCCAGCAGCAGGTCGGCGGCGCGCGCCTCCTGCGGGGACAGGTCGGCGTACCGTTCGCGCACGCGACGTTCGAGCGCCATCACGGCGCCGTCCCCCCGGTCCGGGCGCCATCGGCCGGCACGTCCCGTCCGGCCCCCGTGCCGGGCACGTCCCGGGCGACGGCCAGCACCGCTGCTTCGAACGCGTCCAGGGCCACGGCGACGTCGTCCTCCCGGACCGACTCCGCCGGGTGGTGGCTGATGCCGTCGTGGCAACGGATGAACAGCATGCCCACCTCCGTCACGGCCGCCATCGCCATGGCGTCGTGCCCGGCGGGACTCCAGAGTCCGGGGACGTCGTGGCCGGGCGCCACGGCGCTCCCGGCGGCACGGATGCCGTCGGCCACCGCACGGCTGAGCCGGTCGGAACAGATGGCCGACGGCGCGCGATGCGTCTCCGCGACGTCGAACGTGACGCCGCGCCGGGCGCCGATCTCCTGCCCTGCGGACTCGACGGCGGCCACGAGTGCGTCCCGCGCGGGGTCGTCGACGGCCCGGACGTCGAGCGTCAGCTCGGCGACGCCGGGGATCACGTTGACCGCGCCGGGGCGTACGTGCACGTCCCCCACGGTCGCCAGGGCCCCGGCCGAGCGGGCGAGTCGCTCCGCGGCCAGGACCACCTCCGACGCGGCGGCCAGCGCGTCCCGGCGCCGCTCGTACGGGGTGCCGCCCGCGTGACGTGCCTCGCCGGTCACGGTCAGGACGAACCGTCGCGCACCGGCGATCGAGGTGACGTACGCGAGCGGCAGGTCGGCGGCCTCCAGGCGCGGGCCCTGCTCGATGTGCGCCTCCAGGTACCCCACCAGGTCCTCGGGCCGACGAGCCGCCTCGCCGACCCGCTCGGGGTCCAGCCCGAACCGCTCGAACGCCTCGCGCACGGTGACGCCGTCCGCGTCACGGCGGTCCCACCAGGCCGGATTCCATCGGCCGGCCACCGCACTGCTGCCCATGAGTGCCGTACCGAAGCGCGCGCCCTCCTCGTCCCAGAACCCGGCGACCTCCAGCGCGAACGGCAGCTCGGTGTCCCGCAGCCGCTCGGCGACCGCGATCGCCAGGACCACGCCGAGCGGGCCGTCGAACGCGCCCGCGTCCGGGACGGTGTCCAGGTGCGACCCCAGCACCAGGACCGGTACGCCGCGTGTGCCCGGCTCCTGGCGGGAGCCGGGCGGTCCGGGCCGCTCGGGGGCGCGGCGTCCCCACAGGTTCCCGGCGGCGTCGGTCTCGGTGTCCAGGCCGGCATCCCGCATCCAGCCCGCGACGGCCGTGTTGGCCGCGGCGTGCTGAGGCGTGAGGTAGGTGCGCTCCAGCCGTTCCGGGCTCGCGGAGTAGGAGGTCAGGTCGGCGCAGCGGTCGAGCACCCGGCGTGCGGTCGTCATCGGTCTCCCTCCAGGCCCGCCGACACGGCGTCGGCGGGCGTGTCGTAGGCGGCCAGCGCCGCGTCCACCCCGCCTCCTGCGGGGACGACGGCGCCGGCACGGCGCAGCACGTGCTCCAGCCCGGCGAGCGTCGCGAGGACGGCGTCGCGACGCGCCCCCGTGCCCATCACGCCGACCCTCCAGACCTGCCCGTGCAGCGGCCCGAAGGACGTACCGATCTCGATCCCGAAGTCCTCCAGCAGCGCGGCGCGGACGGCGTCACCCCCACCGGGATCGGCGCGCAGCCGATCCGGGATGCGCACGGCGACGACGTTGTTCATCCGGAACCGGTCGTCGCCGAACGTCTCCAGGCCCAGCCCGCGCAGGCCCGCGACCATCGCGGCACCGTGCCGGGCGTGCCGTGCCGCCCGTGCGCCCACGCCCTCGGCACCGATGAGCCGGGCACACTCACGTGCCGCGTAGAGCATCGACGTGGCCTCGGTGTGGTGGTTGAGGCGGCGCGGGCCCCAGTAGTCCATGATCTGTGCGAGGTCGAGGTAGTTGGACGCGATGCGCCGGCCGGCTGCCCCCGCGTCGTCGTCGGCCCGGATCCCGGCCTCCACGTGCCGACGCGAACGGATGCGCGCGGCAGCACGCTCCGACAACGTGACGGGCGCGCTGCCCGACGGTCCTCCCAGGCACTTCTGCAGCCCCGCCGTGGCGACGTCGATCCCCCAGGCGTCGGTCTCGAAGACGTTGCCGCCCAGGGTCGCGGTCGCGTCCACGTACAGCAGCGCGTCGTGGTCGCGCGCGATCTGGCCGAGCGCCTCCAGCGGCTGCGCCATCGTGGTGGACGTGTCCCCGTGCACGACGGCGACCACCCGCGGCCGCACCTGCCCCACCACCTCGGCGACGCGGTCCGGGTCCACGACCGTCCCCCACTCCGCCTCGACCAGGTGCACGCGGGCTCCCGCCCGCTCCGAGATCTCGGCGAGCAGCTGCCCGAACCGCCCGAACGACGGCACGACGACGTCGTCGCCGGGCTCCAGCAGCGACACGAGCGCCGCCTCGATGCCGGCGCGGGAGGTGCCGTCCACGAGGAACGTCTGCTCGTTGGCGGTGCGCCACACCTCGCGCCACAGGCCCATGGTCTCGGTCATCGTGTCGGTCATGAAAGGGTCGAACTGGCCCACCAGGGGTGCGGCCATGGCCCGCAGCACGCGAGGGTCGGCGTCCACGGGCCCGGGCCCCATGAGGAGCCGGGGCGGCGGGTTGATCTGGGATGTCATGGGGTCTCCTCCCCGGTCTGCCACGCTGGGTCGCTGCCCGGCCGGGCGAGCAGCCGGCCGCCGCCGCGCACGTGCTCGAAGTCCGGTACCGGGTGCCTGGCGCCGTCGTCGAGCTCGCCGTGCGCCACGGCGTCGGAGATCGCGTCGGCCACGATGTGGCCGCCCAGGATCGTCGCGTGGATCGAACCGTCGACGGTCCTGCCGTCGTAGGCGCTGATCGGGTTGCGGTGGGCCAGCCCGGCAGCCTCGATCGTCCGCGTCTCGCCGGGGCGGTACACGAGCAGGTCCGCGGCCGCTCCCTCGGCGATCACGCCCTTGGGCCGGTCCGCGGTGTCGAGACCCACCAGGGCGGCCGTGGCGCGCGACGTCCAGCGGGAGACGTCGGCCAGCGGCACGCCCCGGCGCCTGGCCGCGTCCGCGAGCACGACGAACCCCGTCTGGAGACCGCTGATCCCGCCCCAGGCCTGCTGGAGATCCACCTCACCACGGCGCTTGGCACCATATTTTTCGGTGACCGTGGCGGGCGAGTGGTCGCTGACCACGCAGTCGAGGATGCCGTCGCGCAGGCCGTCCCAGAGGGCGTCCTGGTTGCCGCGGTCCCGGATGGGCGGGCAGCACTTGAAGGCCGGGTCGCCGGCGGGCACGTCCTCGGCGGCGATCGTCAGGTAGTGGTGGCACGTCTCGGCCGTGACCGGCAGGCCCTCGGCCTTCGCCTCGGCGAGCAGGTCGAGGACCCGGGCGGAGGACACGTGCAGCACATGGGTGCGCGTCCCGGTCTCCCGGACGACGTCGAGCAGCCGGGCGACCGCGGCCGTCTCGGCCTCCTCGGGGCGGGAGACGAGGAAGTCCGCGTAGGCCGGGCCCGGCCGTGCGGGGGCGGCCGCCAGCACGGCGGGGTCCTCCGCGTGCACGATCATCAGCCCGCCGAACCGGGCCAGGCGGTCCATCGCCACCAGCAGCTCGTCGGGGCCCAGCGGCGGGAACTCGGGCACGCCGGAGTCGGCGAGGAAGCACTTGAACCCGAACACGCCGGCGTCCCAGAGCGGTTCCAGATCGTCCTCGTTGCCGGGGACGGCACCGCCCCAGAAGCCGATGTCGCAGGCCAGAGCGCCACCGGAGCCCCCTTGCGCGCCGGAGCCCGGCGCGTGGCCGGCCGCAGCAGCACCGGAACCACCGCCCGTGCGGCGAAGGCCGGCGCCGCGCCCGCCCGAGGCCGGGGATGCGAGCATCCCGGCCGAGCGGGCGGCCCGCCGCTTGACCTCCAGCGCCTCGACGGAGGTGGTGGGCGGGATCGAGTTCAGCGGCATGTCGACGACGGTGGTGACACCGCCGAGCGCGGCGGCGCGGGACGCGGACAGGAAGCCCTCCCACTCGGTCCGGCCGGGCTCGTTGACGTGGACGTGGGTGTCGACCACGCCAGGCAGCACGACGGCGTCGCCCGCCCGCAGGACCTGCCCGGCAGGAGCGGGCGCCGCCGGGACACCGAGCATCCCCTCGTCGCCCGCGGCGACCTGGTCCGGGTCGGAGGCACCCCACCACACCTGGACGATCCGGTCGCCCTCGATCCGCAGGACGCCGGGACGCAACTCGCCCTCGACCAGCATCCGCTCGGACCCGACGAGCAGGCTCATACGAAGCCCCCGATCGTCGCCCACACCGGGTGTTCGGGGCGCGGGCCCGCCGGCGCGCCCGGCACCTCGCCGCCGGAGCCGCCACCGGGCCCGGCGCCGGCCTCGTCGTCCGCTCGGGTCACCGCGGCCTCGATCAGGCCGTAAGGGCGGTCGGCGGCGAAGAACACCTCGCCCGGGTTGTCCAGGCCGAACGGCTCCAGGTCCACGAGGAAGTGGTGGTTGTTCGGGCAGCTCAGCCGGATCTCGGCGATCTCGGGGTAGGCGTCCAGCACCGCCTTGCCCATCGCGAACACGGTCTGCTGGAGCGCGAGCGAGTGCAGCCCGGCGAACGTCTCCAGCAGGATCGCGCGGACGGCGTCGTACCGTGCGTCGAACGCGGCGCCGCCGTCCCCGGCCGCGAGCGCCTCGGCCGCGAAGTCGTCGGTGTAGCGCCACCAGGCGGTGACGTCCGTGGCCAGGATGCGGTCCGTGGCCTCGGGGAGGGTGGTGTAGCGGTCGCGGGGGAAGCCGTGGAACTCGGAGCCGGTGGACTTCAGGAGGGTGGCGTCGCGCAGGCCGGACAGGACGGTGAGCTGCGGTGTGCCGTCCGCGGAGGCACCGGCGTGCACGAGGGCGGTGCGCCGTTCGCCGCCGGAGCGGACGAAGGAGTGGTCGTGGCCGGTGGCGTCCGGCGCGGCCGTGGCGTCGGTGCCGGTGGTGTCGGTGGCGGTGGCGTCCGGCGCGGCCGGAACCGGCCCGCCGCCGATCCGGTCCCAGCCGTACTGCTCTGCCGCCCAGCGCCCGCCGGTCACCTGGGGCCGCGCCAGGAAGTGGCGGGCCAGCCGCGCCAGGAAGGACTCGGGCGCGCCGATGCCGTCCCGCGCGAACGCGTAGACCGTGTTCTTCTGCGTGTCGGTCGCGATGACCCCGCTGTTGTCGCCGACCAGGTGGGTCGCGGCGAAGTCCCCGCGGAGCTGGGACGTGATGCTCAGGTCGGTGAGGCGGTGCCGGGGACTGTCACGGTCCACGCGTACCAGCCGCACCTCGGCCTTGCCGTACTGGTTGGCGCCCAGGACAACGCTCATGTCAGCTCCCTCGGTAGGTGGTGTAGGCGAACGGGCTCAGCAGCACCGCGACGTGCGTGTGCGGGGCGCCGAGCGCCACCTCCAGCACGATGCGGGGGTAGAAGGTCTCGCGGTCCTGGGAGGCGAACCAGTCGCCGGTGGCCAGCTCCAGCACGTAGGCACCCGGGCCGGGCAGCTCGCCCCAGGCGATGCGGCCGTCGGCGTCGGTGGTGGCGTGCCGCGTGACCGGCCCCGTGAGGGTCACGGCGAGGCCGGCGGCAGGCAGGCCGCGGGCGGCATCCAGGACGTGGGTGGAGGCGGTGGTCATGCCGGGGTCTCCTCGTCGACGAGTCCTTCGAGCCGCAGCAGGGCGATCTGCCGCAGTTCACCGGTCGCCACCAGCGTCTCGGTCGCCGCGTCGTTCCGCAGCCGGAGGGTCAGGTTCTCGAGGATCTCCGGCCCGGTCCGGCCGGCCGCGCGGACGAGGAAGATGCGCCCGAACCGCTCCTCGTACCGGACGTTGCCGTCCGCGATCGCGGCGGCCGTGGCCTCGTCGGCGGAGGATGCCGCGCCCTGCTCGCGGCGCGACATGGTGGCGGCGCGGCCGGTTCCCTCGGCGCGTTCACCGATGCGGGGGTGCTGAGCGAGTGCGGCCTCCAGGTCGCCCTCGCCCCAGGTCGCGGCGGACCGGGCCGCGCACCGCAGCAGGTCCTCGCGCGACGGGTAGGGGCGGCCGGAGACGACGTCGTCCACCCAGGCCGGGACCTGCGCGCACGATCGGACGGCGTCACTCGCGTCGGCGGTGGGCAGGGCGTTGAAGGTGGCCAGGTCCATGCTGCTGAATCTACGGTTTCACGGACACTTCCGTGCGACACGCAGGTTTCACCGACGTAAAAGGTCACCCGGAGCGGTCACCTGGTTCGGGGCGGGGACAGGGCTGGGGCCTCGCCACCGCGGGCAGGCCCGGGGCCCGGGCCCCGGGCCCCGGGGAGGGGTCAGGGAGTGGGGCGTGCAGCCATGGCGAGGAGTCCCCGGTCGGAGCCCGCCGGGCCCACCAGGCAGACGCCGGCCGGCAGGCCGCCGGCGGTCCGGACCGGGATCGACACCGCCGGGAGGCCACCCAGGACGGCCGTGGCGCAGAGCGTCACGGTCGCCACGCGAACGGCCTCGGCGGCGTCCGGGTCACCGGCCGCCGGGGCGACCGACGACGCCGACGGCACCACCAGGACGCGGTCGCCGACCTGCTCGCGGATCACCGACCGCGCCTCTGCGGCGACACCGCGGGCAGCGGCCGCCTCCTCGGCGGTGACCGACCGCGCGAACTCGAACCGTCCCCGCACGGCGGGCCCGAGGTCGCCGAGATGCTCGGCGACCCAGGTGCCGTGCGCCTGCCAGGCCTCGGCGGCCTGCACCACGCGGACGGCCTGGACCCACGCGTCCGGGAGCCCGGTGAAGGGCGGGGCGCCGAGACCGGCGCCGCCCGCCACGGCGAGCGCGGGAGCCGCCGTCGAACCGGCGAGCCAGGCCTCGACGGCCGACCGGACGTCCGGCTCGGCGAGGTCGAGAAGCCCTCTGGCCGGGACGAGCCGCCGCCGGAAGGGCGCGGCCCCGGCCGCCGGCGCGGGCGTAAGGCCCTCCGTCGGCGCGGACGCGGCCGCCTCCGTGGGGGCCGCCCTGCCGTCGAGCGCCGAGCCGTCGCCCCGATCTGCCGACATGGTCGCCGACGGATCCGGCGGGAGCAGCACGTCCCCGACGCGGGCGAGCAGGTCCGGGTCCCGGGTCAGCCAGCCCACCGTGTCGAACGAGGGCGCGAGCGGGAGCACCCCCTCGCCGGAGACCGCACCATGAGTGGGCCGGAAGCCCCACAGCCCCTGGTAGGCCGCGGGCACGCGGATCGATCCGGACGTGTCGGTGCCCAGCCCGATGCTCACCTCGCCGGCGGCGACGGCGGTCGCGGGGCCCGACGTCGACCCGCCGCTGATCCGGCCGGGCGCGGCCGGGTTCGGTGGTGTGCCGTAGTGGGCGTTCGCTCCGGTCAGCGACCAGGCGAACTCCTCGGTCTGCGCGATCCCCGTGATCGCCGCGCCCGCTTGGGCCAGCCGGGCCACGGCGGGCGCGTGCGCCGCCTCCAGGGGCGCCTGGGCGAGCCACGCCGGGTTCCCCGCCCCGACCCGCCGGCCGGCCACCGCGATCAGATCCTTGACGGCGACCGTCTCGCCGTCCAACACTCCCGATCCGGCCGGGGCCACCAGGGGATCACCGTCCCGCGCCGGCCCCACGCCGTCGCGCCCGAGCACTCGCCACACCGAGGTATCCATGCGGGCCATCGTGCCAGTCACGCGCCGGGCGGTGCCAGAACCCGCCCGGCGCCGGACGGAGCGCGCGCCGACCCCACCACGCCCGTGGCACGGTTGCCGTGGCGGCGCCTCCCACGGCGGGCTCATGGCAGGCGCACAGGCTCCTCCGGGGGTGCTCGAAGGTCCCGCTCTGAAGTTGGTCCCACAGCACGCACCGTTCCGGCCAAGCCGACCGTCAGGAGAGACGCATGACCGCCTTCCCCGACCCCGAGTCCACGCCGTCCGGGCCTTCCTACCAGGGCAGGCCGCTACCCCGGCCCGAGGAGGAGGTGGTCGACCAGGGGCTCCGGTTCGACGTGGGCACGCTGGTCGACCGCCGCCGGGTCCTGGCCCTGCTCGGCATCGGCCTCGGCACGGCCGGGCTCGCCGCCTGCTCCACGGGCTCGGGCAGTTCCGGCGACGCGGCGGCGACCACGGCCGACGGCGAGATCCCCGACGAGACCGCGGGTCCTTACCCCGGCGACGGATCGAACGGTCCGGATGTCCTGGAGGACTCGGGCATCGTGCGCAGTGACATCCGTTCGAGCCTCGGCGGCGGCACCACGGCCACGGGCGTACCGATGACGCTGTCGCTGACCGTCCTCGACATGGCCAACGACGACGCGCCGTTCCAGGACGTGGCCGTCTACGTCTGGCACTGCGACGCGGCCGGTGGCTACTCGATGTACTCCGAGGGTCTGGAGGACGAGACCTACCTGCGCGGGGTCCAGACCACCGATGCGGACGGGACAGCGACCTGGACGTCGATCGTCCCGGCCTGCTACACGGGCCGGTGGCCGCACATCCACTTCGAGGTCTACCCCGGCACGGGCTCGATCGACGACTCCGCGAACGCGATCGCCACCTCGCAGGTCGCCCTGCCTGAGGACGTGTGCCGTACCGTGTACGCCCTGGACGAGTACGCCGGTTCCACAGCCAACCTCGACCAGATCTCCTTGGACACGGACAACGTGTTCGGCGACGACGGCGGCGCCCTGCAGCTGGCCACCGTCTCCGGTGACACGGACTCCGGCTACACCGTGTCGCTCACGATCCGGGTCGACACCACCACGGAGCCGTCAATGGGCGACGCTCCCGCAGGGCCCGGCGGTGACGGTGCTCCACCCGCGGACGGGGCACCCGGCGGCGAACCGCCGTCGGACGCGCCGTCCGCCCCCTGACGGGGCGTCGGGCGGTCACCCGCGCAAGCCCGCCGTCCGGTCATGCGGATCCCTTGTACGGATCCACGAGGGAGAAGGGTGTCCGAGCCACTTCCAGCGCGGACTCCGGGAACTCGTCGCCCGGCGCGTAGTAGCGCGCCCGGGTCCGGCCGACGGACCTCAGCACGCCGACCGCCACGAGATCCCGGAGGTCGCGCTGGGCCTGCTGCACGCTCAGGCTCTCCGCATGCTGGTAGCGCGCCCGGCGAACCCGGCCGGTGAGGGCGACGTCGTGCAGAGCCGTGACGACACGCGCGTCCCACCCCTCACGGCTCGCGAACCCGTCGAGCTCGACGAGCGCCCTCGCCGAGCGCTCCATGCGCCGCTGCACCGACTGGGTCTGCTGATGCGACGCGGTCAGGTTGAAGCGGACCCAGTCGGCAACGTCCTGGTCGGGCTGGTACGTGGACCCGCGGTCGCCGAGCACCCGGTAGTACTCCCATGTGTTCCCCGGTCTCCCGAGCCATGCCTCGACCGAGGAGAACTCCGGCGCGAGGATCCCGGACCGCGCGGTGAGCAGGGTCTGCAACGACCGCGACATCCGCCCGTTCCCGTCGGCCCACGGGTGGATGGAGACGAGGTGCAGGTGCGCCATCGCGGCACGAACCACCGGGTGGGATCCGTCGCTCTCGTTCAGCCAGTCCACGAGTTCCGCCATGAGGTCCGGGACGTCGCCGGCAGGCGGGGCCGTGTAGGCGGCGATGGACGGATCCCGGGCGTCGGTCACGTAGACGGCACCGGGCCGCCACCGGCCGGCAGGCTTCCGCGGAGAGTTGCGGTGCCCCTGCAGCATCCAGTGCAGGGCGTTGAGGAAGCCCTTGCTGTAGGCGAAGTCCGGCGCATCGTGCAAGGACTGGATGTAGGTCATCATCCGCTGGTAGGCGAGGGTCTCCTCCCGGTTCTCGTCACTGATCTCCACATCCTTCTCACCGTCCATGAGGTCGGCGACGTCCACGGTGGAGACGCGGAAACCCTCGATCGAGTTCGATGCCGCGACCGCGTCCGCCGTGAGGAACCGGCGCAGCCCGTCGGTCCACTTCGTCGGCGTCGACCGTACGGCGAGCCGGAGCCCCTCGCGGGCAGCGTCGATCTCGGCGAGCACTCGCTCGTCGTCAGGACTCAGGCGCGGCGTGGGGAAGAGCATGATCCGACGATAGGTTGACGCAATGATTGCGTCAACCGATCATTGCCGCGTGGTGGAGGTGGATGGGGCTCAGCCCGTGAGGTCCGACGTCCGGATGCGGGCGTGCACCCCCTTGACCACGTCCACGACCTGGGAGATGTTGAAGTCCGTCGCCGCCGACAGGTAGGCGTACGCGTGCTCGGCGTCCATCCCGAACCGGGCCCGCAGCAGCGCGATCGCCGCGCGGACGCAGTTCTGCACGGCGACGTCGAGGTCGCGGTCCAGGCCGGTGGGGACGAGGAAGTCGCGCGTCTCGCCGAGCGGCCCGGCCAGCTCGCCGAACGCCGCGGTGGCCTCGCCCGCCGGGATCAGGTCCAGCCTCAGCCGCATACGCAATGAGGCCTCGAAAGCGGTGAGCGCCACCTCGCCGTCGCCCTGCGCGAAGTGCGGGTCGCCCACGTACGCGAGAGCGCCGTCGGCCT
The DNA here is from genome assembly GCF_016742955.1 of Myceligenerans indicum. GTDB lineage: Bacteria > Actinomycetota > Actinomycetes > Actinomycetales > Cellulomonadaceae > Myceligenerans > Myceligenerans indicum. The sequence continues at coordinate 14,149 of NZ_JABBYC010000053.1, read as the reverse complement.
GCACGGGCAGGTAGAGGGTGGTGCCGGCGCCGAGCAGGTTGATGTCGATGTTGCCGCCGAAGCTCCCCGGCGGCACGGAGTGCGGCCGCTCCCGGCCACCGGCGGCCACGCCCATGATGCCGCAGAAGGGCGCCAGGTCGAACCCGACGGAAGGCCGGGCCGCCGCCGCGCCCGCGGCGGACGAGGCCGCGCCGGCCGTGCCCGCTCCCGCCCCGGCAGCAGGCGCTCCGGCGGCGGACCGCGGCAGGCGCCCGCGACCGTCGTCGTCCACCTCGGCGAACACGCTCACCACGTCGGCACCGGCCGCGGGGTACTCCTGCGGGAGCGCCCCGCGGCCGTGCCGGTTGGAGATCACCCCGTACGGGACGCGCGGCGTGGCCTCCAGCACGCGGATCGCGAGCAGGTCGCCCACGCGCGCGCCGCGCACCGCGATCGGGCCGGTCACCACGTGCCCGCCGTGGGCACCTGGCGCGTCGGCCGGCCCGGGAGCACGGACGCCGAGCCGGCTGGCGGCCTCGCCCGCGCGGGCGGCCCGGGTCAGCTCGACGGCGTCGGCCAGCACCGCCCGGTCGGGCACGCCCCGGGCGGCGAAGTAGGCGAGGGGATCGGATCCCTGGTCCTCGAGGATGCCCTCGTGGGACAGGGTGTCGACGACGACGTCGTCCCCCGGGTCCACCGTGAGGACCGGCTCGTCCGCGGCGCAGGGCAGACGGCCCCAGAAGGCCGTGTCCCGCTCGGTGGCCAGGTAGTGCACTCCCGCGGGGACGTCGGTTCCGGGCTGGAGGATGATCTGGTCGCGCATGGGCAGACGCTACCTGCCCACGACCTCCACGGTGGCGCCCGCCCGTTCCAGCGCGGTGCGGTAGCGGTCCGCCTCGGCGGCGGTGACCCGCTCGGCGACCGTCGTGGGGATGGTGCGGAACAGGGTGCGCGCGTCGTCCATGCCCAGGGCTGCCACCTGGCACAACGCGCTGATGAGCTCGACGGCGTCGCGCTCCCGCGACGCGTCCACGCCCACCAGCCGCACGGTGAACGGACCGTCGACGGAGAACTCGGGCTGCGCGACACCGCGCCGGGTCACCAGGACATCGATCGCCAGGTAGGTGAGGAAGACGAGCACCGTCCAGCCCACGACGGCGCAGACCGGACCGACGAACGGGAGCAGGTCGAGACCACCCACCACCGTGACGACCACCGGCGCGACGAGGACCGGCGCGGCATGCAGGAGCAGGCGATGCGCGACGACGCGCGAGTCCACGCCCCGCACGGCACGGATCCCGCGCACCGCCAGGTGCGCCACCGCCTGCTCGGCCCGGACTCGGGTCAGGCCGTGCGCCACGACCCAGCCCTCCGCGGCCTCGAGGCCCGGACCGGGTCGTGGCGCCCCGGGCGGACGCCGGCGCTCGGCCGCGTCGAGCGCCTCGAGTCCGAGGATCGTGCGCACCCGGTCCCGCGAGGACCCCCCGGTGTCGAGGACCCGCACCACGGAGCCCCTCGGGTCGGCGACGTCGTGAGCGGGATGCCGCACCGCCAGGACCAGCAGGATCGCCGCGACCGACCACAGGACACCGTCGAACCACCCGGCGACCGTCGCCTGCGCCTCGGCCGAGGCGGCATAGACGAGCGCCCCTACCAGGAACAACGCGACCCGTGTGCCGTGCTTCACAGAGGGCATCCTGCCAGATCTCAGAGCACGTTCCGGCAACCGTGCCAAGCGTCGGTGACGCCCGGATCTCCTCTATGTCAAGAGTATGAACATGCCCGATGGGCGAAAAATGTATACGCAGATTTCACGACATCGCGGCAGATGTTTCCCTCAGGTGATCGGCAGGTAAATAATTGGCCTGATCACCCCCGGGGGTATTGCACTTCATTTCGACGATCGACAAAATGATCGCCGTACGACAGGCCTGACCTGCAAGACCGCACGTCGACACACCTTCCCCCCACCCTCACGAACTTCGTAAGCCGGGCACAAGGCTGCCCCTCCCCCCTCACTCTCACGAACTTCGCGACCCGGGCACAAGCGCGCCCTCTCCCCCCTCTCACGAACTTCGCAACCAGGGCACAAGTCTGCCCCCACCCGTCTGTCGACGGTAGAGCGGCACCTCGCCGCGCACCACCCGACCCCGCCGGCCGGTCGCCGGCAGGTCACTCATACGACGAGACACCCACAGGTATCGGAGTTGACATGATCGAGCAGTACATCCAGCGGATGGGCACCTGGCCGTCCGAGGACGCCGTGATCGACGCCGGCGGCAGCACGAGCTACCTCTCGCTGCTGTCGGACATCTCCAGGCTCGGCGAGGCGTTCCGCGCCGCCGGCATCCCGGCAGGAGCCGTGGTCGCCGTCGAGGCACAGCACTCCGCACAGGCGGGTGCGGCACTGCTCGCGCTGGCCGACCTCGGCGCCGTCTGCGTCCCGATGACGCGGCTGCCGGAGGAGAAGCGCAAGGAGTTCCTCGACGTCGGCGAGGTGGAGTGGCTGATCGAGGTGTCGCCGGACCCGTCGGCCGACCCGGCCATCCAGCAGACCGGGGTGCACGCCTCCCACGCGCTCTACGCCAGCCTGCGCGAGCAGGGGTCGCCCGGCCTCGTCCTGTTCAGCTCCGGCACCACCGGGCGGAGCAAGGCCTCGGTCCTCGACTTCACCCGCCTGCTGGCCAGGTACCAGGACGATCGCCCCGCGCAGCGCATCCTGTCCTTCCTCAACCTCGACCACATCGGCGGGATCAACACCCTGCTGCACACGCTCGGCCAGGGCGGAACCGTCGTGACCGTGGAGGAACGCACGCCCGACGCCGTCCTGGCGGCGATCGCGCGGCACCGCGTCAACGTGCTGCCCACGACGCCGACGTTTCTCACGATGCTGCTCATCAGCGGCGCACTCGAACGGCACGACGTCTCCTCCCTCACCCACATCACCTACGGCACGGAGCCGATGCCCGAGCAGACCCTGCGCCGGCTCGCCCAGGAGCTGCCGTCCGTCCGCCTGAAGCAGACCTACGGCCTGTCGGAACTGGGCATCCTCGGAACGAAGTCGAGGGAGAACAACAGCCTGTGGGTGAAGCTCGGCGGCGAGGGCTTCGACTACAAGATCATCGACGACGTCCTGTGGATCAGGTCCCGCATGGCGATGCTCGGATACCTGAACGCCGAGGCGCCGTTCGACGACGAGGGCTACTTCAACACCCAGGACGTCGTACGGGTCGACGGCGAGTGGCTCCAGATCCTGGGCCGCCGCTCCGAGATCATCAACGTCGCGGGCGAGAAGGTGTACCCGAACGAGGTCGAGTCCGTGCTGCTCGAGATGGAGAACGTCCTGGACGTCACCGTGTCCGGGATCCCGAGCCCGGTCACCGGTCAGGTTGTTCAGGCGGCGCTGCACCTCGTCGGCGACGAGGGCCCGCGGGAGCTGCGCAAGCGGGTGGAGGCCCACTGCCGGGACCGGATGGAGCCCTACAAGATCCCCGCGAAGCTCGTCGTCACCAGCGGCGCGCACCACTCGGACCGGTTCAAGAAGGTCCGCGCATGAGTGCCGCGGACTCCCGCGTGGCCCTGATCAGCGGTGCGAGCCGAGGGCTCGGCCTGGCGATCGCCGAGCTGCTGCTCGCCGACGGCTGGTCGGTGGCCGCCCTGAGCAGGTCACGTCCCGAGACGCTCGACGCGATGCAGGACCGGTGGCCCGGGAACGTCCACTGGGTCAAGGCCGACGTCGCGCAGGACGACATGCGGGCCCAGGTGCGGGCGGTGACCGACCGCTTCGGCCGGCTCGACGTCCTGGTGAACAACGCGGGGGTGCTGCACCAGGAGCTGTTCCTGACCACGTCGGAGCGGCGCATCGACGAGCTGTTCGCCACCAACCTCGTCGGCCCCACCCGGCTCGCGCAGGCCTGCGCCCGCCGGATGTCGCGCGGCGGCGGCGGGAGCATCCTCAACGTCTCCTCGATCAACTCCATCCGGGGTTTCCGAGGCGTCACCCCCTACTCCGCGGCGAAGGCCGGGCTCGACGGGCTCACCCGGTCCGCGGCGCGCGAGCTGGGACCCCTGGGCATCCGGGTCAACTCGATCGTCCCGGGGTACTTCGAGAGTTCGATGACCGCACAGGTCACGGACGAGAACCGCACCCGCATCACCCACAGGACGCCGCTCGGACGGCTGGGCACCACCGAGGAGGTCGCGGAGATCGCGGCCTTCCTGGTCTCGGACCGAGCGGCCTTCATCACCGGCCAGACCATCACGGTAGACGGAGGACTGACATGCTGAGCAACGCGGAGATCACCGAGGCGATCACGAACGCGATCGTCGACCTGCTCGGAGACCTGCACGACGAGGACGACGGCATCGACCTGGACGCGACGTTCTCCGAGGTCGGGCTCAACTCCCTGATGCTCGCGCGCCTGGTCATCGCCCTGGAGACGGACCTGGGCGTGGACCCGTTCACCGACAGCGACCGCTCGATCGTGGACGTGCGGACGGTGGGCGACCTGGCCGGGCTGTACGCCCAGGCGTCGGGCACCGGGCAGGTCGCCGCGGAGGCAGCCCGATGACCACGCTCACCTTCTCCTCCGTCGACGACTATCTCGGGCCGGCCGAGGGCCGGTTCTTCGGCGCCGGCTACCGGCGCTCCGAGCTCGACCTGAGCGGCACGGCGGCACGCCACGACGGTGTCACCGGCCAGCTCTCGGTCACCTACCCCCAGGACTGGTCCCGCAAGAAGGTCGGGGTCGACCTGCGCCCGCACCTGTCGACCGTGGACGGCCTCGTGGTCGCCGCCCAGCTGACGGAGGCCCTGCTCACCCTGCGCCACGGCCTCACCCCGTCCCAGCGCACCCGGATGCGCCTCGTGAAGGTGACGATCCAGGCGGGCACGGAGCCCGACGAGGACCTGGGCGCCCTGCCGGTGGCCGCCGAGCTCAAGCGCACGACGGCGCAGGACGGATCCGCGGTGTCGGTGGTGAACTGCACCGTGGGCAGGATGCGCCTGCGCTGCCGGGTCACCCACCCGTCCTCGCCGGTCCAGGAGACCACCTCCGCCCGTCCGGTGCCCGACGTCCTCGGGGACCCCGGACGCCGGTACTGGGGCGAGGGCTACCGGTCCGGGCACCAGAGCGTGCTGAACGTGACCGCGGACGTCACGAACCTTCGGGCGACCGCCGACATCTCCACGACCGGGATCGCGGGCGACGTCGACCTGGGCCTGGGCGGTCCGCCGGACCCGGTGACCTTCATCGACGAGTTCGTCAGCGCGCTGCAGGCGTTCCAGATCCTGCTCTACGAGCTCGACGGGCTGAGCCGGTCCGAGTCGAACACGCTCTGGATGCAGCAGACCACGCTGACGTACGACCCGGACTCCTCGCAGGACCCGGGCGGCCTGAGCGTGGAGGTGGTCGAGTCCGACCTGCTCGAACTCCCCAACGGCACGTGGCGCAACCTCACCTTCGAGGCGCAGGGCGGCTCCGTCCGGCAGCGCAGCGTGTTCGCGCACAACCTTCCCGTGAACGCTCCCGCCCTGACGCACTGACCGTCCGACCCTCGTTTGGAGACCACCATGAAGCTGGCAATCTCAGGCACGTACTCCTCGGGCAAGACATCGACCGTGATGGCCCTGTCCTACTACACCGGGGTGCCCCGCACGGTGGCGCGCGCCATCCGCGAGATCATGCCCGAGGCCGTTCCGGGCAAGCGCCTCGCCGAGGTCACGCCCGCCGAGTACCTGCAGCTCGCGGTCCGGCGCCACGCCGGCCGCGTCGCGGCCGAGGCCCGGCTGGGAGACTCGTTCGTCTCGGACGGGACGTCGCTGCAGGAGTGGATCTACGCCTCGGCCCGGGTCCAGTTCGGGATGGACCCCAGCGCCGGCGGCTCGTCCCCGATCCCGCGCGACGACCTGGACCCGGAGATGCTCTTCTTCGAGAAGGTGACCGAGCAGTACGGCCACGCGTTCCGGCAGCACGTGGCGAGCACGTACGACGCCATGGTCCACCTCGTGAACGAGCGGCCCATCGCCGACGACGGCCACCGGCCGATGAACGAGGCGTTCCGCAGGTACTGCGACGACATGCTGCTGCGGTCCGTGCGGGAGCTCGGCCTGCCCATGACGGAGCTGCACGGCTCCCTGGAGGAGCGCGTGGTGCAGATCGCGGACCTGCACTCGATGCCCTCGGTCATGCCGGTCTCCGAGGCGATCGGCATGATGCAGCAGGACTACGCGGCGATCGACATGCGGCTCGAGCACGAGCGCGCGGCGGCCGGGGTCGCGTGATGCTGCTGTTCTGCTTCTCCTACGCGGGCGGGGTCGCCACGACTCTCTACGAGTCGTGGCCGGCCCTGCTCGGGCCGGAGCACACCGTGATCCCGGTCGACTACCCGGGGCGCGGGTCGCGCGCCGCCGAGCCGCTCGCGGCGACCCCGCAGGACCTGGTGGACGACGCGTTCGCCACCGTGTCCCGGCATGCCGGGAGCGAGGCGTCGTGGGGAGTGTTCGGGCACAGCATGGGGGCGATGGTCGCCCACCGGGTCGCCGCACGCGCGGAACGCGAGCCGGGGCTGCGACCGCCACGCATCGCCTTCGTGTCCGGTCGCCGGCCGCCCGGCGACCGGCCCGTCTCCCCCGTGCCCGCGGACTCGCCGGACCGCCTCCTCGAGCACGCCACGACATGGGGCGGCATCCCGGCGGACATCGCCGCCCGACCCCATCTGGCCAGACCGCTGCTTCGCGGCCTGGCCGACGACATCCGCGTCTCGCACGACCCGGACGCGCCGGCCGCCACCATGACGACACCCCTGCACGTCATGTGGAGCGCCGAGGATCCCCTCACCGACGCGAACCAGATCGGGCGCTGGGCGCTCATGTCCTACGGAACCGTGGCCTTCCACCGCTTCGAGGGCGACCACTTCTTCCTCGGACCGGGCGCCCGCCACGCCCTGCCGCTCGTGCGGGCGGTGGTGGACGCCTCAGGCGTGCACCACACCGAAGACGCTCGTCAGGAGGCCCGGGAACCGAGTCTCCAGATCCGTTGACCGCAAGGACGTCATCCGATGACGGCCCTGTTCACGCTGATCGATCACGCCCGCTTCCCGGAGCACCTTGAAGTGATGACTCAGGGTCGAGGCGGACACACGTACGTCGAAGCCGCCGCATGCCTGCTCCCCGCCCTCCAGCAGCTGACGCACGATGGTCAGCCTGGTCGGGTCGGCCAGAGCGTGCATGACGTCGACGACGTCGATGTCGTCTGTCGGCGGGCTCGGGAGTACGGCCGAGTGCACCATTGCGATTCCTTCCACCAACCACGGACTGTTGGACACCCATCGTAGCAGCGGCTACTGTCCGAACAGTTAGATGATCTTCGAACTGAAGGAGAATCATGACCTCGGCCGACACCTCGAGACCGCCGACGGAGACCGGTTTCGCACGCCGGAACCTCATGCTGCCGATCGCCCTCGTGGCGATGTTCATGGCGCAGTTCGACCTGTACGTGGTCAACGTCGCGCTGCCCGTGCTGGAAGACTCCCTGGGCGCCGGCGACGCCCAGCTCCAGCTGATCGTCGGAGGCTATGCCTTCACCTACGCCGCCGGGCTGCTGATCGGCGGACGCCTGGGCGACCACTTCGGCCATGCCAACATGTTCCGCGCCGGGATGCTCGCCTTCGGCGTCGCCTCGCTGCTGTGCGGCATCGCGCCGGGCGCCGGCTGGCTGGTCGCGTTCCGGCTCCTGCAGGGCGCGACGGCGGCCATGATGGTGCCGCAGGTGCTGGCGCTCATCACGGCGGCGTTCCCGCCCGCGGAACGGCCGCACGCCCTCGCGCGGTACGGGATGGTGATGGGAGTCGGGGCGGTCGCGGGACAGGTCCTGGGCGGCGTCCTGCTGCAGTACGGGATCGCCGGACTCGGCTGGCGCGTCATCTTCCTGATCAACGTTCCGATCGCCCTGGTCACCGTGGCCCTCGCCCTGCGGAACTTCCCGCAGGCCTCCGGCAGCAGCCGTGCACGGCTCGACGTCGGCGGGCTCACCGCCATCGTGCTCGGCCTGTCGCTCGTGCTCTTCCCCCTGATCACCGGGCGCAGCACGGGATGGCCGTGGTGGTCCTGGGCGCTGCTCGTCCTGGCGGTCCCCGTCCTGGCCGGCGCCGTGGCCTGGGAGCGCCGGGTGATGGAACGCGGGGAGAGGCCCATCCTGTCGCTCGGCCTGTTCCGTGAGCGCGCGTTCAACCTCGGGCTCGTGCTCTCGGTGGTCCTGTTCGGCGCGTTCTTCAGCTTCATCTTCTGTCTGACGCTCATGCTGCAGGACGGTCTGGGCCTGAGCCCGCTCATGGCCGGGCTGACCTTCGGCCCGCTCGGCATCGCGTTCGCCGTCGCCTCCGTCGGCGGCAGGGGACTCGTCCAGCGGTACGGCGCGAAGGCCGTCGCCGGGGGTACGACGCTCGTCGCGGTGGCGCTCGTCGCCACCGGGGTCCTGCTCCTGGTGCGCGGCCCCGAGATCACCGCCCTCGAGCTGGTCGTCCCGATGACCGCCGTCGGCCTCGGGAACGGGCTTGCCGTGCCGGCCGTCATCGGACAGGTCCTCGCCCGCATCCAGCCCGCCAACGCCGGAGCGGCGGCCGGCGTGCTCACCACGGCGCAGCAGTTCGCCAGCGCACTCGGTATCGCCGTCATCGGCGGGATCTTCTTCCAGGTGCTGGGAAGCAGCACCGACGTCGCCGGCCTCGCGTCCGGACTGGCCGCGGCCGTGTGGTGCGACCTGGCGCTCGTCATCCTCGGCATCTGGCTCGCCCTGCGCCTGAGCGCGAGCCGCCGGGACGCGCCCTCGGCCTGACCGGCCTCGCCGGCGCACACCCGACACCGACCATCGGACCAGGAGAACGAGCCATGAGACCACGACCGTTCCGTCTGCTCCGCCCCGAGACGCTCGAGGAAGCCCTTGCCGCACGGCGCGAGTGGGGCGACCGCTCGGCGCTCCTCGCCGGGGGCCAGTCGCTCGTACCGGCCATGAACGCCGGCCGGCACAGACCCGAGGTCGTGATCGATCTGAAGGGCATCGCCGGGTGGGGCGGGGTGCACGCGGATGACACCTCGCTCACCATCGGCGCGCTGGCCACGCACGAGCGGGTCGCCCGGCTCGGCGCCGCGGACCTCCCGACGGAGCTGGCGCAGGTCCCCGAGGTGGCGCGCGCCACGGCGCCGCACCCGGTCCGCGTGCGCGGCACCGTCGTCGGCAACCTCACCGCGGGCTTCCGCGGTGCCGCGTGGCCGGCGGTGCTCGGCGCGTACGGTGCGCGGGTCGGGATGCGGCACGTGGAGCGCGGCGTGGCCGCCGTCGGTGTCCACGAGGCGCCAGGGCTCGCGTCCGAGGGCTGGATCGCCACGGAGATCGTCGTCCCCGCCGGGCACCGGATCGGCCGCGCGGAGGTGCGCGTGCGCGCGTCCGGGCGGTCGTACCGGGTCACCTGTGCGATGGCACACCACGCGGGTGGCGGCGCCGACGTCTGGCTCTGCGGCCTCACGTCGTCTGCGACGCACGACCGCGTCGAGGACCTCTCCGACGACGATCTGACCCACCTCGCCCAGGGCCGGGCCGGACAGGTCGAGGCCTCGCCTCGCCGCACGGAGTCCGGTGCCGACCCCGAGACCGACGAACGAGATCTCTGGCACGCCGCCACACGCACGGTGCTGCGGCGCGCCCGGACCGAGCTCGAGGAGAACACGCGATGACGACCGACACCAGCACTGCGGCGGCCCGCCGGGACACCCTGGCCCGGCCGGTGGACCAGGACCCGGCCGACCCGTCGGGGCCGTGGGACGAAACGGCCTCGCGGCCGACAGTGAACGGGACGGCGCGCGACGTCCGCGAGGAGCCGCGCCGCCTCCTGGTCGACGCGCTCCGGAAGGACTTCGGCGTCACGACGACGGCGACCAGCTGCTCGGACGGGGTGTGCGGCACCTGCACCGTCCTGGTCGACGGCGATCCGGTGCGCTCGTGTCTCATGCTGGTCCACGAGGCCGACGGCCGCACGGTCCGGACGGCCGAGGACGTGCTCGCGAGCGAGCCGGGCCTGTCCGGGATCTTCAGCAGGCACCACGCCATCCAGTGCGGGTTCTGCACCCCCGGGTACCTGGTGCTGGCCACGGCGATGATCGAGGCCGGGGACCCGGTCTCGGACCGGACGCTGCGGGAGATCGTCTCGGACAACATCTGCCGCTGCACGGGCTACGGCCCGATCGTGGCCGCGTTCCGCGAGATCGCGCAGGTTCACGGACTGTGGGAGGACGCCGAATGACCGTGGACCAGGAGTTCAGCAGACTGGAGGACCACCGGCTCGCCGTCGGGCGCGGGCGGTTCCACGAGTCCGTCCGCCGGGCGGACCTGGCACACCTGCGGGTGGTGCGGTCCGCGGTGGCACACGGCCGGCTCGACGGGGTCGACGTGGCCGAGGCGGCGGCCGTCCCCGGCGTCCTCGGCGTGTTCACCGCGGCCGACCTGCCCGACGGTCCGCCCATCCCCGCGCGCCAGCCCAGCCCGGGGATCGACTTCACCCCCTACCTGCAGCCGCCACTGGCGCGGGAGTGGGTGCGGCACGTCGGCGAACCCGTGGCGTTCGTCGTCGCCGAGGACGCCTACGTGGCCGAGGACGCGGCCCGCCTGGTCGACGTCGCGATCTCCGAGCTGCCGCCGGTGCTGGACGCGCGCCGGGCGGACGGCACCACCGTCGAGTCGCTCGCCGGCGTGCCCGCCCGTGTCGGCACCATCGACACCGGCTACGGGGACGTCGCCGGCGCCTTCGACCAGGCCGCGACCGTCGTCGAGCTCGAGCTCGACACCGGCCGCCACTCGGCGATGCCCCTGGAGAACCGGGGCCTGACCGTGGGTTTCGACCACGACACCGAGAGGCTCGTGGTCTGGGGCGCGGCCAAGGTCCCCTTCTGGAACCGCAACGTGATCGCCCGGTATCTCGGCGTCCCCGACGACCGCCTCCACATGCGCGAGTCCGACGTCGGCGGCAGCTTCGGGATCCGCGGCGAGCTGTACGCCGAGGATCTGCTCACCGTCTGGGCGGCGTCGCGGCTGCGGCGCACGATCCGGTGGGTCGAGGACCGCGAGGAGCATCTTCTCGCGGCGAACCACGCCCGTCAGCAGCACCACCGGGTCCGCGCCGCGTTCACGCCGGAGGGCCGGATGACGGCGCTCGACGACGAGGCGTGGCTCGACACCGGCGCCTACATCCGCACGCACGGTGCGGTGGTCGCGGCGCTGACGGCCGGGATGTTCGCGGGACCGTACCGGGTACCGGCGTTCCGGAGCCAGGTCCACCTGGTGGTGACCAACAAGATGGGGGTGGGCACCTACCGGGCTCCCGGACGCTTCCAGAACAACGCCGCCCGTGAGCACCTCATGGACCTCGCCGCCTCGCGGCTGGGGCTGAGCCCCGAGGAGGTCCGCCTGCGCAACCTGCCCACCGGCGAGGAGACCCCCGACGCACGCCCGATGCGGATCTTCGGCGCGCCGATGCTCCTGGACGGCGGGGACCATCACGGGCACGTCACCAAGGCTCTGGCCACCGTCGGCTGGGACACCTGGACCGCGCGTGCCGGCCGGGCACGGTCGGAGGGGCGCGCCGTCGGGGTCGGCATGGCGGCGATCCTCGAGAAGGCCGGCCTCGGGCACGAGAACGCCGTGGTCTCCGTCGACACGAGCGGAGGCGTGCGCGTCGCCGTGGGGTCCACGTCGGTCGGGCAGGGGGCGGAGACCGTCCTGGCGATCGCCGCCGCCGAGGTCCTGGGCGTGCCGCCGCAGGCCGTCCGGGTGGTCCTGTCGGACACGGACACCCTGCACGACGGCGGCGGCACGTTCGCGAGCAGGACCACCGTGGTGGCCGGCACCGCCGTCCACCAGGCGGCCGAGCAGGTCCGCGACCGGGCCGCCCGGACGGCCGCGCGCATCCTGCAGGCCGAGCCGGAGGACGTCGTCGTCCGCGACGGCTTCGCGGCGTCCCGGCACGCGCCCAAGCGGCAGCTCCCGCTGGGGGCTCTCGCGCAGGCGGCGGCCGCTCCCGGCTTCCTGCGGCCGGGTGAGGAGCCCGGTCTCATCGCCCGGTCCACGTTCAGCGCCCCGACGATGACCTATCCCCCCGGCGTGCACTTCGCCGAGGTGGAGGTGGACACCGACATCGGCGAGGTCCGGGTCACCAGGTACGCCGTGACCTACGAGATCGGCCGGACCATGCACGAGGGCATGGCCCGCGGGCAGGTGACGGGCGGTGTCGCGCAGGGCATCGGCGGAGCGCTGTACGAGGACCTCCCCTACGACGCCGACGGCGTACCCCTCGTGCGCAGCCAGCGGGACTACCGGGTCCCCCTGGCGCGCGACCTGCCCGACATCGAGGTTCATCTCTTCGAGGACGTCCCGGCGCCCGGCAACCCGCTCGGCGTGCGGGGCGTGGGTGAGGCGGGCATCGCGGGGGCCGGTGCCGCCGTCATGAACGCCGTCCGTGACGCCCTGCAGCTCACCGCACCGCTTCCCCGCCTGCCCCTGACCCAGGCCACCGTGCTCCGGGCGATCCGGGACAGGGACGCTCCCGCCCGCTGACCCGGCCCGGAACCACCCGCCCGACCAGAATGCCGCCGCCCGGCGGCGACCGACCAGGAGGAACGCCATGGAGATCGCCACGTCCGAAGACCTGCTCACCCGCCGCAAGTACCGTGCCTCGCTCCTCTTCGAGGAGATCATCACCAACAACCGGCTCGAACTCGCCGACGAGATCTTCGCCCCCGACTTCTACTGGCCCCAGTTCGATCTGCGGGGTCCTGACGGGGTCCGCACCTGGGTGAAGGCGTTCCGCACCGCCTTCCCCGACATGCAGGACCACGTGGTCGAGCAGGTGGCCGAGGGAGACATGGTGGTGTCCCGGGTCAGGTGCGTGGGCACCCAGCTGGGGCCGTTCCGGGGGCTGCCGCCCAGCGGCAAGCAGGCGGACTTCGGCGCCGTCGGGATCGACCGGTTCTCCGGCGACCTCATCGTCGAGCGGTCGGCCTGGTTCGACATCGCCGACCTCATGCGGCAGCTCGGCCACACGACGCTCGACGTCCCGCCCGTCGACAAGCCCTGATCGCGACCGGCGTCGGTCACGACGTCGCCCGGTCCGCCGGGACGCCGCATCGGGTGCCGTACGCGCCCGGCGCGTCGCCCCGGCGCCCCGGCGGAGCGGGAAGCGCCGCGGCGAGAGCGACATGGTGGGAGTCCAGCCGCGTGTCCGCGAGCAGCCAGCCGGGTGGGGACGCCGTGACGTCGTCGGCGTCCAGCGCCCTGCCCAGCCCGATGCCGAGGCCCTTGAGATAGGCCTCCTTGCGGGTCCAGATCCGCGTGAACGCCGCGGTCCGCCGTGGCGGGGCCTCTTGCTCCAGCAGGAGCCGCTCCGCCGGATGCAGCACGGCGGACATCTCCTCCACGGCGGCGGACGTGACCTGCGGTTCGACGTCGACGCCGACGGCGGCGCGGGAGACCGCGACCGCGGCCAGGCGGCCGCCGTGGGACAGCGAGAACTCCAGCGGCTCCGCGCCGCCACCGGCCAGCACCGGGCGTCCGTGCGGCTCCCCGCACCCGGGGCAGGCGGCTCTGCCGAACCGGAGGGTCCGCGGCGGCCGGCCGAGCCGTTCCCCGAGGACGAGGCGCAACGCCGTATGCGCCACCAGGTAGCGTTCACGGTCCGCCGGACGGCGGAAGCGTGCCAGTCGCGCGCGCTCGGTGTCGTCCAGGACATCGGGCAGGTCGCGTGCCGTCACGCCGTCGGGTCTGCCGATGCCCGGCTCACCCGGGACGTCCGGCCCGCCTGACGCACCCGGCGTTCCCAACGTGCCTGATGCACCCGGCGCTCCCCGTCCCCCCGGCCCCAGCACTCCCGGCACCAGCAGCACGGCCGCCTCGGCCGTGCCCACGGTGAGGCGGGCGACGGTGAGCCGTTCCACCACCTCAGGCATCGTGGTGGATGCGGCCGTCCGTCTCCGTCAGGGCGTGGCCCGAACCTCCCCAGCGGGCCGAGACGATCTCCGCAGCAATACTCACCGCCGTCTCCTCCGGAGTACGCGCCCCCAGATCCAAACCGATCGGACTGTGCAAACGCGCCAACTCATCCTCCCGAACCCCCGCCTCCACCAGAC
>NZ_JABBYC010000052.1 GCF_016742955.1 Myceligenerans indicum | reverse complement strand
AGATGTGTATAAGAGACAGGGCCCCCACCGATCCCTCTCGCCGAGAACGACACTTACGTTGTTACCAACATTCGTAACGACGTTATTGTCGTGCTCGGCGGACCCTGGCGGCAGCGGCAGCCGGCGGCGGCAGCAGTCAGAGGGCCAGTGCTCCCAGGGTGGCTGAGGCGATGACCACCGCCCAAGGGGGTGCCTTCCAGGTGGTCAGGGCGACATAGGCCGCGAGGGCGAGGGCGAGGGCCGACGGCGGGGACGGCGCGGCCAGCACACCCTGGGTGAACACCGGGTCGTAGAACGCTGCGGCCAGTAGGCCGACGACGCCCGCGTTCACTCCCGCCAGAGCGCGCCGCGCGCCGTGTGCGCGGCGCAGGCGGTCCCAGAACGGCAGGGCTCCGGTGACCAGCAGCGCCGACGGGAGGAACACCGCCACCAGCGCGATCGCCGCACCCAGCGCACCACCCGGGCCCGCGGTGGACAGTGCGCCGAGGTAGGCGGAGAACGTGAACAGCGGCCCCGGCAGGGCCTGCGCGGCGCCGTAGCCCGCGAGGAACTGGTCGTGGGTCACGGTGCCCGCCGTCTCGGCCTGCAGCAGAGGCAGGACCACGTGACCGCCACCGAACACCAGCGACCCGGCGCGGTAGAACGTGTCGGCGAACGCGGCGGCCCCGCCGTCCGTGAGCGCCGCCAGCACCGGCAGGCCGGCGAGCAGCAGGCCGAAGACCGCCAGGCAGGTGACCGCCGTGCGAGTGCGGGCGGGGGCGGCAAGGCGGTCGTCGTCCACGGTGTCCGACGACGGCGTCACCCACCGCAGCCCGGCCGCTCCCGCCGCGACGATCACGCCGACCTGGACCAGCGGGAGCGGCACGCCGGCCGCGGGCGCCAGCAGAAGCACGACGACAGCGCCGCCCGCGACCGTGGCCGTCGCGCGCGTGCTCGCGAGGGTGCGCGCCATGCCGAGCACCGCCTGCGCGACGACGGCGACCGCCGCCGCCTTGAGACCGACGATCCAGCCCGCGCCGGTCAGGTCTCCCGCAGCGCCCACACCGTAGGCGAAGGCGAGCATCAGCAGCGCCGACGGGAGGGTGAACCCCGCCCAGGCTGCGAGCAGCCCGAGGACGCCCGCCCTCTGCCAGCCGACCGCCATCCCGACCTGGCTGGACGCCGGCCCCGGCAGGAACTGGCAGAACGCCACGAGGTCGGCGAACGCACGGTCGCTGAGCCAGCCGCGCCGGGTGACGAACGCAGTCCGGAAGTACCCCAGGTGAGCGACGGGGCCGCCGAACGACGTGAGGCCGAGCCGCCCGAACACCGCAAGGACCTCGCCCGCGGTGCCGGGATGCCGGGGCGGCACGGGTGTGGTGTCCATCGTGGTCAACCTAGCGCCCCGGGCCGGGCGCGGCGCACCGGCCGCTGCGGGCCCGATGCGGGTGACGGGACCTTGGGCTCTGGCGATCCCGTGGGCACCGTGCCACGTTCGGACCATGACGATCATCGACACGGCTGCCGTGCTGCCGGACGTCGCCCGCTTCCGGGGCCTGGTACGCACCGGGGCGTGGGCGGCCTTCGCCGGCGTGGCACTGATCCTGGTGCAGATCCCGATCTACGCGGCGTGGCCGCCGCCCGGGACGACGCAGGGCCTCTTCGAGCTCCTCGCCGACGACCCGGTCCGTGGGCTGATCACGCTGGACGTGCTGTACGTGGTCAGCAACCTGCTCGCGTACCTGCTCTACCTCGCGCTCGCGGTGGCGCTGTGGCGGGTGAGCCCGTCCGCCGTCGTCGTGGCGCTGGCGTTCGGCACGCTCGGCATGGCGGCCTACCTGGCATCCCCCCGGGCGGTCGAGATGCTCACGCTCGCGCGGGCCTACCAGGATGCCGGCGCCGACGAACGGGTGGCGCTGCTCGCCACCGGGGACGGGATGGTCGCCACCTGGATCGGCACCGCTTTCGACGTCTACTACCTCTTCAACCTCGTGGCCCTCCTGGTGCTCGCCGTCCTGATGTACCGATCGGCCGTGTTCGGCCGGGCGACCGCCTGGTGGGGGCTGACCGCGGCGCTGCTCATGGCCGTGCCGTCGAGCTTCGGCACCCTCGGACTGGTCTTCGCGCTCGTGTCCCTCGCACCCTGGTCGGTGTTCGCCGTCCTCGTCGGACGCCGCATGCTGGGGCTGCTGGCGACGGCGGAAGGACGCGAGCCCGGGCGGGCGCGCGCGGACGAGGCCGCCGGCCGGTGACGCCGGCGTCCCGGTCCGCGCGGCCTGCCTGCCGCGGGCCTCGGCGTCAGCGGTAGCGGTTGCTCACGTAGGTGCGGGAGAAGTCGCCCGGGGTGGTGAAGTACTCGGCCATGAGGCGGGCGGGGTCGGTGGCGAGCTCGCCGCGGCCGGGGACGTCGTCGCCGTCGTCCCAGCCCCAGGGGGCGTTGGCCGAGTTGGTGGAGCAGCCGATCGCCCAGTCGCCGCAGCCGCCGGACGTGTTGCCGGCGAACGTGCCCCGGCTCGCGAACGGATCGGTGTCGCGGCGGTCCCACAGGCCGCCGGGCGCGAAGATGTCGACGAGGCCGTAGCGCACGTCGCGGTCGTCGGGATGCTCGGGCGTCTCGCCGGTGGCGGACGGGTAGTAGACGACGCCGTCGCCCACGATGTCGTACCCGCCGCGCGCCTTGAGCCCGTGCCCCTTGGCCTCCTGCGCGGTGACCGGGTGGGCGGCGCCGTCGTATGGGCTGGTCTCCATGGGGAGCGTCCCGTCGATGTCCTCGCCGCCGTCGGACCAGGTGCTGCCGGCCGGCACGTAGGAGTAGAAGTCGGTGTGGGCAACGGTGACGGCGGCGCGCAGCGTGCCGTACGCGGAGCCGTCCTTCTCCACGGCCAGGAGGACGCCCTCGGCGTCGTTCTCGTGCTCGGTGTCGAAGAACGAGTCGGTCCAGTCCCTCGGGTGGAAGAACATGTAGGTGAGGAACCAGTGGGTGCTGGTCTCCACGGAGGACCAGTAGGCGTAGGCGTCCAGGGAGCCGGACCCGGCGTTGTCCCAGTTGTTGGTGCCGTTCCAGTCACCGTCGAAGTCGACGCGGGTGATGTAGTCGCTGCGGCCGCCCAGGGCGTGGGAGCCGGTCTGGTCCACGTCCGTCGCATGACATGGGAGCCATCGCGACACATGTCGGACGTTCCGGGGGCCGTCGGCTTGCACAAGTTCGGCGTGCAGGCCGGTCCCGAAGCATCCAGATCGTCTCCTCGACCGCCAGCGGGAGCCCGTCGGTACGTTCGTGCAGGAAGACCGCGAACTGCTCGGAGACGGCGTCGGTGTCCAACATCGACCCCACCAGCTCACGGGTGTCAGCGACACTCAACGGCTTGAGCTCGATGCGGACCCGCGCGGCGTCCAGCGGCCGTGATGTCAGCCGCAGCAGGAGCGACCCGGCGTCACCGGGCACGGCGCCTGGATGGTTCACCGCGTGCAGGCGCAGCGACGCGGGACGCGTTCCTGCAGCCCATTACCGGGCCCTCGTCACCGGGGCTGGTCAGGCACCGGTGACGACCCGCATGAAGGCGACGGTATCGTCGCCATCGTCGCCATCGTCGCCATCGTCGGCGTACACGCACACGAGTCCTTGGATACTGGGGATCCTCGCACTCCGGCCGGCGGTGAGCGTCAACTGCTCGGCGCCCGAGTCGAGGGTGCTCGCGAATCCCAGGACCGGCCACCACTGGGGCTCGCAGGTTTCCGCCGTGTCGGTGATGTGCTCGCTGGTCACCGACGGGTGGCAGTCTTCAACCGTGCACAGAGTGCTACGATTGCGCACATGAGGACGATCGCTGCTCGTGAGCTTCGCAACCACACCGCCGAGGTCCTGCGCCGCGTGGCCGACGGCGACCATGTCACCGTGACGCAACACGGCACTCCCGTGGCGGAGATCGGCCCAGTGACGTCGGCACGGCCCCGGTCACTCCGCCGTGCTGAACTCCTGAAGATCCTCGCAACGGTCCAAGCCGATCCCGGCCTGCGTGACGACCTGGCGGAACTCGCCGGCGAGACCACCGACGACATCGGGCCGATCCTGTGAGCACCCCCGCACCTCGAGGCCTACTCGACACCAGCGTCTTCATCGGCCTGGAGTCAGGCCGGCGACTCGACGGCTCCGCACTACCGGAAGAGTCCTTCGTCTCGGTCATCACCCGCGCCGAACTTCAGGCAGGCGTACTCGCCGCCAAGGACTCCGAGACGCGCGCCAGACGCCTCGCCACCCTCGACGCGATCGGATCGCTCGAACTGCTACCGGTCGACGCGACCACCGCCTCACACTGGGCACGACTCCGCGTCAAACTGGCAGAGAACAAGCGCCGCGTGAACGTCAACGACCTGTGGATCGCCTCGATCGCCCTGTCCAACGACCTCCCCGTGGTGACCCAGGACGCCGACTTCGAACCGCTCGCCGAGCTGGATGCGCTCAGCGTCATCTCCGTGTAGAGCGCTCTCCGCGCCGGACCGGTGGCCAGCCAGCGCCATGGCCGGACGGCCGGTGCGCTAAGCCGGAACCGTGCACACCATCCTCACGGAGCAGCGGCGCCGAGACCGCTCCGGCGTGCCCGCCACATGGAACCCAACGCAGCGGCAGATCTGCATACCGCCCCCGTTCTGCCTATTCGGGCGACCCCGTGGGTACGGCGCATGCCGTGCTCCTCGGCCAGGTCAGGACCAGACCACCCGCAGTCCGTGACGCTGGGCAAAGCGTTCCAGGTGGCCGCCGACGACCCGCTGCACCGTCGCCAGGCCCTCCGCGTCGTCCCCGACGGCGTGCAGGTGCAGGGCCCTGTCCGTGGTGCGCAGTGCGCAGCTGCCCACCGTCAGGTGGATCACCGTCTCCTCGCCCGTCGACTCGACCCGCGAGCGCCGGCCCAGGTGAGAGACGAGCTGCTTGACGTAGCGGGCGCCGTCGCCGGTCTGGAGGACGCCGTGGGCCGTGGGGTGCGTGTCGTTCATCGCGGGTCTCCTTCGCCGCCGAAGGGATCGGCTGTCAGGGTGTACTTGGTCTGCAGGTACTCGTGGATGCCTTCGGCGCCGCCCTCACGGCCCAGGCCGGAGAACTTCCAGCCGCCGAACGGTGCCGCGGCGTCGGACACGACGCCGGCGTTGAGGCCCATCATCCCGGTGGCGAGCCGTTCGATCATGCGCTGCCCGCGCGCCAGGTCGCGGGTGTAGACGTAGGACACCAGGCCGTACTCGGTGTCGTTGGCCAGGCGGACGGCGTCGTCCTCGGTGTCGAAGGGGACGACGACGAGCACGGGGCCGAAGATCTCCTCGCGCAGGATGTCGCTGCCGGCGGGCACGTCGCTCAGAACCGTCGCGGGGAAGAACGACCCCGGGCCGTCGAGGGGCTTGCCTCCGGTGCGGAGCGTGGCACCGCGGCGGACCGCGTCGGCGACGAGTTCGGACGCCTTGGCCACGGCGCGGTCGTCGATGAGCGGACCGATCGTCACCCCGTCGTCGGTCCCCGGTCCCGTGCGGAAGGCCTGGACGCGCTCCGTGACCCGGCGCGCGAACTCCTCGGCGACCGAGGAGTGCACGATGAACCGGTTGGCGGCGGTGCAGGCCTGGCCGACGTTGCGGAACTTGGCCGCGACGGCGCCGTCGACCGCTGCCGCCAGGTCGGCGTCGTCGAACACGACGAACGGCGCGTTGCCCCCGAGCTCCATCGACGTGCGCAGGACGCCGTCGGACGCCTGCCGCAGCAGCAGCTGCCCCACGGGTGTGGAGCCCGTGAACGACAGCTTGCGCAGCCGCGGGTCGCGGATGATCCGCTCGGACACCGGGCCGGTCCGAGTGGTGGTGACGACGTTGACGACGCCGTCGGGCACGCCCGCCTCGGCCAGCAGCTCGGCGAACGCCAGGGTGGTCAGCGGTGTCAGCGCGGCCGGCTTGACGACCACGGTGCAGCCGGCCGCGAGCGCCGGGGCGATCTTGCGGGTCGCCATGGCCAGCGGGAAGTTCCACGGGGTGATGAGGAAGCAGGGGCCGACGGGGTGCTGGGTGACGATCATGCGTCCCGTCCCGGCGGGGTTGGCGCCGTAGCGGCCCTGGATCCGGACGGCTTCCTCGCCGAACCAGCGGAGGAACTCGGCGCCGTAGGCGACCTCGCCGCGCGCCTCGGCAAGGGGCTTGCCCATCTCGAGGGTCATGAGCAGCGCGAGGTCGTCCGTGCGCCGGGTGAGGAGGTCGAAGGCGCGGCGCAGGATCTCGGCCCGGGTGCGGGCGGGGGTGCCGGCCCAGGTCTCGGCGGCGTCGCAGGCGGCGTCGAGGGCTGTGACGCCGTCGGCGACGGTGGCGTCGGCGATCTCCTTGATGATCTCGCCGGTGGCGGGGTCGCGGACGGCGAAGCGGGCGCCGTCGGACGCCTGCTGCCGGCAGCCGGCCACGAGGAGCGTGTCGGGGACGCGCCGCAGGAGCTCGGCTGCTCGGGTGTCGGTCATGGGGTGTCTCCGGGGCTCTGCATGACGGTGTGGGCCGCGGTGTGGGCCGCGGTGTGGGCCGCGGCGTGGGCCGCGGCGTGGGCCGCGGCGTGGGCCGCGGTCCGGGTGGGCAGCACCGCGAGGAGGTCGCACTGGATCAGGCCGCCGTTGTCGAGCTGGGCGGCCATGACCTGCCGGGCGGGGCGGTCGTCGGCCGACGGGAACAGGGCCGTCCACTCGCGGTTGAGGGCGTCGCGGTCGCGGTAGTTGGTCAGCCAGAACGTCATCTTGAGGATGTCCCCGGGGGTGCCGCCCGCCTCGGCGAGCAGGGCGCGGACGTGCGTGAACACGTTGGCGGCCTGTTCGTCGAGTCCGGCGGGCATCTCGCGCGTGCCCGGGTGCCGCCCGGTCAGCAGGCCGCTTGCCAGGCACGGCCCGATCCGCGCCGCCGCCGGGATGGGGTTGGCGTGCGCGAAGCCCGGCAGGTGGATCGACTCACGGGACATGGTGCCCGTCCTCGACGATCCGGTTCTCGATCGCGCCGAGCGGCCCGATCTCAGCGCGCACGACGTCGCCCGCCTTCAGGAAGTTCCCGGTGGGCGCGCCGATGCCCGACGGCGTGCCGGTGGCGAGGACGTCGCCCGGCATGAGGGTCATCACCTGGGTGAGGTAGGCGATCTGGTCGTAGATGTCGTAGATCATGTCGTCGGTACGCCCGTCCTGGCGGACCTCTCCGTTCACGGTGAGGGTCATGCGCAGGCCGTGCGGGTCGTCGATCTCGTCGTCGGTCGTGAGCCAGGGCCCGAGCGGTCCGTGCGTGTCGAACGACTTGCCGAGCGTGAAGGTCGGCGAGCGCTTGGCCAGCCAGTCGCGCACCGACACGTCGTTGGCGACCATGTACCCGGCGATGACGGACCGTGCGTCCGCGCGCGAGACGTGCTTGCACTCGGTCCCGATGACGACGGCGAGCTCGACCTCGTAGTCCAGTTCCTCGGAGATGGTCGGCTTCACGACGTCGTCGTAGGGGCCGACGACGCAGGACGTCTGCTTGTTGAACCACAGCTGGTTCTCCGGGATCGGGATGCCGGCCTGGCGCGCCTCCTCGGCGTGCGCGGCGTAGTTCATCCCGATGCCGAGATACTTCTGCGGGTGGTCGACCGGTGCCAGCAGGGTCACGTCGTGCAGCGCGTGGCCGGGGCCCTCCGCGGCCGTCAGTGCCGCGCTCAGCTCGGTGAGGCAGGGCAGCAGCACCCGGGTCGAGGTCGTCCCGGCCGCCTCGCTGATGTCCGTGACGGTCTCCCCGTCGACCCGGCCGAGCCGCACCGGCCCGTCGCCCACGCGGAATCGTGCGATCTTCATCGTGTCCGTCCCTTGTCCTCGGTCTCTTCGGAGGGCAGCTTTCCCCAGATCTGTTCGCCGTACGGGGTCAGCTGGAAGCTGATGAACCGCCATGGGGGTGCGGCGTCGTCGGACCCACCGGACCCGCCGGACCGGACGAGCACCTGCGTCACGACGCCCTGCTGGGTGCGCTCCCCGCCGTCGGGTGTGCGCAGGTGGTTCGTGATCGGGCCGACGACGACCGCGACGTCGCCCGTCACCCGGATGTTCAGCGCACCGCGCTCAACCCGCAGGAACGCCCGGCGTGTGGCCACGTGCTCCAGGAACTGTGCCTTGGTGTGCACCAGCCCGGGGGCATGCACGTGCACGAGGGAGTCGTCGAGGAGCACGTCCAGGGCGGTGACGTCGACGTCGACCAGTGCGCGGTGACGCTCGGCCTCGACGGCGAGGATCTCCGCGCGGACGGTCTCGTCCGCGTCCGTCACGACGCTCGTGGTGCTCATGCGCTCGCCTCCTGCTCCCAGGTGCGGAAGCCGGTGGCGTCGCCCGCCTCGTGACCGGGGCGCGGGGCACCGACCAGGGCGTGGTAGCCGCTGAAGATCTCGTCCGCCTCGGCCAGCGGCAGGACGTCCTCGATGTCGCCGAACGGTTCCCCGTCCGTGCGGTCGGCGACCATCCGACGGATCACCTCGTAGCCCTCACCCCGCATGCTGTCCACGATGCGGTTGACGATCTCGCGGCGGTCCTTGTCGTAGGCGGCGAACGCGGCGTCCGGGTCGGCCTTGTTCTCGGTGAGCCGTGCGGTGATCGCGCGCGCGTCCAGCATCGCCTGCGTGATGCCATTGCCTCCTCGCGGGTACATGGCGTGCGCCGCGTCGCCGAGCAGGGCCACGCGTCCGTCCACCCAGGTGTCCAGGGGAAAGTGGCGCACCAGGGGAAAGAGGTACACCTCGCGGGCGTCGCGGATCAGACCCTGCACGTCGAGGAACGGAAGCCGCAGCGTGTCGAACAGGCCGACGATCTCCTCGGGATCGGCGACCTGGTTCCAGTCCTCGATCGTCTCGGCGCCGTGGGTCTCGACCACCCAGTTGATCAGATCGAGCCCGCTGTTCTCGAAGTTCTCCGCGATCGGGTACACGATCATCGAGGCGACGTGCGGGTTGCCGAGGTGCAGGATCGTGTGGCCGCCGCGGAACGGCTCGCGCAGCGTGGTGCCGCGCCACATCGTGATCCCGGAGAACTCCGGCTCGGTCAGGGTGGGGTGCATCTGCCGCCGCACGGCCGACTTGATGCCGTCGGCCGCGATCACGGCCTCGTGCCGCACCTGCTCGGTGCGGCCGTCGGCGTGCTCCAGGTCGAGCGTGACGTGGTCGTCGTCCTGAGCGTAGCCGGTGACCCGGACCCCCAGCCGAACGGCGTCGGGCCCGAGCCGGTCCAGGACGGTGCGGTAGAGCATCATCTGCAGGACGCCGCGGTGCACGAACCGCTGTTCGTGCAGGTATCCCATGTGGACGCCGCACTTCTCGGCGTAGATCTCCTGACCGTGGTGGTTGTAGAAGATCGAGTCCTCGGCCTCCACGGAGATCTCGCGGAAGGCGTTCAGCAGGCCGAGCTCGTCGAGTTCCGCGGTACCGACGGTCTTGATGTCGACGCCGACGCCGAGCGGCTTCAGCTCGGGGACGGTCTCGTAGATCGTGGGCCGCAGGCCCGCCTGATGCAGGCGGAGCGCGGTGAGCAGGCCCCCGGGGCCTGCGCCGGTGATGGCGATGTCGAGCATGTTCCTCGTCCTTCTCGTGGGGTTCGGGGCGCGCGCCGGTCAGGCGGGCAGCGTGTCGCGCAGGAAGCGGGTGGTGGCATCCCAGGCGCGCGCCGCACTGCGCGGGTGGTGGGCGGTGACGTCCGGCCTCTGGGAGTTCGCCGCCCGCGGGCTCGTGAACGCGTGCACGGTGCCGCTGTAGACGTCGGTCTCCCAGTCGATCCCGGCGCTCGTCAGCGCTGCCTGCAGCGCTTCCCGCTGGGCGGGGGTGGCCATGGGGTCGTCCGCGCCGGTGCACAGCAGCACGCTCACGCCCGGGTGGGCCGCGTCCCAGCCGGCGCGCGGGTCCAACAGGTCCAGGCCGGCATGGATGCCGACGGCCCCGACCAGCCGCGCGCCGCTGCGCAGGTACTCCAGCGCGGAAGAACCACCGAAGCAGTACCCCAGGGCGACGAGGTGCTCGCCGTGCAGCTCGGGCTGCGCCGCCGCGGCCTTGTGCGCGGCCGTCATCCGGGCGATCCATCGCGCACGGTCGGTGACCATGGCACCGATCAGCGGGCCGATCTCGGGTTCGGTCCGCGGCTGGGTACGTTCGCCCCAGACGTCGGCGCAGAAGACGGGGTGGCCGAGGGCGGCGAGCCGCCGTGCGCGGGCCAGCATGTCATCGCCCAGCCCGAAGGCGTCATGGACCAGCAGAACGCCCGGCGCCCTCCGAGTGCCTGGCGTGGCCACGAGCGCGCCGATCATGAGCGTCCCGTCGTGCGAGTACTCGACGTCGCGTACCCGCACGTCGCGCTGCACGGGGGTAAGCAGGTCGTTCATCAGTGAACCTTCCGTCCGACACCGATGTCGTGCCGGCATCGTAGAAGCATTTCCTACATGATTTCAAGTGGGATCCCGCTCTCCCGGGCTTGTCGAACCCTGAAGAATGGCGTGTTATAGCCGAATGTTCAGCTCGTTCAGCGTCGGCCGACGGCAGGATCTTGAGGGGATAGTTGCGACGACGGACTGGATCTGCATATGATTTCCGACACGATCCGGCGTCGCTCGTCGGACAGCACACCGAGGTGCAAGGGAGCAAGACGCGACCATGACCGTCGTCGACATCAACATCCATCACCTGCCCGAGGATCTGTTCTCGAACGAGAAGATCCGATCAGGCTTCCTGAACAGCGCCCCGCGCGGCTTCGGCGAGATCGCCTCCATCGGCACGGCCGACGACGGCAAGCCACAGCTGATCCTCGAGAAGCCGAAGGGCTACCAGAACCTCAACTACGTCGACGGCGACTACTCGGCCGAGGCGAAGCTCGCGGCCATGGACGACGCCGGGGTCGACTACGGCATCATGCGCGTCCCGGTCTGGCAGGAGTGGCTGGACCTGGAGACCTGCAAGGCCGTGAACGACAACGCCGCCGAGATCGTCAAGAAGTCCGGCGGGCGGCTCTTCTCCACCGCGTGCGTGCCGCCGTGGGGCGGCAAGGAGAACATCTACGAGCTCGAACGCTGCATCGACGAGCTCGGTGTCGTCGGTGTGCAGCTCGCCTGCCACTACGGCCAGCTCTACCTCGACGACGAAGTCTTCAAGCCGTACCTGAAGGTGCTCAACGACAAGGGCCTGCCCGTCATCGTGCACCACACCCCCTTGCCCGTGGAGTGGCGCTCGATCATCGACTACACGAACCTGCGCCGCGAGTTCGGACGCATCGTCGACCAGGCCACGGCCGTGGGCCGCGAGCTGTTCAGCGACATGTTCGACGAGTTCGGAGACCTGCGGTTCATCCACACCATGCTCGGCGGCAACTGGTTCGCCAACGCCGACCTGATGACCCCGCACGCGTCGACCAAGAAGGAGTCGCTGAACCGCCTCGACGCGAGCGGGGGCGACAAGATCCGGGGCTACCTCGAGAACAACATCTTCTTCGACCTGACCCACCCGCACTCCTGGGGCAAGCACCAGGTCGAGGCTGCCCTCAAGATCAGCGGCGCCGACCACTACCTGTTCGGCTCCTCGTTCCCCGTCTTCCGCGGCTGGATGAGCCAGGGCGTCGACTTCGTGCAGAACGACCTGGAGATCAGCGACACGGACCGCGCCGCGGTGTTGTCCGGCAACGCCAAGCGGCTGTTCAACCTGCCCATCTGAGACTCCTTCGAACCGGCGGCCGCCCGCCCGGACCGGACGGCCGCCCGTACACCCCCAACCGTCCACGAAGGACATCCAGCGCAAGGAGGCGCTGATCCCATGACGAAGAACACGATCCTCACGCCACTCGCCCTCGCGGCGACCCTGGCCCTCGCCCTGAGCGCCTGCTCGGCCGACACCGGCGATGACCGAGGAGACGGCGCCGCCACGGACGACACGGGTTCGGGCACCGTTCCCGGCTCGGTCCTGCGGGTCAACTGGGGAGGCTTCCCCGAGAGCTGGGCACCGGGCGCCGACATGGAGGCGGGCAGCATGCGCGTCCCCTACGAGAACCTCGTCGCCCTCGTCGACGGCGAGATCCAGCCCGTGCTCGCCACCGAGTGGGAACTCACCGACGAGGCCCTCACCCTCACCCTCCGAGAGGGTGTGACCTTCCACGACGGCACACCGTTCGACGCCGAGGCCGTGAAGACCAACATCGAGACCGTGAAGAACACGCCCGGCCCGTACGCCGGCCCGTTCCAGGTGATCGACTCGATCGACGTCGTCGACGAGCACACCGTGACCCTCAACCTGGCACGGCCGACACCGTCGCTGCTGACCACGCTCTCCACCCGGGCTGCCCCGATGGCCAGCCCCTCCGCGATCGAGGCCGGAACCGTCACCACCGCACCCGTCGGCACGGGGCCCTGGGCGTACGACGAGGAGGCGTCCATCGCCGGAACCCGCATGGTCTTCGGCGGCTACGCCGACTACTGGGGCGAGGCGCCCGGGTTCGAGACCATCCAGATCGTCGCCATCGAGGAAGACACCGCCGCGAGCGCCGCCCTGGTCAGCGGTGAGATCGACCTCACCGACACCGAGACCACGGAATTCACGACGCTGGAGTCGGCCGGCAACACCGACCGCCTGTCCTACCCGGCGATCCGCAACAACCCGATCTTCTTCGACCGGGGCCCGGGCGGGGTGTTCGAGGACGTCGAGGTGCGCCGGGCGGTCTGCCTGGCGATCGACACCGTGACGCTGGCGTCGGTGGAGACCGACTGGAACGTGCGCACGCAGCACTTCGCCGAGGGTGAGCAGGGCTACAACCCGGACATCACCGGGTACCCGCACGACCTGGCCGAGGCGCAGCGGTTGTACGACGAAGCCGGCAACCCGCCCGTCGACGTGGAAATGCTCGCGACGTTCTTCAACGAGCGGCAGATGCAGGTCTACGCCGAGCAGGTGGGTGAGATCGGGATGGACATCACCGTTCAGACGGCGCCGCCGCCGCAGTTCTTCTCCGAGTGGGCGTCCGGGCGTTATCCGATCGGGCTGGGCAGCAACGACGAGCTGACCCCGTACGACTGGTACCAGGCGTGGTTCGCCGCCGACGCCCCGGGCAATCCGTCGGGCGTGGAGAGCGAGGAACTCGCCGCGGCAGCCGACGCCGCGATCGCCGCGGGGACGTCGCCCGAGGCGGACGAGCTGTGGGCCGAGGTCACCCGCATCATCTCGGACGAGGCCCTGACCTGCGCCCACGTGGCCGGCGAGGAGCTGATCGCCTGGAACACGGACACCGTGGCCGGTGTGGCCCCGCCGTCCGAGGCGTGGGAGACGACCTCGGTGGACTACCGCGCGCTGCGGCCCGCGAGCTGACGAGAGGTTTCACCGCACCATGGGCAAGCTCATCGCCTACCGGCTGTTGTTCGCCGTCCCGCAGCTGCTGGTCATCGCCGTCCTCGTGTTCTCACTGACATATCTGGTGCCCGGCAGCCCCGCGGCGGCCATGCTCGGATCGGCGGCCACACCCGAGAGCATCGCGCAGGTCGAGGCCCAGCTGGGTCTCGACCAGCCGGCGCCGGAGCGGTTCGTCGACTGGATCGGCGGTCTCCTGACCGGCGACCTGGGCACGTCGTTCCGTTCCGGCGTGCCGGTGGCGGACCTGCTGGCGCAGCACGTGCCGGCGACGCTGTCGGTCGTGGCGGGCGGCATGCTCGTGGCGCTCGTGCTGGGGGTGGGTGCCGGGGTGTGGACCGGCACCCGCCCGGGCACCATGACCGACCGGGTCGTCACGGGAGGAACGGTGCTCGGCCTGGCCGTCCCGGAGTTCTGGCTCGGCCTGCTGCTGACCTCGCTCTTCGCGGTACAGCTGGGCTGGGTCCCGATCGTGGCGTGGACGCCCCTGACCGACGACCCGCTCGGGTGGCTGCGCGGGATCGCGCTGCCGTCGATCACGCTCGGCGTGACGGGCGGCGCGATGATCGCGCGGCAGGCACGTGCCGCCGTGGTCACATCGATGGCGGCCTCGTACGCCGACACACTGACCGCCGCGGGCGTCTCGCGCGGCACCCTCGTGGTGCGCTACGGCGTGAAGAACGCGCTGGTCCCCGTTCTCGCGTCGGCGGGGGTCACGCTCGCCATCCTCATCGGAGTGAGCTTCGTGGTGGAGAAGGTGTTCTCCCTGCCCGGGCTCGGCTCGATCATGCTGTCCGGCGTCATCGCGCAGGACTTCCCCGTCGTGCAGGGCGTCGTCATGGTCACGGCCGTGCTCGTGATCGCCGTGAACCTGCTGCTCGACATCTGCTACGGCCTGATCAACCCGCAAGCGAGGCCCCAGTGAGAACCGCCTTCCGACAGCCCTCGGCGCTGTTCGCCGTCGTCGTCGTCGCCGTCGTCGTGATCGTGGCGGTCGCGGCGCCGCTGATCGCCCCGTACGCCCCCGAGGCGAAGGACTTCACCGCTCCCCTGTCCGGCCCGACGTCGGCGCACCCGCTCGGGACCGACGACCTGGGCAGGGACCTGCTGAGCCAGCTCATCCACTCCGCCCGGACGGCCCTGCTGGTGGCGGTCGGCTCGGTGGTGGTCGCCATGCTCATCGGCGTCCCCCTCGGCCTGGTGCTCGGGTACAAGGGGGGCTGGTACGACCGGATCGGCTCCCGCGGCCTGGACATCGCGGACGCGTTGCCAGGCCTCATGATCGGGTTCGTCGTCATCGCGATCCTCGGGCAGGGCATGGCGGTCCTGATCCTGGCCGTCGGGCTGGTCTTCTGCATGAACTTCGCCCGCCTGACCCGTGCGATCACGCTCACCGAGCGGAACAAGGGGTACGTCGAGTCGGCCCGCGTCTCGGGCCTGACCGCGCCCCGGATCCTGTTCTCGCAGCTCCTGCCGAACCTCGCCGCACCGCTCGTGGTCCAGGCCGCGGTGTTCCTCGGCTCGGCGATCAAGGTCGAGGCGGCGCTGTCGTTCCTCGGACTCGGACTCGGTGAGGAGCAGCCCTCCTGGGGCGGCATGCTCGGGTTCGCCACCCAGCACACCGCGGACCACCCCGAGATGGCCGTCGCGCCGGGCATCGCGATCTGTGTCACGGTGCTCGCGTTCAGCCTCCTCGGCGACGCGATCAACGACTCGCTGTCCGGGTCGCGGCGGCTGCGCCGCACGAAGCTCCTCGGGCGGGTACTCCTGGACGACGACACGTCCCGGACCCGCGACGACCAGGCCACAACCGCCGACGAGACCCCGGTGACACGCGCTGCGGGGACGGCGGAGGAACCCTCCGGTGATCTGGTGCTCGCCCTCCGGAACGTCGACATCGTCGCGGACCGGCCCGACGGCGGAACCGTGCCGCTCATACAGAACGTCTCCCTCACGGTGCGGCGGGGTGAGATCCTCGGCCTGCTCGGCGAATCCGGCTCGGGCAAGTCGATGCTGGCCAAGGCGATCCTCGGGCTGCTGCCCGCGGGAGTCCGCCTGGCGGGCGGCTCGATCACGCTGAACGGCAGCGAGCTCGCCGGCCGCACCCCGGCTCAGCTCGCGGCGCTGCGCGGGACCGGGATGGGCGTCGTCTTCCAGAACCCGCAGGCGAACCTGTCCCCGGTGCACACCGTGGGCCGGCAGCTGATCGACGTCGTGCGGGCGCACGACGCCACGATCTCGAAGGAGGCGGCCCGTACCCGGGCCTTCGAACTCCTCGACCTGGTGGGGGTGGACGATCCCGAACGGCGGCTGGACCAGTACCCCTACCAGTTCTCGGGCGGCATGGCGCAGCGTGTCGCGATCGCGGTCGCGCTGGTCGGCGAGCCGGACCTGCTCATCCTCGACGAGGCGACGTCGGCGCTCGACGTGACGACGCAGGCCCAGGTGCTCGACCTCGTGCTGGACCTGCGGGACCGGCTCGGGATGGCGGTCGTCAACATCACCCACGACCTCGGTGTCGCCGCCGAGACGTGCGACCGGGTCGCGGTGCTGCTGCGCGGCGACCTGGTCGAGACGGGCGAGGTGCACGCCGTGTTCGACCACCCCGGGCACGAGTACACGGCCCGGCTCATCGCCGCCTACCCCGGGGTGGACGACGAGAGCCCCCGGCTCGGCACGCACGACCAGCGGAAGGTGGAGCACGCGTGATCACCACATCGACATCGCCTCTCCTGGAGGTCCGGGACCTGTGCGTGGACTACGACGTCGGCGGCGCGCTCGCGCTGCGGCGCCGCACGCTGCGGGTCGTGCGCGGGATCAGTTTCGCGATCGCGCCCGGTGAGACCTACGGGCTCGTGGGCGAGTCCGGCTCGGGCAAGAGCACGACCGGGCGGGCGATCCTCCGCCTGACGGACGTCTCGGCCGGCTCGATCACGTTCGCCGGCAGCGACATCGCCGGCCTGGGTCGCACCTCGCCCCTGTCCTACCGGCGGGCGGTGCAAGCCGTCTACCAGGACCCGGCCGCGTCGCTGAACCCGCGCCATCGCGCGGGCCAGGCCGTCACGGACGTACTCGCCCGGCACGGCGTGACCGACCGCGCCGAGCGGCGGCGGCGTGCCGCGGCCGCCTTCGAGCAGGTGGGCCTCGGCAACGAGCACCTCACGCGGCTGCCGTCCGAGCTGTCGGGCGGCCAGCTGCAGCGCATCGCGATCGCGCGGGCACTCGTGCTGTCACCGCGTCTGGTCGTCTGCGACGAGGCCGTCAGCGCGCTCGACCTGTCGACCCAGGCGCAGATCCTCGACCTGCTGCGCGAGCGGCAGGCGGAGACCGGGGTGAGCTACCTGTTCATCACGCACGACCTGGGCGTCGTCCGGCACGTCGCCCACCACGTCGGGGTGCTGCGGGCCGGCGAGATCGTGGAGCAGGGCACGACGTCGCGGGTGCTGGACTCCCCCTCGCACGAGTACACGAAGAAGCTGCTGGCCGCGAGCCTGTCACCGCACCCGGCCGGGCGCGCGGCGCGCCGTGCGGCGCGCGTCGCGGCACGCGGAGGTGTGGCCGCATGAGTGACCAGGACCTCGACGGCTTCTTCTCGACGGCCCGCGTCTCCGGGCGGGCCGAGGCGGTCACGCTCGGCGGCGAGAGCTACCGTGAGGATCTGTACCATCACGACGACCCGATCCTCGCCGACTGGCGCGGGCTGGGATTCCGCGAGGCCTCGGCACGCAAACGCCGCCCGGACTTCGTCCAGGAGCTGCTCGGCGACTGGCGCGAGCTGTACGAGGAGCCCTTCCGCGGCATCACGATCGACGGCGTCGTGCGCGACGACGTGTGGCGGCTCGCACCGCCGTCGTCCCCGGACCCGCGTCCCGCCGAGGCGGCGACCGGCCTGCTCGGGATGCTGCCGCCCGACCTCGGTGAGCGGGTCCGGTACCCGCTGGACGCGCCGCAGTGGCGGGCGTGGAGCAACCCGGAGTTCGTCATCCACGAGGTCGGGCTGCGCCTCGAGGAACTGCCCGACGACGCCGCACGTGCGGCCCTCGGCGTGGTGGCCGCCTCGCTGAGCCCCGAGGGGTTCGAGCGGGTGGCCGAGGCGATGGAGCTCAACGCCTTCCTCGGGGACCTGACCGACCTGCCGTCGCTGATGAACGCGCGCAGCTACTGGTTCTCGCTGTTCGGTGAGCCGTCGCCGGGCGGCGCGTGGGGCTGGCAGCTGTTCGGGCACCACGTCGCGGTGAACTTCGTCTCGGTGGCGGGGCGGCACGTCGTCGCGCCCGTGTTCCTCGGTGCGGAGCCCGCCCTGTCCGACGGTGCACGGCCGCCCCTGTTCGAGGCCCGGCAGGTGCTGGCGGTGGAGCTGGCGTCGTCGTTCACCCAGGAGCAGCGGGCCGGGGCCGTGGTGTACACCTCGGTGCTGGACCCGGCGATGCCGGCCGGCCGTCTGCACCCGGCGGACGAGCGGCACGTGGCCGGTGCGTTCCGGGACAACCGGGTGGTGCCTTACGAGGGGCTCCAGGCGGACGCGCTGGACGAACGGCAGTGGGATCTGGTGCGCGCGATCGTCGAGGACTTCCACCAGCTGCTCGCCGCGCCGCAGCGGGCACTGACGATGCGGGAGTTCGACGCCCGCCGCGCCGAGACGTACCTGTCCTGGTACGGCGCGACGGACGGCTCCGAACCGTTCTACCTGCGCGTGCACAGCCCCGTGGTGCTGGCCGAGCTGGACCACCACGCCGGCGTGTGGCTGGCCAACAAGCTCCCGGCCGCCTTCCACGTGCACACGACGCTGCGCCACCCGAACGGCAACGACTACGGCAAGGCGTATCTGTCGCAGCGCTGACCGCGGCGGCCCCACCCGGGACGACACCGCCGTCGACGGACCAGCTTCCCGGCGACGGCGGTGTCGTCGTGTGCGTGGTCCCGCCGCGGGACCGAACCGGCCCGTGGAGCCCGAGCCCGCGAGATCCGGGACGGCATGACGCGGCAGCTACCTCGCGGCCCCGCCGCGCTCCTCCGCCTCCGCCTCGGCCTCCGCGATCGCCGCGACCGTGTTCAGCTCGTGGCGCCGCGCCGCGGTCTCGATGACGTCAGGGGCCGCGCCGCCCTCGACGAGGTCGACGAGGCCCTCGTGCTCGGCGATCGACGCCTGTGCCCGGCCCGGCGCGTACCAGAACGCGGAACGGCGGATCAGTTCCAGGCGGGTCCACTCGGCGTCGACGAGGTCGCGCAGCCGGTCGTCGTCGCAACGGGAGTACAGCAGCTGGTGGAACTCCCGGTTCAGGGCGCCGAACCGGCCCGGGTCGAAGCTCGCCAGCGCGCCGGCCATCTCCTTGTTGAGGGCGCGCGCCTTCTCCAGGTCCTCCGGGGTCAGGTGGGGTGCGGAGACCGCCGTCGCGTAGCCCTCGATCCGCGCCAGCAACTGCATGGTGCGTTCCCAGGCGTTCGTGTCGAACGTCTTGACGACGGCGCCGGCGTTGCGCACGATGTCGACCCAGCCCTCGGCCTCCAGCCGCCGCAACGACTCCCGCCAGGGCACCGAGCTGATCCCGTAGTCCCGCACGAGCTGATCGACCACCAGCCGGTGGCCCGGCGCGAAAGTGCCGTCCATGACCCCCTTGCGCAGGATCTCGTAGGCCTCGTCCGACTTGCTCATCGCCACGTCTGCGTCTCTCCTGTCCGGATCGCCACGGCTACGTCGCCGTACCATCGATCACCGGTAAATCATATCGAAGATCTCACACGATCAGCCAGGGTTGCTCCTGGTCGCGTCGCGGGCGATCCTCCGCAGCAGCCCGGTCACGCCGGGATCCCCGTCCGCGCCCGGGCGCGACACCACCAGCGCTCGCAGCGGGCGCGGCTCGGGATCCAGCCGCCGCACGACCACGTCGAACCGCGCCAGGCTCGCCCGGTCCGGGTCGGGCAGGATCCCGCGGGCCACGCCGGCCTCGACGAGCGGCAACCCGGCCTGGAGCGTCTCCACGGTGCGCACCGAGCCGGGGGTCACCCCGTGTCGGCGGAACGCGGCCTCGACCTCCTCCGGCACGCTCGGTACGGCGGCGGCCCGGCGGGGCAGCAGCACCTGCTCGCCCTCGAACGCCCGGAGCGGGTACGGGTCCGGTGCCTCCGTCTCGTCCGGCGGCAGGACGGCGACGAGCGGCACCTCGCCCCAGTCCAGCACGTCGAGCGCGGGCCGGTGCCGGGCGGCGAACCGCCGGTGTCCCGCGACGACGACGGCCGCGAGGTCCACACGTCGCCGGGACAGCATCTCGATCGCGGTCCACGGCGGCGGGTCCACCAGCCGCACCTCCAGGTCGGGCACCTCGGCGGCGTGCGCACGCAGCAGCCGTGGCACCCGGTGCCACATGAGCTGAGGCACGGCCGCGAGCGTGACGGTCCCGGCCGCCCCCGTACCGAACCTGCGCAGGGCGGCGGCGATCTCGTCGACGTCGTCCAGCACCCGCGTCCCGGCCTCCAGCAGGTAGCTGCCGGCGCTCGTCGGCTCGACGCCGCGCGAACTGCGCACCAGCAACGGCACCCCGACCTCACGCTCCAGCTTCGCGATCGCGACGCTCAGCGGAGGCTGGGAGATCCGCAGCACCTCCGCGGCAGCCGTCAGGGACCCGGCCTCGACGACGGCGGTGAAGTACCGCAGCTGACGCAGTTCCATACATCAAGAATAGGTCTGGTCCCACACGGTATAGCGCTGAGGTATGGGATCCAGAGCGCATCGGTTCTTCCGCACCTGCTCACGCGGTGCGAGCCTGGCGACATGGCCGGGCAGTCCCGACCACCGCACGACCGACCCGAGCACCTGGAGCCGACGATGCTTCCCACCACCACCTTCTCTCCCCCGTTCACGATCACCCGCGCCAGCCACGTCGCGCTGGCCGTCACCGACCTCGCCGCGAGCCGCGACTTCTACCGCGACACGATCGGACTGGTCGTCACCGAGGAGTCCGACGACGCGGTCTACCTGCGCGGACTCGAGGAGGCCGCGCACCACAGCCTGGTGCTCCGGCGCGCGGAGGAGGCCAAGGCCCTGCACATCGGCCTGCGTGTACGCACCGACGCCGACATCACCGCCGCCGAGCGGTACTTCGCCGGCCGCGGCGTCGACCACGAGCGCGTCGAGGTCCCGCACCAGGGCCCCACTCTCCGCTTCCGTGACGGTGTGGGCACGCACATCGAGCTCACCTCCTCGATGGAGACCGTGCCCCGCAAGATGGCCGCCTTCCACGAGTTCACCGCCGGGGCCCCGCAGCGCCTTGACCACTACCAGGTCGCCACCCACGACGTGCAGACCGCCACCGACTTCTGGGCAGGTCTGGGCATGCGCCTGTCCGAGTACACGGCGAAGGACGGCACGGACGAGCTGTGGGGCACGTGGATGGAGGTCAAGGGCAACACGCACGACCTGGTCTTCACCAACGGCCGCGGCCCACGCCTGCACCACTTCGCCTACACCGTCCCCGACGCCACCCACCTGATCCACGCGGCCGACGTCGCCGGGGCCACCGGATTCGGCGAGGAGATCGACCGCGGGCCCGGCCGCCACGGCCTGAGCAACGCCCTGTTCCTGTACCTGCGGGACCCCGACCAGCACCGCATCGAGCTGTTCACCACGCACTACCAGTTCATCGACCTGGAGGACGACCCGAT
Organism: Myceligenerans indicum; assembly: GCF_016742955.1. Taxonomy (GTDB): domain Bacteria; phylum Actinomycetota; class Actinomycetes; order Actinomycetales; family Cellulomonadaceae; genus Myceligenerans; species Myceligenerans indicum. The sequence continues at coordinate 8,383 of NZ_JABBYC010000052.1, read as the reverse complement.
CCGCTGGGACGTGTCCGACCCGCGGCGCGCCCAGCAGTGGGGCATGCCCGCGAGCCGCCGCTGGTTCTTCGAGGCCAGCGAGTTCCCCGGCGAGCCCGTGCGCGACCCCCTGCTCACCGCCACTCCCGCGACCCTCGAGGACTACCTGAGCCTGCACTGACCCCGCGCCACGAACAGGCCGCGCGGCGCCGCACCGGCCGCGCGCCCCGGCACCCGCATGGTGCAGCGGCACCGACCCACCGACCCGGAACCCACCGACCCGCACAGCGAGGACGCTCATGACCCGCAGTACGACGACGTCAGCACCACCGCCCGAAGGCACCCCGCCGCCCCTGTCCGACGACCTCCGCGAGAAGCTCACGCGCGCCCCCGTCGCCGGGCTGTCCGCGCAGCTGCGCGCCCGCGGCCTGAACGACGTCCACATCGACGGCCTCACCCCGCTGCACCCGGAGGCCAAGCTCATCGGGACCGCCCGGACGCTCCGGTTCGTCCCCCACCGCGAGGACCTGTTCACGGCGCACGGCGGCGGCCACAACGCGCAGAAGCGCACCTTCGACACCGTCCGCCCGGGCGAGGTGATCGTCATCGAGGCTCGCGGCGAGAAGGGCGCGGCCACCCTCGGCGACATCCTCGCGATCCGCGCCCACACCAACGGCGCGGCCGGCATCGTGACCGACGGCGGCGTGCGCGACGTCGCAGCGGTCCGCGCCGCCGGCATCCCGGTGCACTGCGCGGGGCCGCACCCCGCGGTGCTGGGCCGGCGGCACGTGCCCTGGGACACGGATCTCACCATCGCCTGCGGAGGAGCCACGGTACAGCCGGGCGACATCGTCGTCGGCGACGCGGACGGCGTGATCGTCGTCCCGCCCGCCCTGGCCGAGGAGGTCGCAGACGCAACCCTCGCCAAGGAGGACGAGGACGCCTGGATCGCCGCACGCGTGGCCGAGGGCCACCCGGTCGACGGACTGTTCCCCATGAACGCCACATGGCGGGCGAAGTTCGAGGCCGGTGACCCGCGATGACCCTCTCCCCCGAGACGATCTCCGCCCTCGCGGGCGAACTCGCCGGCGCCGACCGCCGTCGTACGGTGATCCCCCGCATCACCGCCCGCCATCCCGACGCCACGATCGAGGACTCCTATGCGATCCAGGGTCTGTGGCGCGACGACCAGGTCGCCGCGGGACGGCGGCTCGTCGGCCGCAAGATCGGCCTGACCTCGCGTGCCATGCAGGCGGCCACCGGCATCACCGAGCCGGACTACGGTGTCATGTTCGACGACACGGTCTGGGAGAGCGGATCGGTCATCCCGGCCGAGCAATTCTCGAACGTCCGGATCGAGGTCGAGCTCGCCTTCGTGCTCAAGGAACCGCTGCACGGACCCCACTGCACGCTGTTCGACGTGCTGCGCGCCACCGAGTACGTCACCCCGGCGCTGGAGATCCTCAACTCCCACATCGAGCTCGAGGGCCGCACCATCGTCGACACGATCGCCGACAACGCCGCCTACGGCGGCATGGTGCTCGGCGGCAACCCGGCCCGGCCCGACGACATCGACCTGCGCTGGGTGTCCGCGCTCCTGTACCGGAACGAGACCATCGAGGAGACCGGCGTCGCCGCCGGCGTCCTCGGCCACCCCGCCACCGGCGTCACCTGGTTGGCGAACAAGATCGCGGCGCACGGTGCCCACCTGGAGGCGGGTGAGATCATCCTGGCGGGGTCGTTCACCCGGCCGATGTGGGTGAACGCCGGCGACACCGTGCTGTGCGACTACGGACCGATGGGAACCCTGACATGCCGATTCAGCTGAAGCCGACCTTCCGTGACACGCTCACCGAGCGCGTGCTGTCCGACGACGGCCGCCCCCTGGCCGGGATGTGGGTGAACTCCGGGAGCCCGCTGGTGGCCGAGATCTGCGCCGGAAGCGGCCTGGACGTCCTGTTCGTCGACATGGAGCACGGCCCCAACGGGATCGAGCGCGTCCTACCGCAGCTCCAGGCGATCGCCGGGTATCCGCCCGGCGTGGTGGTGCGCCTACCCGGCCTGCTGGCCGTCATGATCAAGCAGGTCCTGGACCTCGGCGCCCAGAACCTCCTGATCCCCATGATCGACACCGCCGAACAGGCACGGGCCGCTGTCCGAGCGGTTCGCTACCCGCCCCGCGGGATCCGCGGGATCGGATCCGCGCTGGCCCGATCCGGACGGTGGGGCCGGGTCGAGAACTACCTGGCCGACGGTGACGACCACGTGTCCCTGATGGTCCAGGTGGAGTCGACCGAGGGTGTGAGGAATGCCGCCGAGATCGCCGCGGTCGACGGGGTGGACGGCGTCCTGGTGGGTCCCAGCGACCTCGCGGCGTCGATGGGACTGATCGGGCAGCAGACGCACCCCGACGTCACGGGCGCCGTGCTGCGCACCGTCGAGGCTGTCCGGGGAGTGGGCAAGGCCGTGGGCGTCAACGCCTTCGACCCGGCCCTGGCGGACCACTACATGTCCGCGGGAGCCCACTTCGTGCTGGTCGGGGCCGACGTCGTACTCCTGGCCCGCGGCTCGGAAGCCCTCGCGGAACGCTTCGCGCCGACAACCGGATGACGATCGAGGGCGGCCCCGCGCGGCCACGCATCGCGCAGGTCAGCACTCGATCACGTTGACCGCGAGCCCGCCGCGCGATGTCTCCTTGTACTTGGTCTTCATGTCCCGGCCTGTGTCCCGCATCGTCTTGATCGCCTTGTCGAGACTGACCTTGTGGACGCCGTCGCCGGCGAGCGCGAGCCGGGCCGCGTTGACGGCCTTGACCGACGCGACGGCGTTGCGCTCGATGCAGGGGATCTGCACCAGGCCTCCGACGGGGTCGCAGGTCAGACCCAGGTTGTGCTCGATGCCCACCTCGGCGGCGTTCTCGACCTGTCGCGGGGAGCCGCCGAGGACCTCGCACAGCCCGGCCGCGGCCATCGAGCAGGCGGAGCCGACCTCGCCCTGACAACCGACCTCGGCGCCAGAGATCGAGGCTCTGGCCTTGAAGAGGATCCCGACAGCGGCAGCCGTCAGCAGGAAGCGAACGACGGCGTCGTCGTCGGCGCCCGGAACGAACCGCGCGTAGTAGTGCAGGACGGCGGGGATGATCCCGGCCGCACCGTTCGTGGGGGCGGTCACGATCCTGCCGCCCGAGGCGTTCTCCTCGTTCACGGCGAGCGCGAACAGGTTGACCCAGTCCATGACGTGCAGCGGATCCTGTCCGGAATACCGGGACAGCTCCCGGAAGAGCGCGGGTGCCCGGCGCGGTACCTTCAGCCCCCCGGGCAGGGTTCCTTCACGATGGACCCCCCGCTCCACGCAGTCCGCCATCACGGACCACAGGTGCAGCATGCCGTCGCGGATCTCCCGCTCGGACCGCCATGCCTGCTCGTTGGCGAACATGACGTCGCTGATGCGCATCCCTTCACGGGCGCAGATCGCCAGAAGCTCGTCGGCGGTCTCGAAGGGGAACTTCACCGAGGTCTCGTCGCGGACCACCCGGTCGGCCCCCATCGCCGAGCCGCCCACCACGAACCCGCCGCCGACCGAGTAGTAGGTCTTGCGCAGCAGGGGCGTCCCGGCGGCGTCGAACGCGGCGAACGTCATGCCGTTGGGGTGGTCCGGGAGGCTGCGCCGACGGTGCATGACCAGGTCGTCGTCCAGGTCGAACGACACGGCACGAGTGCCGCCGAGGCGGAGCTGACCTTCGGCGCGGAGCCTGTCCAGCCGCAGGCCGGCGAGGTCGGTGTCGGTGGTCGCGGGGTTCTCCCCTCGAGGCCCAGGACGACGGCCTGGGGCGAACCGTGTCCGTGCCCGGTGGCACCGAGCGAGCCGAACAGCTCGACGCGCACACGGGTGACGTCCTCCAACGCCCCGGCCTCGGCGAGCCGCATGGAGAACATCCGAGCCGCCCGCATCGGTCCCACCGTGTGGGACGAGGAGGGCCCGATGCCGACGGAGTAGAGGTCGAACGCGGAGAGCGCCATCAGCCGTTGAACTCCCGCATTGCGTCCAGCAGCCAGCGGGCGACGTAGTCGGCGAAGCTGGAGCGTGGCAGCAGCCGGTACGCGTCGTGGCCGGTCTGCCACAGCAGCACCGGCACCCGGGCGAGCGTGGTGGCCACGGCGCGTCCCGGTACGAACGAGCGACGGTGCAGGTCGACGGGGCAGCCCTTCTCGAGCACGGTGCGCGCCCGCGGCCCGGCGAGCTCGACGACTGTCCGGTTGGCCGACACGTCCAGTGCCAGCCCCGGGTCCTCGCCGAGTGCGGCGTCGAGCTCGCGAGTCAGCACCACCGGGTCGCCGGTGGTGACGACAAGCCACTCGTCGGGACCGAGCCAGAGTGCCCGCCTGTCGTCGTCGCCGGTGGTCTCTCCACAACCGGTAGGCAGTGGTGCGCCGAGGACGTCGGCGACTCGCGTCGCGGCCGGCGTGGACGGCTCCACCCGGAGGCTGACCATCCCGAGGAACGGCACCTCCGACAGGCTCACGGTGACGCTGACCGAGGCAGCAGCCATCCGGTCGGCCAGGTGGGTCAGAGGGCTGCGTCGCAGCGTCGTCAGGTCAGCCATCTCGCTTGGTCCCTTCGGGGTCGTAGAGCACGGGCGAGGTCACTTCGACCTCGACCAGCCGGTCGCCGATCGGGGCCAGGAGGACCTCGCCGAACCGCTCGCGTCCGGATTTCACGAGCGCCAGCCCGAACGGGCGGCCGAGTGCCTCGCTCTGGTAGCTGGAGGTGACGTGTCCCAGCATCGGCACCGGGCCGTCCGTCGGCGCCGAGGGTGAGCCGGGGGCGACCAGCTGGGTACCCTCGGGCAGCCGGGTGCTGCCGTCCACGGGCAGCACCCCGACCAGGTGCTTGCGGTCCCCCCGCGCGGTGTCCGCACGGCTGTAGGACCGCTTGCCGACGAAGTCCTTGGTCTTCGAGACGACCCAGCCCATCCCGAGGTCCTGCGGCGTGACCGTGCCGTCGGTGTCCTGCCCGGCGATCGGGTAGCCCTTCTCGGCGCGCAGTACGTGCATGGTCTCGGTGCCGTACGGCGTGATCCCCAGGTCGTGCCCGGCGGCGTACACGTCCTCCCAGAGCGCGCGCCCGTACCACCCGGACGCGTTGATCTCGAAGGCCAGCTCGCCGGAGAAGGAGATGCGGCAGACGCGGGCGGGGAGGCCCGAGGCCAGCGTGGTCTCGCGGAACGCCATGAACGGGAACGCCTCGCCGGACACGTCGAGGTCCGGCGCGACCCGGGAGACGACCTCGCGCGAGCGGGGACCGACGACGGCAACCGTGGTCCACTGCTCGGTGACCGAGGTGAAGACCACGTCCAGGTCGGGCCACTCGGTCTGCGACCACTCCTCGAGCCAGTCCAGCACACCCGCGGCGCCCCCGGTGCTGGTCGTGAGGAAGTAGCGGTCCTCGGACAGCCGGAGGTTCACGCCGTCGTCGAACATCATGCCGTCGGGACGGCACATCACCCCGTACCGGGCGGAGCCGACGGCGAGCTTCTTGAACGCGTTCGTGTAGATCCGGTTCAGGAACTCCCCGGCGTCGCGTCCGCGGACCTCGATCTTGCCGAGCGTCGTCACGTCCATCATCGCCACGCCGGTCCGTGCGGCCCGGCACTCGCGGCGGACCGCGTCGTCCATGCTCTCGCCCTGCTGCGGGTAGTACCAGGGCCGGAGCCACTGGCCGACCACCTCGAACTCGGCACCGTGGTCGACGTGCCAGCCGTGCACGGGGGTCGTGCGTGTGGGGTCGAACAGGTCGCCACGCTCCCGCCCCGCGATCGTCGCGAACGGCACCGGGGTGTACGGCGCCCGGTAGCTGGCGACACCGATCTCGCCGATGTCCGGCGCAGCACCGGACCCGGCAAGCGCAGCCGCGATCACCCCCGTCGCGACGACGCCGGAGGTCCTGCCCTGGTCCTGGCCCGTGCCGATGGACGTGTACCGCTTGACGTGCTCGACGTTGCGCATGCCGGTACCGGTCGCCCGCCAGACGTCGGCGACGGTCTGGTCGCGCTGCTGGTCCACAAAGTGTTCACGCCACTCCCCCGGCTCGCCGTCGAGGCCCGGCACCAGCCAGACCGGTCGCACCGGCCCGCACCAGCCGCCGACGCCGCGGGACGCGGCCACGTCGGCGGGGTATCCCTGCCGACCGGCGGCCTCGAAGCCCGCGTCGGTCGCGGCGGCCAGGGTTGCGTCCAGGTCGAACTCCCCGGCCGCCGAGCCGACGACGAGCTGGTTCCGCACGACACCGTCGGGAACGAACCCGGCGATCCCAGCGTTCCAGGTGAGCTTCCCCTGCCTCTGGCTGTGCAGGTGCACGACGGGGCTCCAGCCGCCCGAGACCGCGAGCGTGTCGCAGTCGACGGTGTCGCGCCCGCCGACGAGCTGTCCGCCGTCGTCGATCTCGCTGATCTCCACCGCGGACACGCGAGGGTCGCCGTGGGTCGCCACGACGACGGCGCGCGGCCGCACAGGGACGCCGTGGGACACCGCGGTCTCCGCGGCGCGCTCGGACAGTACCGGGCGCGCGTCCAGGACGACGGGGACGTCGACTCCGGCGGCGAGCAGGTCACCGACGAGGTGGTAGGCACTGTCGTTCGTGGTGGCGACGACCACGCGGTCACCGACGGACACGGCGTACCGGTTCAGATAGGTCCGGACGGCGTCGGCGAGCATGACACCGGGACGGTCGTTGCCGGCGAAGACGAGGGGTCGCTCATGCGCGCCGGTGGCGATGACAACCTGGCCCGCGCGGATGTGCCAGAGGCGTTGGCGGGACAGGTGGGTCAGCGGTTCGTCGAGGTGGTCGGTCCGGCGCTCGACGGCCAGGACGTAGTTGTCGTCGTAGCTGCCGAAGGCCGTGGTCCGGGCGAGAAGGGTGACCGCGTGGAATGCCTCGAGCCGCGCGGTCACGTCTGCGACCCACTCCAGGGCCGGCCGGCCGTCGACACGCTCCTCACCGCTCGCGAGCAGCGAGCCGCCGAGCTCCGCCTGCTCGTCGAGGAGGATGACGCGGGCGCCGCCCGTCGCGGCCGCTGTGGCCGCCGCCAGGCCGGCCGGCCCGGCGCCGATCACGAGGACATCGGTGTGCACGAACCGCTTGTCGTACTGCTCCGGGTCGGATGCGGGGTCGAGGTGTCCGAGGCCGGAGAGCGTCCGCGCGCCGAGCCCGTCCACGAGCGCCCTGACGGTCGCCGGGACCATGGGCTCGGAGCACTCGCCGCCGACCTGGAGGAGGGCGTTCGGTTCCTCGGCGCCGGCCGCGACGATCCCCCGGGGGCGCCCGAGGTAGATGGACGAGCCGACCTCCATCCGGCCGTTGGCCAGGAGAGCGGAGGCGACGGTGTCGCCGGGGTGCCCCGCGTACTCGACGTTGTCCACGGTGAACGTCAGCTCGCGGCCGCGGTCGATGCGGCCGCCGTCGGGGAGCCTGCGGGTCTGGGCGGTCATCGCGGGCCTCCTGGGTGGCCGGGTGTCGGGGTACCTGGGACCTGGCTGTCCGGGGATGCCCCGGTGTAGACGGCGAGCACCTCGTAGGTCGCGGTGTCGCGGACGACGTTGAACCAGCGCCGGCAGCCGAGGCTGTGCGACCACCGCTCGGCGTACGGGCCCTCGGGGTTGTCGCGGTAGAACAGGTACTGCGCCCATTCCTCGTCGGAGAGCGCGGCGGGGTCCTCGGGGTAGGGCACGTGGGCCTGGCCGCCGTAGTGGTATTCGGTCTCGTCCCGTGGTCCGCACCAGGGACACGTCAGCAGGAGCATGGTGTTTCCTCCGCTCGATCAGTGCGCGACGGCGGCGGCGCCTCGGCCTCCGACGGCGCCGAGATCATCCAGTGGGCCTGCCACGGCGGGGCCAACCAGCGGTGGCAGCTCGCGGACGTCGGCGCCGGCTACGTCCAGATCGTCGCCGCCCACTCCGGCAAGTGCCTCGCCATCGACGGCGGCTCGACGGCCAACGGGGCTGCCGCCGTCCAGTCGACCTGCGACGATGGCACCGACCAGCAGTGGGACGTGCGCAACACCGGTGAGGGCTACGCCGAACTCGTCGCCCGGCACTCGGACAAATGCCTCGACGTCGCCGGACTCTCCACGGAGGACGGCGCCACGGTGCAGCAGTACACCTGCTGGGGCGGCACCAACCAGCAGTGGAGCCTCTGACCTCTGGCTCTGAGACCGCTGTAGGGCACTCGAGAGCATCGACCGGATACTCGCGAGCGCCCTGCTCCTGAGGCGGCGGGCGGCTAGGGCCTGTCCTGCGAATGGGCAGGTCACAGGGCCGGTAATGTCAGGGTTGTGGGTGTTGGACGCGGTGAGTTGACCGATGCGGCTTGGGCGCGGATCGAGCCGTTGTTGCCCTCGGCGGAGGGT
>NZ_JABBYC010000051.1 GCF_016742955.1 Myceligenerans indicum | reverse complement strand
CCTTATCGTCGGCAGCGTCAGATGTGTATAAGAGACAGGTGACCCAGCAAGACCTGCAGACCGACGTGCTCGTCGTCGGCGCCGGACTCGGTGGCATCGCCGCCGCGCTCGCCGCCGCCGGGCGCGGCGCCCGCGTCGTCCTCACCGAGGAACACCCCTGGATCGGCGGCCAGCTCACCTCCCAGGCCGTCCCGCCCGACGAGCACCCCTGGGTCGAGCGGTTCGGCGTGACCGCCCGCTACCGGTCGCTGCGCGACGGCATCCGCGACGTGTACCGCCGCAGGCACCCGCTCACCTCCACCGCGCACGCCTGGCCCGCCCTGAACCCCGGCGCAGGCTGGGTCTCGAAGCTCTGCCACGAACCGCGCGTCGCGGTCGGCGTGCTGGAGGAGATGCTCGCCCCCTACCGCTCCGCCGGACGCATCCGGCTGCTGGAACTGGTGCGACCGACGTCGGCCACCACGGACGGCGACCGCGTGACGTCGGTGACGCTCACCTCCGTGGCGGACGGCCCCGGGGTGACCGTGAGCGCCGCGTACACGATCGACGCGACCGAGACCGGAGAACTCCTCCCGCTCACCGGCACGGAGTACGTCACCGGGTTCGAGTCGTCCGCCGAGACGGGCGAGCCCAGCGCGCCCGAGAAGGCGCAGCCCGACAACGTGCAGGCCCTGAGCGTCTGTTTCGCCCTCGATCACGTCGACGGCGACCACACCATCGACCGGCCCGCACGCTACGACTTCTGGAGGTCGTACGCGCCCCCGGCGTGGCAGGGAGAGCGCCTCCTGTCCTGGACGGCCCCGAACCCCCGGACGCTCGACCTGGAGGAACGCACGTTCACCCCGAACCCCGGCGACGACCCTCTGGCGGTCGACGCCGACCAGTCGAAGAACGCCGGCGACGGGAACCTCTGGCTGTTCCGCCGCATCGCCGCCCGTGACCTGCTCGAACCCGGGTTCCGCGACAGCGACCTGTGCCTCGTGAACTGGCCGAGCATCGACTACTTCCTCGACCACGTCCTCGACGTGCCGCGCGAGGTGTCCGACGCCCGCATCGCCGACGCGCGGCAGCTCAGCCTGTCGATGCTCTACTGGATGCAGACCGAGGCACCCCGGCCCGACGGCGGCACCGGCTACCCCGGACTGCGGCTGCGCCCCGACGTCATGGGCAGCGCCGACGGCCTCGCGCAGGCCGCCTACCACCGCGAGTCCCGCCGCATCCGCGCCGTGACCACCGTGACCGAGAACGACGTCTCCCACGCCGTGCGCGGCGAGAGCGGCGCCACCCGCTACGACGACTCCGTGGGCGTGGGCATGTACCGGATCGACCTGCACCCCTCCACCGGCGGCGACACGTACATCGACGTGCCCTCCACGCCGTTCGAGATCCCGCTCGGCGCCCTCCTGCCCCGCCGCACCACCAACCTGCTGGCGGGGAACAAGAACCTCGGCACCACCCACATCACCAACGGGTGCTACAGGCTGCACCCCGTCGAGTGGAACGCCGGCGAGGCCGCCGGCCACCTCGCCGCGCACTGCCTCGCCACCGGACACGTCCCGCACGAGGTGCAGGAGAAGCCCGAACTGCTGGCCGACTACCAGCGCGAGCTCACCGCCACGGGGGTCGAGCTCCGCTGGCCGGAGGGAGAGACCTACCCCTACTGATTCCTGCCGGCCCACCGGCCTCTGCCGGCTCCTGCCGGCCCACCGGCCTCTGCCGGCTCCTGCCGGCCCACCGGCCTCTGCCGGCTCCTGCCGGCCCACCGGCCTCTGCCGGCTCCTGCCGGCCCACCGGCCTCTGCCGGCTCCTGCCGGCATCAGCCGGTACCGCACCACCGACGCACCACTCAGTCCGAAGGAGTACTGATGCACACCCCGATCCGCCGCCCACGGGCCGCCGCCACCGGCGCCGCGCTCGCCACGGCCCTGACCCTGTCCGCCTGCTCCGGCGGGGAACCCGGCGCCCTCGGCGACCTCGAAACCCCCTCCGAACCCGTCGACCTGCGCATGACCGTGTGGACCGCCGACGAGTCCCACCTCGCGCTGTTCCAGGAGATCGGCGACGCCTACGCCGCCGAGAACCCCGACCTGGTCTCCGGCGTCACGTTCGAGACCATCCCGTTCGCGGACTACACCACGACCCTCACCACCCAGCTCGCCGGCGGCAACCCGCCCGACCTCGCCTGGGTGCTGGAGAGCTACGCCCCCGAGTTCGTCTCCAGCGGGGCGCTCGCCGACGTGCGTCCCGTGCTGCAGGACACCGACGGCTACGAGCTCGACGACCTGGTGCCCAGCACCCTGGAGCTGTGGCAGGACGAGGACGGGCTGTACGCCTACCCGTTCTCGAACAGCCCGTTCGGCGTCTTCGTCAACACCGACCAGATCGCCGCGGCCGGTCAGGAGAACCCGGCTGACCTGGTCGCGGCGGGGGAGTGGACGTTCGACACCGCCCGCGACATCGCGGCGGCCACCGCCGAGGACTCCGGCAAGCAGGGACTGGTGGTGCGCGACTTCGACTACCAGCTCTGGGAGAACCTCTCGACCGTGTGGGACGGCTGGGGCGCCGCACCCTGGAGCGAGGACGGCACCCGGTGCACGTTCACCGACCCCGAGATGGTCGACGCGATGCGGTGGATCCACGACGCCGCGTTCGACGACGGTGCCATGCCCGGACCGGGGACGACGGCCGATTTCTTCGCCGGTGACGCCGCGATGACGATCACGCAGATCAGCCGGGCCTCCGCGCTCGACGGCTCGTTCGACTGGGACCTGCTGCCCCTGCCCGCCGGGCCCGCGGGGAAGCAGAACGTCATCGGCCAGGCGGGTATCGGCGTGTTCGCCCAGGGGGAGAACCCCGGCGTCGCCGCCGACTTCCTGGCCTACTTCACCAACCCGGAGAACGCCGAGAAGCTCGCGACCTACTTCCCTCCGCCGCGTGCCTCGCTGCTCGACGCCGCGACGCTGTCGGCAGCCAACCCGCTCCTGAGCGAGGAACAGCTCCAGACCGTCGTCGTCGACGGGATCAAGGGCTCGGTCACCAAGCCGGTGCACCAGAACTTCGCGAAGCTGTCGGAGACGGTGCGGGCCCAGCTCGACGCGATGTGGACGCCCGACGCCGACGTCGCCGCCGTCCTGGACGACACCTGCGCGGCCGTCCAGCCGCTTCTGGAGGAGTGATCGTGGCAGCAGCGTCAGTGCGGGTAGTGGCACCACGGCCGACAGGCGTGCGGGCGTCGAAGGGTGTGCGCCGCGACTGGGTCGTCGGGTACACCATGGTGGCCCCCGTGGTCCTGGGAGCCCTCGCCTTCGTCGTCCTGCCGCTCGGCATGGTCGTCTGGTACTCCCTGCACGAGTGGAACGTCCTGGCGGGCACGTTCACGTTCGCCGGAGCGGCGAACTACGAGCGGCTGCTCGCCGACCCCGGGCTCGTCGACTCCTTGCTGGCCAGCCTGTGGTTCTCGATCGGGCTGGTGGTCCTGAACATCGCGCTGGCGCTGCTGCTGGCGGTCCTGCTGGACCAGAAGCTGCCCGGCACGACGACGTTCCGCACGTTCTTCTTCTCGCCCGTCGTCGTGTCGCTCGTGGCCTGGACGATCGTGTGGAGCTTCCTGCTGCAGGCCGACGGCGGCATCAACGGGTTCCTCGCGATGTTCGGCCTCGAAGGACCCAACTGGCTGCGGCAGGGGGGCACCGCGATGCTCTCGGTGATCGTCGTGCAGGTGTTCAAGAACGTCGGGCTGAACATGATCCTGTTCCTCGCGGCGCTCCAGGGCGTGCCCGAGGAGCTGCAGGAGGCCGCCCGCCTGGACGGAGCCGGCGCGTGGCGCCGGTTCCGCTCGATCACGCTGCCCATGATCAGCCCGACCATCCTGCTGGTCTCGATCATCACGATCGTGGGGTCGCTGGAGGTCTTCGCGCAGATCGACGTCCTGACCGGGGGCGGGCCGGGCAACTCCACCACCGTCCTCGTCTACTACCTGTACCAGCAGGCGTTCCGGTTCAACGAGTTCGGCTACGCCAGTGCCGTCGCCGTGCTCCTGTTCGTCATCGTCCTCGCGCTGACGCTCCTGCAGTGGCAGTCGCGCAAGAGGTGGGTCTTCCATGAAGTCTGATGTCATGCCCCCTGCGGGCAACGGTCGTGCGGATGCCGGGCGGTCCGGAGCCGGTCACAGCACGGAGCGGTCCGGTGCCGAGCGGCCTGGTGCCGAGCGGTCCGGTGCCGGGGTGGCCGCCCAGGCCTTGCCGTCGACGACGCTGGGCGGACTGCGGCCCGCCCGTTCGCCGTCGGGCCGGCGGAACCTGGCGCCGGCGGGCCTGCGGGCCCGGCGGCGCTGGGCCCGCGGCGGGCTCGTCGCCCTGCTCGTGCTGCTCAGCCTGCCGTTCGTGTTCCCCACCTGGTGGATGGCGACCTCCAGCCTCAAGCCGATGAGCGAGATCCTCCAGGCGGTGCCGACGATCTGGCCGCGGAACCCGACGTTCGAGGCCTACGGCCGGGTGTTCACGCTCCAGCCGTTCGCGCAGCAGTACTGGAACTCCCTGTACATCGCTGCCGCCGTCACGATCGGCACCATGCTGGTGGCGGCCATGGCCGGCTACGCGTTCGCGCGCATCCGGTTCCCCGGTGCCAACGCCCTGTTCGTGCTCGTGCTCGCCGGGCTGCTGGTGCCGTCCGAGGTGACGATCGTGCCGCTGTTCCGCATCGTCAACAGCCTCGGACTCATCGACACGCACTGGCCGCTCGTCGTGATCCCCGTGCTCGGGGCACCGGCGGTGCTCGCCGTGTTCATCATGCGGCAGTTCTTCCTCGCACTGCCGGCCGAGCTCGAGGAGGCCGGACGCATGGACGGTCTCGGGCGCTGGGGGATCTTCTGGCGCATCGCGCTGCCGCTGTCGCGGTCCGCGCTCGGGGCGGTCGCGATCTTCACGTTCCTCAAGTCCTGGAACCTGTACCTGGAGCCCATCGTGTACCTGTCCAGCAAGGACAAGTTCACGCTCCCGCAGGCCCTGACCCAGTACGTCGACGCCTACGGCGGGCCGATGTGGAACGTGCAGCTCGCCGCCACGACTCTCACCGTGCTGCCGGTGCTCGTCGTGTTCCTCGTGGCGCAGCGGCAGTTCGTCCAGGGGCTGGCGCACACGGGACTCAAGGGGTGAACGCCGGGGGGCGGATCATCGGCAGCGGCTGACCACCGCACCGCCGACCGCCCCACCCGGACGCCGCGGCGCGGCACGCCGGCACCGCACGTCGGCACCACGCGCCGGCACCGCGCGTCGGCCCGGGCCGTGAAGAACGAGGCTCCCGCCCGGTCATCCCGGGCGGGAGCCTCGTCGTGCTGCCGGCCGGGCCCCGCGACGGCCGGGCCCCGCGGCGGCCGTGCCGCGCGGCGGCCGTCATGCGTGATGGCCGCCGCGCGTGACTGCCGTCGCGCGGCGGCCCGCCACGCGACACGAACCGCTCAGTCGGCGCGGGCGATCGCGATGTTGGTGTTCCCGCGCTGACCGGCCTCGTAGAACATGTGGAGGCGGCCGTTCTCCTCGGCAAAGCTCGGCGCCGCCGCACGGGTGGCGACCGGCTCGGTGTACAGCACGCCCAGATGATTCTCCCGGTCGAAGCTCGTGCCGACGTCGGCCACATGGATGGCGCCCGACCCGGAGTGGTACACGACGTGGCCGCCCCCGTTGCGCGACCAGTAGTGAGCCCCCGAGAGCTGGCCGCCCTCACCGGCCGCCGGCGAGATCAGCGGCTGCGGCTTGGCCTGCCAGCCCGAGGTCAGCGAGTGCGACCAGCCGATGAAGATCTTGCGCGTACCGGCCTGGTTGCCCATGAACAGCATGATGTGGATGCCCGCCTGTGTCGGGTGCGGGAACACCCGGGCGTAGGACGTCTCGGTCACGTCCGACGGCAGCATCGCCGTGGTCATCACCGTGCCCTCGTAGGTGAAGGTGCGCCCGTCGGTGGAGGTTGCCACCCGGGTCGTGGTGTTCTCCCCGTGGAAGAACAGGTAGAGCTTGCCGTCCGCGTCGTTCCACAGGGCGTGCGGGCTGGAGACGTGACTCACGGAGTAGTGCGGGGACCAGTTCCGGGAGATCACCGGGTTGCCGGAGTACTCGTGCCAGGGGCCGTCCAGCGAGTCCGCGTACGCCAGGCAGATCCCGCCCGGAGCGTCGTGCGGTGCGTAGTACATGTACCAGGCGCCCAGGGGGTTCTGCACCCGACCTGCGACGTAGCGGACCGAGGGGAAGATCAGTTCGTTCGTGGGGTTGTAGGCGAGCGACGACTTGTCCAGGGCCGCGCCGAGCCGGGTGAACGTGGGGAAGCCCGGCACCGCGGCGCGGGCGGGCGGGGCGAGGCCCAGGGCGGCCGCCGAGCCGACGGCGGCGGCGCCCAGGAGCAGGGTTCGGCGGTGCAGCGGGGTCTGGATCAGCGGGTGGCGGTCCAGCGAGGTCTGGTTCAGTGGGGTCTGGTTCTGGGGGAGCCGTGGGTCGGTGTCCATGGAGATCTTCCTCCGGCCCGGGCGGCCGCCCCGCTCCGGTGCGTGGCGGCGCTCAGGAGACGCGCCGGGCCTTGTCGGATCCGAGTCTCGGGGGCCCCGCGCTCGGGCGTCCAGACTGATAATGCGAACTATCCGCCGTTGGATGCCCCGTACCGGCCGGGTGCCCGGCCGGGGATCAGACGGACTCGTCCGGCATGATCTCCCGGACCTCCTGCGCGCACCGGCACGCCTCGGCGATTCGGGCGGCCCACCCCTCCGCCTCCTCACGTGACGACGTGTCGATGACCGAGAATCCGCCGACGACGGCCTTCGTCTCCGGGAACGGGCCGTCCGAGACGGTCCCGTCGGGGGCGACGACCGTCGCCTGCTGGCGCTCCAGCCCGCCGCCGAAGACCCACACCCCGGCAGCCTTCGCGGCCTCCACCACCGCGTGTGCGGCCGCGTCCACGGCGGGAAGCTCCTCCTGGGAGATGGTCATCGCGCCGTCGTCGAACGAGATCAGGTACCGCGTCATTCCGGGCCTCCTTGTGCCGGGCGACCACCTGGCCGCCTCCCGTCGTGTTCTGGTGGACGGCTGACGCGCGGCAGACTCATCGGTGTCGCTCAGCGGCCGGAGGTGTCGGGGGGCAGCAACGTGACGAGCGGTGCGACCGGGACGATGCCCGCGGCACGTGCCGCGAGCGCGTGGTCGACGGTGACGAGAGCGTCCGCCTGCAGGCGGCACACCGCCAGGTACTCGGCGTCGTGCAGGTCGTCCCAGCCGTGCTCGCGGGCGAGCTGCCAGGCGACACGGCGCGAGACGCGATCGCCCAGGAGGCGCAGCCCGCGGCTGGTGAGGCGTTCGTGCGTGGCGAGGGCCTCGTCCTCGGTCCGGACGCCCGAGCGGACGTCCCGCAGGAGCCGGGTGAGAGCATCGGAGTGGATGGACTTCGGAGCCACGAGCTGGTGTGCCGGGTCGACGGGCAGATCATCGTCCACAAGGCGCAGCAACGTGGGGGCGTCGATCGCGTAGCGGGTCATGGTCCACCTCCGGGGCGCTGGTCCGACCGTACGCCCCCGGCGGGAACGCCGCCGTCGGGCCGGCGGCTGGACCGCATCGACGGGCTCGACGGCATCCGCGTCCGCATCGCGTTGGTGCGCACCCCGGACGGCCACGGCCGCCTGGAGCTGACGAAGTTCCACACTCCCGCGGCTGTCAGCGACGGCCCGGACGACCCGCCGCGCAACGCGCCGGGCCTGCGCGGCATCATGTTCGCCGTCGACGACGTCGACGCCACCGTCGCCCGGATGCGGGCTCACGGGGCGGAACTCGTCCACACCAACCCTGCTCCCGGTGATGTCAGTGTCGGTCGCTACATTCCGGCTCATGACGGTACTGAAGCTGGTGGAAACCACCGAGAGACAGCTCTCTCTCCTCCTGAATGCCGGGACGACCCCGGTCGATGCCGTGATCGAGGAGCTGGGGCACGAACCGAACGGATACTTCTGGGAGGGCGTCGCACGATGGCTGGTGTCCACCGAGGCTCGGAAGCTCGACGGCAGATTCGACTACGACCCGGAAGGTGACATGTTCTGCGCCCACGGCACGGACCGGGCTGCGCTCGAGGGATTGGGCGAGCTGATGGAACAGGTTGCCGGGGACGCCGACCGGATGCGCAGGCTGGTGGCCGCAGCGGATGCAGACGGGTTCGACTTCGACGACTGAGAAGGCAGCGAGTTCGGGTCCGTGTTCGGCCGCCGGCGAGCGGCGGTACGCCAGAGCCTGCTCTGGATGGCAGGTCAGGGTGCGGACAGCTCGGTCTGAAGGTCGCGGATCGTCGTCGCGAGCACGCCGGAGGCAAGCAGTCCCGACCCCAGGGGCCCGGACGAGTCCTCTCCGAGTGCCGGCAGGCGTCGAAGTGCGGCACGGACCTCAGCCGTCATGTGGCCGAGCTGCCATCGGACCTCGTTCTCGCGGGCATCGGCCCGACCAGGTGCTGCCAGTCCGGCGGCCTTCGCGGCGTACGCGGCCGCGCCCAGGGCGTGAGCGCCCATGTGCGCGACGCCGGACGCCTGGCCCGCGGCACGGGCGGCTGCCACCGCGGCAGGGCTCGTCGCCGACCGGGCGGCGCGGCCCGCGAAAAACCGGCGGCGGATCTCCTCGGCGGCGCCGAGCTCACCCCGGCCGAACGCCCGAGTACGGGCGATGCCGTCCCGGGCGCGATCGTCGGCGGGTGCTTCGGCCTCGAACAGCGCGAGCACGCGCTCGGCGCAGTCCGCGGCCCACAGGGCCACGAGCCTGCGGTCGGCCTCACTGAGCGTCTGCGGGGATGGCATTCCGACACTCTGGCACATACGGCCCGATGTCGTTCGGCCGGCACCAGTTCCATCCCGGCGGCTCCATCCCGGCGGCCTCCCGAGCGGACTCGCGTCGGCCGGCGCCGCAGGTCTCCACGCCCCGCGGGGGGCCGCCGAGTTCCTCGGCCTACATCTCGAAGCGCTGGATCGGGTGGTCCCACGAGGCAGGGCAGTAGAAGAGCTGGAGATGCGTCCACCGCCCGAAGACGAGACCCGTCGGCTGCGAGCACTCTTCGTGGGGTTCACTCTCCGCGGGCCGGTAGTAGGTCGTCGTGGTCGTCCGTTCGTTGTGCGCGACCTCCGTGCTCGCCAATGTCAGGAACGCTTCCAGGCCGGCTCCGCACTCGCACCGAAAGGCCTCGTAGTAGGGCCCTCCGACACCGGAGTCTGCCGGCCAGCCTCCGATCTTCGTTCCGTCGGCGTAGGTGTGCTCCCAGCCGTAGCAGGTGCCGAGTTCCTTGTCCCTTGCGTCCACCTCGGCCGCGAACTCCTCACCGAGCACCCAGGACGGCGGGTACTCGACGACCCTCTCGGGGTTCAGCACACAGGGCACCGGGACGTAGGTATCGAGGATGAACTGCGCCTCGGTCTGGCGTGGCTGGTCGGTCAGTACCTCGACGACGTCGGCCGCACGACGCCACACGACCCGGAACACGTCGTCGGGCCCTGCCGTCCGGAAGCCCGCGGAGTCGAACGCGTCCACCTCGTCCGAGGAGTCCCACAGGATCTGCAGCAGATCGATGCCGTCGGGGTGTGGCAGCTCCGGGACGTCGCGTACCCAGAGCTGCACCCCGGCCAGCAGCGGGACAGGCGGGCCCTGCACCTGGCGGGACCCGGCCGGCCGAGACCGGTCGATCTCGTACCGACCCCGGGCGTGGGGCCACGGTTCGTCGGCCGGCCACCACAGCGGCCCGCCGATCGAGCTCTCGCTCGCCGTCGGAGCCCCCGGTGCCGGATGCAGTCTGGTGGTCGTGCGCTCGTGCCCCGCCAATGCGGGAAACACCGCGATGATGTCCGACGGCGGTGATGGTGTTCTCACGGACCGGCATTGTGCCGGACTTCACCGAGGACGTGCGGGCGATACACCCCACGCGGCAACCCGGACCGCTCCGCCACGACCGTCCGCGAGGTCGAGACCACAGGTCTTCTCCGCGCCGCTCACACATCGCACGAAGTGAGCGACGGCCCGACGACAACATGGACAACCGGACATGTGTCCGCTACTGTCTAAATGGACAGCTGTCCGAATGTGGGGAAGTCCAAGCGTCCGGCTTGGGCTGCCGGTCAGCTGCGGTCTCACTCTCGACGTGAAGGATTGCCAGGCATGTACAAGTACGCGCAGCCTCTGGAGAACAAGGTCGCGATCATCACCGGCGGCGGGCAGGGCATCGGGCTTGCGACGGCGGAGGAGTTCATTGCTCAGGGTGCCCGGGTGGTGATCACCGGGCTGGATGTCGCTCAGCTGGAGCAGGCGTGCACCCACCTGGGCCCGGCCGCGTCGAGTGTGGTCGCCGACGTGCGCAGCGAACGGGAGATGCGGGCAGCGCTCGAGCACGCGGTCGACAGGTTCGGCCGGCTCGACGTCGTGGTCGCCAACGCTGCCGTGGGCGACAGCAACCCGCTCGGCAAGATCACCGAGGAGCAGTTCAACAACATCTTCGACACGAACGTCAAAGGCGTGCTGAACACCGTGCAGCCCGGGATGGCGCTCCTGCCGGACAACGGCAGTGTCGTGATCGTCGGCTCGACGGCCTCGATCAAAGGGGGCTATGGAATGAGCCTCTACGGTGGCGCGAAGGCGGCGCTGCGGAGCATGGTCAGGGCATGGATCCTGGAGGCGCGAGGCACGGGCATCCGGTTCAACCTCTTGAGTCCGGGCGCGGTGGACACTCCCTCGCTTCGTTCGGCCTTGGCGGACGCGATCGGAGACGAGGCCGGCGTCCGGGCCGCGGTGGACGAGATGGGCGAGAAGTCGCCACTGGGCCGTCTGCTCCAGCCGCGGGACATCGCGCGATCCATCGCGTTCCTCGCCTCTGATGCGTCGAGCGCGATCACGGGCGTCGAACTGTTCGCCGACGGGGGGCTCGCCCAGGCCTGAGTGCCATCCGCTGCCCCGTCTGACGCAACGAGTTCGTACGCGCCCGGCGGTGGCAGCGTGGGCTCTCCCGCCAATGACAGACCGTCGCGGCTGTCAGGGGCTGCTCGGCATCGGCGAGCACCGGTTCGACTCGTCGGGTGCCTTCAGACCGTCGAGCACGACATCCAGCAGGCGCGACGACCTTTCGTCACGGGTGTCCGTGAGATCGAGTCGCCAGAGGAAACCGACCAGGAGCATGAGGTCGTACCCCGTGACGTCCTGGCGGATGCTGCCGTCTGCCTTGCAGGCATCGATCAGGAGGTCGAACGGCCCGAGGTTGGGAAACTGCCCCTCGGCGGCTGATCTGTCACGGATGAGGTGATGCATCGCGTCGCTCAGGCTTCTCTTGAGCCGCCCGTACTCGGCGAGCTGTTGCAGCCACCGCCGGAGCGCTTCCAGAGGGGGATGCTCCTCGAGCAGCCGTGGCGCCGCTGCGGCGAGTTCGTCCATGTCCGACAGGTGTACCTCTAGCAGGAGGTCCTGCCACGTCGGGAAGTGGCGGTAGAGCGTTCCTTGTCCCACACCGGCGGCCCGCGCAACGTCCACCATGCTCGGCGTTCGCGCTGAGGCCAGCTCTGCTCGTGCTGCCGCCACAATGCGGTCGCGGTTCAACCTCGCATCCGCTCGCAAGGAGACCCTCCTGACGCGTCGCATGGTCGCCCTCTAAGCGGACGCTCGTCCGGTCAGAGTAGTCGAGGATTGCCGGCCGCGCGTCTTCGCAGGATGGGCCCGTCTGCTGACGGCTGCACGCCCTCGGAAGCGGAAGATCGAGACGGCTGGCGCATGCCGGCACGGCAACCGCGGCGCGGTTCGTGGACGTCGACGAGGATGAGGCGGTACCGCTCGACGGCGTGCAGGACGATCAGGACGATGAGAGCTACCGGAACGTTCTCCAAGGTTCTCGCTCTCGATGCGATTCTCCGGGCGACGTGCTTCTGCTGCGCCGGCGCACCCCGGATGTCGAACCGCCGGGCGCTGAACAGCTCCTGAGTGACTACCCCGTGCGGCTCGACGGCCGTGAGGTGCTCCTCAACGAGTACCACGACTCGAACTCCGAACACGTCGTGGGCCGCCTGGCGGTCGAGCACACTCCCTGGTCCCGCAACTCCCGCGTAGTTGGCGCCTGGCCGGCGGCGGTACGTCCATTCGTCCGCACGACGAGCGACCACAAGAGGCGCGCGGCCCCTACGAGCCCGGCCAGGCCGAGCTTGACGGAGTTCCACAGGAACAGAGCCATCAGAACGTAGACCAGATTCGCGCCCGGTGCGGCATCGCCGGCTGGAGGCGGCGATAAAACTGGCACACGCAGGCGCCCCGAGGCCGGTAGAGGCTCCCGCTACAGTCGTGGTCATGACCGAGGTGGGTGAGTTCGATCTGGCCGCGGAAGCGGCGGTAGCCGGCCTGGATCGCGAGGCTGCGTGGCGGTTCGTGGCACGGTTCGCGCGGCACTGGCTCGGTGCCGCGCTCGACGGCGAATCGGGCGTTGAGGAGCCCCGGATTGTGGAGGCCGAGCAGCGGCTGGGACTGTCGTTCCCGGCTGCGGTGTGCGAGTTGTACGCGCTGGCCGGCCGGCGTCGGGACCTGTGGTCGAATCAGGACGAACTGCTGAGCATCGGCAAGCTGTACGTCCAGGACGGTGTGCTGGTGGTGCGGCACGAGAACCAGGGCGTGGCGATCTGGGGCGTCCGGATCGAGGACCTGCACCTTCCCGACCCGCCCGTGGTGGTGCACGTCGACCGGTTCGAGCCGTCGGACCAGTGGTGGGAGCCGTGGACGGCGTCGTTCACGGAGGCGGTGGCGCACTGGCTGGTGTTCGAGTCGCTGTGGCGCGACGCGTCCGTGGCGAGCTTCGCCGACGACCTCGATGCCGACGACCTCGAAGACCTGCTCGCTCGGGCAGTCCCGGTGGACCTGGCCCAGCCGTCGGACGGCCCCGTGACGGCCAGGTGGCTGCTCGTGGACGACGTCGTTGTCCTGGAGGCCGGGACCGTCATGTTCACCGCACGCTCTGCCGAGGCCGCCGCCGCGTTCCGGAACCGGTATCGGGCCGACTGGTTCGACGAATGACGAACCGGCCAGATGCGACGCCGGCGACCCCTGGACTCGTGATCGGTGGACTGGTGCTGCCGCGAGTGGCCCTTCAGATCGCCGGTCGCGGAGTCGCTCGACGTCCTGCTCAGCAAGCTGAACTCGGCCTCGCGGACGGCGCCCTGAGCCGCCGCTCAAGGCATTGGCCTCCGCCCGGCTCGTGGCCGACCCTGTGCTGAGGCACACCCGGGAGGGGCGAGCGTTCGTGCGGGTCCGGGTCGAGGCCGAACTCGCGGCACGACTCGCGTGGGCTGGAGGAGGTGGGCTGGGCCGCCCAGCTCACCGCCGCGCGAGCCGAGCGGGACTGGATCGCCGTGATGGCAGCGGTTCCCACCTGAAGCACGATGACACCTTCATCAAGGACGGCCTGGATCACCCCGTACAGGACGCCGGGCTCCCGGCTCGTAGAAGCAATCACGGTGAGACCGCCGATCGTCCGAGGGAGTGCGAGATCCAGCTCGACATCCACCGACTGCCCTCGAGCGATCGCAGTGGAGCCGCGCCAAGCACCGCGCAGCCGACCGGTCTCAATGTCCATCCCGATCGACGGGCGCGTCGGATCGGCGTCATTCAGAGCGACCGCTCGCATCACCAAGCTCCCCGCTGTCGAACCGTGCCCCAAGCCTGCAACGCCACGGGCTAGACCGCTACCGCCACCTGGCCACGCCCAACCTGCTGAACAGTGCTGTCAGGTGTTGAGCGCGAGATCCGCGATCATGGTTGCGCGTCTGTTCGTGAATCTGTGCGATCGTCACCGACAGGCTCGAACGAACTCACCCCACGTCTCCGTGGTCGATGGCTTCGCGGTAGACGCCGTCGTCGTCGACCTGTGATGCGAAGTCGTCGAAGTCCAGGTTGGCGATCGCGAGGTTCGCTTCGACGGTGAAGACCGCCTCCGGCGCGACGCGGAAGGTCTGCAGGTAGGTGTCGGAGTCCTCGTACAGGTCCACGACCAGGAGGGTCGAGTCGGCCATCGAGCGGGCGTCGGCCAGGAACGCGAATGACTCGACCTCGACGAGGTCGGCCACCCGGCCCGGTTCGACGTGCGCGAGGCGCGGGTCGGCGACGATGAGCAGCCCTGCGCGATCGGTCGGACCCGAGCCGACCTGTCGCCTGGCGTCCTCCAGCACCCGCGCAAAGCGGGCGTCGTCGGAGTAGTCGGTCCGGATCAGTACGCCCCACAGGTCGAGCTCATCGACGGGCGGGACGAACCTTGGGTGGTGGTGACTCACGAGGCGCAACGGTAGCGGCGTGCGCAAGCTCACTGACGGTCCTGCGCATTCCTTGTGACGAGGACCGGCCGGGAACCGGTCGGGTGAACGCCTCGTCGCGACGCAACAGGCCCGCCACTGGGCCGGCGGCGCGAAGGATGACATCGAGGGCTCGGTCGACGTCGGATGCGTAGGTGCCTGATGCCCAGGCGGCGTTGGCCTCGATCACCACGAGTCGGTCGTCGAGCAGTCCGACGTCGACAACGATCGCCGACGGCAACGTCTCGGCCAGGTCGCGGATCAACGCGGCGGCAGCGGACGTGACGTCGTCGGCCAGCGGTGCCAGGTACCTGCGGCCGCGGGCGGCGTACTGGCTGGACGTGTGGATCGTCCCGTCCAGGGCAAAAAGGCGGAACTCTGCGGTGAAGGAGACGATCTCGGCGACCAGGACGAGCGTGTCCGGGTCAACGGCGTCCGCGCCGGGCAGGCGGGTGCCGTCGGTGTAGACCATGGCGCGCAGGGACTTGTCGTTCGGCGCCTTGATGAACGCCGGGTATCGCAGGGTCCAGGCGTCGAGAATCGGCATCGCAGTGATCGTCCGGCCGACGACTTCGCGCGGCAGGTCCTCAAGCCAGGTCGGCGGTGCTTCGAGGCACGCGATGCCGAGACTCGGCGCGACGGCGTCGGTGAACGTCGGGCCGGCGTGCAAATGCTCGGCCGCGATCCCCTCAGGGAGGTCGAAGGTCGGCAACTGCACCGTGGTCAGACCGCGCGCCTCGGTGGCAGCGCGGACAGCCTCGGCCGATGCGGTCAGGTGCGGTGGCAGGAGCAGCGTTGGCGGCATTTTGCTAACTCAGGATGCGTGGTCGACGAGGTTCGTCAGCCCGGCAGCCTGAGCCCGCAACTCGCTACGGACCAGTTCCAGGAGTCGACCGATCCAGTTCCGCCCACCGGTGCTCCAATGCCCATCGAAGTCGTCGTAGTGGATCGGAGCAGTTCCGGTGCTCAGCAGGATGTCCGCGAGATCCGGGTGCCGCATGAACTTGGCGCTCAGGAGCGAATGCATGACGGCCTCTTGCGCCTCAACCCAGCCATCGCGCTTGTCGAGCGCGTCGGCGAGCTTCTTGGCGTCGTACGGCCCTGGCGCTCCTGCGATCCGGGCGCGCGCCTCGTCATCGGCCACCGATAGCGCGTGCCAGGCGGTCTCCACGTTGTCGAACCTGTGGCCCGCCGCGCGGATTTCACACGGGAAGGAGTTGCGCAACCGATGGATCGCCGGAGCGGTGTCGATGCCCTGTGGGTAGACGGCGGCCGGCACCTGCACCGGGGCCACCAACTCGCTGGTCTTGATCCTCGTGGGCTTGGGAAGTAACCATCCTGGGTCGAACTCGCTCTGCCTCTCGAAGTAGCGCAGAGCGTGCTCGTACAACTCCTTGGTGACGCGGGTGCCGTCGCGAGGACGCTTCTTCCCGACACCGACGGCAAGAGCCTGGACCGGCCAATCCTTGTTGTCCATGTCGCCGAGCATGTAGACCCGCAGGTGCTCAGGCACCGCGAGGTACGCGTCCAACAGAGCACGACGTCGAGCCCGGGTGGGATCGTCGAGGAACGCACCGATCGCCGCCCGGCAGCGGCTGGTGGAGTCGGGCCGGCCGGCGAGGGAATCGACCTGATCGCGGACCTCACCGACGAGCCCCTCAGGCGTGACCCAGGACCGTGGTTGTGCGAACCTCCACGAGCCGACATGGTGTGCCGAGGCGTGAGCGCCTTCCTCAAGCGTCGTCGCGACCCAGCCCGAGGCAACTTTGCGTTCGAACTCCTCCAGATCGACCAGACCCCAGCAATCGATCATCCCGTCGGCGTAGATCACGAGATCGGTGACGAAGTAGGTCCCGCCGTTCCTGATGAACGCGAGCCGTGTCACCCCGGAGATGGTCTGCCCGTCAACTTCCCGCGAAGTGCGCCGACCGACCATGCGCGAAACCCTAGCGGAGCAGTTACCGGACGACCAAAGGCAACGGCTCGCCAGCCGTCTCTGCTCGGGGTAGCCAATCGCGCTTCGTCGACAGAACTGGCCTGCCGCGGGCCACCGTGTGGCCCACTTGTGGCTCACAGGTAGGTCTGAGACCCGGCGGAACGACTCCGCCCCAGGTCAGAAAACCTCGTCTGACCTG
This sequence comes from Myceligenerans indicum, assembly GCF_016742955.1. GTDB lineage: Bacteria > Actinomycetota > Actinomycetes > Actinomycetales > Cellulomonadaceae > Myceligenerans > Myceligenerans indicum. The sequence goes on along the minus strand of NZ_JABBYC010000051.1, from coordinate 15,264 downwards.
GGGCGGAGCTGCTGTGAGCGGGCGACGGGAATCGAACCCGCGTAATCAGTTTGGAAGACACCTTCGCCGGCATCGGGTTGGGCGGATCAATCGGGCGGAAATGCCCGGTGACCTGGGTCTATCTTAATGCTGGGATTGGCCGTTGTGGGGTTGTCGAGGGCTTCGATTGGGGTCGAATCGGGGTTCGGAGAGTTGAGATAGGGCATATAAGGGCCCGGCTCTGACCCAGGCCGACCGCTATGGTGAGACCTCCGCGCGCCTCCGGTCTCACTACTGGTAAGGGCGTGTGCCGAGTGATTGAGGAGGAGAGCCGGTCGGTGGGTACGTGGTTCCAGTGGATCGCCGATGTGGATGCCTCCGACGGCGAGGCGCCGGTTCTTGCTCACGAGATCGTGACTCGCCTCGTTGAGAAGCAGATCATCCTGCCGGACGTTGTCGCCGGTGCTGCGTTCGGTGACCCCGGACACGAGCCTGGGCCAGAATGGGCTGCTGCGGTCAATACGCCGGAGCGGTGGACACCCGACGGTGTTCGCATCGATGCCACGCGAACTGTGTTCTACGGCGGACAGGGTGGCTATGACTGGGCGCAGTGTCCGCGATGCGACCGGATGATCGACGGGGATCTTGCCAATGGCCTGCTCGACGGCGTCGAGGTGTGGCTGAGTGGCGATCCTTCGGCTCATCCGTGCCCTGGATGCGGCGGTGACGTTCCGCTCCCGGAGTGGCGATGGGACGAGGACTACTTCGCCTTTGCCGCGCTCGGTCTGTGGTTCTGGGACTGGCCCCGGCTCGGGCCGGCCGTCCATGAGTGCGTGCGGGCCGTCGTCGGCACTCATCGCCTCGTGTACCGCGCCGGAAAGCTCTGATGGGCAGTTCGGCGAAGCCCGGCTCCTCGTCACGAGGTCGGCGTGCTGAGAGTGAATCGGTACCGAGAAGTGGCCGGATGGTCAGGAAGTTCGGGTCGTTGGTGGTGACGTTGGCGTGCTTCGGCGGTGGTGGAGTTGCCGCCGTCCTGGTGTATCCGGTGCTGGCGTTCGTGCTCTACGTCGTTCTGGTCGTGGTGGCGATCGTGACGGACACTCCTGTGGGTGGGCCGTTGGCTCTGCCGTTCCTGCTCGTCGTGGCGACGGCCGCGGGCGTGGGCTACACCGTTCTCGCGCTTCTCGCCGTCGGGGTCTCGGCACGTCTTGGCTCCAGGTCTCGGCGGCGCGTGCTGGTGTTCGTCGTCGTGAGCATTCTGTTGTGGGTCGTCGTCGTGGTGGCCGGCACGACGACGCTCGCCGTGGGGGAGCCCGGCATGGCGATGTCCGAGGCGCTGGCCTGGTCTGCGGGGATCGCGGCGGGTGGAGTTCCTGCTTGGTTGGTGATCGCGACGGTCTGGTTCGGACTTCGCGCGGTTCATGGAGCGGTCCGCTGGGTCGAGGACGCGAGTTCCCGTTCGGACCGTGCTCTCGCCGACGCATGAGGGCGTATCGCGTTCGCCGCGATCCACTCGCTGACGACTACACGCGCGCTGAGATCCGGCTGCTCAATCGGCTCGTTCGGCCCTTCTACCTGAAGATGTACCTGGTGGAGGCCCCGGATGAGGTGGATCCGCGCGCTGCGCGCCGGTTCCGGCGCGCGCTGCTCCGAGCGGGCAGGACAGTGACTGCCGAGCAGGTGGTGTGGCTTCTGCAGGGGAGGGACTGGCGCGAACTGACCATTGGTGCCTGGTTCGCGCTGGCCGTGCCTGTCGGCAAGGTACGCCGGGCGGTTGTTGACGCGTGGGGCTCTGTGCCGGACGGGCATGCCGCCGGCCCGTTGGTCACCGTCAGCGTGCTGATCGCCGGGCCGGACGCCGTCGCGGGGATGCGGTCGTTCGTCGAGCGCCTCGACGGCCATGACGTCCTCGGAACTGCGGGGTACGCGTCGGCGGCGATCGCTCATCTGGGTGGCTCGCCGCCGTTGGATCCCGGGCCGATGGTAGTGGCCTCGTTGGACGATTCACTGAGTGTCGCCGCTGATCTTCAGTGCGACTTCCGGGCGGTACGGCGGGCCCGATGGCGTCATGGCGGCGAGCGGTGAGAACCGCCGTCGGCTTCGTAGGACGCGGTGGTGAGGTGCACGCTGTCCGGGTCGGTTCGGGTGATGGGTATGGCGTGACAGCGATCGTGCTGGTCGGGGACAGCGAGGACCGCCTGGAGCTCGTCCGGTCGGCTGCCGTACGGCCAGCGGCTGGCGCTCGCCACTGATCGTGATAGTCAGGTGCTCGCGAGTTCGAACATCGAACCTCAGGTGGGCCTTGCTGGGCGATTCTCAAACATCCGGCCGGCGCTGGCAACGCTGGTTCGGCGCGTTCTGCGGGGGAGTGAGGGGAGGCGTGCCGGCTCGGGGGAGGCGGATCGGCGCGATGAGCGGGGTCCGCTGACGAAGAATCGGGTGCAGTCTCAAACACGGTTGCGGCCTTCGCAGCGGGCCGAGCTGGTCGCGGATTACGAGGCGGGGATGCCGGTTCGGGAGATCAGCGTGAAGTACGGGGTGCATCGGAGCACGATCCCGGTGCTGGCTCGGCGGGAGGGGGTTGCGGTTGGGGTGGTTGGGTTGGACGCCGAGGGGCGCGCTCGTGCGGCGGCACTGTATGCGGGTGGGATGACGTTGACGCAGGTTGCCCGCTGTATGGGGATCGGCGACGAGGCGGTGCGGCAGGCCGTGCTGGACGAGGGCGGTCAGATTCGTCCACGAGGCCGTCTGCGCCGATCGGGGGCGTAGTGTTCGATCGGACGAGGCGCGGCACGCCAGGGTGGGATGGGGCAGGGACCGGCAGGAATCCAGGCATCAGGCGGATCGTGACGTACCGCTACTTGGATCGCCATCAACGGCTTCGCGGAGGTCGCTCGCTGAGGGTGGTCGCGGCAGGTCCCACAGGCGGGCGAAGGCCTCAGCGAGCAGGGGCCAGACGATCCGCTGGCCGTCCTCGACGGAGCGGACATCGTCCGCCAGCGGTGACATGACGACGATGTCGTGCGGGATGACACGCCCCGCTTCATCGCAGCGATCCTTGGGGTCAGGGAAGCGCAACGCCACCTGCTTGCCGACGCGCCGGTACATCGTCGGCTCGGATTCGATCCCGGCGAACGCACGCTCATAGGCAGGGAGCGGATCAGTGAAGCCTCCGTCGCGGAGGAAGCGGAATCCCCAGGATCGACCGCGTGTCGCCCAGATGAGGCTCACCGGATGCTCTTCACGAGCACGCCGTCGTTCACGCCGCGGTCGAGGTCGATCTGGAACTGGGTCAGTACCGCCGTGAGGTAGTCCTTGTTCGCCCGCGCGTCGGCGTTGATCTCCTTGATCTTCGGAGCGCCGAACTTGATGGCTGCGGCGAGCGCGGGGAGTGCGACCTTGCCGAGTGCCGGGCCGACCTTGGGCACCCTGGACACGAAGGCCGCGACGGCGCCTGCCCCGGCGAGTGCAGTCGACAGGGCGTCGGCGTTGTCCACGAGCCGGTCGAGCCACTTGCGCGGGATGTCGAGCCGCTCGGACCACTGGACGAATCGCTCCAGCGGCAGCACAGAGGCGACCGGCAAGAGAAGGTCGAGGCCGACGCGCTCGGCGACCTCGATCCGGCCTGGCTCGAACCTGGCTGACGAGAGCAGCAGGAAGTCTTCGCCCATCGACAACGCCTCGGGAACCTGCACCAGGCTCTTGATCACGTCGTGCAACGCGGTCACGTCGTCGGCGGCCTTCTCGATGACGAGGTCGTGGAAATCGTGGACGTCCAGGTTTGGGTGACGGTCGGCCTTGGACAGCGCGATGATCCAGATTCGAGGAAACTCGACCAGCGGCTCGCCGGCGTCGAGCAGATCGTCCTTGAGTCGCAGAATCCCCTCACGCAGGCTCCAGAACAGCGACTTGAGGTACCTCTCCTCCTCGCCCGCGTGGTCGAGTAGCTTCTGGCCGTCCACCAGGATGAGCGCGACGTCGGACCGGAGTAGCGATCGGAACGTGCCGACGCGGCGCTGCGTCTCTGTCTCGCCGCTCGGGTCCTCGTCGAACCATTCGCCCGGGTAGTCGTGCCAGACGAGACGGAGGGCGTCGAAAGAGCGCGCCTTGGCGGCACTGGCGTCGCCCTGGTCCTTCAGCTTGATCGTGAAGGAGTAGGGGGTCGCTGCGAACCGGGTGGCCTCGGGGACCCTCGCCTGGTTCTTCATACCCAGGTAGTTCTGGCGGAGGCGGTTCCCCTGGCCGGCGTCATCAGCAAGGACATGGAACAAGCTCTCCTGGTGGAATGACTGCTCCTGCGCAGCGCCGTAGAACGACGAGACCAGGACCGTCTTGCCGCTGCCGCTCCCACCGAACACGGCGATGTGCTGGTCTCGCACCCGAGTCGCTGCCACGCGGCGACGATACCGGAGGCTCTCCCAGGCAGGGAGTGTCCCAAGGGGTGATGTTTCGGCATGCCGGTCCGGAGCGATGTGGTCGGCTGAGGACGATAGCATTGCTGTATTCACGGCAACTCACCGCAGAGGGTCTCGATGACGTACTTCTCCGTGAAATGGAAGCCTACGAAGGCTGCAAAGCAGCTGGCCATCGCCCGAACGGCACTGCTGCCGAACGAGGATGTGTGGTACCTCGGCGTCTGCAACAGCGTGGCGCCCGTCGTGAGCGAGATCGTCGTTACTCCGCTTCGTGTTGTCGGGCTCTCGGGGCACTGGATCAACTTCGAGGCACGCTACTCCGAGATTCAGTCGCTAACCGCCGACGCGAAGATGGGGACCATCGACATCGACCGCAAGGCTGACGGACCTATTGCGCTCAGGCAGGTCCCCGAGGACGACGTGGGCGCGATCGAGTACTACGTTCGGTTCGGCCAGAGCACTCCTGCGCCACCTGAGCTACTGGCAGCCCTCGATAATGCGGATGCGGCTGCGGCGGCTGCCATAGAGCGTGCGGCCGCAGCGGCGAAGCGGATGGAGGCCGCACGGAATCTTGACTGGCCGAGTACGACCATTCGAGGGAGGCTATCGCGCAAGGCCAGCGAGGCGATCCTGCGGCAGTGCTACGAGGACGAACACCCCTGGCTCATCCTGACGTCATCGGGCGGCGCGGGGACTCTCGTGGCTTTCGAGGACCGCATGGCGATCATCAAGACCGGTGCACTGACGAGCTTCATGGCGGGCACGCTCGGTGGCGAGCGCGCCGCATCGTTCCACTTCGTTGACATCACAGGCATTGAGTACAACTCGGGACTGATGAGCGGCGTTCTGGAGGTTCTCACTCCGAGCTATCAAGGAACTGCGAACAAGGACTACTGGCGCGGGAGCGACCGATCGCGGAACGCTGACAGCAACGACCCCTGGACGCTGAGCAACACCCTGCCCCTTTCCAAAGCCGAGTACAACGGCTACCTGACTGACATCAACGATCTCAGGGCTCGGGTCGGACGCGCCAAGCAAGTCAACGTTCAGGTTGTACCACCGCAGGCCCCAGCAGTGGCCTCGGATGGACTCGCTGAGCAGTTGAAGAGCCTCACGCAATTGCATCAAGCGGGAGCGCTCACCGACGAGGAGTTCGCTGCCGCGAAGGCCCGCCTACTGGGCTAACATCGCGGCGGCAGGTCGGGGCACGCCGCTCACACGGGCTTCCGCAGCGCGATGTGATAGGCCTCGGCGACCCGCTCACAGAACGCGTCAAGAGGCTCGACGCGCGAGGGAGTCAGCCAGCCCGGAACGGTCCGCGCTTGTTGTTCAGTCCCGTTGAACCCGAACAGGGCGTCAGCATGCTGGCGGAACTCGTCGGTCGTGAGTGACTCGATCTCGATCCCGCTGTTCGAGCCGGCGTAGGAGTTGAACGGGACCATCACTCGGCCGTCCGCGTAGAGCACGACGACGGTCCGATAGCCATTCTTGGACGGACCCTCCGCTTCCAGCACGACGTGGTTCGGCCCCAACCTCGTCCGGAATCCAGTCTGTATCCAGTGGCCCACGACCGCGCTTGCGGCGGCCTGAAGCTCCGACTCCTCAAAGAGGTCCCAGAACTCATCGAGCGACGAGAGAGTTGACCGCTTCGGCTTCTCCTGCTCGACCGTGGTGACGAACTCGTTCGGTTCGACCACTGCGGTGAAGATCGGCGCCCACGCGCTGTCGTCGATCCGTACGGCGCGCGCTTCGACGAGCCAGACCGCGATCCCTCGCTCGGTGTCGGACTCGGCAAGGTCGTTCAGGTATCGCGCCACGGCCTTGAACTCGTCGCGGTGTTCTTCGGCGACCACGACCAGTCCGCGGGCGCGCGAGGCCACGGCATAGGCCAGCCCGCGTGTCAGGTGATCATGATCAGCGCGTCCGTACTGGTTCTCGATCACGAACTCGGCCCCGTCGGCGTCCTGGGCGACGATGTCGATCCGTCGGCCTCCGGCGCTAGCGACCTCCGAGCGGCCCACCGACGCCAGGTTCACGCCGGTGGCCTCACCCAGCTGATCGAGCCGTTCCGACAGCAGCGGCGTGAAGTCTGATGCCTCGCCGGTCCACGCTTCGGTGAGCCGACCGAAGCGCAAGCGACCCATCCGTGCGTCCGGGCCTGCCGGGTCGATGTTCATGCGCCACAGCGTCCCACACGTCGCTCGGCAGGCACCCAGACGCTTGCGACGACCGTCGACGAAGCGGTCATCACGCTCAGACGCGCACCGGCAGGAGATCGCTCCGTTCGCCGTCCCACATCACGACCAGCTCGTCCCGTGCCCGGGTCGTCGCGACGTACAGGAGCGCGCGCTCGCGTTGCAGCGCATCGGGTTTGTCGCCGTCGGGAAGGAACGCAAGCTGGGTTGACGTCGCCTCGGGGGTGAGGCCGAACAGGATCACGTTGCGGAACTCCATGCCCTTGGACCGGTGCATCGTCATCACCGATATCCGGCCTGGCCCAGGAACCTGCTTCGAGCCGACGGCGAGCACGGGCAGCCCTCGCAGAGTGAGTTCGTCGGTGAGCTGAGCGCCCTCTTCGCCAGAACGGACCAGTACGCACAGCGTCTCCGGAGCCAGGTCGCGCTCAAGCCAACCGCGGAGTATGTGGGCGGCGGACTCGTACGCCGCTTCCAGGCTGTCGAGCCCGATGAGTTGCGGCGGTGGTCCACTACGGGCGGACCGGTCGGCGGGTGCTGCGACCGCGCCGCCTTCCATGTCGGCGAGGTCGCTCCCGTCGAGGACGGTCGTGGCCAGATCGAGGTTCTGGGCCGTTGTCCGGTAGTTCAGGGTGAGCCGGCGGGACCTGCCGCGAACCGCGATGCCGTGCTGGGCGAGCACAACTCGGGGAACATAGATGCGCTGCCGGGAGTCCTCGGCGAGGTAGAGGTCGTCAGGGCCAGGCGTCACGAGGGCCCGCAGCAGCAGGAGGCGGCTGGGCGTGAGGTCCTGGGCCTCGTCGACCAGCACATGATCGGCCGGTCGCGAGACGCCCGCTGCGGCTGCCAGGTCAAGCGCGGCCGCAGCGAGGATCGCCTTCTCGTTGTAGTCGGTGGTTCCCTTCTCAGCGCTGAGAGCCCGATAGGCCTCGATGACCTCCCAGACTGCTCGCCGTCGGGTGCGGTCAAGCGCGACCCCGCGCCCGGTCCGAGCGACGGTGAGGTAGGCGTCGAGCGCCGTGATCCGGGCGGGCAGGATCACGGTGACGTACTCGGCGGCTAGGAATCCGGGGTTCCGCAGGGAGTCGGGCAAGTCGAAGCCGGCCCGGCTCAGGGCGGTACGCCAGGCGGAATCGGGGCTGGTGTCCAGTGCGTTGGATCGGGTTCCCCGCAGAGTCCCGAAGACCGCCTCGACGGCAGCGTCCACCGGCAGGCCGTTCACGCGACTGCGGGCGAGCAACCGCCACGAGACGGCGTCGACCGTCCCGATGAAGACACCCGCTGTGCCGGGCTCGTCGACGACGGGGATCGTCCGGTCGAGCAGTCGCAGGTTCTCGCGCAGAGCTTCGGCGAGCGTCTTGTTGTAGGTGGTCAGGACGATGCGCGCGTCCGGGTTCGCGCGGGCCAAGTGCCGGGCGCGGTGCAGCAGGACGACGGTCTTTCCTGTGCCCGCCCCGCCGGACAACCGGAACGCTCCAGAGCGTGGCGTGAAGGCATAGTCCTGCTGCTCGGGGTGCAGGAAGACCCGCCACCGGCCGAAGTCGTCGTCCTCGATCGCGGCACGCATAGCTTGGTCGTCCTGGATGTAGGAGAACTCCAGACGCGAGGCGGGGTGGGCGAGGGCGGCGACGACGTCCTCATCGGAGTCGCCGGCGGCGGCACCCAGCTGGTATCGCGTACGGACGTCGTCGAGCGGGGAACCGGTGCCGAGGTCCAGCAGGACTTCTTGCTGCCAGGCAGGCGCGTCGGCGTCGACAACGACGTCGGCCAGTTCGTCCTGCGTCCGGGCAGTGACGGCCAGTGTGGCCAGGCCTTCGTGGACGCCCAGCGCGAGCAGATCGGTCATAGAGATCCCGAATCGGTCGACCAGCAGCGACGTCGGGACGAACGGATCGGCACCGGGGAGCGATGTGGGCGGTTTCGGCTTCTCAGAGGGGATCGTCGTTCGCTCGTGGATCTCTGGCATGGAGAGCCGGTCTGCGTCGACCAGCTCCGTGATTCCGGAGAGCGGGTTGACCCTGACGACGACCTTCTTCGCAAGCTCGATTGCGTCGTCGTGCGGGTAGGTGCCGAGGTAGATGTAGTGCGTATCGCCACTCGGCATGGAGAACTTGGTGAGCACGGCGCGCCAGAACCGGGTGACCCGGCCTGTGCGGATCCGGGGGTCGGCAGCGCCGCTGATCGGCTCGATGTGCAGCCCGGGTGCGGTGTCGTCCTCACGGAGCTTGTCGATGAAGCTGTACGCGGCTGAGCGCACACTCCCGTCGAGTGGTGGCTTCTGTCGTGGTCCGAAATGCACCTGGGCCATGACCGGAGGATATCGGGCGGAATCGCCAAGGGCACCGATTGCTCGGCTGGGTGATCTTGTGCCCGCAGGCCTGCGTTACCTGGCATCCGTGCTGCTCATGGTCTTACGATCGGTGTCAGGAGTGCGGCTGGACTCCTGCCAACAGACTCCGAGGGCAGAGGCGGGACCTTGACGACGATCGCGACGGAGCACCAGGGCACGGCCACGCTCTCGGGGATGCCCCCGCTGCCGGAGCCCGGCCAGATCGTCAAGGTCCGAGGGTCAACCTGGGCGGTCACCGACGTCCGCGAGCAAGGACTTCTGCGTAGCCCGGCCGACGACGGCGTAGCCCGCCTCAATCATGTCGTGAGCCTGCAATCGCTCGACGAGGACCGCCTGGGCGAGGACCTGAACGTCGTGTGGGAGCTGGAAGTCGGGCACTCGGTCGCCCCCGACCGCGGTCTGCCCGAGCGCGTCACCGTCGACGGCTTCGACGATCCAAACCGCCTTGCGGCGTTCGTGGATGCCGTGCGCTGGGGCGCCATCACGTCCGCCGACCCGGACGAGTTCCAGGCGCCGTTCCGCTCGGGGGCGAACGTCGAGGCCTACCAGCTCGAACCGCTGCGCCGGGCGCTGCAGGCACCTCGAACCAACCTCCTGCTGGCCGACGACGTAGGGCTGGGCAAGACCATTGAGGCCGGCCTTGTGATCCAGGAACTTCTCCTGCGGCACCGAGCCCGCAGCGTCGTCATCGTCTGTCCGCCGAGCCTGGCGCTGAAATGGCAGGACGAGATGCGCGAGAAGTTCGGGCTGGAGTTCGTCATCGTCAACTCCGAGCTGATGGCGCAGGTGCGGCGCACGCATGGCCTGAACGCGAATCCGTTCCGCCTCTTCCCGCGGGTGATCGTCTCGATGGCGTGGCTACCAGGAGTCCGGGCACAGCGTCTGCTGCGCGACGCCACGACCCAGATCGGTCAGGCGAACACCGCGCGCCGGTACGCGTTCGACATGCTGGTCGTGGATGAGGCGCACCATGTCGCCCCGTCGAGTCCGACCGGAGTCGGTCAGGCCCGTGGCTACGCAATCGACTCCCAGCGCACGCACGCCGTGCGGGACCTGGCACGTGTCTGCGAGCACCGGCTCTTCCTGAGTGCGACCCCGCACAACGGCCACTCGGAGAGCTTCACCGCGTTGCTGGAGATGATCGACAACCGTCGCTTCTCCCGTGGCGCGTCCGTGGACCCCAAAGCGCTGCGGGACGTCACGGTCCGTCGACTCAAGGGCGACATCGAGACCAAGAACTTCAAGCCGCGCGAGCTGTCGACGATCGTCTTCGAACCCGCCGCCGATGAGGAGGAGACCTTTGACCTCCTCGACAGGATCCTCGACGCGTCCGCGAAACAGAACGGCCGTCGCAAGACCGGCGACATCGTGTCAATGCTGCTCAAGAAGCGATTCCTGTCCAGTCCCTATGCCTTCGGACGCACCCTCGACTCCTACCGCGAGGCACAGTTCGGCGGCGGCAACGACTGGGAGGCGGATGCCGACCCCTACGCGGAGATCTTCGGGTCCGAGCAGTACGACGAAGAGGAGGGACTCGTCGACCACCCGGAGTTCAGCGCCCTGCGCCAGTCGAAGAAGAACGACCCCCTGTCCGCCGCGACGGCCGACGAGATCGACCGCCTGGTCACCTGGGGCTTGAGCTTTGAGCACCGGGCCGACTCCCGCCTAACCGCTCTGGCGGAGTGGCTCGATGCGATCTGCCGCCCTGATGGCGAGCACTGGACCAACGAGCGCGTCGTGATCTTCACCGAGTACGCCGACACCCTGGACTGGATCGTGTCGAACCTGCGCCAGCGCGGCTATGACGAGGCCCGCCTGGCGACGATCCAGGGATCCACGGACACCGAGGCCCGCGAGCTGACGCGCGCTCGCTTCACCACTGACCCGTCCAAGGAGTCGGTGCGCGTCCTCGTCGCCACGGACGCCGCAGGGGAGGGAATCGACCTGCAGGCTCACTGCCACCGCTTGGTGAACTTCGACGTCCCCTTCAACCCATCCCGCCTGGAGCAACGCATCGGCCGCATCGACCGGTACGGGCAGCAACACCGGCCCGAGGTACTGCAACTCGTCCCCGACATTGCCTCCAGTCAATTCGGCGGCGCCATGAAGTTCATGGAGGTCATCGCGAGAAAGGTCGCAACCGTCAAGGGCGACCTCGGCTCCGTCAACCCGGTGATCGACGCGGACATCCAGAACCAGTTCGGTCGCCTCAACAAGCCCCGCACCACGAGGAAGTCCGCAGATGCCGAGGCCGTCAACCAGGTCATGGCCGGCTCCGCCGAGCTGAACCGCGCTTTGACCCGGCTGGCCAGCCAGTACGACAGCCTCAAGGCACGTATGCACCTGACACCGGACAACGCGCGCCGGGTGCTGGACACAGCGCTCGCCCTGACGAACCAGCCGTCACTGCGTGAAGTTGGCGCCGACGCGCTCGGCTGGGACGAGGACTCTCCCGACTTCACGGCCTTCGCGGTCCCGAACCTTGGCCAGGCCTGGCAGCCCGCCCTCCGCGGCCTCGACACCCGCCTGCAGCCCGGGGTCAACCGACCCATCACCTTCGACGACACCGTGTCCGACGGCGGCTCGGGCGACCTGGTCTCCACCGGAGAGGTGGTCCACGTCCACCTCGGGCACGGGCTGCTACAGAAAGCCGGTCGCATCCTGCGATCCTCACTGTTCAGCGCCGACTCCTCGATGCGCCGCGTTACCGCCGTCGTCGTCCCGGAAATTGAAGAGTCCTGCGTCGCCGCCGTCGCCCGCCTCGTGCTCGTCGGTCGCGGCGGGCTGCGCCTCCACGAGGAAGTCTTCCTCGCAGGCCTGCGCCTCAAGGGCCGCGCGCTCGCCGAGGCAAAGGCCGAGACGCTCGTCGAGCGGACTCTCGACCTGTCGGATCTCGAACTCGCTCCTGAGCCGGTCCGTTCACGCCTCGCCGAGGAGTGGAACACCGCCGAACGCGGCCTGCGGACCCGGCTCGACGACGCCATGCGGCGCGCCGCCGACCGGAAGCAGCACGCGGTCACCGACGAACTGGCCAAGCGCCGGGCTGCCGACACCGACCGCGCTCGCGAGATCTATGCCGCCTTCCGCCGTAACCTCACCGACTCCCTGAGCCGACTCCGACGCGAGGAAGCAGAACTCGCTGAGTCGCTGTTCACGCTTCCTGAGGAGAGAAGGCAATTCCGCGAGGATATCCGCGCGATGGAGAACCGCCTCGAAGAACTGGAGTCCGAGGAAGAGCGAGAGATCGCGGCAATTAGTGACCGGTACACCGACGTCAGGCCGTACGTCTCTGCTGCCGCAGTGGTCTTCGCCCTCACCCCCGCCGACGCTCGCTCCGCCAACCTGGGAGACCTCGAGTGACCCGCCCGCACCGCCGCCGCACCGCCTCCGACGTCGCCGGACGCCACCGCGCCTGGCTCGAACTCGTCGACCGCGAAGGTCCGTTCCTCGCTGTCCCCGCGCTCAAGCGCGTCTGGCCTCAGGGCATCGGGCATGTCTCCGATGCCGCCAAGGGAACACTCGTTGACGCCAAGCCCGATTTCGACCGCGCCTGGGACGATTACACCCGCGCCGCAGCCACCACCGGAGGTGCGAGCGAAGCCGCAATCGCCCAGTACCGCGGCGCGCGCGACAAGTGGGTGCAGGCGGTGCTGCAAGACGTCGCGGGCTGGGAGAACCTCCTCACCTGGGACCTGGCGACGCTCCCGAACCCCATTGGTGCCGCCGGTGTTCCTACCGCTACCTCGCCGGCCCGACGCGTCGAGGTTCGTGCGACGGGCGCGCTGCGTCGCGGGAACGACGTCGGAGCCCTCGTCTTTGTCGTCGACCCGGTCGTCTCGCTGCGCGACCCCGGGACCGACGAGTGGTCGGCTTCCCCGATCGACCGGATGGACGCACTCCTGCGCGATACCGGCCACCTCGTTGGCGTGGTGACCGACGGTCGGTGGTGGGCGATCGTCTCTGCCCAGCCGGAGACGATGACCGCATCGGGCATCGTCGACTCCCAGACCTGGATCGAGGAGCCCGACGCCCGCAATGCGTTCTTCGCGCTACTCGACCTTCAGCGCTTCTTTGGCGGCGAGAGCGCGAACCGCTTGGCCGCTCTCTTCCGCGAGTCGGTGACCGCGGCCGAAGAGATCACCGTCGCGCTCGGCACCCAGGTGCGCCGTGCCGTCGAACTCGTCGTCACCGCCTTCTCCGAGTCCGCAGCGGAGGCCCGGGGAGCGGGCCGTCCCGATCCCCTCCCGGCGGATCGAGGGCAGGTGTACGACGGCGCGGTGACCGCGATGATGCGAGTCGTGTTCCTCCTCTTCGCCGAGGAACGCTCGATGATGCCGCCGTCTGTGTTGTTCACCAGCGCCTACGGCGTCAGCGAGGAACTCGACCGCCTCGACGCCCGCCTTCAGGACGAAGGCGCAGAATCCCTCGACGCGACGCACCACACTTGGCATCGCCTCCTCGCGACCTCTCGTGCGCTCTACTCGGGCGTGAACACCGAGGACATGCGCCTGCCCGCCTACGGCGGCTCCCTGTTCGACGCCGAACGTTTCCCCTGGCTTACCGCCATCGACGCGAGCGGCACCCTCACCGTGACGGTGTCCGACCGTGTCATGCTCGAAGTGTTGCGATCCGTGCAGTACGCCCCGATCGGCGGTGAGAGCCGCCGTATCTCCTTCCGCGACATCGGCGTGGAGCAGATCGGCTACATCTACGAGGGCCTGCTCGGATACACGTCACAGGAGGTCGACGACGTCACCGTCGGCCTGATCGGGAAGGATGGCGAAGAGCCCGAGATTCCGCTCGACGTGCTCGACGACCTGTGGGAACAGTTCGACGGCGATGCCAAGGCCGACGAGAAGGCCACGAAGGCGCTCATCGACTGGGTCAAGAAGAACCAGTCCGCGGCGAAACTCCAGCCGAACAGCACCTCCGGTCTCGTGCGGAAGCTCAACACGAGCGTCGAGGACGCAGACCGCGCCCTGCTGTCTGTGACCCGTGACGAAACGCTGATCGCGAGGTTGCGCCCCTACCTTGGTCTGATCCGTCGCGACCTGCGCGACCGCCCCGTCGTGATCCAGCCGGGCGGGCTGGCCGTCGTCGAGACGAAGTCCCGCGCAAACGCGGGCGCGCACTACACGCCGAAGTCGCTCGCTCAGGAGGTGGTGTTGCATGCTCTCGAGCCGCTGGTGTACTCGCCAGGGCCGCACCAGAGCGCCGACCGTGACACCTGGCGACCCATCGACTCCAACCAGATCCTCGACCTCAAGGTCGCCGATATCGCTTGCGGCTCGGGAGCGTTCCTCGTCGCGGCGACCGAGTACCTCGCGGACAGGCTCGTTGAAGCCTGGCGTCGAGAGGGCATCGCTTCGCAGACCTCCCACGACCTCCTCATCAAGGCTCGACGCGCGGTTGTCGCATCCTGCCTCTACGGCGCCGACATCAACGCGATGGCCGTCGAGATGTGCAAGCTCTCCCTCTGGCTCGTCTCACTTGACCCCGGCCAGCCATTCTCGTTCGTCGACGACAAGGTCCTCCACGGCAACTCGCTCCTCGGTCTCACGGATGTGAAGCAGATCGAGGAAGTCCACATCGACCCAAGCAGAGTGAAGCACCAGCACACGGGCAGCCTCCTCGGCATCGGCGGAGACGTCGGCTTTGTAGAGACGGTCGACGTACGCGCCAAGGTCCGAGCGCTGGCCAACCTCCGCCGCCAGATCGCCGGCGAGATCGTCGAGAACGACGTCATGCGATCCGCAAACGCAAAGAAGCGACTCTGGGCCCGGTACCAGGCTGACGCCACCGAACTCACGCTTGTCGCGGACGGCGTCATCGCGGCTGGGCTCGCTTTGGGCGGGAAGCCAGGTAGGGCGCTCGACGAGAACTACCAGAGCTTGCGCATCGCCGTGGACCGAGCCTTCACGCCGGGCGGTGACCGGACGATGCTCGACGGAATCGTAGGGCACGGGCTGACGCCAGCAGTCGAGACCGACTACGAACGCTGGAAGCCGCTGCACTGGGTGCTCGCCGTGCCGGACGTCTTCGAGCACGGTGGCTTCGATGCGATCGTGGGAAACCCACCGTTCCTCGGCGGCCAGAAACTTACCGGCTCCATGGGGACGAATGTTCGTGACTGGTTCGTCAACGTTCTTGCCGGAGGTCGACGCGGTAGCGCGGACCTCGTTGCCTATTTCTTCCTCCGTGCGACATCACTCCTGTCAACGAAGGGCACGCTCGGTCTAATCGCGACCAACACGGTCGCGCAGGGCGACACCCGAGAGGTGGGGCTGGACACGATGGTCGCGGGCGGGTTCACGATCACGCAGGC